>JAEWLC010000093.1 GCA_023393475.1 Pseudomonadota bacterium
CGCCCCTATCCTCATCCCGTCCCCTCGCACTCGGGCGGAGTCGAGACGAACGGTTCGTGGGGGATGGCTGGGGGCGGGAAGTCGTTTCGGCCCAGGTTCAAAGCGCGTCGGGAGGGGCCGGTTCGCCGGTCAAGCCGCTGGCTACGCGGGGGAGGCTGCAAAGGGCGCCTCCCAGGGGCGAAGGCCGCTTCCCTTGGAGTGGCCGGAAGAGGCGGCGAGGCGGGTGAATTCCCGGTTGCAAGGCCACCCACCGTCCTCGCGATGCGGCACTTCCGAGCGACGGCGCAGCCGGCGAAAAGCTCTGGTGGAGCTTTTCGAGCGACGGAAGGCCATGAGAGCCACGCTCGAATGGCTCAGATGCCCCGCCTCACACGTCATTGGTCCAAAATCCCGGTCGTGCCGGCGAGGCGAGCGCCTTGCCACTACCATCGCGGACTACCGCTCGAGGCCAAGCCGGGCCGGCACCGCCTGACTACCCTGCCCCCCGACGGATTCCAGTCCGCCGGTCGCCGCGTCACGCCCGCGCCCCCTCGGCCGGACGGGTCTTCCTCCGGGAGATCTCCAGAGGTCCCCGCCGACCAAAGCGCCGTCATCGGATGACCCTCACCATGCGAAACAAGCGAATTCGCTGCACGGTACCAATCCGCACATTACTTCGCTGTTTCGCGAGTAATTGACTCCATCTCATCGCCAGACGTAAATAACCATCTGCACTTGACTGTCATCCGCCGTCGATAAACTTCGTACGGGAAAGGAGGAACTGATATGTGCTGCGGGGAGGCGTGCCAACTCATCAGCTATATTTTTGAATGGGACAACGGCAGCATCATTGCCGCCGAGGGCCAGGACCCGGATCACAACAATCCGGGCAAGATCATCACCACGGAAATCCTCGAGCAACTGAAGGGCCACCTCATCCCGAGGGCGAACAAGAACTTCGTGCTCGATCTGATCCGCAAGCGCGCCGAGGAACAGGCGCGGCGCAAGCGCAACCCGCGCATCATCGCGACGGACGGCTCCAGCACGCTCACCTGGCTCGTTTCCACCTGCACGGGTCCCGGCGACGACCAGGGCGATTGCGTCTGCCTGCCGATCGTGGGCAGCAAGCCGGTGAAGGTGGAGCCCACCGAAATGGAGATCACCATCGTGGACCTGCCCGGCGCCGGGCTGCCCGGCAAGTACGAGACCTTCTCGGTCACCATCCGGGTCACGGTCCGTATCGAGACCCGCCCCGGCCAGTGCCACAGCACCAAGCGCCGAATAGGCTGATCCCCGCCCACGTTCCACCTTCAACCGTCCCCCGCCCCGCGCTATGCTTCCCCCGCGGGACGGCCCGCGCGGATCCGGGGGGACCCACTGAAATGGCCAATCTCTTGGCGCTCACCATCTCCTATCCAACGCTGCGTCTCGAGCGCGGCGAGACGCTGATCGAGACCGGCGAGGCGCGCGGCGAGCTCTTCGTCCTCGCCTCCGGCCAGCTCAAGGTCGAGCGCGACGGCGTCGAGATCGCCCGCATTTCCGAGCCCGGCACCCTCGTCGGCGAAATGAGCGTGCTGCTCGGCTCCGATCACTCGGCCACCGTCACCGCGCTCACCCCGGTCGAGGTCCGCCATATCGAGGACGGGCTCGATTGGCTCGAGCAGAGCCCCATCGCCGCCCTCCACGTCGCCACCCTCGCCTGCCAGCGCCTCGATGCCACCAGCGCACTGCTCGTCGAGCTCAAGAAGGGCGGCGCCGCGGCCCGCGAGGAAACCTTCCTCGAGCGCCTGTTCGGCACCATCACCGGCGCCGAAACCCGGGCCTGAGCCATCAACCGGGCGGATGGCAGCCATCAACCCGGCTGCGTTGAACTTCTTCCCGTCTTGCCCAATCATGCCATCATGCGCAGGCAAGACGAAGACGACGAAGCCCCCTACCCCCCGGTCGCCACCCCGGCCCCCGCCGCAGCGGCCGCCGGTACCAATGGCGGCCCGCCCCTCGACGACGATCCCCGCCCCTGGGGCAGCGACGGCATCGGCAACTACTTCGAATGGAAGGCCGCCGAGGATCGCGTCTGGAAGGACGTGCCCTACGATATCGCCGTAATGCGCGCCCGCCGCGCCGAGGCCATGGGCCTCACCTATCGCGAATACACGCTCGAAATCCTCGAGCGCGGCATCTACCTCAGCGCCGAAGCCGACGCGGACCGCATCGCCGCGATCAAACGCCGTCGCCCCATCCGCTACTGAGCGCAACCATGCCCCCGCTCTCTCGTTTGCCCCTCACTGCAAACAAGGAGCTTCATCATGGCGAACGAAGAGAAGGGCCTCAGCCCCGACGAACTCACCGACAAGGCGTGGAAGCTGGCCGAAAAGATCCGCGTCGGCCTCTTCAACACCTGGGATGGCACCCAGCAGCGCGTCCGCCCGCTGACCGCCACGGTTGATCGCGACGAGCACGCCATCCACTTCCTGATCGGCATCGACGGCGGCACTACCCTAGCCGACGCCACCGGCGACGCTCCGGGAATAACGCTCGCCGAGCAGATCGAACGCTTCCCCCGCGTCTCGGTGTCCTTCGCCGATCCCGGCTCATCCGACTACGTCGTCATCGCCGGCGAGGCCGATGTGTCCAACGACCGTGCCAGGATCGAGGAACTCTGGACGCCCTTCGCCAAGGCCTGGTGGGATGGCCCCGAGGATCCGCGCATCCGCCTGGTGACGCTGCGCCCCGACAATGCCGAAATCTGGGAAGGCCCGAACAAGCTCGTCGCCTATGCGGTCATGCTCACCGCTGCCGCGACCGGCGCCAAGCCGCCCGTTGGCGATCACGGCGCTGTCCGGCTCTAGCGCTCCGGTGCGGGCATCGATGCCCGCCCCGCTCCACTCGTGTCACGATGGAGTAGTTGACAACCGCCCGCATGGGCTAACATGAAGCACGCCCCTGGCCGCCGCGCCCCCTTTCGCCGGCCGCCACCGAAACCAAGGGAGACTAGAAATGCGTCTTCGTATCGCCCTCGCTGCCGCCGCACTGTCTCTCGCCGCGCTCGCGCCGGTTTCTGCCGGGGCCGCATCCGCCGGCACGGCACGCGCCTCCGCCGATATTCCTGTCCGTTCCGGGCCGGGGGTCGGCTACGACAGGATCGCCATTCTCAAGAAGGGCGCCCAGGTGCGGCTGCAGCGCTGCACGCGCGATTCAGGCTGGTGCCTGTTTCTCGGCAAGGACGGCGAGCCGGTCGGCTGGGTGCGCGGCTCCTATCTCGTCGGTTCCGGCGCCAAGCTCGAGGTGACGCCGCACCGCTTCCTGGGCTTCAATCCGCTCGATCCGCTCGGCTTCTGCGGCCCCGACAGGGATGGCGACTGGGACGATAGCGACCCGTTCTGCGAGCAGTAATTTCCGCCACAAAGATGAACAGATTTCGCCGACGGCGCGAAATCATTCTACCTAAACGACCGTTTCAGCTTCGGTTCAGGCACATCCTTCTAGTTTCACGGTCAAGGCAGTGATGCCAAACCGAGGAAGGAATAGAAGATGTTCGCCACCACACTGAAGACCGTTGCTATCGCCACCGCCGTTGTCATCGCCACCGCCGGCTCGTCCATGGCTGCCACCTATGCCTGGGCAGACAATGACGCCAAGATCTGGAGCAAGCCGAGCAAGGGCGCCACGCAGGTCAACGCGATCGAGGAAGGCCAGAAGGTCAAGATCATCGACAAGTACAAGAGCTACTACAAGATCTCGATCCCCGGCCAGGACGGCTGGACGCATGCCGACAACCTCTACTTCGAGGATGTCCCCGGCCCCGGCCCGTTCCCGTTCCCGGCCGGCGACTTTGGCTACGGCTACGGCGGCTCGTTCTGCGTCGAAGGCAAGAGCGCCTCGTTCTGCCTCAGCGGCGGCTACTGATCTCCAACCGCTCCCATCATCGACGCCCCCGGCAGGTCCGGGGGCGTTCGTATTTTGCGCCCTGCGCAGTCGGCGCCCGGACCCGAAACCGACTTTCTGTTAAAGGCCCGGTTCAGCCTGCGTTCAGCCGCCTCTCCATATCGTCCATGTCATCGGCAGCAATGCCAACCGACCCAAACAAGGACTCCTCCAGATGCTTCGCTCGCTCAAGACTGTCGCCCTTGCGACCGCAGTCGTTCTCGCCACCGCCGGCGCCTCCATGGCCGCCACCTGGGCCTATGTCGACAAGACCGTGAAGGTCCTCGACGACCACCACAAGGATGCTACCCCGGTCAACTGGGTGAAGAAGGGCCAGGAAGTCCAGGTCATCGGGCAGTGGAAGAACTGGTACAAGCTCAAGCTCAAAGGCCCCGATGGCTGGGTCCGCTCGAACGTCATCGACTTCGACTACTACGAGGACGACTACTACCCCGTGAAGCCGGGCTATCCGGTCAAGCCGGGCTTCGGCACCTCGTTCTGCGTCGACGGCAAGAACTCGCAGTTCTGCCTCGGCACCCAGTTCTGATCTCACCGATCTGAGCCAGTTGCGACGGCCTCCCGGCACCCGGCGGGAGGCCGTCGTTCATTTTGCATTCAGGAAACCCGGCGCACCGTTTCGACGTTCTGGGGGCACTGCCTATTCTCCTGAAAGGACCACGATCATGCCCGCTCACCGTCTCGCTCTCGGCCTCGCCGGCGCGCTGCTGGCGCTCGGCATCGGCACCACTGCTGCCATGGCGGCCAGCGCCTATGCGTCCTCGACCGTCAACGTGCGCTCGGGCGCCGGTACCGGCTACCCTGTGGTCGACGTGCTCCGCGCGGGCCAGCGGGTGGAAGTCGAGTACTGCCGGGGCACCTGGTGCATGGTGCAGAAGCCCGGCGCCGACGGCTGGGTGAACGCCAACTACCTCAGCGCCGATCGCTACGACGATGACGAGTATTACGACGACTACGATGACGACTATTTCTTCATCGAGCGTCCGCGCTACGGCTTCCGCCCGATCTACCCCCGCTATCGCAGCCAGGTTTGCTGGGGCGGAAAGAACACATCGCTCTGCTTCAGTGACTGATCCGGGTTGCCCGGCGTCGGCCGGGCGACTATCTAGTCAGCATCCCTGATCTGCGACGGTGACACCGGTGACGCCTGCCAACAACTCCAAGCCCTATGTGAAGCTTGCCGCCACGTTGTGCAGCCTCGGGATCGGCATGTACTTCATCGAACGACTTGGTCTGGGCGAGTTCAAGAAGTACTTCGACGTCCACATCAACGAGGTCATCCTGTCGATCCTCGTCATAGCGCCCTTCGCCCTGATCATCTCGGGCGCCCTTGTCTTCATGATCGGCAAGATGCGCCGGCTCTGACCGGCGCCGCTACTCGACTCGCAGCCGCTCCACATCGATTCCACGCGACACCAGCGGCTCCTTCATCCGCCGGCCGAGGAACTCGTTGAGGCCGTAGAGCGCCACTGTCGCGACCAGCAGCACGATGCCGAACCCGCGCGTTCCGTCCTGCGTGCCGATGGCAATGGCCGCGAGCAACGCCGCGGCACCACCGCCCAGCAGGATATACCAGCGCCGTTCCGCCTGGATGCGCAGGTTCCGCGCGCCCGACAGCAGCAGGTCCCGCAGTTCGAGATCGCCCATCTTGGCGAGCTCGCCGTTGCCACCCTCGCGCCTGATCGTCTGCATGTAGGCTTCGACCCGGCGGTCGATGATGTCCTGCCGTTCCGCTTCCCGCCGGCCGCGGAAGAAGTAGCTGACCAGCAGTCCGATCAACCCCAACGCCACCAGCACTTCCAGCACAACGATCATCAACCGATCCTCGAGTTTCGGGCCCCATCGCCCATCGTCCTTCAGATGTCCCCGACCCAGCCGTGATTCAAGACTTTGCCTAGTGCGGCGGCGTCTCTTCCTCTGCATCCGAGGGCGCTGTGTTCCGCCCTGCCCGGCTGAGATGCCGCTCGCGCGCCATCACCACGAGGCCCGCGCCGACGATCACCGCTCCGCCGACCAGCGCGATCGGATCGATGAGATGCCCGAAGAACTGGTAGCTGAGGAAAATGCCCCACGGCAGGCCGAGGTAGTTGAAGGGCTGCAGCGTGCTCGCCGGTGCCCGCGACAGCGCCACGATCATCAACCCGTGCGCCGCCGTCGAGCTCACCGTCATGAACAGCATCTGCCACAACGCGACGCCCTCGAACGGCTGCCAGAAGAAGATGCCCACTGCCGAAGTCAGCACCAGACCGACGACGCCCGCATACACCATGCTGGTCGCCGAGCTGTCCGTCGCCGATACCTTGCGGGTCAGCGCGATATAGAGCGCGTAGGTGGCCGCCGAAACCAGCGCGAACAGCACGCCGCCGTCGATCGGAAGCCCACCCGGCCGCACGATCACCAGCGCGCCGCAGAAACCGACCGCCACCGCGAGCAGGCGGAACACGCCGACTCGCTCGCCGAGGATCGGAATCGCCATCAGCGTCGCCAGCAGCGGATAGACCAGCACCACCGCCTGCAGCTCGGCCAGCGGCACGGTCTTGAGCGCCAGCGCAAAGGTCCAGATGTCGACCACCAGCAGCACGCCGCGAAACACCTGCAGCAGCGGGTAGCGCGAGCGGAACGCTTCTCGCAGCGGCCCCTGCCGGCTCACCAGCCAGAGCGAGAACGCGGCAAAGGCCCAGAACCGCACCATCGCGAGCTGGAACGGCGAATGCGTCTGCACCAGGGATTTGGAAACGGCATCCTGCACGCCAAAGATCACGATCGCCAGCACCGCAAGGCCGATGCCGACTGCAACATTGTCGGCCCGCCGACGGGACTGGCCGACGCCAGGCTCACTCATGGAAGTCCTCTGCCAAACAAACAAATGCCCCGGACCGCCGGTCCGGGGCAGACCATGCGCCTTATGCTGCTTAGCTGCTGCTCTTCATAGTGGCATTCTTGATCGCACCGGCGATTGCCGTCAGCACGCCGCCGCCGACGAGGCCAGTAAGCCCCTGCCCGGCAAGCGCACCAATATCCAGCCCGCCTGCCCCGGCCGCCGCCGTGGCACTTCCGACCAGCCCGGACAGCCCGGGAATCTGGCTGGCCAGCCACGTGCCGGCCCACCCGCCGATCGCTCCGACGATGCTGTTGCCCACCGGACCGAGACTGACCTGCTTCAGGATTGCCGCGATGCCGTTTCCGCCAACACCGCCGCCTACAAGTTGCACCAGAATAGCGACAATTGCTTCCATTGGACGCTCCTCATATCCAGCAACTGGAAGCCGGGTAGGCCCCCAACTCGCAAAATGAGCATAGGCTGACACAAAGAGAGTCGGTAGATCGTTCTCGCCGTTGTTCGACGTTCATTCGGCACTCAACTACCGTTCACTTGCCCTACCGATCCTGGCAGCAGTACTGACCCAAATTGACCTTGCAACGCCGTTGAAGCACCTGATCCTCCCTACCGGATCGCCTCGATTGAAGCCGACGCGCCAAACCCCTACATTCCCGCTCGACTCATGATATCCGCATCCTCACATCAGCCGGCCGACATCCGCCCGGTCGCCCTCGTCACCGGCGCAGCCGACCGCGTCGGTGCCGCGATTGCGCGCGCCCTCGCCCAAGCCGGCTGGGCCGTGATCGTTCACTATCGCAGTTCCGCCGCGAAGGCCGAGGCGGTCGTCGCCGCCATCCGCGCCGATGGTGGCGCCGCTGCTGCCGTCGGTGCCGACCTGGCGGATCGCACCCAGCGCGCCGGCCTCATCGCGGCTGCGGCCGCCGCGTTCGGCCCGCTGACGCTCCTCGTCAACAACGCTTCGATCTTCGAGCGCGACGCGGTCACCGATCTCGATGAAGCCCTGTGGGACGCGCATTTCGCGGTGCACGTCGAGGCGCCGGCCTTCCTTGCCCGCGACTTTGCCGCGCAACTCCCAGAGGGCGCTGCCGGAAACATCGTCAACATCATCGACGAGCGCGTCCTCGACCTGTCCCCGGCCTATTTCAGCTACACGCTGTCGAAGTCGGCCCTCTGGACCATGACCCGGACCCTGGCCCAGTCGCTGGCCCCGCGCATCCGCGTCAACGCCATCGCCCCCGGCCCCACCATGCCGCCACCGCACGTGACGCCCGAAGCGCATGCCCGACGCCTCACCGAGCTGCCGCTCGGCACCTCCGCCGATGCAGAGGGCATTGCCGATGGCGTCCTCGCCGTCCTGTCGCTGCCGACAATGACCGGGCAGATGATCACACTCGACGGCGGAGAGCACATCGAATGGCCGGCGCGGCGCGGGCCGACCCCGAGGCGCACATGAGCGATACCCCGCTGCACGGCGCCGACATCATCCGCGGCTTTGTGAAGACCCTGCCCAGCGCGCCGGGCGTCTATCGCATGTTCGACGAGGCCGGCGAGGTCGTCTATGTCGGCAAGGCGCGCAACCTCAAGGCGCGCGTCACCAACTACACCCGCCCCGAAGGCCTCGACATCCGCATCCGCCGGATGATCGAAGCCACGCGCAACATGGAGTTCGTCCGCACCGAGACCGAAGCCGAGGCGCTGCTGCTCGAGGCCAACCTCATCAAGCGCCTGAAGCCGCGCTTCAACGTGCTGCTGCGCGACGACAAGAGCTTCCCCTACATCCTCATCGCCACCGAGCACGAAGCGGCCGAACTCAGGAAGCACCGGGGCTCGCGCCGCACCCAAGGCCACTATTTCGGCCCCTTCGCTTCCGCCCTCGCGGTCAAGCGCACCATCACTGCCCTGCAGCGCGCCTTCCTGCTGCGGACCTGTTCGGACAGCTTCTACAAGGCCCGCACCCGGCCCTGCATGCTGCACCAGATCAAGCGCTGCTCAGCCCCCTGCACCGGCGAGATCTCGATCGAGGACTACAATGTGCTGGTTGGCGAAGCCCGGCAGTTCCTCTCGGGCAAGTCCAAGTCTGTGCAGGATCATCTCGCCAGCGATATGAACGCCGCGGCCGAGAATCTCGATTTCGAACGTGCTGCACTACTCCGCGATCGCCTGAGTGCCCTCGCCCTCGTCCAGTCGCAGGGCGATGTTGCCGCCAAGACCGTCGAGGAGGCCGATGTCTTCGCCATCAGCCACGAGGCCGGCCAGTTCTGCGTGCAGGTCTTCTTCTTCCGCGCCTTCCAGAACTGGGGCAACCACGCCTACCGTCCGCGTGCCGATGCCTCGCTCTCCGATGCCGAAGTGCTCGAAGCCTTCATGGGCCAGTTCTACGAGGACCGGGCGCCGCCGCGTCAGGTGCTCATCTCGCACGAGTTGAGCGAGCACAAGCTGATGGAAGAGGCCCTTTCGGCCAAGGCTGGGCACAAGGTCACCATTCTCGTGCCCCAGCGCGGCGAGAAAAAGGACCTCGTCCAGCACGCCCTCAACAATGCCCGCGAGGCCCTCGGCCGCCAGCTCGCCGAAGGCGCGACCCAGAAGACCCTGCTCGAAGGTGTCGCCACCCTGTTCGGGCTCGACGAACCGCCCCGCCGCATCGAGGTCTACGACAACTCCCACATCTCGGGCACCAATGCCGTCGGCGCCATGATCGTCGCCGGCGAGGACGGGCTGTCGAAGAAGTACTACCGCACCTTCAACATCCGCTCGACCGACATCACGCCGGGCGACGACTTCGGCATGATGCGCGAGGTGCTGACGCGCCGCTTCACCCGGCTGGCCAACGAGAGCCCGGTCGAAGCCGAGGACGAGAACACGGGCATGCCGGATTGGCCCGATGTCGTCTTCATCGACGGCGGCGCCGGCCAGCTCAACGCGGTGCGCGAGGTGATCGCCGAACTGAACCTCCCGAAGGAGGTCATCTTCATCGGCATCGCCAAGGGCGAGGAGCGCGACGCCGGTCGCGAGAAATTCCACATGGAAGGCCGCGAGTCCTTCATGCTGCCGCACCGCGACCCGGTGCTCTACTACGTGCAGCGCCTGCGCGACGAAGCCCACCGCTTCGCCATCGGTACCCACCGCGCCAAGCGGCAGAAGGCGGCCATCACGAACCCGCTCGACGAAATCGAAGGTATCGGCCCCACCCGCAAGCGCGCCCTGCTGCAACGCTTCGGCTCAGCCAAAGCCGTCAGCCGCGCGGCTCTCGCCGATCTCGAGGCAGTGCCTGGGCTCTCGACTGCGCTCGCGCAGCAGATCTACGACCATTTCAACGGCAGCTGATCGGCTGCTTATCGCCGATAGCACTGGACGCTTGGCTACCAAGCACACCGGTGTTGTTGCGAGCGGATGCATCCGGCGGCCGCTGGCCCCGGAGGATGTCAAAGAGCAGAGCGGTGACCGGCGCGGTTTCAGGCCACGCGGGTAGTCCGCAGATGAAACGGCCGTCGCCGCGCCGGTCTGATCGGGGTGGAGTCAGATCTGGGGGATCCAAGGAGCATGCCCCCATCTCCCCTCTCGTCCACGTTACCGTGTCGGAGCCTGGATGGGTGGTTGGTTGTCGGTCCCCACAGACCCGCCATGACACGACTGCCATGGCTCCCGATATCCCCGCACCGTTCGTTCGTCGCGAACGCCGCCCAGTGCGAGGACGGGGAAAGGATACGGGCGTGGTGGAGGTGGGGGGATAAGATTCTCTCGGACGCTCGCGATGTCACCCCGGCGAAGGCCGGGGTCCATCATGAGGTGTCTCTTCTCGCTTTGGAAGTTGAGGGATCTCGTGATGGATTCGGCCTTCGCCGGAATGACGGCGGTGGGTGAGATGAAACCTGCCCCCCACACTCGGTGTCATCCCAGCGCAGGCTGGGATCCACGTCGAAGCTGGCGCGGGCGGTGAGTTGGATCCCTGCCTTCGCAGGGATGACAGCCGGTGGGTGGGATGGGTAGTGCCATGCACACGAAGTCACCCCCGGCGGAGGCCGGGGTCCATCATGAGGTCTCACAACTCGCTGTGGAGGTGGAGGGATCTCGTGATGGATTCCGGCCTTCGCCGGAATGACGGCGGTGAGTAGGAGAGAAAGAGCTCTAGTCAAACGCGCCAAAAAACAAAAGGCGCCCGAGGGGCGCCTTCGTTCTTCTCATCGCTGAGATCGTGCTGCTTAGTTAGCCGCAGTACGCGCGACCGACTTGATGTCTTCGCGGGTGATGCCGAGGTCGCGGAGCTGGACGTTGCTCAGCTGCGAGAGCTCACGGACGGTGCGGTTGTAGGCGGCGATCTGCGAGAGTTTCTGACGGATGTTCATTTTGTTGTCCCCTTCTGTTTGGTGACGCTGATATAAGCCCGCCAACCCGACCCGACCAGTCGTGTATTTCGCACGCGAGCTATGCGTACAGCGCAAGCTGGTTTAACCTGAATTAAGTTCTCGTTAGCCAATCGTTCAGGGGCAGTTCAGCTTGGCTGTGGCCCACTTCAGCCCTTGATACCCGAGGACAGCATGATCGCTTCGGTCACCTTGCGCTGGAACACCAGGTAGACGACCGCCACGGGGAGCCCCGCGAGCAGCGCCGCCGCCAGCCCGCCAACCCCCATGTATTGCTCCACCTGCCCGATCGCGACAGTGATGTTCATCAACGGCTCCTTCGTCACTACGAGGAACGGCCAGAGGAATGCGTTCCAGGCGCCGATGAACACGATGATGGCGAGCGCGGCCGTTACCCCCCAGTTGGCCGGCAGGTAGATGCTCCACAGCACCCGCGCGTGGCTCGCGCCATCCACCCGGGCCGCCTCGCTGAGTTCCTTCGGCACGCTGTCGAAGAACTGCTTGTAGACGATCACCGCCACCGGCGCGATCAGCTGCGGCAGGATCACGCCGGCCCACGTGTTGATCAGCTTCCAGCTGTTCATCAGCAGGAAGTGGTTCACGATCAGCGCCTGCACCGGGATCATGAAGCTCGCGAGGATCACGTACCAGAGCACCTTCCGCCCCTGGAACTCGAGCTGCGAGATGGCATAGCCGGCCGCCGCGCTAATCGCGATGACGATGGCCGTGACCGCGCCGGAGGTGACCAGCGAGTTGAGGTACCAAAGCCCGATCGGCGTGTTGAACAGGGCATCGGCGTAGATCGCCAGTCCGTCGAGCGGCCCGCTACCCGCCCCGCGCGGCAACACCGTCGTCTGGATCGACCAGATCAGCGGATAGGCCCAGGCAATGCTGGCCACCAGCGTCACCAGCGCGATCAGCATCCCGGCAAGGTTGAGCCGCCGGATCATCGCCGCGCCCTCAGTAGCTGGAACTGCAGCACCGACAGAACGGCGACGATGAGGAACAGCGCCACCGCCACGGTCGCGGCATAACCGCCCTGGTTGCGCTGGAACGCCAGCGTGTAGATGTACTGCACCAGCACCATCGTCGCATCGACCCGCCCGCCCTGCACCAGCAGATAAACCTGGTCGAACACCTTGATCTGGGTGATCAGTTGCACCGTCAGTACCAGCGCCGTTACGGGCCAAATCAGCGGCCAGGTGATCTCGCGGAACTGCACCCAGCGCCCTGCTCCATCGAGCTTCGATGCCTCGTAGAGCTCAGCCGGAATGTTCCTTAGCCCCGCCATGAACAGCAGCACGTTGAACCCGACGGTCCACCAGATCGTCATCAGCGCCGCCATCGGCAGCACCCAGGCTGGCATGCCCAGCACGCGATCCGGCAGGACCAGCTGGCCCGGCCCATAGGCGAACCAGGTTCCGATCGAGGTGATGGTCGTCACCGGCAGGATATAGGGCAGGAAGAACGCCGCCAGCACCAGCGCCTGCCATACGCCCTTGAGCCGCACCACCAGCATGGCGAAGCCGAGGCCGAGCAGTGTGCCCGGCACGACCGTCATGGCGACGAAATAGGCCGTGTTGCGCACCGAGTTGCCGAAGCGCCAATCGCGGAAGAGCTTCAGGTAGTTGTCGAAACCGACGAACTCGCCCGGCGCGATCAACTGGCCGCTGGTGAAGCTCATCACCAGCATCTGCACCGCCGGATAGAGGAACAGCGCCGCATAAGCGATGACGAACGGCGCCACCAATGGCAGCGCCGCGCGATTGTCGTACTTTTTCGTCTTGTCCCTCATCGCCCGGGCTTTTGCGGCCAGACTCGTTCGAGGTCAACCACTTCGGCCTGTCCATCCCCACCGCAGGCATGCCAAGCGCGGTGTTGCTCAACCCCGTCTATTTGTGGTTGTTCGAGGGAGTGATGGTTTGCGTCGCCGCAACGCGACGGCAAGCGGCACACTGAAGGATAAGTAGGGTAACGACTGATGCCAACGAGCGGTCTCGCCTACCTGCTGCGCGACATGACGCGCGACCTGCTGCTGTGTGGCCGGCTGTGGCGCAAGATGGCGCGTGAAGCCGCCGCGCGCCACGGCGTATCCGAGGCTGCATCGGCGCCGCTGATCTGGATCGACCGGCTGGGCGAGAACGTGCGCCAGAACGCGCTGGCCGAAGCCATCGGCATCGAAGGCGCGTCGCTCGTCCGCCTGATCGACGAATTACAGGCCTCCGGCCTCGTCACCCGCGAGCCCGATCCCAACGACCGTCGCGCCAACTCGATCTCGCTCACACCGCGTGGCCGCGAGGTCGTGGCCGAGGTCAACGAGGACATCCAGTCGCTGCGCCTCGAGATCTTCAAGGATGTATCCGAGCCGGAGGTCCGGACGACGATGCGGGTGCTCGAGGCCCTGAAGACCGCCGCCGGCAAGGACGCGGCCATCGACTGACCCCGGCATTCGACGAACGGATGAGCGCAGCCCCGTGACAAACGCCCCGGCCTGGGCTACATACCCACCCCATGAACCTTCGCGCCGCCTATTCGTATTGGTATTTTACCACCGGAAGCCGCTGGCAGCCGAAGGGGCGCGTTTGACTTAAGACATCAAACAAATAGTACCCGACAGCCGCCAGCTTCTGGCGGCTTTTTTGTCGCCAGCGCTCAACAGATCCCCGAGGAGCCGACGACAAATGCCCAAATCCACCGACGACCTGCGCATCAAGGAACTTCGCGAACTCCGAACACCGGGGGAAGTGATCAGCGAGTTCCCGCGTTCCGAAGCGGCGACCCGCACCGTGATCAGCGCCCGTCACGCGCTGCACAACATCCTCCACGGCCACGATGACCGCCTCGCGGTGGTGGTTGGCCCCTGCTCCATCCACGACCCCAAGGCCGCACTCGAATATGCGCGCCGTCTCGCGCCGGTCCGTGAGCGCCTCGCTGGCAGCCTCGAGATCGTGATGCGCGTCTATTTCGAGAAGCCCCGCACCACTGTCGGCTGGAAGGGCCTCATCAACGATCCCAATCTCGACGGCAGCTTCGACATCGACAACGGCCTGCGTCTCGCCCGCTCGCTGCTGCTCGAGATCAACGATCTCGGCCTGCCCGCCGGATCCGAATTCCTCGACATGACGACGCCGCAGTATTTCGCGGACCTCGTCTCCTGGGGCGCCATCGGCGCGCGCACCACCGAGAGCCAGGTCCACCGCGAGCTCGCCTCGGGCCTCAGCTGCCCGGTCGGCTTCAAGAACGGCACCGACGGCAATGTCCGCATCGCCCTCGACGCGGTGAAGTCGGCGAGCCAGCCGCACCATTTCCTCGCCGTCACCAAGTCGGGGCAATCGGCCATCGCGGCGACTACCGGCAATGACGACTGCCACATCATCCTGCGCGGCGGAAAGTCGACCAACTTCGACGCCGACAGTGTCGCCGCGGCAGCAGCCGAGTCCGAGAAGGCCGGCATCCGCGCTGCGATCATGATCGACGCCAGCCACGCCAACTCGTCCAAGAAGCCCGAGAACCAGCCGCTCGTGCTGGCCGATGTCGGCACGCAGCTCGCCGCCGGCGACAAGCGCATCATCGGGGTCATGGTCGAATCGAACCTCGTCGCCGGCCGCCAGGATCTGGTGCCGGGCAAGGACCTCGTCTACGGCCAGTCGATCACCGACGGCTGCATCGACTGGGAAACCACGGTGGCAGCGCTCGAAAAGCTGGCCGAGTCGGTAGAAGAACGCCGCCGCGTTACGGGGCAGTTGGTGGCGTAAGCACGATCACTCCGCGATCCTCCCCCGCTGGGCAGGGGAGGATCACCGTACCGCCGGCGTTCAGCCTCCCTAAACCCTGCCACCAGCGCCCGGCTCCCCTGCCTTGACCGCGCCATGCCGATAGCGTCTTCTCCCGGCATGCAAATCCCGCCTCAATTGCTGAGCCTGCCCAACCAGCTGACCATCGGGCGCATCCTCGCGATCCCAGTGATCTGCCTCTTTGTCGTCAGCGGCTGGGAGTGGCTGCGCTGGCTGGCCCTGCTGCTCTACATCGCCGCCGCCATCACCGATTGGCTCGACGGCTTCCTGGCCCGCCGGATGAACCTCAATTCCGCGCTCGGCCGCATGCTCGACCCCATCGCCGACAAGCTGCTGGTCGGCGCCCTGCTCGTCACCTTCGCCTGGACGCGCGATTTCTCCGGCTGGGACCTGATCCCGGCCATCGCCATCCTTGTGCGTGAAATCTTCGTCTCGGGCCTGCGCGAATATCTCGGCAACCGCTCGATCGAAGTGCCGGTCACTTTCCTCGCCAAGTGGAAGACCACCGCGCAACTCGTCGCGCTCGCCCTGATCATGGCCGCGCCCATGCTGCTGGGCCTCGCCTTCATCGCCCACGTCGCCCTGTGGATCGCCGCCGCCCTGACCGTCTGGACCGGCTGGGAATACCTGCGCTCCACCTGGCCGCACCTCGCCGGACCCGAAATATGAAGATCAAGTACTTCGCCTGGCTGCGCGAACGCCTGAACCGTGGCGAGGAAGACGTCGAGCTGCCTTCCGAGGTCGTCACCGTGGGCGACCTGATTCAATGGCTGAGGGATCGCGACGAAGCCGCTGACCTCGCAATGCAAAAGCCGCAACTGATCAAGGCCGCGCTCGATACCGAGATCGTCTCGCACACGACCCCGATCGGCGGTGCCAAGGTCATCGCCCTCTTCCCGCCCATGACTGGCGGCTGAACAATGTCGGTCCGCCTGCAGGAGGCGCCCTTCGACCCCGGCGCCGAGACCAATGCGTTCCTCGCCGCGAGCGCGGGCGCCGGCGCTGCGGTGACCTTCACCGGCCTCGTGCGCTCCCGGCCCGACGACCCGGTTTCGACACTGACGCTCGAAAGCTACCCCGAACTGGCCGAAGCCCAGATTGGCAAGGCAATCGCCGAGGCCGTGACCCGTTTCGGCCTCATCAAGGCGAGCGTCATCCACCGCTACGGCGCCCTCGCCGCCGGCGAGCCGATCGTCCAGGTCATGGCCCTCGCGCCGCACCGCCAGGCCGCCTTCGATGGCGCCTCGTTCCTGATGGATTACCTGAAGACCGATGCCCCCTTCTGGAAGAAGGAGGCAACGCCGGCCGGCGATCGCTGGGTGGAGGCCAAGGCGGAAGACGACCTAGCCCGAGACAAATGGAAGACACCGTGACCGACAGCCGCCCACCCTTCTCCCCGGTCGGCATCGACCACATCGTCTTCATCGTCGACGATCTCGCCAAGGCGACCAGATGGTATGCCGATGTCCTCGGCTGCCAGCCCGGCTATTCCTATCCGACGCTCGGAATGGAGCAGGTCTGGTGTGGGGCGGCGCTGATCGTCCTGTGGGACATCACCAATCCCGGCGCCGCGTCTGCGATTCCTCCGGTCAAGGGCGGCCGCAACGTGGACCACGTTTGCATCGCATTGAGCCCGTTCGACGAGAACGAGATGCGCGCCCACCTGGTGAAGCACAACGTGCCGATCGACCGCGAAGCCTTCCACGGCGGCGCGCGCGGCATGGGCAACTCGTTCTATGTGCTCGATCCCTGGGGCAACAAGCTCGAGCTCAAGGGGCCAGCCGTCTATCCCGATGGCCGCGACTGGGGGAAAGACAAGTGATCAGCGCCACCGACCTGAAGCACCTCGTCCGCGCCGTCGATCTCGCCGAGGCCGCGCTTGCGACCGACAACGATCCCTTCGGCTCGGTGCTTGTTGCAGCCGACGGCCGCGTGCTGTTCGAGGACCACAACTGGGAATCGACCGGCGACGCGACCCGGCACCCCGAGATCGACATCGCTAGGTGGGCCGCCGCCAATATGACGGCGGGGGAGCGGGCGAAGGCCACGGTCTACACCTCCGGCGAGCACTGCCCGATGTGCGCCGCCGCCCACGCCTGGGTCGGCCTCGGCCGTATCGTCTACGCTGGTTCCTCCGAGCAACTCGGCCAGTGGCGAGCCGAGATCGGCGCGGCTGCCTCCCCAGTCGCCGGACTGCCGATCAATGCGATTGCGCCGAACCTGCCGGTCGAAGGCCCGGAGCCGAGCCTCAGCACCCGCCTGCGTGACCTGCACCACCGGCGCGCGAAGGCCAAGCTCGGCTAGTTCCGCGTCGCTGCCGCCACACCGCGCAGGGCTGCCAGCAGGTGGCCCGTATCGACGCCGACCCCAGCGAAACCGACGCCTTCGCCGAACCAGCGCTTCGCGGCCTCGGGCGTGCCGGCAAAAATGCCGGCTGCGATTCCCCTGCGCCTGCATTCCGCAATCACGGTCCGGATCGCTGCAACCACCTCCGGATGGGTAACTTCGCCCGGCACGCCAAACGCGTGCGACAGGTCCATCGGCCCGATGAAGATGCCATCGAGATGCGCTAGCGCCGCGATCTGGTCGAGGTCGGCGAGACCGCCCTTCCCCTCAATCATCAGGAGCACGGCCACGTCGCGGTTCGCTTCGGCGAACCACTCGAGCCGACCCGAATAGTCGGCGCCGCGAACGAAAGGGTTGGCGCCACGGTTGCCATCGGGCGCAAAGCGCGCCGCCCGCACCGCTTGCTCGGCCTCGGTGATGGAACCGATCTGCGGCACGATTACTCCGGCCGCCCCCGCGTCGAGTGCTGCCGCAATTCCTGTCGGATCGCTGCTTCTCACCCGCACCAGGGGATAGATCCCCCGCGCCTTCGCAGCGAGGATCAGTGGCCCCAGCGCTTCGCTGCCATGCGCACCATGCTCGATATCGAGGATCACCGCGTCGAACCCGGCCAGCCCGATCAGTTCGACCACCTCGACCGACGGGATGATCGAGAAGGTCGCGATGAGCGGCGTGCGGTCCTTGAGCCGCTCGCGCAGGGACGGTCTGGTCATTGGGTTCCTCCACAAACGCGAACCCCGCCACAGCGGGCGGGGTTCGGCAACTCGGTAATTCGTCGGCTCAGGCTTATTCGGCCGCAACCTTCTTCGGCGTCACTGCCTCGGTGTAGGCGTTGATCAGCGTCGTGCAGCCCTTGCCCGGCTTGAACTTATACTCGCCGACCTCGGACACCGGGGTCACTTCGGCGGCGGTGCCGGTGAGGAAGCACTCGTCGAAATCAGCCAGTTCTTCCGGCTTCATGTGCCGCTCGGTGACGGTGTAGCCGTTCTGCTTGGCGAGTTCGATCAGCGTCTGCCGGGTGATGCCGTTGAGGAAACAATCCGGCTTCGGCGTCACGATCTGGTCGCCCTTGATGAAGAACACGTTCGCGCCGGTCGCCTCGGCGACATAGCCGCGATAGTCCAGCATCAGCGCGTCGGCATATCCATTGGCCATGGCCGCATCCTTCGACAGGGTGCAGATCATGTAGAGGCCGGCGGCCTTGGCCGAGGACGGGATGGTCTCGGGGCTCGGGCGCTTCCAGCGGCTCCACTCGAGGCGGATGCCCTTGAGCTTTTCCTCGACCGAGAAGTAGCTCGGCCATACCCAGGCCGCGATGGCGAGGTGCACCTTGTTGTTGCGGCCGGGAACCGACAGCTCTTCCGAGCCGCGCCAGGCGACCGGCCGGACGTAGGCGTCGACGAGGCCGTTCTTCTCGAGCACCAGCGCCTTGGCGGCGTCGATCTCGTCGGCGGAATAGGGAATCGTGAAGTCGAGCGTCTTGCCCGACTGAATCAGGCGCTCGGTATGCTGGCGTCCCTTGAAGATCTCGCCGCCATAGGCGCGCTCACCCTCGAAGACGCTGCTCGCATAGTGCAGCCCGTGCGTCAGCACGTGAATCTTGGCGTCCTTCCATTCAACGAGTTTGCCGTCGAACCAGATCCAGCCATCACGCTGGTCCATTGGAATTGCCATCTTAGTCTCTCCCACTCATTCTTCTGCAGCGACCAACTGCGTTTGTTTGTTGTCGTGATCCTGCCCCAGCGGCGTGCCCTTGGCAAACCGGAACGGAGTTGGGATAAGGCAACATTGGTTTTCTCGATGAGGGGATGATGGCATCGGGCAAAATAAATGTCAACAAGGCTGACATAAATTTGGCAGCAGGCAGCGACGCGCCTATGCCGCTCGACGTCATGGGCTTGTTCTTCTTCGCTTATCGGGACTTCGTCAGCGATGCCGACGCGCTGCTTGAACGCCAGGGCTTCGGCCGGGCGCATCACCGCGTGCTCTATTTCGTGAATCTCAGGCCGGGCATGCCCGTCGCCGACCTGCTCGATATCCTGAAGATCACCAAGCAGAGTCTCGCGCGCGTGCTCCGCCAGTTGGTGGACAACGGCTATATCGAGCAGAAGACCGGCGACACCGACCGCCGGCAGCGCCTGCTCTACGCCACCGCCAAGGGCCGCGAACTGTTCGACGTCCTCTCGGCCACCCAGACCAGCCGCATCGAAGCAGCCATCGCCGCCCTGCCCCCGGAGGGCAAGCGAACCGTGCTTCAGTTCTTCGTCGGGATGGTCGAGCCGGAAGATCGGGGCCTGCTGGATCGGCTGAAGCTTACCGACGAGCTGTAGCCGATTGCCAGCGTAGCGCTAGGCGCCCGGAGGCCGATAGCCGACAGCCTTGGCGCCGTTGAGGGCCTGCAGCGTTTCCTCTACGCTGAGCAGTGGGGTGGTCTCGAACGCGGAGACTCCACCGCCGCCACCGATGGCTACCGCGACTGAAGCCATGGCCACATTGTCGGGCGCCTCCCACAGGTTGTAGCCGTCATGCGAGCCGAAGGCGTACCAGAAGCCATGCAGCTTGCCGCCCACCGACTCGATGTATCTCCGGGCCGCTTCCCGACGATCTTCGGGTTTCTGGATCAGCCTAGCCCAGGTCTCTGCAGTATAGCTGAAGCGCGTCAGATAGAGTGCCATAGCCAACTCCTCCGCTTTTGGCAGAACAGCTGAGAATACTCCCGAGCGGGCAGTCTTGGAATGCGCCGCTGCTCGCGGCTACATCAGCTTCCGGCCATTCGGCACGCCGCGTTCTGTGGCTGCAAGGACGATGGCGCCGTCGGCGTCCTCGAAGCCGAGCGTCAGCACTTCGCTGCGCACCGGCCCGATCTGGCGCGGCGGGAAGTTGACCACCGCCATCACCTGCCGTCCGACCAGCGTCTCGGGCGAGTAGTGCACCGTGATCTGCGCCGAACTCTTCTTGATCCCGATCTCGGGGCCGAAGTCGATCAACAGGATGTAGGCCGGCTTCCGCGCCTCCGGGAACGGGCGCACTTCGACGATCGTGCCGGTCCGGATGTCGACCTTCTCAAAATCCGCGTAGCTGATCTCGGCCATCAGGCTCGCCCGAGCTCTTCCGAGCGACGACGAGCCGCGTCAACTGCCTGGTCGAGCAGCGGGGCGAACCCCGTCGGCCCCATCAGCACCTGCAGCGCGGCATAGGTCGTGCCCTTGGGCGAGGTGACGTTCTCGCGCAGCGTGGCAGCCGGGGTCGGATCGGCATCCATCAGCGCCCCTGCCCCGGTGACCGTGGCCCGGGCGAGGATCATCGCCTGCTCGGCGTCGAGACCCTGCTTCTGCGCGGCCGCAGCCAACGCTTCGACGAGGTAGAACACATAGGCCGGGCCCGAACCCGATACGGCCGTGACGGCGTCGATCTTCGACTCATCGTCGAACCACAGCACCTGCCCAGCCGCCTTCAGCAGCGCGTCGGCGACCTCGCGGTCCTCGTCGGTGATCCGCAGGCCCACCGCTCCGCTGATGCCGCGCCCGATCTGGGCCGGCGTATTCGGCATGGCGCGAACCACGCGCTCGGTCTGCAGCCCCTCCGAAAGCCCGATCAGCGGAATACCCGCCGCGATGGAGAGCACCAGCGTGTAGCTGCCCACCACCGGCTGTATGTCGGCCATCACGTCGTAGATCACCTGCGGCTTCACCGCGAGGACGAGCACATGCGTGAGGACGCCAGCCGGGCTGGGCAACAGACGAATGCCGTGTTCCGCCGCAAACGCCGTTGCAAACTCGGAAGGATTGGGATCGCAGAGGACCAATCGGTCCGCCGGCAACCCGCCCGCGATCCAGCCGCGGGCAAGCGCCAGGCCCATCTTGCCGGCCCCGACCAGAACGACGGGGCCGATATCTGATAGATTCAAGCTTCGCCTACCGTTTCGAACATGACCTCGCTGAGCGCGTCAGCGGCGCTCTTGCCAGCCCATATCACGAATTGGAACGCCTGGTAGTAGAGATCGCAGCTGTCGGTCGCGGAGCGCAGCAGCGCCTCGCATTGCGGCGGGCTCACTTCCGCGCCGCCGGTGAGCAGGTGCGAGTTACGGAAGAGGATCACCCCTTCGTGGTTCCACATGTCGAAGTGGCCGATCCACAGCTGCTCGTTGATGAGCGCGATGAGCTGCTTCACCTCGCCCCGGCGGATATCCGGCACCTTGAGGTCGAAGGCGGCCGCAATGTGCAGCGACTCGAGGTCTTCCATCCAGTTGAAGGAGACGTGGTAATCGGCCCAGTTTCCGCGCACGGAAATGGAGATTTCATCGGCGTCCTGGCGCTCGAAGTTCCAGTCATTGATCGAGGCGATGTGCTCGATGATGTCGACCGGGTGCACCGTGCGGTCCGGTTCAAGTTCCAGAAGGTGTGCCATTGGCTGAGCGTCCCATTGGGCGAAACATTGGAGGCTTTTGACCGGCTCCAGCCGGCCCAACGCGGTACTTGTAGAACTCGACGCGGAAGAGCCTTCGAATCGTCCTATGGCAGTGACGCTACACCGGGCCCCCGATTCCGGGGATTGGACTGCCAGAGCCATCCAAGGCTTTCTTCTGTGGATGATCCGACCCGGAGGGTTAACAGGGTGTTAAAGCCGCGAGTCTGTCCCCAGCCCAATTGAGCGATTTTGGCACAACCGCCCGGCCCCGACTCGCGCTATACTTCGCGCCGTTCCGTACAGATGACAGTTGGGTGAAACGCCCGCTTAGAACAGCCCGATCGCGCTGGGCCACCCCGTGCGTATCGCATCGGCCCAGTGCGGAAAGCCGTTCGAGATGGCCTGCTGTGCCGCAGCCTCGAAGTCATATGGCACGCCGCGGATGCTTGCCGCCCACTGGCCGCCGTGGCGCTCGAGCACCGCATAGCGGGCATCCGGGGCGCCATAGTTGAACTGCAGCCCGACCGAGCCCGGATTGACGATCAGCCGCCCGTCCCGCAGCCGCACGATGCGCGAGACATGCGTGTGTCCGCACAGCAGCACCGGGAAATCGAGGCCATCGGCCTTTGCTGTCACCTCGGCTTCGCCCGGCACGGTCACCGTGCGGCCATTCCACCACGCATCGAGCCATGCCTCTTCGTCGCTGGTGGCCGTACCGTGGCAGAGGAAAACCTCGCCCTCGATGTCCCGCGTCGCCGGCAGGCTTCGCAGGTAGTCGAGATGCACGGGCCGCAGCCGCTCTGCGACGAATCGGTCGACCGGTTCCGTCGACTTGGGCAGCCCCTCGGCGATGTAGCGGTCGTGGTTGCCGATCACGGTCGGATAGTTGCGTTCGATCAGCAGGTCCGCCGTGCCGATCGGATCGAGCGGCCCCGCGAACAGGTCGCCGAGGTTGATCGTCGCATCGACCCCGACCATTGCGATATCCGCTTCCACCGCCTCGAGGGCCAGCCGGTTGCCATGGACATCGGAGATAACCGCGATTCTCATGCCCCAACCCTCCCGGCCAAATGCGGCATCGACACGGCTACAGTCCCTTGGGACTCGCCCAACCGTAAGTCAGGGCCTCGGCCCAATTCGGATAACCCTTGTCGAGCGCCTGCTTCGCCGCTGCCTGGTGGTCGTAGGCAATGGCGTGCAGCTCGGTATTCCAACCGAAGCTGCGCTTCTCGATGATGGCATAGCGCGCGTCAGGTGAACCGATCTCGAACGGCAGCCCCACGCTGCCTGGATTCACCACTAGCCGCCCATCGGTCAGCCTGAGGCTGCGGGGCACATGCGTATGCCCGCAGAGCAGCACCGCGTGATCGAAGCCCTTGGCCTCGTGCTCGATATGCTCGCGCGAGTGCATGGCGGCAATCGTGCCGACCATGTGGTCCATGAACGAGCCGTTGTCGTCACGCGGAGTACCGTGACAGAGGAAGACGTCGCCCTCGTAGAGCAGCGTCGCGGGAACGGAGGCCAGCCACGCCCGCTGCCTCTCGTCGAGCAGCCCGCGCACCAGCGCGTCGATGTGCCAGTCCTCTGCGCGACCATCGGTGATGTACCGATCGTGATTGCCGCGCACCGAAGGCATGCCAAGCTCGATGAAGCGGTCGGCCACGCCCACCGGATCGCTCGGACCGCTCAGGAAATCCCCAAGCGCCACCGTGGCGTCGACATTCTGCCGCGCGATATCGTCGAGCACGGCATCAAGTGCGTGCAGGTTGCCATGCACGTCGGAAAGAACCGCCAGCCGCACCGGCCATCAGCCCTTGGACTTGAGGGTTTCGACTTCCGTCTTCAGCGCCTTGAGTTCGGCACTCTGCGCCTGCACCAACTCGCGCAGCGCGTCATAGTCCTCGCGCTTGACGAGGTTCATGTCCGCCACCAGCCGCTCGAGCTGGGATTTCACCACCGTTTCGATCTCGCGGCGCACGCCGTCGGCGACACCGGCCGCGTTGTTCATGAGCTTGCCCAGCTCGTCGAATATCTTGCTGCCCTGGCTCATCGGACGTGTCCTCCCAACGGGTTGCAGGGAGCTATTTAGGCGGGTCTGCGTGCCTTGACCAGAGCCAGCCGGAGGCTAAAAGGTCTCACACCCCTCCACCGGGAGCACCGCGTGCCCTTCCCCAATATCGATCCCGTAGCATTCGCCATCGGCCCGTTCGTGGTGCGCTGGTATGCGCTCGCCTACCTAGTGGGCGTAGTTGGCGGCGCGGCCTACGCGACGACCCTGCTGCGCAGGCACGGGTTGTGGAAGGACAACCGCCCCCCGTTTCAGCCGGCCCAGATCTGGGATTTCGCGTTCTGGGCCGTCGTTGGCATCATCGTCGGCGGCCGCCTCGGCTATGTGCTGTTCTACAATCTCGGCCACTACGCCGCGAAGCCGGGCGAGGTTATCGCGCTCTGGGATGGCGGCATGAGCTTCCATGGCGGCCTTGCCGGCATCATGGTGGCGATGGCGCTGTTCACCCGCTACCACAAGGGTAACATCCTCTCCGGCCTCGACCTGCTCGGCGCTATCGGCACGATCGGCCTCTTCCTCGGCCGCGTCGCCAACTTCATCAATGCCGAACTCTACGGCGCCCCGACCGACCTGCCCTGGGGCGTAGTCTTCCCGACCGATCCCGACCAGGTCCCGCGCCACCCGAGCCAGCTCTACGAGGCCCTGCTCGAGGGAGTCCTGCTGTTCATCGTCATCCGCATCGCCACCAACCACCTCGGTGCGCTGAAGCGGCCCGGCCTCGTCGCCGGCATCTTCGGCATCGGCTATGCCCTTTCCCGCATCTTCGTCGAGTTCTTCCGCCTGCCCGACGCCCAGCTCGGCTACCTCTACGGCGGTTGGCTCACCATGGGCATAGTGCTGAGCCTGCCGATCCTCGTCGCCGGCATCGGCCTCGTGATCTATGCCATGAGGCCGCGAAATGGCTGACGATCACACCCTCGGCGAACTGATCGACATGCAGCTCACCCAGAACGGACCCATGTCGGTCGCCACCTACATGAGCCTCGCGCTCACCCATCCGCGCTCGGGCTACTACACCGGCAAGGACCCGCTCGGCGCCGGCGGCGACTTCATCACCGCGCCCGAGATCAGCCAGATGTTCGGCGAGCTGATCGGCTTCTTCCTTGTCAACCTCTGGCAGCAGATGGACGAGCCGCCGAGCTTCACCCTGCTCGAACTCGGCCCCGGCCGGGGCACCCTCATGCAGGATGCGCTGCGCGTTGCCGCCAAGGCCGAAGGCTTCCTCGATGCCTGCCACCTGCAGCTGTTCGAGACCAACCCTGCCCTCAAGGCGCAGCAGGGCGAGCGGCTGGGCAAGTACAACCCCTACTGGGCCACCGAGATCGATTCCGTCGCCGAGGACCCGCTCTTCGTCGTCGCCAACGAGTTCTTCGATGCCATGCCGATCCGCCAGTTCGTGAAGGGCGTCGACGCCTGGCACGAGCGGCAGGTGGGCCTGCGCGACGGCAAGCGCATCCTCGGCCTCTCGCCGACGCCCATCCCCGAAGCCTCGATGCCCGAAGGCGTGCGCGGCGCTGCCCCCGGCGCGATCTACGAAGTCAGCCTCGCATCGGCCGACATCGTCCAGCAGCTCGGCACCCGCATCCGCAACCAGCGCGGCGCCCTGCTCGCCATCGACTATGGCTATGCCGACATCCAGACCGGCGAAACCCTGCAGGCCGTGCGCAATCACGCCTTTGTCGATCCGCTCGAATCTCCCGGCGAGGTCGACCTCAGCGCGCATGTCAGCTTTGGCGCCCTGCGCATCGTGGCCGAGGAACTTGGCCTGACCGTCGAAAAGCTCTCGACCCAGCGCGACTTCCTCGGCGGCCTCGGCATCGTCGAGCGCGCTACCGCCCTCGCCCGCGCCAATCCCGAGCGGATGGACGAGATCGGCGCTGCCCTGAAGCGGCTGACGGCTCCCGAGGAGATGGGCACGCTGTTCAAGGTCTTCTGCGCCCACTCGGGTGATCTCGACCTTCTCGGGTTCCCGGTATGAGCATCCCCTTCGAGCAAAGCCGTGCCCTCGAGCGCTTGAGCGGCATCGGGCACGGCTTCTTCGGCCGGCGCGGCGGCTCGTCCACCGGCGAGTTTGCCTCGCTGAACGTCTCCGCCTCGTCCGGCGACAAGCTGAATCATGTTGCGCAGAACCGGACGCAAATCGCTGGCCTGCTTGGCTTTTCCTCCGAGCAGCTGGTAACCGTGAAGCAGGTCCATTCGGTCACCGTGCTCGAAGTCACCCGGCAGCCCGGGCCCGACGACGTGCCCGAGGCCGATGCCCTCGTCACCCGCGTCCACGGCCTCGCCCTCGGCATCCTCACCGCCGATTGCACGCCGATCCTCTTCGCCGACCCGGAGGCCCGGGTGATCGGCGCCGCCCATGCCGGCTGGAAGGGCGCGGTAGGCGGCATCGCCGAAGCGACCGTCGCCGCGATGGTCGATCTCGGTGCCCGGCCGGAGCGCATCGTTGCCGCCATCGGGCCGACCATCTCGGGCCCGAATTACGAAGTCGGCCCCGAGTTCGCCGCCAATCTCCTGCGCGACCATCGTGACGCCGAGAACCGCATCACCAAACCCGATGGCGGCCGCGAGCATTTCGATCTCCCCGGCTTCGTTTTCGACCACCTCATGGCATCAGGGGTCAGCGTCGTCGACGACCTCGGCATCTGCACCTATGCCGAGCCCAAGAAGTACTTCTCGCACCGCTATGCCACCCACAAGGGCATCAATACGGGCCGGCAACTGAGCGTCATCGGGCTGGGCGGGCTGTAGGAAACACCAGTATTTTCGAGGCACTCGCCATCCTCCCCACCGCCTGTCATCCCTGCGAAGGCAGGGATCCACTTCTCGGCGGGCGCGGGCGGTAAGTTGGACCCCTGCCTTCGCTGGGATGACACCTGTGGAGGTAGAGCCAATCTGCCTCCCGTCTCCTATCAGCAAGAATCCTTCACTCATCCGTCACAAGGCGGATTGCGCGCCCGCACGGCGTCCGATAGGAACCCGCCCATCAGGAGCCGGCACCTCCCGTCCGGCCCAAAGACCCCGGAGCGCGCTCGTGAAACTCGTCACCGGCAATTCCAACCGCGCCCTTGCCGAAGCCGTTGCGAGCTATCTCGAAGTCCCGCTGACCGACTGCACGGTCAAACGCTTCAACGACAAGGAAATCTTCGTCGAGATCCACGAGAACGTCCGCGGCGAGGATGTCTTCATCCTCCAGTCGACGTCGTATCCGGCGAACGACAACCTGATGGAGCTGCTGATCCTGTCGGATGCGCTCCGCCGCTCCTCGGCCCGCCGCATCACCGCGGTCGTCCCCTATTTCGGCTACGCCCGGCAGGACCGCAAGTCCGCATCGCGCACCCCCATCTCGGCCAAGCTGGTGGCCAACCTCATCACTGAGGCCGGTGTCAACCGCGTCGTCACGCTCGACCTGCACGCCGCCCAGATCCAGGGCTTCTTCGATATCCCCACCGATAACCTCTATGGCGCGCCCGTCATGGTCCGCGACATCCAGGAGCGCTACACCAACGGCAACGTGATGATCGTCTCGCCCGACGTCGGCGGCGTGGCCCGCGCGCGCGCCACCGCGCAGCGCATCGGTGCCGATCTCGCCATCGTCGACAAGCGCCGCCCGCGCGCCGGCGTGTCGGAAGTCATGAACATCATCGGCGATGTCGCCGGTCACGCCTGCATCCTCATCGACGATATTGTCGATTCCGGCGGCACGCTGGTGAACGCCGCCGAGGCCCTGCTCAAGGCCGGTGCGACCGAAGTCAGCGCCTACATCACCCATGGCGTCCTGTCCGACGGCGCCGCCGAGCGCATCGCCGCTTCCAAGCTCAAGGAACTGGTAATCACCGACTCTATCGAGGCGACCGACGCCGCGCGGGCGGCGAAGAACATCCGCCGCATCTCGATCGCCCCGCTGATCGGCGAAGCCATCGCCCGCACCGCCAGCGAACAGAGCGTCTCGAGCCTGCTCGACTGATTTGTCGGAACCCTGACGGATGGCGGTGGTTTCCCCCTCACCAAGAGGAGACCACCATGTCCCAGCAACGACAGATCGACGACAACCAGGACGACCTCGGCCGTTCGGTCAACAATCCCCAGGATCGCATTGGCGACCGCGCCACCGCCGACAAGGCGCACGAAATCTCGCGCAAGATCGGCCTGCAGCGCCCGCTGAAGCGCGATCCCGACGACCCGGACGGCAATGTGAGCGGCGGCTTCAACCAGAAGTCCAAGCCCGACAAGCACTGACGCCCAAGGCCGGAAAGCGTCACCCGCTGTCGAAATCGCCGAACCTCGCGCGACATTGGGTTGCGGGCTTATGCTGCCCATGACGCGAAGGGACGATGCGATGAAATACCTCCTCATGCTCTACGCCGACGAGAAGGCCGGCGCCGAAATCCCACCCGAGGACATGGCCGACGCCATGCAGGAAATGGCTGCCTACCAGGCCGCCCTGCAGAAGGCCGGCGCATTCGTGGCCACCTCGGCGCTGCAACCGACCCGGGAGGCCAAGACCCTCCGGATGGAGGGGGGCGAGGTCACGCGCCAGACGACGAAAAACGGCCACGCCTACTTCGCCAACGAGGGTGGCGAACTGAAGGTCCACGACGGCCCCTATGCCGAGACGCGCGAGCAACTCGGCGGCTACTACATCATCGAGGCGCCGGACATGGATGAGGCCATCAAGTGGGCCTCCCGCTGCCCAGGCGTGCAATGGGGCTCAGTCGAGATTCGCCCCTACCACCCCGGCTACGGCCCGTAGCGAATCTTTTCCTGCTCGTTTTGTAGAACTAGTCTCGTCCCCCGCGTCATCGTGTCGGCCGGGCAGCCCGTCCGGCGCCACAAGGAGACATGAGATGAAGTACATGCTGCTCATCATGGGTGACGAGACCACCATGAATACCGTGCCCACCGTCGGTGACACCGGCATGAGCGAGGAGTTTGGCGCCTACCACGCCGCTCTCGCGAAATCCGGTGCACTCGTCGGCGGCGAACGCCTCCGCCCCAGCAGTGCCTCCACCCGCGTGCGGGTGCGCGACAAGAAGGCGGTGGTCCTCGCCGGCCCCTACCCCGAAGTGCAGGAGCAACTGGGCGGCTACTACGTGATCGACGTTCCGGATCTCGACACGGCGATCGACTGGGCCCAGCGCTGCCCATCGGCCCGCACCGGCACCATCGAGGTCCGTCCGGTCTGGCCCACCGCGGGCGCCTGACAACAATTTTCGGCTCGCCTTCGGATTTTCCTGGAGGCGAGTCGAAATGGCGGCCCCGCCGCCGTCATTGTAGCGTCGAGGCACCGGGCCCGGCGCAACACGGAGAAGAATGATGGCCACCGCGAAGAAGAAGTCCGAGAACTTCACCGCCGAAGAGAAAGCCGCGATGAAGGAGCGCGCCGAGGAGATCAAGCGCGAGAAGCGCGGCGCCAGCGAGGCCGAGGACCTGAAGGCCGTTCTCGCCAAGATCGCCGCCATGCCCGAGCCCGATCGCAAGCTTGGCGAGCGTTTCCACGAAATCGTGGTGGCGGCGGCGCCGAGCCTCAAGCCCAAGCTCTGGTACGGCATGCCCGCCTACTACAACGAGGTGGGCAAGAACGTCTGCTTCTTCCAGGACGCCGCCAAGTTCAAGGCGCGCTACGCCACCTTCGGCTTCAACGAGGCCGCAAAGCTCGATGACGGCAACTTCTGGCCGACGAGCTTCGCCCTGCTGAAGCTGACCGCCGATGACGAAAAGCGCATTGCCGCGCTCGTAAAGCAAGCCGTGAGCTGAGGAGCACCCCCATGCGCTACATGATGCTGATCCACCACGACGAAGTCGCCCTCGCCAATGCCCCGCAGAAGGAGCTCTGGACCGACTACGCCGCCTTCAACGAGGCGCTCGCCAAGGCTGGCGGCCAGTCTTCCGCCGGCGAGCGCCTGCAACCGGCCTCGGCCGCCACCACGGTGCGCACCTCTGCCGACAAGACCGATGTGCTCGATGGTCCCTATGCCGACACCAAGGAGCAGTTGGCCGGCTACTTCATGCTCGAGGTCGCCGATCTCGACGAGGCCATCGCCTGGGCCAAGCGCTGCCCGAGCTCGCGCTACGGCTCGATCGAGATCAGGCCGCTGGCCGACACCTACCCCCGGCCCGACAAGAGCCAGCGGCAGGGCTGAGTCATGCCGCGCGACAGCAACGAGGTGGCTGCCACGGCCGAGCGCGTGGCGCGTGAGAGCTATGGCCGCCTCGTCGCGTTCCTCGCGGCGCGGACACGCGACATCGCTGGCGCCGAAGACGCGCTGGCCGAGGCCTTCGCGGCAGCGTTGCGCATCTGGCCCGCCGAGGGCGTGCCCAACAATCCGGAAGCCTGGCTGCTGACGGTTGCACGCCGCCGCCAGACTGACGCGCTGCGCAGGCGCACCACGCGCAAGGCCGGCGAGGAGCACCTGATCATGATGGCTGACGAGATCGAAGCCGCTGCCGAAACGCCCGAGGACATCCCCGACCGTCGCCTCGCGCTGATGTTTGCCTGCGCCCACCCGGCGATCGAACGCGGCATGCGCGCGCCGCTGATCCTGCAGACCGTGCTCGGCCTCACGGCGATCGACATTGCCGCCGCCTTCCTCATCCCGCCGGCGACGATGGGCCAGCGCCTCGTCCGCGCCAAGAGCCGCATCAAGGACGCCGGCATCCCCTTCCGCGTGCCCGACAAGGAGCAGCTGCCGGAGCGCCTCGATGCTGTGCTCGACGCGATCTACGCCGCCTATTCCAAGGGCTGGGCCGAGATCGGCGACGCCTCGTCGGTCGAACTCGCCGGCGAGGCCATCTGGCTCGCCCGTCTCGTCGTATCGCTGCTGCCGGATCAGCCGGAAGCCAAGGGCATGCTGGCCCTGATGCTCTACACAGAGGCCCGTCGCGCCGCCCGCCGCAGCGCAGGCGGAGCCTACGTGCCGCTTGAGGATCAGGACACAAGCCTCTGGGACGACTCGCAGATCGCCATCGCCGAGGACCTCCTGCACGCTGCCAACTCGGCCGGGCCATCCGGGCGCTACCAGCTCGAAGCCGCCATCCAGTCGGCCCATGTGGCGCGCATCGCCCGCGGGCAGAACACCTGGCCCGCGATCTTCGCGCTTTACGGCCACCTGCACGCGATCAGCGCCTCGCCCGTCGTCGCCCTCAACCGGGCGCTGGCCCTTGCCGAACTCCAGGGCGCCGAGGCGGCCCTGCGAGAAGTCGATGCCCTTGCTAGCGATGCCCGCATGCAGAGCTACCAACCCTACTGGGCCGCCCGCGGTCACCTGATGGCCCGAGCCGGCCGCAAGGATGAGGCCCACGAGGCCCTCATCCTCGCCATCGGCCTCGCCACCGATCCCGCCGTCAGGCACTACCTGCAGGGCCAATTGGCGCGGCTTACGGACGGCTGACGCTCACACCGGGTCCGCAATCCAGAACTGCGGCGCCGACACCACGCCCGCCCCCGCCATGGCGGCCTTGAGCTTGGGCGAGTCGGCGAAGGCCTGGGCTTTCTCGGGCGTGGCGAAGTCGTGCCATACCGTCACGTCGCCGGGATCGCTGGGCGAGCGGTAGACCGCCGCGCCGGTGACGCCCATCACGTCGCGGTTCTCCCCGAACGCCTCGTAGTGCTTGCGCCACTGATCATAGTCGCTCACCGAATGGCGGATAAACAGTCTCGTCATGGCACCCTCCTTGCTTTCATCCGGGCCAGTATCGTTCTGACCGGCACCGCGGTTTTACAGGCGACCGCACCACTGGAACATGTCGACAGCCGCAGCTTCATCCTGCACAATTGCAGGATGGGTCCGATCGACTGGGACGACCTTCGATACGTGCTTGCAGTGACGCGCAGCGGAACGGCTTCCGGCGCGGCGGAATTGCTCGGCGTCAACGCCACCACCGTCTCCCGCCGGATAGCGTCGCTGGAGGCAGAACTAGGCCTCGAACTGTTCCAGAAGCGCCAGAGCGGCTACCTGCCCACGCCAACCGGCGAACAGGCCGCCCGGACCGCCGCCGCCATCGAGGTGGAGGTCGAGGGACTGCGCAACGGCATCGCCGCCCAACGCCGGGTCACCTCGGGCCTCGTCCGCTTCACCTGCCCCGAGACGATCGCCAGCTACCTCGTCGCTCCCTGGCTGGTCGGCTTCCGCAGCCTGTTTCCGTCGGTCCGCATCGAGGTGATCAACTCCGACTCGATGCTGGACCTGGGCAAGGGCGAGGCCGACGTGGCCATGCGCGTCGGCCTGTCGCCATCCGGTACCGGCATCGTTGCCCGCCGGCTCCCCGATTGCCCGTGGACCGCCTATTGCAGCCGCACCTATGCGCGCGACCATGGAGTTCCTGCCTCCCCAGATGCCATGCGGGACCATGCCCTCGTCGGGCTCGAAGGCTACATGGCCCGGCTGCCGTCCTCGGTGTGGTTCGAAGAGGTAGTCGGCGCCGACCGCGTCCCCCTGCGCTGCAATTCGCTGGGCAACGTGGTCGAGACCATCAAGGCCGATCTCGGGGTCGCCATGCTGCCCTGCCTTATCGGCGACCTCGTGCATGACCTGGTGCGCTGCTATCCTCCCATTCCCGAGCTGAATGCCCAGATGTGGCTGATCGTCCGCGAGGATATGAAAGCCGCGCCGCATGTGCGCGCCTTCGTCGATTTCCTCGCGCGGCGCCTCGCCGGAGAACTGACGTGAAGGCGGCGGGAAACCCTTGCCCGGCGGGGCATCTTCCACTATAGCCACGCCCCATGAAGCACCCGTCACCCCTGGAGGACGGGTGCGTGAGCTTTGACTTCTCGAAGTTCACACCAACCCATGAATGGATCATTCAATGGCTACTGCTGCTAAGGAGCTCAAGGCTCAGGCGCGGAGCGGGGTGGGCAAGGGGGCCGCTCGTGCACTGCGTCGTGAGGGGCTCATTCCCGCCGTCATCTATGGTGACAAGAAGGCTCCCCTGCCGATCTCGATCTCGTACAACGAGGCGATGAAGTCCATCTACGCCGGTGGTTTCCTCTCCCACATCATCACCGTTGATGTTGATGGCGAGAAGCACCGCGTCATTCCGCGCGACTACCAGCTTGATCCCGTCAAGGACAAGGCGCTGCACGTCGACTTCCTGCGCGTCGGCAAGGGCACCAAGCTCAATGTCCAGGTGCACGTGAAGTTCACCAACGAAGACGCCTCGCCGGGCATCAAGCGCGGTGGCGTGCTGAACATCGTCCACCACACGCTCGACCTGACCGTCGACGCCGACCACATCCCCGAGGAAGTGGTTGTCGACCTGACCGGTCTCGACGTCGGTGACAGCGTTCATATCTCCGCGATCAAACTGCCGCAGGGCGCCGTCGACCACAGCCACGAGGCCGATCTCACCATCGCCACCATCGTTGCTCCGTCGGGCCTGCGCTCGGAAGAAGCCGAAGAAGGCGCTGCCGATGCTGCCACCGAAGGCGAAGCCAGCGAATAACGACTCCGGGGCGGGCGTTGGCCCGCCCCCTCCGCCCCCACGCTGCCAGGAAGTTAGCCGATGCACCTCATCGTCGGCCTCGGCAATCCCGGGGACAAGTACCGCAACAACCGCCACAACATCGGCTTCCTCGCCGTCGACGCCATCGCGCGCCGGCACGGCTTTCCCGCGTTCCGCGAGAAGTTCCAGGGGCTGATCTCCGAAGGCAGCATCGACGGCGAACGCGTCCTGCTGCTCAAGCCGCAGACCTACATGAACTCATCCGGCGACAGCGTGCAGAAGGTCACAACCTTCTACAAGCTCGGCCCCGCCGATGTTTCGGTCCTCTACGACGAGATCGACCTCGCCCCCGGCAAGACGCGCGTGAAAGTCGGCGGCGGCAATGGGGGCCACAATGGCCTCCGCTCGATCGACCCGCAGATCGGCCTCGGCTACCGTCGCGTCCGCCTCGGCGTTGGCCATCCGGGCCACAAGGACCTGGTGATGCCGCACGTCCTCGGCGATTTCTCCAAGGCCGAGCAGCAAGCCTGGCTCATCCCGCTCCTCGATGCCATCGCCGACAATGCCGGCATGATCGTCAAGGGCGACGACAACGGCCTGATGAACAAGTTAGCCATCGCCGTGCAGGGCGATGGTGCCGAACGCACGCAGCGCCCCGAGACCGCCGATCCCACCCGCAAGAAGGCGGCCCCCGGCCAGAGCCACATCCGCGCCGCGCGCCCCGCCGCGCCACAGGCCAAGGTGCCCGAGACGGGTCCAATGGCCGACATACTGCGAAAGCTGTTCAAGAAGGACTGAGCGGCGCGGCGCCAAACCGATTGACTTCCGCGCCCCTTCACCCGATGTGAGGCGCAACGAATTTCCGGAGACTGTCATGGGTTTCAAGATGGGCATCGTCGGCCTGCCGAATGTCGGCAAGTCGACGCTTTTCAACGCTCTCACCCGCACTGCCAACGCGCAGGCCGCCAACTTCCCGTTCTGCACCATCGAGCCGAACACGGGCGAGGTTGCTGTGCCTGATGCACGCCTCGACAAGCTCGCCGAAGTCGGCAAGAGCCAGCAGATCATCCCCGCCCGCATGAGCTTCGTCGACATCGCCGGCCTCGTGAAGGGCGCGAGCCGCGGCGAAGGCCTCGGCAACCAGTTCCTCGCCAACATCCGCGAATGCGACGCCATCGCCTACGTGCTGCGCTGCTTCGAGGACGGCAACATCATCCACGTCGCCAACAAGGTCGATCCGATCGCCGACGCCGAAGTAGTCGAGACCGAGCTGATGCTCGCCGACCTCGAGAGCCTGGAGAAGCGCCGCGCCGGGGTCGAGAAGAAGGCCAAGCAGGGCGACAAGGAGTCCAAGGCGACACTCGACCTGATCGACCGCTCGCTCGAGCTGCTCCGCGACGGCAAGTCCGCCCGCCTCGTGAAGCGCACCGAGGACGAGGAAAAGGCCTTCCGCGAGCTGCAGCTGCTGACCTCGAAGCCGGCGCTCTATGTCTGCAATGTCGACGAGGGCTCCGCCTCCACCGGCAACGCCATGACCCGCCAGGTCGAGGAATACGCCAAGCAGCACAACGCCGCGGTCATCGTCATCTCGGCCGAGATCGAAAGCCAGCTGGCCCAGCTGCCCGACGCCGAGCAGAGCGAGTACCTGGAATCACTCGACCTGCACGAGCCGGGCCTGAATCGATTGATCCGCGAAGCCTACCAACTGCTTGGTTTGCAGACCTATTTCACCGTCGGACCCAAGGAGGCCCGCGCCTGGACCATCCACAAGGGCGATCGCGCCCCGCAGGCGGCCGGCGTCATCCACACCGATTTCGAGCGCGGCTTCATCCGCGCTCAGACCATTGCTTATGAGGATTACGTCGCGCTGGGCGGCGAAGTGCCGGCCAAGGAAGCGGGCAAGGCTCGCGACGAAGGCAAGGAATACGTCGTCAAGGACGGCGACGTGATGCTGTTCAAGTTTAACACCTAACCCAACGGGCGGGCGCACCGCGCCGTTGGAGCCGCGCCGGAGGGGGCGATGCTACAGAACATGATTTCGACCTGGTGGACCATGACGTCCGCCTACTTCGGCGCGCCTGCAGCCCTCTTCGGGGGGCAGGTCTCCGTCCAGACAATCCTGCCGGTTGCCGGCATGGTGCTGCTGGTCATCGGCATCATCGTCGCCGTGCGGCGCAAGGAAGCGCGGGCCAGATGGCTGGGGATCACCGCCGTCGCGGCGGCCGTCTCGCCCTTCGTCGTCAGCTATGTCTACGACATGATGGGCTGGTTCGGCGTGCTGTTCTTCCTCATCCTCGGCGGCATCGGCCTGCTTGGATGGGTCGGCGTCATCGCTTCCGACGCCCGCCACCGGCTGCCGGTCTGGCTGATCGGCTTCGGCCTCGTCAGCTATGCGCTGTTCTGCGGCCTGTTCAGCGTCGCTGCCATCTGGGGCCTCGGCTGAGTCCGGCTCCGTCGGCGCCTGATCCGGCGGAGTTCATCCGCGCCAACCTGCGGCTAGAACCGGCTCGCGGCCTTCCCGGCCTCGTGCTCCATGCCCCGCATCCCGCCAGCGGCCTTCGGCGGCTGGAGGAAGAGACGCGCGCCGCGCCCTACTGGGCTTATGTCTGGTCCGGCGGCGCCGTCCTCGCCCGCCACCTTGCCGAACACCCCGAGCTGGTGGCCAACCGCGCCGTGCTCGATCTCGGTTCGGGCTGTGGCATCGTGGCGATCGCGGCAGCGCTGGCTGGGGCGGCAAAGGTCTATGCCACGGATCTCGACCGCTACGCCCAGGCCGCCACCGTTCTCAACGCTGCGGCCAACCATGCCGCCGTCGAGCTCCTCGCGAGCCTAGAGCCCCTGCCCCCCGTCGACCTCGTCCTCGCCGGCGACGTGTTCTACGACGCCCGCCCTGCCCGCCAGTCCATTGCCACGCTCGACCGGTTCAATTCCGCCGGCATCGAAGTGCTTGTCGGCGACCCTGGCAGGAAGCACTTGCCCCTCTCCCGCCTGAGCCGGCTCGCCGTCTACGACGTCCCCGAGTTCGGCGGCGCTACCGTGCCGGCCGCCGTCTATCGCTGGCGCCCCTCAGCGGATTGACGTATACGTCAACCGCCATGAACCCCATCACCGCCGACCGGCGCCATTTCGAAGACCTCGTGGTTGGCGAGTCGATCAACCTCGGCTCGACCCTCGTCACGAGGGAGATGATCCTCTCCTTCGCGCGCGAGTTCGATCCCCTGCCCTTTCATCTCGATGAAGCAGCGGCGAAGCAATCGCTGCTCGGAGGCCTCGCCTCCTCCGGCTGGCAGACCGCCGCCCTGACGCTCCGCATGCTCGGCGATGCCTTCCTGACCAAGATCGCGTCCGCCGGGGGCCTCGGCTTCTCCAACCTGAAGTGGAAACGCCCGGTGATGAAGGGCGACACCATCTGGGCGACCGCGACCATCGCCGAACTGCGTCGCTCGCGACACCACCCGCAATGGGGGATCGTGGCCATCGACCTCGACGTGAAGAACCAGAGGGGCCAGCCGGTAATGACCATGCGGCTCGCCAACCTCATCGATTGCCGGGATCCCGACGCAGCCCTGCAGCCACAGGTCGAGCAGCCCTACGATGTCGAGCACGGGGGCAAGCCATGACCCGCTGGTTCGAAGATATCACCATCGACGAGCCCTTCCCGCTCGGCAGCCACACCTTCACCGAAGAGGAAATCCTCGCCTTCGGCCGCGAATACGATCCGCAGTATTTCCACATCGATCCGGCGGCTGCTCCACACAGCCATTTCGGGGGCATCGTCGCCTCCGGCTGGCACACCGTGCTGGTCGGCCACCGCAAGATGGTCGATGCGCTCGATGCCGAGGAAGTGCGGCTGCGCGAGCTTGGCCAGGTGCCGGGCGTCTCGGGCCCCTCGCCCGGCGTCAACACCATGGATTTCAAGGCTCCGGTGCGGCCGGGCGACACCGTCACCTACACCCTGACCGTCACCAGCAAGCGCCCCTCCAACTCCATTCCCGGCTGGGGCCTGCTGATCAACAGCATCGACGCGGTGAACCAGCACGGCGAGAAGGTCTATCACGCGGAAGTCGTCGGCTTTTCCAAGCTCCGCGACTTCAAGAAGCCGCTCCGGCTGGCCGTCGCTGAGGCGTTGACCAAAATCCCCGGATTGGGGAAGTTGCTCGCTCAACGGAGCTGACTCGCCCATGCGCATCGCAATCACCCTTCTCGCCCTGGCGGCGCTCGCCGCGCCCGCTCACGCGCAGTCGATGACCGGCGCCGGTGTCGAGGGCAACTGGGGCTGCCGCGCCAATATCGACGGCACGCGAGCGGGCCTGCTCACCATCTATGCCGGCTCCTACGGCTATGCCTCGGCCAACTACGGCAGCACGGCCTCCGGCTCGGGTACAGCGGAGATGGCATCGAACGGCGTCACCTTCCTCGATGGCAACCTCGTGGCCGGCGCCGGTATCGTCACGGCGATCCTCGGCTTCGACGAGGACGGCAAGGATGTCCTGCTGCTCAATACCGCCGACAAAAACGTCCTCACCTGCCGCCCGCGCACCTGAGCGTTTGCCGGCAGCCAATTTAGGTCAGCCTCGCTGCCTTGACCCTCGTCCATGAGGATTCTACACAGGCGCCCTTCCTGAGGAGTTCCTGCCCAAAATGATCTGAGCACTGTTGCGGACGCCCGAACTAATTCCAACCCATGCGCCGTGCGTGGAGGATGATGTACGGATGCCGGCCCCAGCAACGCTCCAGATAACGGGCTAACTCGTCCTGGCGTCCTTGGCGTCCAGTCTCCATTCAACTTCATCGACAACCCGCGGCTCACGCCGAAGCTTTGCTTCGTCGCGATCGCTATTGCATCCCGCCTGCGATGGACGTCGCGGCGGGCAAGGAGATTGTGCATGCCCAAATTCATGACCTATCAGCGCCCCACCCCGGTGAACAAGGCGAACTGGACCGGCCGCACCGACCCGAACCCGTTCCAGCCCTTGCGCCGGACGCCTCCGGCCGTCGTGCCGGGTGCACCCCAACTCAAGCCCGTCGCCGGTCCTTTCAAGTAGTTGCGAAAGCCCGTCTTCCTCCTTCCCGGAGGGAGGCGGGCGCCGACCTCGATGTGCTCATGCGCCGGGCGCTGCCAGCCGCAACCGCACCACCTGCCGCAACCCACCCTCCGGGCGATTGCTGATCTCGATGCTGCCGCCGAACCGCTCGATGATCTCGCGCGCAATGGCGAGGCCGAGCCCCGCCCCCTTGATCTCCTGGCCCCGCCCGGGATCGGCCCGAAAGAACGGCTCGAACACCTGCCCGATCATCTCCTCGGGGATGCCGGGACCGCTGTCGTCGATGACCAGCCTCGCCTCCTCGCCTAAGTCGAGCCGCACGTTCGCGCCTCCGCCATGCGTGGCCGCGTTGGTCATGAGGTTCCGTAGCGCCCGCCGCAGCGCCAACGGGCCAGCCAGCACCGTCGCATCGGCCATGTCGCCCGAGGTGATCGACAGCCCCGCCTCGCCGAGTTCACGCACCACGTCGCGGGCAAGGACGCCCAATTCGACCGGAACGTGGTCCTCGCCCTCCCCCTCCTCCTGCACCAGCCGGATGGCGCTGTCGGCGATGGCATCGAGCTCGTCGAGATCGGCCAGCCAAGACGCGCGATCGTCGTCGGGCAGGAACTCGGCCCGGAGCCGCATCCGGGTCATCGGGGTACGCAAGTCATGCCCCGCCGCCGCGACAAGTCGCATCCGGCTCTCCATGGCCACCTTGAGCCGCTCGGACAGGGCATTGAGCGCCATCGCCATCTGGCGCGCCTCGCTCCCCCCTGTCTCGGGGACATGTGGCAGCGTTCCGTCCGGTCCGACCGAAGCGACTGCGCGCTCCAGCATGGCGAACGGCTGCGCCACGCGGCGCGCCAGCACCAGCGCCACCGCGGTCACGCCGATCACCACCAGGAACAGCCATGCCAGCAATCCGCCCCACAACTCCGTCGGAGGGTTCCGTGGCTTGGGGAACGAGACCACCAGTTGTCGCCCGTCATCGAGGGCCAGCGCCGCGACGGACTCGCCGGCGCCGAGATCGATCACGTGGACAGCCCGCGTCTCGCCTTCGCGCGCCAGTGCCTTCTGTAACGCTGCCGAAAGCTCGGGCCGCTCGGGGCCTGCCGGCAGGTCGTTCACGATCTCCCCGGGTTCGAACGGCGGCTTGTTATCCCCGATCCGCCCGAAGGGGCCCTGTGGTGCGGCCCCGCCTTCGTCCTCGACGAACTCGGAGGTCATCACGATATGCTGCGCCATGAAGCCGGTGATGCGGTCCGCATCACCCATGCTGATAACGAGGTAGGTAATCCCGGTCGCAACCAGCATCACCGCGAACACCGAGCCGACCAGGATCAGGGCCAGGTTCAGCCACAGGCCACGCATCAGTCCGGCGCCCCGGCCTCGACCTTGGCCGCGAGCTGGTAGCCCCCATTGCGCACGGTCTTGAACAGCTGCGCGTTCGTCGCAGCGCCGAGCTTGCGGCGGATGCGGCTCATCAGCACGTCGATCGAGCGGTCCATCGGCCCAGCCTCACGCCCCTGCGTATGGCCGAGCAACTGCTCGCGCGACAATATCCGCCCCGGACGGTCGAGGAAGACGCGCAGCAGTTCGAACTCCGCGCCCGTGAGATCGACCGCATTGCCGTCGGCCGCGATCACCGAGCGGGTTGCCGCATCGACCGTGAAGCCGGCAAACCGGTAGATCGTTTCCTTCGAAGGGGTCGGAGTGGCGCCGGCAGAGCGGCGCAGCACCGCGCGCATGCGCGCCACCAGTTCGCGCGGGTTGAACGGCTTGCCGACATAGTCGTCCGCGCCGATCTCGAGACCGATGATGCGGTCCACCTCTTCCCGCAGCGCCGTGACCATGATCACGGGCACATGCGGCGTCCGCTGCCTCATGTAGCGGCAAAGATCGAGTCCCGATCCATCCGGCAGCAGCACGTCGAGCACGACGATATCGAGCCGTTCGGTCGAGACCTTTTCGAGGAACTCGCGCTTGGATCCGGCCAGAGTGACCTTGAAGCCCTGTTCGACAAGGTAGCGGCCGAGAAGTTTGCGGATTTCCAGGTCGTCATCGACGACGAGGACGTGAGGCGTTGCTGTCATGCCGGCGAGAATCCCGCGCCCCGCGCCGGCTTGCAAGCCGCCATCCGCTACCGAATTGCGGCCAAAGCTTGCCATTGCGCCGCCAGCAAGATTCAGCAACACCACGCGCTCCCGATTGTTGCTGATGCAGCTCCCGCACTCGCGCGGATCAGTGCCCCTCGAACGGAATCAGTGCCTCGACCCTCACGCCGGCGGCGCGCAGCTTGGCTGCACCGCCGAGATCCGGCAGGTCGATGACGAAGCCCGAATGCGTGATGTCGGCACCGGTGCGGCGCAGCAGCGAAACGGCCGCCAGCGCCGTTCCCCCGGTGGCAATCAGGTCGTCGACCAGCAACACGCGATCGCCCGGCCCGATCACGTCGGCGTGGATCTCGATGGTATCGACACCGTATTCCAGCGCGTAGTTCTGGCCGATCGTCTCGCCGGGCAGTTTGCCCTTCTTGCGGACGGGAATGAACCCGACGCCCAGCGCGATCGCCACCCCTGCCCCGAAGATGAAGCCGCGTGCCTCGATCCCCGCCACATGGGTGATGCCGAGTTCCCGATGCAAGCTCGCGAGCCTGTCGACGCTCTCCTTGAACCCCTCCGGGTCCTCGATGAGCGTGGTGATGTCGCGGAACAGAATCCCCTTCTTGGGATAGTCGGGGATCGTGCGGACAAGCGATTTCAGGTCGAGCATGGCGAGTCAGTGGCTGGTGGCGAAACAGCGCTAGAAGGACGACCCCGCGCGGGCGCGTCAATCCCTATTTGCGACTCGCCAGCCCTCGGCCAGCGGTCAGCGCTTCGTGCTGTTGACGATCTTGCGGGCCAGTTGCCCAGCCTTGTACGCGCCAGTGAGCGTCGCATCCCGCGCCGCGGCCTTCACCTGCGGCGTCAGCAGCAGCGGGGCGGCAGCAATCCCTGCCCGCACCATCGGATGCCTGACCATGGTCTTGGCCAAGGCTGCAGCCGTCATGGCAGTACGGATGATGGACATTGGCGGCCTCGGGGCGAGTACCGCGCCAATATCGATGATGCGGCCGGCGATCGCAAGTCACGACTGCCGTCTCGCCACCGTTGCGACAGGCTAGTACGCAAAACAAAGGGCCCCGCAGGGCCCTTTGAAGATCAGCGGTGGACGCCGGCTTAGTGCTCGACGCGCGACCAGAGCTTGCGCTTCACCAGGTACATGAGCCCGGCGAACAGGAACAGGAACACGATCACCTGCATGCCCGCTTCCTTGCGCGCCACGAGGTGCGGCTCGGCCGCCCACATCAGGAACGCGGAGACGTCGCGGGCATACTGGTCGGTGGTCAGCGGCACGCTGCCGGTCTCGCCTTCGATGTAGGTGATGGCGCCGTCGCTCAGCGGCGGAGCCATGCCGATGGCGTGACCCGGGAACACGTGGTTGTAGTACTTGCCTTCCGGCAGTTCGAACGGCGTGCCGTCAGCGTTCGCCGCACCGTGCGGCACTTCCTCTTCGTAGCCGGTCAGCAGCGCGTAGATGTAGTCCGGGCCGCCTTCGGCATAGGGCGTGAAATAGTTCAGGATCCACCACGGGAATGCCTGCGTCGTGCCGCGAGCCTTCGCGATCAGCGAGAAGTCCGGGGGAACGATGCCGCCATTGGCGTCCATCGCATCCCGGTTCGAGGCGAACGGCGAGGGCCAGCGGTCGGCAGCGATGCCCGGGCGAACGCCACCCTCGGCGTCCGGATCCGCAATCTCGTACTCGGCGGCAAGTGCCTTCACCTGGCCTTCGGTAAACTCAGGACCGCCCGGCTCGCCCAGGTTGCGGAACGCAATCAGGTGCGCCGAGTGGCAGCTGGAGCAGACTTCACGGAAGACCTGGAAGCCACGCTGTAGCTGGTTGCGATCGAAGGTGCCGAACGGACCTGCGAAGCTCCAGGGCTGCTTCTGGATTTCGACCGCGGCACCTGCCGCTGTGGCGGCGGGAGCCGTCGCAGCGAAGAAGATGCTCACCAGCAGGGCGCCGAGAATGCTTGTTTTCTTGATCATTGGCGTAGGCCCCGAGGTCAGTGCGTCGCGCTGGCAGCGGCAGGATCAGCCGCAGGCGCCTTGTGCTTGGCAAGAACGGAGGCGGTGATCGAGTCCGGCAGCGGCCGGGGGGTCTCGAAGCGTCCGAGCAGCGGAAGCACGATGAGGAAGTAGGCGAAGTAGTAGGCGGTCGCCAGCTTGGCGAGCAGCACGTAGATGCCCTCCGCCGGAGCCGCACCGAGCCAGGTCAAGAACAGGAAGTTCGCGATGAACAGCCAGTAGAACCACTTGAACACCGGACGGAACGTGCCCGACCGCACCTTCGACGTATCGAGCCACGGCACGAAGAACAGCACCAGGAGCGAGCCGGCGAAGAAGATGACGCCGCCAAGCTTGGAGTCGATGAAGAAGATGTTGAAGTCGATGGCGCGCAGGATCGCGTAGAACGGCAGGAAGTACCATTCGGGCACGATATGGGCCGGCGTCACCTGGCTGTTCGCCATGATGTAGTTGTCGGGGTGGCCCAGGATGTCCGGCGCGAAGAACACGAACCAGGCGAACGGGATGCAGAACACCACGATCGCGAACAGGTCCTTCATCGTGTAGTACGGATGGAAGGGAACCGTCTCGCGGCTGTTCTTCACTTCGACGCCGATCGGGTTGTTGTTGCCCGGCACATGCAGCGCCCAGATATGGAGCGCCACCACCGCCGCGATGACGAACGGCAGCAGGTAGTGCAGCGAGAAGAAGCGGTTGAGCGTCGCGTTGTCGACGGCAAAGCCACCGCGCAGGAGCTCGAGGATCGGGGTACCCAGCACCGGGATGGCGCCAAGGATATTGGTGATCACGGTTGCGGCCCAGAAGCTCATCTGGCCCCACGGCAGCACGTAGCCCATGAAGGCCGTCGTCACCATCAGCACGAACAGCAGCACGCCGAGGATCCAGATGACCTCGCGAGGCGACTTGTACGAGCCGAAATACAGGTTGCGGAACATGTGGATGTAGACCGCGAAGAAGAACATCGAAGCGCCGTTGGCGTGGACGGCCTGGATGATGCGGCCGCCATTCACGTCGCGGCGGATGTGCTCGACCGAGTCGAAAGCAAGGCTGACATGCGGGGTGTAGTGCATCGCGAGCACGATGCCCGTGACGATCATGACAACGAGCATGAAGGCCAGGATTGCGCCGAAGGTCCACCAGTAGTTGAGGTTCTTCGGGGTCGGGTAGTCCATCAGGTGTTCTTTCGACCACCGGATGATCGGCAGGCGGTCGTCGAGCCACTTCTCGACGACGTTACCGGGGACGTAGCTGGATTCGTGAGCCATTGTTACGTTTCCCCTCAACCGATCTGCACGAGCGTGTCGGACACGAATTCATAGGGCGGCACGACGAGGTTGGTCGGTGCGGGGCCCTTGCGGATGCGGCCGGCGGTATCGAACTGCGATCCATGGCAGGGGCAGAACCAGCCGCCGAACTCGCCCGACTCACCGACAGGGATACAGCCGAGATGCGTGCAGTTGGCGATCATGATGAGCCACTGCTCGTGGCCTTCCTTGGTACGCTGCTCGTCGGTCTGCGGATCACGCAGGTCCGACAGCGGCACGGCCTTGGCGTCTGCGATCTCGGTCGGGGTGCGATGGCGCACGAACACCGGCAGGCCACGCCACTTGATGGTGACCGACTGGCCCTCTTCGATGCTCGATACATCGAACTCGATGCTGGCGAGGGCCAGCACCGAGGCGTCGGGGTTCAGCTGGTTGATCAGCGGCCAAACGACCCCCGCCACGCCAACTGCGCCCACGGCGCCTGCCGCGATATAGAGAAAGTCGCGCCGTCCCGGTTGAGGGGCATCCTGATGAGCCAGATTGGATTGCGTCGCCAAGGTAAGCTTCCGTCTGTTGTGCCGTTATCAGCGCCAGGTACCCGTTGGCGGAAGCTATGCAAGCTATAGCCAACCCCGCCCGGAAAGGCGCGTGATTTGGGCGTTCTTTTGACACTATGAATGGGGCTTGTCCAGCCGCCGCACAGGTGACTTTCCCCTTCTGCGACACTATAGCAACCGCCAAAAAGTCAACGAAAACAGTCAGGAATTATGCCTGTCGAACTTGCGCTCTACCAACCCGACATCGCGCAGAACACCGGCACCCTGCTCCGCCTCGGGGCCTGCCTCGGCGTGCATGTCCACATCATCCAGCCCACGGGCTTTGCTTTCTCGGACAAAACCCTGAGGCGCGGCGCCCTCGACTACCTCGAGCATGCCAGCTACACCGAGCACGACAGCTACGCCCATTTCGACGCCTGGCGCCGCGTGGCCGGCCGGCGGCTGGTCCTGTTGACCACCAAGTCGAGCAACTCGGCCTATGCGGCGGCATACACGCCGGGCGATATCCTGCTGCTCGGCCGCGAAACGGCCGGAGTGCCAGACGAAGTAGCGCAAGGGGCGGACCTCCGCGTGCGCATTCCGATGCGCGAGGGTTTGCGCTCGATCAATGTGGCCGTCGCCGCAACCCTGGTACTGGGGGAGGCAATGCGCCAGACAGACGGATTTGAAGGACTGAAATGACCGAGACCACCACCGCCCCCGGCTCGATGGACGAGCGGAAGGTTCGCGCCACTGACTGGTTCCGCAGTTTCCGCGACCAGCTCTGCGGCGCGCTCGAGGCAATCGAGGCTGATGTCGCGGGGCCGCATGCCGAGCGGCCGGCCGGGAAGTTCGAGATCACGCCATGGAATCGCGACGCCGGCGGCGGCGGCGAGATGGGCATGCTGCACGGCCGCGTGTTCGAGAAGGCCGGTGTGCATATCTCCACGGTCCACGGCCACTTCTCCGAGGAATTCGCCCGCCAGATGCCGCATACCGAAGCCGGCACCGAGTTCTGGAGCGCCGGCGTCTCTGTCATCATCCACCCGTGGAACCCCAACGTTCCCGCAGCGCACATGAACACGCGCATGATCGTCACCGGCAAGTGGTGGTTCGGCGGCGGCGGCGACCTGACGCCGGTGCTCGACCGGCGCCGCACCCAGGAGGATCCGGATTCGGTCGATTTCCACGCCGCCTACAAGGCAGCCTGCGAGGCACACAACGCAGACTACCCGCGCTACAAGAAGTGGTGCGACGACTATTTCTACCTGCCCCACCGGCAGGAACCGCGCGGCATCGGCGGCATCTTCTACGACAACCACAATTCCGGCGACTGGGAGCGCGATTTCGCCTTCACCCAGGACGTCGGCCGCGCCTTCCTCGATGTCTACCCGCGAATCGTCCGACGCAACTTCGAGACTCCGTGGACACCGGAGGATCGCGACGAGCAGCTGATCCGCCGTGGCCGTTACGTAGAGTTCAACCTGCTCTACGATCGCGGCACCACCTTCGGCTTGAAAACCGGCGGCAACGTCACTTCTATCCTGTCTTCCATGCCACCCGAGGTGAAGTGGCCCTGACAGGGAACGCCGGATGACGCTGACCGACATCGACATCAAGGGATATCGGTCGGTCAGGAAGCTGCGCCTGCCGCTCAGGCAGCTGACCGTGCTGATCGGCGGCAACGGCGTCGGCAAGACCAACCTCTATCGCTCGATCGAACTGCTCCACGCCGCGGCACGCGGCACGCTCGCCGATGAGATCGCGCGTGAGGGCGGGCTGGCGTCGATCTTCTGGGCCGGCGGCAGGAATCTGACTGGCGACGGCAGCTTCGACCCGATGTACCGGACCGACGGATACCGTAAGCACGAAGGCGGCAACCGCCTCGTTCTCGAAGCCCGGCTCGAGATCGACGACTTCGCGCCGACCTATGGCATCGAACTGGGCTTCGCCAATCCGAAATACGACGCCGCCTTTGCCGGGGAGGCCCAGGTCAAGGCCGAATTCCTCGACATCCGCGCCGGCAAGCGCGACATCCGCCTTATGGAACGCGCCAACGGGGCGGTTTGGGCACGCGGTCCGGGCGGTGAACGCGAAACCCTGGACGAGCGCGCCCTTGCCGCCGAGACCGCGCTCTCGACAGTGCGAGGCGGCCAACCCGAGATCGCCCTCGTCCGACATGAACTGAGCAACTGGCGCTTCTTCCATGGCTTCCGCACGGACGCGGACTCGACACTACGCCGGCCGTGCCGAGCCATCACGTCGCCACTTCTTGCCTCCGACGGCTCCAACCTGCCGGCCGTCTTCGCTACGCTACGGCACATCCGAGAGGAGACGGTCGACCTCGACACGGCGGTCAGCCTGGCCTTCCCCGGAGCCGAACTGGTCGTGCCCTATCCAGAGGATTTCGCCACCTTCGGCCTCATCTTCCCCGAAACGCCCAAACGCACCTTCTGGGCGCACGAACTCTCCGACGGCACGTTGCAGTTCATGGCGCTGATGGGCGCCCTGCTCTCCTATCGGCTGCCGCCCTTCATCGCGCTCAACGAGCCCGAGACCAGCCTTCACCCGAGCCTGCTCCCGGCCCTTGCCAAGACCATCGTGAAGGCGGCCGAGCGCGCGCAAATCTGGGTCGTCACCCACTCCCAGCCTCTCGCCGATGCGATCGAGGCCGAGAGCGGCGTCGCGCCGCGCGAAGTCATCCGCACCGACGATGGCACCGCTATCCGCGGCCTCAGTTCGCTCGGCGTCTTCGACGACGACTGACCTTACCAACCTTGCCGAAGCTTAAGCCGGCGGAAACTACCGCCGGCCCGAGTGCACACCCAGATTCAACGGGCCGGTGCAAACGCACCCCCGAACGGTTCCAGCCAGCGCAACGGAACCGCGCTCAGCCTCGCTGCCTAAGGAGTTCAAAATGAACGGAGTCTTCAACATCGTCGGCGCCACGGCGATCACAGCGGCCGCTATCCTGGTAGCTGCCCCTGCCCTTGCCTCGACACCCAGCTTCAATACCGCCAAGGCCGGCAGCGGCATGTCGGTCGACAGCTTCGACCAGCAGGTGCGGATCTTCAACCGCGCCGACATTGCCGACTTGCTGCAGGCCCGGAACGTCTCGGTGCTGCGGATCGACACCGCCTGGACTGACGGCGGCGATGCCTCGAAGGCGTTCAACGCCGTGCAGGACAGCGACCAGTCGATCCACCTGCTCCGCGAGGCCCTGAAGGCCGATCCTGCCGCCATGCGGCTCCTGGCCAGCAGCCACATCGCGGTCGACGAGGTCGTCGACATCGCTCCGACCGGCAACGGCTCGGTTCAGATCTACGTCTCGTAAGCTATGCGAACGCCGATCCCGCGCACTCCAGGGTGTGCTTGCACATCCCGGGGTGCGCCGGCCCTGTCAGCCCAGCCGCTTGACGCCTGCGACCTTGGTGACGAGGTCACCCATCGTAGGCGGCAGCTTCACCCCGAAACTTCCTGCCAGCGCCCGAACCGGGCTGTAGTCGACCTTGCTCGACAGCGTCATGTCGATGAGGATTTCCACCGCTTCGGCCGGTGTTCGCGTCGCCTTGTAGGGCCGCGTTTCCACCAGCGCTGCAAACACGTCGCACACGGTGAGAACCCGCGTCAGCGGCGTGATCTGGTCGCCTCTGAGCTTGTCGGGATAGCCACTCCCGTCCAGCGCCTCGTGATGGTGCCGCACGGCATCCATGATCACCGGCGACACGCCGCCATGCTTCCTCAGATATTCGAACCCGGCGACGGGATGCAGCTTGATCGCCTCGAACTCTTCCGCCGTCAGCTTGCCCGGCTTGTCGAGGATATGCTTGGGGATCACTGCCTTGCCGATATCGTGCAGAAGGGCCGCATTCATCAGCGCGCCCGCCTGGGCCGAACTGAGGTTGGCGCCCTTGGCGAACCCGGCAGCGACGCCCGTCACCAGCATGCAATGCTGGAACGTGCCCTCGTGATGTTCGCGCACCGTGGCGAGCCACTGCTCGGCACCGATATCGGTGACGCTCGCGAGCACGCCGGCCGCCGCGCTTGAAACGCTTTGCAGCGAAATCGCCTCGCCGCTCAGCACCCCATCGAACAGTTCGCCGAGCGATTCCTCCGCCCGAAAGATCGACTCGCCGCCCGGCGCCGCCTTGAGCTTCGCGATATCGCGCTGTGTCCGCCTTGGCTTCAGCTGGGCCGAAAGCTCGCGCTGCAACTGGGTCAGCGCGAAACGCCGGACGATGTGCCGCGTCGCGCCCAGTGCATTGGCCTGTACGCGCAGCAAACGCTCGTTGTTGCCTTCATCGACAAGGAACGTCCGCGAACGGATCTCGGGCACACGGTCGAGCGCATGCTTCAGCATGTCGACCGACTGCATGTCGCGCAGATCTGCATCGACGACGACTTGGTCGACATCGACGAGGTCTTCCGGACCGAAAGCACCGATGACGAGCAAGCGGCTGCCCAGTGCATCCGCAAGCTTCCGGGCATGCGTCTGTGTATGCGCATCGCAGACAATTACGAGCGCGTCCGCCGTAACATCACCGGCGATTTGAACCGTTTGAACCATGTGCTTCGAAAATGGTCTTACTATTGAAGGCCATCTTCCGCGCCAAATCGTGGATGTTCCGTAAATCATGGGGGAGTTGATGTCGCGGCTGCCGCAATTGGCCGCGCCATCGCCGCATTCTTGTGCCCCCATGACCTGCCACCAACGAAGGAGACAGATCATGAAGTCTTTCGAATGTGGCACCCTGGTTCCGGGCTGCACCTGGCACACCGAGGCCGAAGAGACCGCCGAAGTGGTCCGCCGCGCCGCCGAGCACCTGCGTTCGGCGCATGAAGAGGAAGTGGTCCGCCCCAACATGATCGAAGAGATCAAGGCGCGGGTGCACGAGAAGGACGAAGCCTTCCACTAGCGGCGCGAAGCCATCCCGAGCAGGGCCTGCCGATCGAGGGCAAAACCGCTCTCGATCCAGGCCCGTTCGAGCCGCTCGAGCTCCAGCCCGAGCGCCTTGCCGGCCGGCATGCCGATCCCGATCAGGTCGTTGCCTCCGAGCGGGAAGCGCGGCACATCCAGCCGCTGCAACTGCTCCACCACGGCCAGCCGCCCCGCATCGCCCCAGTCGGCGAGCGACGCGGCGACCTCGACTGCATTGGCGATGGCCGCCGGATAGCGGTAGGCCGCCTCATTCAGCTTGAAATCGACGATCAGCCGCGCCGCCGAGAGGATTACGGTCGCTCCCGCCACATCATCGTTGGACAGCCTCCACATCGACTGCAGCTCGGTGATATCCGTCGTCGCCGCGAGGAGCGCCAGCCGGGGATGGAAGGATGGCTTCCGGGCCCGCCGCTCGTATCCACGCACCAGCCCGATGGCCGGCTCCGAGATTCGCAGGATGCCAGCCTCCCGCATGGCCAGCAGGGTTTTCGCGACACGCGGCAGCCCGAGCATGCGGCGCATCTCGGCGCCGACACGCTCCGCCGCCAGCGCGCCAAGCGTGCCGGCCGCCGCGACGCAGGCCGCAAGCCCGTCCTGGTCGAACTGCTCGCCGCCGTGGCTCGCCGAAAAGCGGAAGAACCGATAGACGCGCAACCGGTCCTCGGCGATCCGCTCGGCCGGCGCGCCGATGAACCGCACCCGGCGGGCAAGGCAGTCGTCGATCCCGTGCAGCGGATCGAACAGCGCACCATCCATCCCGGCAAAGAGCGCGTTCAGCGTGAAATCCCGCCGCATCGCATCTGCCCGCCAGTCGCTGCCGAACCGCACCACCGCATGCCGGCCGTCGGTTTCGACATCCTCCCGCAGCGTCGTGACTTCGGTGGTGAGCGTATCGAGCCGCAGCGTCACCGTGCCGTGCTCGATGCCTGTCGGATAAACCGCGATCCCTGCCTTCATGGCGCGCCGAGTCACCTCGTCGGGCAATAGTTCGGTGGCGAGGTCGATATCGGCAGCGTCATGCGGCAGGTCGAGCAGCGTATCCCGCACGATCCCGCCGACCGCACGAGTCCGTCCCGTCGCTCCATCGAGGAGTGCGAGTATGCGCTGCGTTTCCGGACGCATGAGCCATTCGGCGCGCGTCAGCCTTGCCGCGATATCCCCAAGCTTGCTCAACCGGTCTCCGGGCCCAGCGCCAGATCGTGGAAACGACGCGTAAGGTTCGCTGTAATGCCCCAGATGACAAGCCCGCTGTGCTGGATTTGCCAGGTGCTGTGTTCGCGTCCGTTCCGCTGGATGCGAAAGGTGCTGAAGCTGCCCGGCGTCATCAGGTAGTCGACCGGCACCTCGAAGACCGACCGCACCTCTGCCGGATTGGGGATGAACGGCCCGTGCGGTTCGACCACCGCCACCACCGGCGTGATGAGATAGTTGGTCCCCGTATAGTAGAGCGGCAGGTAGCCCAGCACCCGAGCGTCGGCCCGCTGGAGCTGCACTTCCTCCCAGGCTTCGCGCAAGGCTGCATCGGCGGCCCCGGTATCGGTCGGGTCGACCTTGCCGCCGGGAAACGCGATCTGCCCCGAATGCGACCGCAGTTCGGGCGAGCGCTCGGTGTAGAGAATGGCCAGCCCGTCCGGCCGCCGCACCAGTGCGATCAGCACCGCCGCATGCACCGGCGGCCGGCCATGCGGAATCTCGGGCACCCAGTCGGGTTGCATGCCCGCGCCGGCTGCGAACGGTTCAGGTTCGCTGAGCAGCCGGCCGGTAATTCTATCGATGAGCGCGTCTTCGTCCTGCAACCGCAAACCAAGCGTTACGACTGCTTGCCGGCTCCGAATGCCCTGATCGGGCCCTTGAGCCGCACAGCCATGGTGGGATCGGCAGAGTAGACCAGCACGCGGGTCGGGTCGACGGGGCCCGGGAACTCGACTGCGCCGAGCTCGGTCGGCACCCAGCCGAGCGGGCAGTAGTAGTCGCGATCGCCGACCAGCAGCACGAAGCTGCCCTCGCCGCGCTCGAGCGCGATGCGGGTCACTTCCTTGGCCAGGAGCTTGCCGGCGCCGCGCTTGCGGAAATCCGGATGCGTCGCCAGCGGCCCCAGCAGGTACCCGTCGATGCCGCCGACGCTGATCGGGGTCATCCACACCGAGCCGCAGGGTACGCCGTTCACCTCGGCAACGAGGCTCAGCGACGTATCGATCGGAAAGCGCTCGCGCACCCGGAACGCAGTGCGGGCAAAACGGCCGGGACCAAAGGCAATGGCCTGCAGGTCCTCTACGAACTGATCATCGGTGGAGGTAGCGAGCCGGACATTGGGCAGGCCGGCCTGCAGGGGCGCTGCGTCAGCAGCGACGGAGACGGAAGACGCAATCATGTGACGAAGTCCAGGAAATCGAGAGACGAGGACATACTCGCCGGCAAACGGTACCGCCGGCTGCGACCGATTACGGTCGTCGGGTCACGTGATAAGCCTTCTCCATCCTGGGCGCCTCCTGACGCCTGAAACGCGCATTAGCACCATGCCGGGCAATGCGTCCACGCAAAATTATGGACCTGCAGGCAATTTTCAAGACCGCCTCCTCCGATTGTGGCTTTCCTGCCAAATCGTGATCGGCGCGAGGGGTATAGCCGGCTCGTGTTGAGAGTGAGGCGAGCCGCTAGCGCTACCGCCCACCAGTGACATCAAGGCCCCAGTCCTGCAGGATCCCGGCGAGGCTGGCCATGTCCTCTCCCGACAGCGCCGGCAGTCCGGGAACACGAACCGGCCCTACGGGATAGCCCATCAATGTCAGTGCCGATTTCACCACCGTGACATTGGCACCGTTGTTGAACTTGGTGCGCATGGTCTCGAACGGCGCGATCTCGGCCACCATCCGCTGCGCCTCGTCGTGGCGGCCGGCCTCGAGGGCGGCGTGGATGGCCAGCGAGCGCTGCGGCGCGACGTTGACCAGCCCCGAGGTGAAGCCGCGCGCGCCCTGTGCGTAGAACGCCGGAGCCCAGCCCTCGGCCAGCCCGCAGATCCATTGCGCGGTCCCCGCGCTGCTTGCCCGGACGCACTCTGCGAGCCGCATCAGGTTGGGCGTCGCGAACTTGACCCCGATGATGTTCTGGTGGTCGGCGACGGACATGATGTCTGCGACCCCGAGCGCATCCGACCGGACATAGGCGACGACAGGCACCGGCATCGCCTCGGCGACGGCGATGAAATAGTCGGCCTGCGCGCTCGGCGCGGCGAACGGGTCGAGCGGCTGGTGTACCATGACGGCCTCGGCCCCCGCCTCGGCGGCCCTTCGGCCGAGCTCGATGGCCTCCTTGAGCCCGCGGCCGACGCCGGCGATCAGGATGGCCTCACCCGCATTGCCGGCGATGGCGGCATCGTGCACGGCGCGGATTTCGTCGCCGTCGAGCGTGTAGAACTCGCCCGTGTTGCCTCCTGCAACGAGGGCGTGGACGCCGGCGGAGGCGACGCGCCCGGCGATCTGCTCGAGCAGTTCCGTATCGACGCGGTCCCCGGCATCGAACGGCGTGACGAGTACTCCCGAGATGCCGCCGAGGGTGATGCTACGCTGTGCCATGGGCGAAACTCCGTGTCGAATAGGGTCGAGCGCTGCGCCCGGATGGTGAATAGTGGGAGCGAGGAGAATCCCATCCATGCCGAACGCTACCGACATCCGCCAGTTGATCGATGTTCCACTCGGGGTGGGCGAAAGCCCGGTCTGGGACGAGCGGACGGGGCGGCTCTGGTTCGTCGACATCAACGCGCCGGCCGTATTCCGCTTCACGCCGGAGACCGGCGGGCTCGAGCGCTGGGACATGCCGTCTTCGATCGGCAGCCTCGGACTTTGCGGCGATGGCCGGCTGGTCGTTGCGCTGCGCAACGGCGTGCATTTCTTCGATCCGGCGAGTGGCGCGTTCGAGTTCCTCGCCAATCCCGAGCCGGGCATCGCAACCAACCGGCTCAACGACGGCAAGGTCGGCCCCGATGGCGCGTTCTGGGTCGGCAGCATGGACGAGCGGCCCGAGAAGTCCCCCATCGCCTCGCTCTATCGCGTCACCGCCGACGGCCAGGTCACCAAGGCCGTGGAAGGCCTGCTGGTGTCGAACGGTCTCGCCTGGTCGGCGGACGGCCGCACAATGTGGCACTCCGACAGCCGCCAGCGCTTCATCTCGACCTACGATTTCGACCCGGCGACCGGCGCCATGGGCAACCGCCGCGACGTCCGCACCATGACTGAGGCCGAGGGCCGTCCGGATGGCGCCGCCTGCGATGCGGAGGGGTTCTACTGGTCGGCCGGCGTCTCCGCGGGCCGGCTCAACCGCATCGCCGCGGACGGCACCATCGTCGCGCAGGTCGAGATGCCCTGCCCCGCTCCGACCATGCCCTGCTTCGGCGGTCCGGACCTGCGGACGCTCTACGTCACCTCGCTGACCTCGGGCGATACGGCCGGATCGCTCTTCGCGCTCGATGTCGGCGTGGCCGGAGCGCCGGTGGGGCGCTTCGGCTGAAGCCGGGTCAGGCGAAGGCATAGGAGCCGTCCGGCCGCTTCGGCACCTTGCGCTGCCAGTGCACATAGCCGTTGGCCCGCATGTAGTCCTCGTCCATCTCGACACCCCAGCCCGGACGATCTGGCCGGAGCTCGAGATAGCCGCCGGTCGGCACATAGGGGTCGGCGACGTAGCCGGACGTGTCTTCCTTGGTCTCCACCTCGGTGCCGCCGTAGACATAGACCGGCCCCACCGGCAGCCGGTACTCGAGGATCGAGAAGTTGAGTGTTGCCGCCGCGAAGTGGACGTTCACCGCCGTCGCCAGCGGCCCCATCGGGTTGTGCGGAGCAATCGGGACGTAGTGCGCCTCGGCAATCGTCGCGATCCGCCGCATCTCGCTGAGCCCGCCGACGACGCAGATATCGGGCTGAATCAGATCGGCCCCCTTCACCCGCAGCAGTTCGAGGAACTCGAACCGGTTGTAAAGCGACTCGCCGGTTGCCAGCCGGCAGTTAAGCCCCTGCTTCAACTCGCCCCAGGCGGCGATGTTCTCGGGCCGCAGCGGCTCCTCGTAGAACAGCGGATCGTAGGGGGCGAGCGCATTGCCCAGTTGTCGCGCCTGCGCCGGCTCAAAGATCTTGGCGTGGGCGTCGAAGGCGATGTCGTAGCTCGAATGCACTGTCTCGCGCAGATCGCGGAAATAGTCGGCACTGGCTTTCACCACCTCGCCCCAGCGATTGGCATGCATGTCGATGCGCCATGGGCTGAGCTTGAAGGCGGTAAAGCCCCATTGCTCGTTGAGCCGATCCAGCTCCTCCTTCGCCGCCGGCACATCCGGTGCGGTATAGACGCCCGAATAGACCTTTACCTTGTCGCGCACTGCGCCGCCGAGCAGCTGGTACACCGGCACGCCCAGCGCCTTGGCCGAGATGTCCCACAGGCAGTGGTCGATCGCCGAGATGGCGGACAGTCCCAGCGCCCCGGGCGGGAACCGGCATTGCTGCACGAGGAGATTCGTGAGGTGCTCCACCCGCCGCGGGTCCTCCCCGGCAAGGAAGCCCATCAGGTAGTCGAGCACCGGCGGCAGCGCCTTGTCGGGGCCGTGGTTGTAGCACTCGCCCCAGCCGGTGATCCCGTCATCGGTGTCGAGCGCCACGATCACCCGTGGCCGGTCCTTGTCGCGGGTCTCGAACACCCGCATGCGGTCGATACGCAAACCCTAGTCCTCCCCGCCGAAATAGTTCCCGCGGCCAAGGCGGGTCTGCACATAGACGTTTTCCGATGTCGTTCCCGGCAGGTAGGCCTTGTTGCCCTCCTCCGCCGGTGCGGCGAGATTGCCCTGGCTCGGGTAGCGGGCAACGACTTCCTCGTCGATGTCGCAGCCCAGCCCCGGCCCGTCCGGAACCGTGATCCAGCCGTCCTTCTGCTCAGGATGCGGCACGATGACGTTGCGCCGCTCCGGCCAGTCGTCCTCCAGCCGTTCGAGAATGAAGGCGTTGGGGATCGATGCCATCAGGTGCAGCGCCGCGTATTCCGCCACCGGCCCGAGCGAGCCCGAATGCGGCGCCACCATGATGTGATGTGCCTCCGCCATCGCCGCGATCTTCTTCATCTGCGTGATGCCGCCGGCCCGACCGGTATCGGGCTGGATCACGTCGACCAGCTCCTCCTCGATCAGCTGCCGCTCGCCGAAGATGGTGGCCATCCGCTCGCCCGCCGCCAACGGGATGCGCGAGGTGGCGCGCAGCCGCCGATAGCCCTCGAGATTCTCGGGCGCAATCGGATCCTCGATCCAGAGGAGGTTGTAGGGCTCCAGCTCCTTCGCCACCGCCACCGCGTCACCCGGCGTCAACCATGGCGGACCGTGGAGGTCGATGGCGATGTCGACGTCCTTGCCGACCGCTTCGCGCAGCCGCGCAACTTTCTTCACGGGTTCGGCGACACCGCCGCACTTGATGGTCGAGATGCCCCGTTCCTTGGCCGACAGCGCCACTTCCGGCGTGTTGGCGTGGGTGTAGATGCGGATCCGGTCGCGCACCTTGCCGCCGAGCAGGTTCCACACCGGCACGCCGAGCGCCTTGCCCTTGATGTCCCACAACGCCATGTCGATACCGGTCATCGCCCCGGCGCCGACTGTGCCGAGCATGCCGTGCGCCATCAGGGCGACATGCATGCGCTGCCACAGCCGCTCGATGTGGGTCGGGTCCTGCCCGATGAGGATCGACTTGAGGTCATTGACCCCGGCCTCGATCACCCGCGGCCAGCCCGAGCACTCGCCGATCCCGGTGATCCCCTCGTCGGTATAGACCTTGACGAACAGCCAGTTGCGCGCGCCGCCGAAGCCGCTGGCCACAACGCCGGACTTCGCCTGCATCTGCCCGTCGGAAGCCCACTGGCTCCGCGGCGGCTCCCCCACGTGCATGAGGAAGGTCTTCACGTCGATGATCTTCATGCCTCTGCGGCCTCGTTGGGGTTGTAGCGGTGCCGGCCGAGCATGCCGCGCTGACGCGGGTCGGGCCGGGGCACGGCGGAGATGAGGGCTCGCGTGTAGGCATGGCTCGGATTGCCGACCACCTGCTCGGTCTCACCCATCTCGACCAGCTTGCCGCGATACATCACGCCCACGCGGTCGCACATGTAGCGAATGACGCCGATATCGTGAGAAATGAAGATGAAGGCGAGGTTCAGCTCGTCCTGCAGGCGCAACAGCAGGTCGAGCACCTGGAAGCGCAGCGACACGTCGAGCGCAGACGTGGCCTCGTCGGCGACGATGACCTTGGGTTTCAGCGCAATGGCGCGGGCGACGCCGATGCGCTGGCGCTGGCCGCCGGAGAAGGCGTGCGGGTAGCGTTCGCGCCAGCTGGGGTCGAGGCCCACCTGTTCCATCAATTCGGCGACCCGCTCGTCGAGAGCGCGGCCGCGGGCGACGTGGTTGACGAGCAGGGGCTCGCCGATGATCTGCGCCACGGTCATGCGCGGGTTGAGCGAGCCGAACGGGTCCTGGAAGATCATGCGGATTTCGCGGCGCATGGCCTTCAGGGTCTCGCCCTTCGCCTGCACGAGATCGACCTCGCCGCCACCGGGCTGGCGGTAGCGGATGGTGCCGCCGGTGGGCTCGTAGAGCCGCACGATGCAGCGCCCCATCGTCGTCTTGCCCGAGCCGGACTCCCCGACGATGCCCAGCGTTTCGCCGGGGCGGACGGAGAGCGACACACCATCCACCGCTTTCATCTTGCCGAAATGCATCGACAGGTTTTCGACCGAGACAACCGGTGCGGTTTCCGCGGGGAGGGGGGCTCGCTTCAGGCGCAACTCCGACTTGCGCTCGAGCTTCAGCACCGAGTTGATGAGCATCTTCGTGTAGTCGTTCTGCGGCGCGTGGAAGATGGTCTCCACGTCGGCGCGCTCAACCACCTTGCCGTGGTACATCACCAGCACTTCGTCGGCGATCTCGGCCACCA
>JAEWLC010000076.1 GCA_023393475.1 Pseudomonadota bacterium
GCCCAGCACTTCCACCGGAATGGAGGGGCCTGCTTCCTTGACCTGCTCGCCCTTGTCGTTGATCAGGGCGCGCACGCGGGCAAACTCGGTGCCGGCGACCAGGATGTCGCCAACCCGCAGCGTACCACGCTGCACCAGCACGGTCGCCACCGCACCGCGACCGCGATCGAGCTTGGCTTCGATGACCAGACCCTCGGCGCGCCCGTCGCGGGCGACCTTGAGTTCGAGCACTTTGGCCTGCAGCAGGATGGTTTCGAGCAGCTTGTCGAGGCCGGCGCGGGTCTTGGCCGACACTTCGACGTCGAGCACTTCGCCGCCCATGGATTCGACGAAGACTTCGTGCTGGAGCAGCTCGGTGCGCACCCGCAGCGGGTTGGCTTCGGGCTTGTCCATCTTGTTGATGGCCACGATGATCGGAACCCCGGCCGCCTTGGCGTGCTTGATGGATTCGATCGTCTGCGGCATCACGCCGTCATCGGCCGCCACCACCAGCACCGCGATATCGGTCGCCTGGGCGCCGCGGGCACGCATGGCGGTGAACGCCTCGTGGCCCGGGGTATCGAGGAAGGTGATCTTCTGGCCGTTCTTTTCGACCTGGTAGGCGCCGATATGCTGGGTGATGCCACCGGCTTCGCCCGCCACCACATTGGCTTCGCGGATCGCGTCGAGCAGCGAGGTCTTGCCGTGGTCGACGTGGCCCATGATGGTCACGACCGGCGCGCGGTTGGTCAGGTCCTCGGCCTTGTCGTCGGCTGGGATGTCGAACAGGCCTTCTTCCACGTCGGCTTCCGACACGCGCTTGACCGTATGGCCGAGTTCGGTGGCGATCAGCTCGGCGGTATCGGCGTCGAGGATGTCGGTGATCTTCACCATCTGGCCCTGGGCCATCAGGATCTTGATCACGTCCACGGCGCGTTCGGCCATGCGGTTGGCCAGTTCCTGGACGGTAATCGCCTCGGGAACGGTCACTTCACGCGAAAGCTTCGGCGCGGCCTGGACGTTGCGGCCCATCTTCTTGTCGCGGCGGCGTCGCATGGCGGCCAGCGACGGCCCCTTGTCGCGATCGGACTCGGTGCCGGCATTGGTCACCGTCAGGCGGCCGCGGGCAAAGGCTTCCTCGCCGGCACGACGGGTCGGACGCTCCGGCGTTGCCGGAACGCGGGCCGCGCCACCACGGCGGGCATTCTCAAGCTCGTTGGCGCTGACCAGCGGACGCGCCGACGGCGCGGTGCGGGTCTTGCGGCCATCGGCCTCGGACGGCGGCGCCGGCGGAATGTTGGCGCCGGGCTGGTCCGGCGTCGGACGACGCTGCGGTGCGCTCTCGGCGGCGCGACGGGCCGGCGAGACGCGCGGCTCGCGCGACACGGTCGAGACTTCGGAGACTTCCTCGAGCGCCTTCTCGGCCTCGGCGGCGCGGACCTTGGCGTCCTCGGCGCGCTGCGCCTCTTCGCGCAGGGCGCGACGGCGGGCGTCTTCCTCGGCGCGACGGGCTTCCTCGGCGCGGGCGCGTGCCTCATCCTCGGCCTGGCGACCGGCGGCTTCGCGCAGGGCGCGAACGCGGGCATCGGCTTCGGTGGCGCTCAGTCCGCCACCCGGACGCGGACCGCTGCCCGAACGGAGCGGCGGACGCGACTGGCCGGAACGGTTGTCGTAGTTCGGACGGCCACCCTGCGGTGCGCCGGACGAAGCCGGGCGCCCGCCGGCCGGAGCCGACGAACCGGTCTGCGCCGGGCGCGCACCGGTCGAGCCGTGCGGCACGTGCGGGGTATGCGAACTGGACGTGCCTGACGGCACGAAGCGGCTACGCTTCTCGACGACCACGGTGCGTGAGGAACGCGCCACGTTCGGGCGGTTCCCCAGGTTGGGAGCCCCCTTCAAGGTCAGCGTCTTCTTGCCTGCACCAGAGTCTTGCTTGTCGTCGTTATCAGCCATGTATCTCGCGTCTTCCTTCACGAAACGTGCCCGTGGAAGTGCGTCGCCGCGCTCCCGGTCACGTCCGATTGTCGGGCTCAGGGGGCGGCGTAGCGCTTGCCGCGCCGCTCGAATACCTCATCTAGTTGGCGTTGTAACGGGTCAGTCTATCGGCCCGTTGCACCGCCGCCTGGGCTGCGCCCCCTTTAATGAGCGCAGCATGTATCACATTTTCGATCCCGAGTGCCAAACCCATTTGGCCCGAATCGAGTAATTCGAAATGCGGGGTTTCCGGAGGGTTTAGGCCCGCCTCTTCCGCCGCCATCGTGTAGCCCTTGAGCGAGCCCAGGAGCTTCTTCTTGCCGTCCTCAGCCGCGTCCGTCGCGGTGATGAGGCCGATGATCTCGCCGGCTTCGATCGCCGCCTTGACCTTGCTCGATCCGGTGAGCAGCTGCCCCGCCTTCCGAGCCAGACTGAGGGCGGACAGATACCGCTCCTCGAGTCGCCTGCGTGTCAGCCCGCTGAGATCGTCGGGCACCTTCACCTCGGCCTTGAGGCTCCGGGCGAAGGCCTTCTTCTTTTGTGCCTCGGCCACCTTGCTGGCACCGAGGGTGATCCAGACGCCGCGGCCTTCGGCCTTGGCGTCCGTATCGGGAAACAGTTCGCCGTCCGGTGAGACGACGAACCGGATAAGCTCGGATGCGGGCTTCACCTCTCGGGTCAGCGCGCACATCCGCTCGGTTTCTTCACGACCAGGCACCGGGCCTCCAAAAGTGCCCGATTACGCGGGCGCTCCCTCTTCCTCGATCGCCTCATCGGCGCTCGCGAGGTCTTCCTCGGTGATCCAGCCGGCCTTGAGGCGGGCCTGCAGGATCATCTCCTCGGCTTCCTCGCGGGAAACCGGGAAGTCCTTGAAGGTGCCGTCGAAGCGCTTGGTCTCGCCGTCCTTGCGTTCGGTCCAGCCGACGAGGTCGTCGGCAGCACAGCCGGCGAAATCCTCGACCGTCTTGATGTCTTCCTTACCCAGCGCGACCAGCATGGCCGCATTGAGGCCCGGGATCTCGTAGAGTTCGTCGGCGACGCCGAGCTTGATGCGCTCGTCGTCGTTCGCCTTCTCGATGGCGTTGAGATAGTCGACGGCGCGCTGCTGGATCTCGCCTGCGGTCTCTTCGTCGAAACCCTGGATCGAAGCGATTTCGCCGAGGTCGATATAGGCGAGCTCTTCGACCGACGAGAAGCCTTCGGAAGCCAGTAGTTGGGCAACCATCTCGTCAACATCAAGGGCCTGCATGAACAAAGCAGAGCGCTCGGTGAATTCCTTCTGGCGGCGCTCGGACTCTTCCTGCTCGGTGAGGATGTCGATGTCCCAGCCGATCAGCTGGCTGGCAAGGCGCACGTTCTGGCCGCGGCGGCCGATGGCGAGGCTGAGCTGCTCGTCCGGCACCACGACTTCGATGCGCTCGACCTGCTCGTCGAGAACCACCTTGGCGACGTCGGCCGGCTGCAGGGCCGAAACGACGAGGTCGGCGATCGACTCGGTCCACGGGATGATGTCGATCTTTTCGCCCTGGAGTTCGGCGACCACGGCCTGGACGCGGCTGCCGCGCATACCGACGCAGGCGCCGACCGGGTCGATCGAGCTATCCGACGAAGTCACGGCGATCTTGGCGCGGCTGCCCGGATCGCGGGCGATCGAGCGGATAGCGATGATGCCGTCGTAGATTTCCGGCACTTCCTGCATGAACAGCTTCGCCATGAACTGCGGATGCGTGCGGGAAAGGAAGATCTGCGGGCCGCGCTGCTCGCGGCGCACGTCATAGATATAGGCGCGGACGCGATCGCCGTAGCGATAGAGCTCGCGCGGGATCAGCTCGTCGCGGCGGATGATGGCTTCGCCACGACCGAGGTCGACGATGACATTACCGTATTCGACGCGCTTCACCGTGCCGTTGACGATCTCGCCGACGCGGTTGATGTACTCTTCGTACATGCGGTCGCGCTCGGCATCGCGCACCTTCTGCACGATGACCTGCTTGGCCGACTGGGCGGCGATGCGGCCGAACTCGATCGGCGGCAGCGGCTCGGTCAGGAAGTCGCCGTACTTGGCGTCGGGCGCCTTGAGCTTGGCATACTTCAGTTCGATCTGGCGCGAGGGCTCCTCGACCGCCTCGACCACTTCGAGCAGGCGCCACAGGCGCAGCTCGCCAGTCTTGGGGTTGATCTCGGCGCGCACATTGGTCTCGGCGCCGTAACGGGTCTTGGCCGCCTTCTCGATGGCGTCCTGCATCGACTCGATGACGATGATGCGATCGATCGACTTTTCGCGGGCAACGGCATCGGCGATCTGGAGCAGCTCCAGACGGTTCGCGCTAACGGCCATTCAGTTTGTCTCCTGTTCAGAGTCGGCAGTATCTGTTTCATCGCCCAATTCGACGGTTTCGATGTCTTCATCGTCGTCGATGGGGAATTCTTCCTGGTCGACCTGCGCCATGTTCATCAGCTTGTCGGTCATGACCAGCTTGGCGTCGGCGAGCAGCGTCAGCGGCAGCTTGAAGTCCGGGTCGGTATCCTTGGGCACATCCGGCAGGGTGATGGTCACCGCATCGGCGTCCACCGCCTTGATGATGCCGCGGAAACGCTTGCGGCCATCCAGCAGGTCGGAAAGCTCGACCTTGGCTTCATGCCCGAGGTAAGTGGCGAAATCACGGGCCCGCACCAGCGGACGGTCGATGCCGGGCGAACTGACCTCGAGATGGTATTCGCGGTCGATCGGATCCTCGACATCGAGCACCGGCGAAACATCCTTGCTCAGGCGTTCGCAGTCCGTGATGTTGAAGCGGCCGTTCGCGTCCTCGGCCATGATCTGCAGCGTCAGCCCGTTTTCCTGCGTCATCTTGATCCGCACGAGGCTGTAGCCGAGATCGTTCGCCACCGGCTCGACGATGCGGGCAATCCGCGCCTCGAGGCCGGTTTCTTTGACGTAGCGCTTCTCGTTGAGGTCGAAAGCCAACTGGGCCAGTCCTAGTTCTGGCGGATACTCGCGTTGCCGCTCGTAACGCGCCCTGGAAAACAAAAAGAGCGGGGGCCGGTCAGGCACCCACTCCGCTTTACAGCCAGAGATGTTGTTGGCGGTGATATAACGCCACTGAGCCCAAAGCGCAAGGTCAGCCGAGACCGAGGCGGTGGGCCAGTTCCTCCGCGCTCATTGAACCCGGCGCCGCGCGCTCGCCAACCAGTTCCCGCCCCACGTCGCACAACGCCGCATTCACCGGCGTCGGCACGCCATGCAGCCGGCCGAGCAGGACGATTTCGCCGTTGAGATAGTCGGTCTCGATGCTGCCGGTGCGGCGCTTGAGGCTCTGGAGCGAGGAGCCGCCGGCGCGTGTCACCCCGTCCACCGGGCCGATCTCCATCAGGCCCTTGCGTCGGGGATCAGCATTGCCGACCGCCACCCATTCGATGCCGGCCGCGGTGTAGACCCGTTCGGCCTCGCCGTGGATCGCCGTGACCAGCGACCCAGAACGGAGCGGCCCCTTGTCCCCGCCACCACCCAGTGCCGCCTCGACGACGTTGCCGAGATTGTCGCGCAGCTTGCCGTATTTGGAGCGCATGACCTGCTCCAGCGGGAAGGCGGCGAAGTTGGCGCCCGCCATGGCAGTCGCGATCCCGGCCACGGTGTCGTCGAGCCCGTGCGGGTAGCGGCCGAGATCGAGCATGCCGTGCCGGGGCGTGCCGAAGCAGGTGACTTCACCGGGCACGGTATAGTCGGCCGGCATCATCACCGTCATGGCGTAGACGTTGGGGAAGAAGCGCAGGGCGACGCGCTCGTTGTTGACCCCGTTCTGGGCGCAGACCACCGGCCGGTCGCCGAAGCCGGCGTCGCACAGCGCACGCAGCGCCGCCTGCGTATCCTGCGACTTCACCGTCAGAATTGCCACGTCGTCCGGCTCGAACGCGATCTCATGGGGGCCGGCAAAGACCGGGAAACGGATCCGTTCCGACCCCGCCGGCGTGCGGAACATCAGGCCGTCGGCTTTCACCGCCTCAAGCATCCTGCCGCGGGCGATCGCGACGACGGACTGTCCCGACCTTGCCAGCGCCGCGGCGAACGTGCCGCCGATGGCTCCGAGACCGTAGATGATGAAGCGCATGCCGGTCCTCCCCTGATCGCGCCAGTCTGGCGGGTGGGGCGGCGCGAGACAACCGGGATGAAAGGAGAACCGGCGGCGGCAATGCGTACCCAGCGCAGGAAGCCGCCACCGGTTCAACCGGCCGGGCAGCAGCCGACCGTGGCCCAATCACTTAGGCGACAGCTTTACTAATTTGCAGGAACGCTTAAGTCAATGCCTTAGTGAATGTCGCCGGGCTGACGTTGTCTCCATCGGTATCTGCCGATAGAGTGGTCTCCTTCCTTCGACTTCACGGACATCGAGATCATGGAATACCGTCGCTTGGGCAAATCTGGCCTCAAGGTCAGCGAGTTTTCGTTTGGCGCATGGGTGACCTTCGGCAAGCAGGTCGGCGAGGACGCCGCCGCTTCGCTCATGGGTCACGCCTACGACAACGGCGTCAATTTCTTCGACAACGCCGAAGGCTACGAGCGCGGCAATGCCGAGATCGTCATGGGCGAGGCGCTGAAGGCGCTGAACTGGAGCCGTGACACCTATGCCGTGTCGTCGAAAGTGTTCTGGGGTGGCGACAAACCGACCCAGAAGGGCCTTTCGGCCAAGCATGTCACCGACGCCGCCCACGCTGCGCTGAAGCGCCTGCAGGTCGAGTATCTCGATCTCTATTTCTGCCACCGTCCGGATCTCGACACGCCGATCGAGGAAACCGTGCGCGCCATGCACCACCTGATCCAGCAGGGCAAGGTGCTCTACTGGGGCACCTCGGAATGGACCGCGCAGCAGTTGACCGAAGCCTATGCCGTCGCCCGGCAGGAGCACCTGACGCCGCCGACCATGGAGCAGCCCGAATACAACCTGTTCCGTCGCGAGAAGGTCGAGCTCGAGTTCCTGCCGCTCTACAGCCTGTTCGGGCTCGGCACGACCATCTGGTCGCCGCTCGCCTCGGGCATCCTGACCGGCAAGTACAATGACGGCGTACCCGCCGACAGCCGCATGAACCTTCCCGGCTACGAGTGGTTGAAGGCCCGGCTCGAGAGCGACAAGGGCAAGGACGAGCTGGCCAAGGTGAAGAAGCTGGCAAAGCTCGCGGGCGATGTCGGCCTGCCGATCCACCACCTGGCGCTGCTCTGGTGCAATGCCAACCCGAACGTGTCGACCGTGATCCTCGGCGCGTCCAAGCTCAGCCAGCTCAAGGACAACCTTGCCGCGCTGGAGCACAAGTCGAAGATCACCCCCGAAGTGCTGGCCGAGATCGAAAAGATCGTCGGCAACAAGCCGCCGGCGCCGCAACGCTTCGCCGCCTGATGCGGAATCACTGTTGACCTGGCCCCTGGGTCCGCCCCGATTGAAGGGCGGTCCCAGACCAGCGAGGTGATTCGTGAGCTCAAGCGCACAATTCGTCACTGCCACCGAGGCCGCCACGCGCCTCGGTGTTTCCGCCAAGGCCCTGCGCCTCTACGAGCAGCGCGGCCTGATCCAGCCGGTCCGCACCGCCGCCGGTTGGCGCACCTACGGGCCCGCCGAGATGGCCCGTGCCCGCGAGATCGTGGCGTTCCGGAAGCTCGGGCTCAGCCTCGCCCAGGTGGCGCGCGTCCTCGACGGGGATCCGGCCGCGCTAGCCGCCGCACTTGCCGCGCACCAGGGGGCGCTGGAGCGCGACATCCACGCGATCTCCTCTTCACTCGCGCGCGTGCGCGAGATGCGGGCCGAACTCGCCGCCGGCCGCACGCCGGATTTGAGTGAGGTCACCCGGCTGATCGGCGCCCCGCCCGCCATTGCCTTCGGCCTGCCCTGGCCCTGGGGCGGCGAGCGCTTCGAACTCGCGGCGCTCGAGGCCGTGACCTATCTCACCGGCCCGCTCGGCAGCGGCAAGACGAGACTGGCGCAGAAGCTGGCCGAGGTCCTGCCCGGCGCCCGGTTCCTCGATCTCGAACGGCAGGCGGACCCCGATGCCGAGCCGAACATCCGCGCAGACCTCGACTGGCTGGTCGGCGAAGGCGCCACTGAAAGCGAGGCCCTGAAGGCGTTGCTCGCTGGAATTGCTGAGGGGCCCGGTGGCCCGGTCGTCGTCGACCTGATCGAGCAGGGGCTCGATACTGCCACGCAGGAAGCACTGGCCGCCTGGCTGAAGCGGCGCGGCGCGGCCGACCGTCCGCTGATCGCCATGACCCGCTCCACGGCTATACTCGATCTCGATGCGTTGAATGGCGAGACGATCGTCTACTGCCCCGCCAACCACGCGCCACCGCTGGTCGTCCGCGGCTATTCCGGTGCCCCCGGGCTGGAGCTGGTAGCGAGTTGTCTCGCGTCCCCGGACGTGCGGGCTCGTACAGAGGGCACAGTCGCCTGGCGGCCGCCTGCGGTCGCCTGAGTTCTCTTACTTCTCCCAGGTGAGGGCTTCGGTGCTGGCGCCGAGGCCTTCGAGCGTGTCGCGCAACTCCTTCACCATCGGGTCGGGGCCGCAGAGATAGAAGTTCTGCGAGATGTCGCGGATGTGCTTCTTGATGAAGGCCTCGTTGATCCGTTCGTGCAACAGGCCGGGGGCGGCCGGATCGTTTGTCACCGTCCAGGTGACGCTGAGGCCGTCGGCCGCCATCGCCTCGAACTCATCGCGAAGGATGATGTCGTCGGCCTTGCGGTTGGAGACGACAAGGCTGTGGCCGGCGAGCTTCCCGTCGGCCTGCAGCTGGCGGAGGATGGCGATGAACGGCGTCACCCCCGCTCCACCCGCGATGAACACGCCCGGACCGCGATAGGTGATCGTCCCCCAGGGATCACGCAGGATCAGCCTGTCGCCCGGGGAGAGTTCCCACAGCGCCTTGGTCACCCCGTCATGGTCGAAATAGGACTTGATGGTGAACTCGAGCTGGTCCCAGTCGTTGAGCGCCGTGAAGGTGAAGGGGTTCTTCTTTTCCCGGTATCCGTCGCGGTCGATCGACAACTCGGTCGCCTGTCCGGGCTCGAAACGATAGCCTTTTGGCTTCTCCAGCACGTAGCGGCGCACGTTGTGCGTCACTTTCTCGATTTTTTCGACCTTAACGCTCTGCTGCACCACTCACCTCCTCTGCTGTCGCAAAGACGCCCGAAACCGGCTTTCGGTTGCACACGCGACCCGGCCAAAACCGGCGAAAACCCCAGCTTCCGCCTTCAGTTTCCTTTTGGCAACCAACCCCCCTTTGGGAGCGTGGGTATCTTCAGTGACAGTGGCGTTCATCGCCGTAAGCCTCTGCATTAACTGAGGAATTTCAACCCCCTCCGATGCAGATTCTTGGGCTTGCGACCCTTCCGGCAAAGTCCGATCTCCCAGTCGTCCAGAAAACGAAAGGGACACGAAAATGAAGACTTCTGCTCTCGGGCTTGCAGCCCTCCTCGTCGCCGGCGGCCTGTCGGTTCCGGCTTTCGCTGAGTCGAGCTTCGACGATACGTACTATCTGACCCAGCTGCAGCAGCGCGGCGTCAACGCCACTGCCGTGTACCAGGGCGCCAACGAGACGCTCCGCGCCGACGTCCAGCTGGCTGACGGTTCCACGCAGTTCCAGTACTTCTACCAGGACACTCTCGCCCCGGTGAAGGCTCCCCAGGGCAACACCCGCGTGCTGAGCAAGCTCGACACCGGCGTCAATGTAGCCCCGGCCGTCACCGACTCGCTGGTCTACAGCGGCGACAACGACGAATAACGTGGATACCCCCCGGAT
>JAEWLC010000022.1 GCA_023393475.1 Pseudomonadota bacterium
CCCGGATAGGCTTCGCGGCCCGGCGGACGGCGGAGAAGGAGCGACATCTGGCGGTAGGCAACGGCCTGCTTGGTCAAATCGTCATAGGCGATAACGGCATGCATGCCATTGTCGCGGAAGTATTCGCCGATAGCGCAGCCGGTGAAGGGCGCGATGTACTGGAGCGGTGCCGGATCGGAGGCGGTTGCCGCGATCACGACCGAGTACTGCAGGGCGCCGGCCTCTTCGAGCTGACGCACGAACTGCGCCACGGTCGAGCGCTTCTGGCCGATGGCGACGTAGATGCAATAGAGCTTGTCGGTTTCCGACGCGTTGGCGTCGTGGGCAGCCTTCTGGTTGAGGAAGGTGTCCAGAATGATGGCGGACTTGCCGGTCTGGCGGTCGCCAATGATCAGCTCGCGCTGGCCACGGCCGATCGGGATCAGCGCGTCGATGGCCTTGAGGCCGGTCGACATCGGCTCATGCACCGACTTGCGCGGCAGGATGCCCGGGGCCTTCACGTCGACGCGGCGGCGTTCCTTGGCCTTCAGCGGGCCCTTGCCGTCGATCGGGTTGCCGAGAGCGTCGACCACGCGGCCGAGCAGCTCCTTGCCCACCGGGGTATCGACGATCGAGCCGGTACGCTTGGCGACGTCGCCTTCCTTGATGCCGCGGTCGGCGCCGAACAGCACCACGCCGACATTGTCGGTTTCGAGGTTGAGCGCCATGCCCTTGATGCCGCCCGGGAACTCGACGAGCTCACCGGCCTGCACGTTGTCGAGGCCGTAGACGCGGGCGATACCGTCACCGACGGAAAGCACCTGGCCGACTTCGGAGACTTCGGCTTCCTGACCGAAATTCTTGATCTGGTCCTTGAGGATCGCAGAGATTTCCGCGGCTTTGATGTCCATTATCCGACCTCTTTCATGGCGATCTTCATCGCAGCGAGCTTGGTTTTGAGTGAGCTGTCGATCATCTGGCTGCCGACCTTGACCACAAGGCCACCGATCAGGCTGGGATCGACGTGTTGGGTAAGCGTGACCGACTTGCCTATCTTCGCCTTGAGCGTATCGGCCAGTGACTTGACCTGCGCGGCCGTCAGCGGGGCGGCAGAGGTGACATCGGCGGCAATCTCGCCGCGATGGCCGGCTGCACGTTCCTTGAACGCCGCGACGATCGCGTGCAGCGCGAAGAGGCGCCCGTTGCGCGCCACGACCTTGACGAAATTGCCGACCGTCGTGTGCGCCTTGGCCCTCGACAGCAAGTCATGCATGGCCTGCGCCTTTTCCTCGGTGTTGATCACCGGGGAGCGGAGGAACCGCGCAAAGTCGGGGCTTTCATTGGCAAGAGCGAGAAGCTCGTCGAGCCCCTGCTCCACTGCGGCGACCGAATTATCGGCCTTGGCGAGATCGAACAGCGCCGACGCATATGGCCGCGCGATTTGGGATAGCACTGAATCCTGCGCTGCCAATGCCCCGTCACCCTTGTGCTGCGCAACCCGATCCCGGCCAGTAATGGTCGCCGGAGGCTGCTGTCGCTTATGATTGTTACCCGGCAAAGGCCGAAAGCCCCCGGAATTCGCGCCCCCTCTAACATGCGATGTTTGGCATCGCAAGGCACCGGGACACGAGTCTTTCGGGGAGTTTTGTCGCAGCCCGGCAATCCTCGTTACGGCAGCCGGGCGCCGGGACGAAAGCAACGGCGCCCATCATGCGATGAGCGCCGCCCCATGCCGCCGGAATGGCGAGGAAAACTCCCCGTTCAGGCCCGGAGCGCAACCGCCTCGTCGAGGACGACTGCTTCGCGGTTGGCGAGCAGGATTCCGGCGAGTTCGCTCAGACCCGAGGCATGATAGTCGGTCTCGATTCCCCGGCCGTCACGTTCGAGCCTAGAACCGGCTCAGTTGGCCTGGTTATCGCTCGGTCACCGGGGCTCGAGGCCTTGCGAAAGCTCCACCGCCCTCTCGACCGTGGCTGCCCACACCCCCATGCCCTGTGCCAGCAGGCCGCCGCCGCGAAGGCTTTCCCACACCGGCATGCGGGTCAGGGCAATGGCCGCCCGCCGGCCCTCCGCGCCGGCCGCAGGCCCGATTGCATGCGCCACCAGCGCATCGGTCCCGGCCTCTACGGCCAGCATGAACCGCTCGAGCTCCGGGATCCGTGACCGCTCGTTCTGCGCCACGACCAGCCGGACGCCGCCGCGCCGGTAGAACGCATCCAGTTCCCCGCAAACCCACGCCAGCCGCTGGCCGAGTGTCCGTGCTTCTTCCGGCGGGTCGGGCAGCGCATCCGGAATGAACGGCTGCATTTCCTGCCAGGCATGCACACCGCAGGCAATGACCAGTTCGCCGACGCTTGGAAAGTGCCGGTAGACGGTCGCTGCACCAACCCCGGCCCGCTCAGCGATATCGACATAGCTTGTCGCCACGACCCCCTTGATGTCGTGCACCGCCATCGTTGCCCGCACGATGCGCTCACGCGTCTCGTCCTGCGCCGACTTGCGCTTGCCCAGGTTGTAGCCGCGCATACCCATCTTGCCTCATATTGACGATAGAATTATTTCGTGAAATGCATCGTCTCATGAAATCTAGTCGGACGCTCGCAACGCGTCCAGAGGGAGCCCCATGAACGCACATGTCACCGACCTGCAGCCATACGACGTCCCGCTGTGGTTTCTCGCCACGCTGACCTATCTGCGGGCCAGCGGCGACAGCACCGGGGGCGCACTCAGTGTCGTGGATCAGCTCATTCCCGCAGGGTTCGAATCCCCCTGGCACCTCCACCGCGATGAGGACGAGTCCTTCTTCGTCATCGACGGCGATGTCTCCGTGTTCGTGGCCGGCCAGTCCGTCCGTCTTGGCGCGGGCGGATTTGCCTTCGGTCCACGCGGCGTTCCGCACGGCTTCCGGGTTGAGGGCGACAAGCCCGCGCGGCTGGTCCTGATCTCCGGACCCGGCTTCGGCGAGTTCGTACGCGACGTCAGCGTCGCGGCCACCGCTCCTGTGCTGCCGACTCCGCAGGAACCGGATGTCCCGGCGCTGATTGCCGCCGCGGCCCGCCACAACATCGACATCCTCGGTCCGTTGCAGGCCAAGGACGCCTGAAGCACCGCTCAGAGGAAGCTCTGCGGATCGATATCGACCTGCACGCGGACGTTCCCCGTCGTCTTCGGCCCCTGGTCGAGCCAGAACCGGACATAGCCGGACAGATCGAAGTCCTTGCCCGATTGGGCGAGCAGCCGCACCCGGTGGCGGCCGCGGATCATCGAGATCGGCGCATCGGCCGGACCGAAGAGCTTCAACCCGTCCGCCATCGGCGCCTTGGCGAGCAGTTGCCGCGCGAAGGCGAACGCCACCTCCTGCTCGCTGGCCGAAACGATCAGCGCTGCCAGCCGTCCGAACGGCGGCAGTTGACCCGCCTCCCGCGCCAGCAGCTCATACCGGTAGAAGGCCTCGCGGTCGCCCTTCACCATCGCCTGCATTACCGCATGGCTCGGGTGATAGGTCTGGAGGAACGCCCGGCCTGTCCGGTTGGCGCGCCCGGCGCGGCCCGTGACCTGGGTCAGGATCTGGAACGTCCGCTCCGCCGCCCGCGGATCGCCGCGATCGAGCCCGAGATCGGCGTCGAGCACGCCGACCAGCGTCAGCTTCTCGAAATGATGCCCCTTGGCGACGAGCTGCGTGCCGATGATCAGGTCGTGCTCGCCGCGCTCGATCTCGTCGAAGCGCTGCTTGAGATCATGGTTCGATCCCATGTCCGACGAAAGCACCACGATCCGCGCGCCCGGAAAGCGTGCTGCCGCCTCTTCGGCCACGCGCTCGATCCCCGGTCCGATCGGGGTCAGCGAATCGTCGGTGCCGCATTCGGAGCAGACCTTCGGGGTCCGCATGGTGAAGCCGCAATGGTGGCACATCAGCACTCCGCGGAAGCGGTGCTCGACCAGCCAGGCCGAGCAGTCCGGACACTGGTACTGGTGCCCGCAGGACTTGCAGAGCGTCAGCGGTGCATAGCCGCGCCGGTTGAGGAACAGCAGCGCCTGCTCGCCCCGGTCGAGCGTCGCGAACACTTCGCGCGCCAGTTGTGGCGCGATCCACTGCCCCTTCTCGGGCGGCTCCTCGCGCATGTCGATCGGCGTGATGTCCGGCATCCCCGCCTCGGCAAAGCGCGAGGTCAGGAGCACATGCTTGTAGCGCCCGATATTGGCGTTGTTCCGGCTCTCGACCGACGGGGTCGCCGACGACAGGATCACCCGTGCGTCGGCGAACTTCGCACGCACCACCGCCATGTCGCGGGCGTGGTAGTTGACCCCGTCCGACTGCTTGAAGGCGCCGTCATGTTCCTCATCGAGGACGATCAACCCCAGCTCGCTGAACGGCAGGAACAGGGCCGAGCGCGCGCCGAGGACGACGCGCACGTCGCCGTTCAGCACCGCCCGCCAGGTGCGCGTGCGTTGCGCCGGCGTCATGTCCGAGTGCCATTCGGCCGGTCGCGTCCCGAACCGCTTGGTGAACCGCTGCACGAAGGTAGAGGTCAGCGCGATCTCAGGCAGCAGCACCAGCGCCTGCCGGCCGGCCCGCAACGTATCGGCCACGGCCTCGAAGAACACTTCGGTCTTGCCGCCGCCGGTGACCCCATCGAGCAGCGCCACGCCGAACTGGTCGACCGGCAGCTCGCGGATCTGGGCAAATGCCGCCGCCTGCTCCTCGCTGAGGGTAGGCGGATCGGCATCCGGATTTGGCGGCAACGCCACCGGTGGTGGCAGGCGCTCGATTCGCTCGATCGCCCCGGCCTTCTCCAGTCCCTCGATCACCGATGCCGAAACGCCCGCCGCCCCGACAATCGCCGACTTGGCCCAGGCCTCGCCGTCCATCAGCAGCTCAAGCACTTTCTCGCGCGACTTGGTCAGCTTGTCCGGCTCGACCCCGGTTGCCCGGAACGCCGAGATCGTACGTTCCGGCTCCAGCGCCTCGGTCGAGCGCAGCACCGAGCGCAGCACGAGGCCGGGCGGCGCCAGCGTGTACTTGCTCACCCAGTCGATCGTCCTGAGCAGTTCCTCCGACAGCGGCGGCACGTCGTAGATCTGGGCGATGTCCTTCAGCCGGTTGTGCGCGTAATTGTCCTTGGGCACACCCCAGACGACGCCCAGCGTCAGCCGCCCGACCAGCGGCACGGCAACGATCGAGCCGCGCTCGACCTTCTGCCCATAGGGGACGCGGTAGCTGTACGGCCCATCGACCGACACGCTCACCATCACCGCCACGATGTCCGGAAGCTCTGCCATCTGTGCCCGCTTTGTTCACGGCTGTGGCAGCAATTGCAAGGACTATCTGGCGGGCTGCCCGCATTGCCCCACACATCCACCGAGTCATCCCCGCGAAAGCGGGAATCTCTGTTGCGGAGCCCGCGGTCAAACGGAGATCCCCGCTTTCGCGCGGATGAGGCCGAGATCAACGGACACTATCGAGCACACGTCCCGATGTCGTACACTTCGCCCAAGACGGGAGGAAAATCATGGCGGAACAGGTTCTTGTCGTCACCGGCGGCAGCCGGGGCATCGGCGCGGCCGTGGCAAGGCTCGCGGCCGCGCGCGGCTATGGGGTCGTCGTCAACTACCTGGGCAATGTCGCTGCCGCCGAAGCCGTGTGCGCCGCCATCCACGCGACCGGTGGCGAAGCCGTCGCGGTGCGCGGCGATGTCGGCCGCGAGGAGGACATCGACCACATCTTCCTCGCCGCCGACCGGATGGGCCCGCTGAAGGCCCTCGTCAACAATGCCGGCATGATCGCCCCGGTTTCTCGTCTCGACGAGATGCCGACCGACCGCATCGCCGAGATCCTGCGCGTCAACGTGCTTGGCACCATGCTCTGCTCCGCCGCCGCCATACGCCGCATGTCGACCAGGCACGGCGGCTCGGGTGGCGGCATCGTGAACCTCAGCTCCGCGGCCGCCAAGCTCGGCGCCGCCGGCTCCTATCTCGATTATGCGACCTCGAAGGGCGCCATCGATACCTTCACCCTCGGCCTCGCGCTCGAAGTCGCCGGCGAAGGCGTCCGCGTCAACGGCGTGCGTCCCGGCATCATCGATACCGATTTCCATGCCCAGGGCGGCGAGCCCGACCGCGCGAAACGGCTTGCGTCGAGTATTCCCGTCGGCCGCCCCGGCACGGCCGAGGAAATTGCCACGTCGATCATGTGGCTGCTGTCGGACGAGGCGGCCTATGTCACCGGCACCACTCTGTCGGTGACCGGCGGCCGTGCCCTCGTGCCGTGAACCCAAGCTTCTGCCCCGGGCGGGCGTCTTATTGCTGATCCAGAGGGAATAGACTTGCTCAAGCTTTTGCTCGCCGCCGCGTTTGCCGCCCTGCCCGTGGGCGCCATTGCCGCCGAATGCACCGCCGCGAACGCGGTCTACACCCAGCCCGGCACCAAGTGGGAGCTCCGCTTCAACCCCGTGCCGCCGCACTCGGCCGCCAACATGACCGGCGCATTCTCGATTGCGGTGCCGGGCACCGACAAGGTGCTGCTGGGCGAGGTCTACCAACCCAACGGCTACAGTTCCTCGCTCGGCATCATCAGTCTCGATTGCCCGGAAGACCCCGATGCCGACCAGACCGGTTGCAGCTTCTGGGATGGGATCGTCTATGGCAACGGCGCCGACGGCATCATCGTCTTCCCCGGCAGCGAGGACGAGGCCGCGCCGCAGCAGGTGCTGTTCCCGCAATTCGCCGCCAACGTCTGGTATTCGACGCTGCGCCAGCATTTCATCGAAGAAGCCATGCCCCTCGATGTGTTCACCTATTCTGGCTGCGCCACCTGAGGCGAAATCATGCGGATTTCGCATGGCTCCTAGCAGCTTCGGGGTTTCCAGAAAAAGCCGGGTAGTCTAACCCGTTTGTCAGCCTTATATCGGCAGCGGATGGCGCCGCGCTGGCGCCCGGTTGAGCTTCTCGGAGACATCATGGCGGACACTTTCGACCTCACGGTAATCGGCTCGGGCCCCGGCGGCTATGTAGCGGCGATCCGCGCGGCGCAGCTCGGCATGAAAGTCGCCGTCGTCGAGAAATGGGCGACCTTCGGCGGCACCTGCCTCAACATCGGCTGCATTCCCTCGAAGGCCCTGCTGCACGCCTCGGAGCTCTACGAGGAAGCCGGCCACCAGTGCCGCCAGTTCGGCATTGACGTGACACCGCAGCTCAACCTCAAGCAGATGCTGCAGCACAAGGACGATACGGTCGTCGCCAATGTCGGCGGCATCGAATTCCTGTTCAAGAAGAACAAGATCACCGCCTTCCGCGGCTCGGGCTCCATCCCCGCCGCCGGCAAGGTGCTGGTGACGCCCGAAACCGGCGCACCGCAAACGATCGAAACCAAGAACATCGTGATCGCGACCGGCTCCGTGCCGATCAGCCTGCCCGGCATCACCATCGACGAGAATAAGGTCGTCTCCTCGACCGGCGCGCTCGCCTTCCAGGATGTGCCCAAGCGCCTCCTCGTCATCGGCGGCGGCATCATCGGGCTCGAGCTTGGCTCGGTCTGGGGCCGTCTCGGCGCCAAGGTGCAGGTCGTCGAGTTCCTCGACCGGATCCTGCCCGGCCTCGACAGCGAGGCCGCCCGCCAGACTCAGCGTTCGCTGCAGAAGCAGGGCATGGAGTTCAAGCTCTCGACCAAGGTTACCGCCATCGAGAAGCAGGGTGACGGCTCGGTGCGCGCCAAGCTCGAGCCGGCTGCCGGTGGCGATGCCACCTGGGCCGAAGCCGATGCGGTGCTCGTTGCTGTCGGCCGCAAGCCCTTCACGGAGGGCCTCGGCCTCGAGGGCGCTGGCGTCGCGCTCGACGAGCGCGGCCGCGTCCGCATCGATGCGCAGTTCAAGACCAACGTGCCCGGCATCTACGCCATCGGCGACGTCGTCGCCGGTCCCATGCTGGCCCACAAGGCGATGGACGAGGGCCACGCGGTCGCCGAGATCATCGCCGGGCAGAAGCCGCATGTGAACTACGGCACCATCCCGTCGGTGATGTACACGAGCCCGGAAGTCGCCTGGATCGGCAAGTCCGAGGACGAGCTGAAGGCAGCCGGCATCGAATACAAGGCCGGCAAGTTCCCCTTCACCGCCAATGGCCGCGCCAAGGCGATGCTGGCGACGCAGGGCTATGTGAAGATCCTCGCCGACGTCACCACCGACCGCGTGCTCGGCGCCCAGATCATTTCCAAGAACGCCGGCGAGATGATCCACGAGATCGCCGTGCTGATGGAATTCTCGGGCTCCGCCGAAGACCTCGGCCGCATCACCCACGCCCACCCGACCCTGTCGGAAGCGGTGAAGGAAGCGGCCCTGATGTGCGGCGACGGGGCGATCCACATCTGATCGGTCAGTCCCGGGCGCACGGATGCATCCGGCGGCCGTGGGCTCCGGAGGATATCAAAGAGCAGGACGGTGACCGGCGCGGTTTCAGGCCACGCGGGTAGTCCGCAATGAAACGGCCGTCGCCGCGCCGGTCCGATCGGGAATGAGTTAGGTGTGGGGGATCCAAGGAGCATGCCCCCATCGCGCCTCTCGTCCACGTTACCGTGTCGGAGCCTGGATGGTAGGTTGGTTGTCGGTCCCACAAACCCGCCATGGCACGACTGCCATGGCTCCCGATATCCCCGCACCGTTCGTTCGTCGCGAACGCCGCCCAGTGCGAGGACGGGGTGAGGATACGGCCGGGCGGAGGGTGGGGGATAAGTTTTCTTTCGGTCCTCCGTCGGCCCGCACATTCCGGCCTGTGTGGATTGAAGCAGGCGCCCCAGGCCTTACGCCGTGCTTTCCTCGAGCACTTTCACCTTGGGCTTCTCCTTGCGCGTGAACAGCCACACGCCGCCCAGCACCAGCGCCGTCCCGAGCGCATGCCAGACCGTGAACGCCTCGCCGAGGATGAAGATCGCGAGCCCCACCGTCACCAGCGGCGAGATGTTGCCGATGATGGCGGTGCGCTCCGGCCCGATCAGCCCGATCGCCCCCGAGATGCAGTAGGCCGGCACCACGGTCGAGATCGTCCCGATCGCCAGCATCAGCATGAACCCGTTTCCGGTCACGGCCAGAGCCCCGACCGGGTGCGTGGCGAGGAAGTGGATGATCACCGCCGGACCCGCTGCGCTCATCGCGATCGAGGTGAAGAGCTCCGCCCCCAGCCTGTCGATCAGCGGCTTCGCCATGATCTGGTAGGCCGCATAGGCAATGGCCGAGCCGAACACCAGCGCCGAGCCGAGCAGCACATCTTCGCCCTCGATGCCGATATCGTGCGCAAAGATCAGCGCGATGCCGAAATAGCTGATCACCAGTGCCGCCAGCATCGGACCGGTGATTCTGCGCTTGAAGAACACCGCCCCAAACAGGACGACGAAGAACGGATAGGTGAGGAGGATCAGCCGGTCGAGCTGCGCCGAGATGTAGCCCAGCGCGGCGAAATCGAGATAGCTCGCCACGTAGTAGCCGATGACGCCGACACCCAGTGTCTGCGCCAGCACCGACCAGGTGAGCAGTGGCGGTGCGCCGGCGGGCATTGCCGCAAGCTTGCGCCGATAGGTGATGATACCGACGGTGAGGAAGATCGGCACCGCGACGATCATCCGCCAGGCGAGCGTCGTCACCGGGTCGATACCCTCGGCCAGCGCCAGCTTGATGACGATGCCCTTGGTGGCGAAGAACGCCGCCCCCGCCAGCGCCAGCACGAAGCCGGCCCACGCGTAGTTGCGGTAGTCGAAGCGGGTGGAAGACGCAGTCTCGGAAGACATTTGGCGGGTCCAGTTTGGGCCCTGCCACCAGATCACCGGATCATCCGCGCCTGATGGCGGGGCCGGTGAGCGTCGAAGGGTCAGATGCGAGCCGTCGCGTCCCGGTCCCCGGAGGGCCGAAGGCAGATTTTGCCAATAATTAGGATGCAAGCGGACATGGCGGGATAGGTACGCTCGCGCCCCGATCCTGTAAAGGCAGACGAACGGTGAACAATGCGTTCGCCGCTCACGCCCGGGGATGCGCCGCGCGGTAGGCGTCGAGCAACCGCTCGGTATCGACGGCGGTGTAGATCTGCGTCGTCGACAGCGACGCGTGGCCGAGCAGTTCCTGGATCGTCCTCAGATCCCCACCCTTGCCGAGCAGGTGCGTCGCAAAGCTGTGCCTCAGCGCATGCGGCGTCGCCGATGGCGGCAGCCCCAGCGCCCCTCGCAACTGCTGCATGCGGAGCTGGATCAGGCGTGGCGACAGCACCCCGCCCTTCTTGCCGCGGAACACAGGCTCATCCACCCCGGGCTTGTACGGCGAGAGCGCCAAGTAGCTGTCGATCGCCTGCCGGACGGCGGCGATCAGCGGCACCAGCCGCGTTCGTCCGCCCTTGCCCGTAACCCGCAGGGCGCTGGCCTCGAGGTCGGCCCTCGTCACCGCCAGCGCTTCCGAGATGCGCAACCCCGCCCCATAGCAGAGCGAGATCACCGCCATGTCACGCGCCGCGATCCACGGCGTCTCCTCGAGTTCGTCGGTGGTTCGGATCGTCGCCTTCGCCTCGAGCACCGTCAACGCCTTGGGAAGGCCCCGCGTCTGCTTCGGCGTGCGAATGGTGTTGAGCGCCTCGGTGGCCAGCACCCCCTCGCGCTCGAGGAAACCGAAGAAACCCTTGATCGCCGACAGTTCCCGCGCCAGCGAGCGCGAACCCAGCCCGTCGTTGCGGCGCGATGCGAGAAAGGCGCGCACATCCGCCGCCCGCATCGTGCGAAGCATCTCCAGCGATGCCTCCCCGCCCATATGCCCGCACAGAAAGCGCACGAACTGCCCGAGATCGGAGGCATAGGCCTCGAGCGTCCTTGGTGCCAACCGTCGCACCGCCCCGAGCTCGCGCTGCCAGTTGGCGAACTGAGCCGAGAGAGCTGCGTCGGAGAACATCGCGTAGGTCATGTCGCAACCCTAGGCGCGTCCGCTTAGCACTTCGCTAACCTCTGGCCGCAGGGCCGATTAGAGCATTATTAAGTATAGTTTGCTCATTGTTGCTGCGAGGCAGGGTGGCAACGCCGCCAAGCCAAAATTGTTTCTGGGGGCTATTTCATGAATAACCGCATACTGGCGCCGGGCCTGGCGCTCGCGCTGCTTTGCTCGACCGCAATTCCCGCCGTGGCCGCCGATCTCGGCGCCACCGATGACACCGCCTTCGGCGGCATCACCTTCTGGGGCGGCGCCGGCATCGCCTATATCGAGGCGAACGAATATGTCTACGCCGGCAGCGGTTCATCCGACGTCATGAGCCAGCTGATCTGGCAGAGCACCGCGCCGGTCCTTTCCGGTGGCTTCGACGTCGCGCTTCCCGAAGGCTGGACCGCCAAGGGCACCATGCAGGTCGCCCTCGCCGGCGACAGCTACATGGAAGACTACGACTGGTTCGGCCCGGACTTCGTCAGCTACGATGCCGACGACTGGACCCACCGCTCGCAGCACACCGACACCAACCTCGATTGGTACTTCAACGGCAGCCTGTTGGTCGGCCATGACTTCGCGCTCGGCGAGGGCGTCAAGGTCAACCTCAACGGTGGCTTCAAATACACCGACGTTCAGTGGACCGCCTTCGGCGGCACCTATGTCTATAGCGGCATGGAGGGCGATCTTCCGGGCAACTATCACGGCTATGTCGGCAGCTTCCCCGATGGCGAAAAGGGCATCACCTATCGCCAGAGCTTCCCCGCCCTTGTGGCCGGCGCCGATTTCGAGGCCGAGCTCGATGCTCTGACTCTATCGGCCGGCGTGCAGGGCGGCTTCACGGTCTACGGCACCGGCGACGACCATCACTGGATGCGCGACCTCAACTTCATCGACACGCTCGAGTCGGCGCCGCTCGTGGCGGCGCATGCCGCGGCCGAGGTCGAAGTGATCGAAGGGATGACCATCTTCGCCCAGGGCACCATCGAGAAGGTGTTCACGGCACGCGGCGACACCGACACCTACGACATTCCCACCGACGACTACATCGAGTCCTACTCCGATGCTGCCGGCGGCGATCTCTTCGCCGCCAGCCTCTCGCTCGGCCTCAAGGGCACGTTCTAGCCAAGTCAGCCGGGCCGGTGTTGCCAATCCGCATCACCGGCCCGCTTGCCTGCGCCTGAAGCGGACACGCGCCCGTGAAGCGCCTTCCGTCTGCCGCAATTGAGACCATATCGGCGGGTGATGCATCGCCTGCTTTCCATCCTGATGATCTGCCTCGCGCTCCTGGCCCTGGTCAGCCCGAGCGTCGCAACTGGTCTTTGCGTTGCGCATGGCGGCCTGCCGGTCGCTGCCGCGCCGGCCGATGGAAACCCGGTGCAGTTGCCCAATCCCTGCGAGATGCAGGGTGGAAAACGCATCCTCCCTCCGGAGCCGGGCTTCACCCGCACTTCGGTCGAAGTGCCCCGCGCCACCCGTGCGCAGTGGGCCCGCGGCCTCGCCGACCAGCCCCTGCTCGACGGACTTGTCCCCGCCGCGGAACTTCCGCCGCCCCGGCTCGGTTAACAGCCCCGTCATCCGCCCTTCCCAGAAGACCGCAGCGGCCTCGCGCCGCTCCTGAGACATTTGCCATGACTGAACTTCTCATCGGCCGCCGCGCCCTCCTCACCGGCGCCGCCAGCCTCGCCGCCCTGACGCTCGCCGGTTGCGCCACCAATGGCGCCACCACGCTCAAGGCCGAAACGCCCCGCATCCCTGACGACGTGCTGTCCATGTATGCCGCGCTGCCCAACGAGCGCTTCCCGATTCCGGCGCCCCGCATCGACCTCATGGAGCCGCAGTTCTGGCGCCAGGTCGTCTCCGATCCCACCGGCGAGCGCCCGGGCACCATCGTCGTCGATACGGCCAACCGCTTCCTCTACCTGACCCGCGACGACGGCATGGCCGTCCGCTACGGCGTCGGCATCGGCCGCGACGGCTTCACCTGGTCGGGCCGCGGCGTCGTCCAGTACAAGCGCGAATGGCCCACCTGGACGCCGCCCAGCGAGATGATCGACCGCCAGCCCGAGCTCGAGCCGTATCGCCACGGCATGCCGCCCAGCATCGACAACCCGCTCGGCGCGCGGGCGCTCTACATCTTCAAGGATGGCCGCGACACCATCTACCGCATCCATGGTGCGGGCGATGCCCGCACCATCGGCAAGGCGATCTCCTCGGGCTGCGTCCGGCTGCTGCACCAGGACGTCATCGACCTGTTCGAGCGCGTGCCGAACGGCACGCCCATTGTCGTCGTTTGAGGCAGAATCGCGAGCAAATGCAGCGACATAGCTGAATCCTGCCTGAACGTACCCGTTGGGCCCGGTTCAACATCGCCCTTCTAGAAGCCGCGGCACACGCCGGCACGGCCGGTCCGTTTCTTTAGGGAATTTCACACTATGAAGAAGTTCGTTGCCCTGCTGCTCGTCAGCGCCACCCTCGTCGCTTCCGCCCCGGCCTTCGCTGTGGACACCTCGATCTCGGCCCTCTGCGGCCCCGAGGGTGCGGAAGCCTACAAGCGTCCGGGTGGCTATTGCGAGCAGATCGCGGCCAACCAGTCGCTGGTCGAGAACGAGAAGGACTACCCCTGGTACGACATCGTCGACTGATCCGCTAACGCCGATCAAAGAGAGAAGGGGCCCGCCGAATGGCGAGCCCCTTCTGTTTTGTCACGCTGTTCGGCCCAATCAGAGGTCGAGGACCAGCCGCTCCGGCGCTTCCAACGATTCCTTGACGCGGACGAGGAAGGTCACCGCTTCCTTGCCGTCGACGATGCGGTGATCGTAGCTCAGCGCCAGGTACATCATCGGGCGGATGACGATCTGGCCGCCCACCACGACGGGGCGCTCCTGGATCTTGTGCATGCCGAGAATGCCCGACTGCGGCGCGTTGAGGATCGGCGTCGACATCAGCGAGCCATAGACGCCGCCGTTCGAGATGGTGAAGGTGCCACCCTGCATGTCGGCCATCGACAGCTGCCCGTCACGGGCGAGCTTGCCCAGCCGGGCAATGTCCTTCTCGACCTCTGCAATCGACATCTGGTCGGCATCGCGCACCACCGGCACGACGAGGCCCTTCCCGGTGCCCACGGCCACGCCGATATGGGCGTAGTTCTTGTAGATGATGTCGTCGCCGTCGATCTCGGCATTGATCGACGGAATCTCCTTCAGCGCGTGCGTCACGGCCTTGGTGAAAAAGCCCATGAAGCCGAGCTTCACGCCGTGCTTCTTCTCAAACAGTTCCTTGTAGGAATTGCGCAGGTCCATCACCGGCTTCATGTCCACCTCGTTGAAGGTGGTGAGCATGGCGGCAGCGTTCTGCGCTTCCTTGAGGCGGCGCGCGATGGTCTGGCGCAGCCGGGTCATCTTCACGCGCTCTTCGCGCACCTCGTCGCCGACCGCGACCGGAGCGCGCGGCACAGGGGCGGGCGCGGGTTCGGGTGCCTTGGCAGCGGGCGCCGGGGCGGGAGCAGCGGCAGGCTTCGCCGCGGGGGCGGCGACCGCAGCCGCCGGAGCCGGAGCAGCGGCCGCAATCACCGGAGCCGCGACGGAAGCGGCTGCGGCCGCGCCAGCGGGCTTGGCGATCGCTGCCAGCACGTCTTCCTTGAGGATCTGGCCGCGCTTGCCCGAACCGTTGAGGTCGGCCTCGTTGACGTTGTTCTCGGCAATCAGCTTGGCCGCGCTCGGTGCCGGCGGCACCGTGGCGCCGTTGGCCGGCTTCGGCGCCGGCTCGGCAGCGACGGCCGCAGGCTGCGGCACTTCAGCAGGCTTTGCGGCAGCGGGAGCAGCAGCTGCGACGGAACCGGAGGCCCCGATGGCGCCGATCAGCGCTCCGACATTGACCGTATCGCCGGGATTGGCGGTGATCGACTCGAGCACGCCCGCGGCCGGGGCCGGAACCTCGATCGTCACCTTGTCGGTCTCGAGCTCGACCACCGGCTCGTCCGCCGCGACGGTGTCGCCGACCTTCTTGAACCACTGGCCGATTGTCGCCTCGGTGACGCTTTCGCCCAGTGTGGGCACCCGGATCTCAGTCGCCATCAGTTACGGTCCTTCAACTTGCCGCATCGGAGCAGGATCGGAAGAGTCATCTCTTGCGGTGCGATCCTGCAACCACTTCGTTCCAGGTGGCAACTGCGGCCACCCGCTTGTCCAGTCGAATGGCGGGGATATCGCCCCGCCATCACTCCTACTTCGCCAGCGCCTGCTCGAGGAACTGCTGCAACTCCTGCAGGTGCTTGCGCATCAGGCCCGTCGCCGTCGCCGCCGAAGCCGCGCGGCCGGCATAGATCGGGCGCTCGCCGCCGCGACCCATCTGGTCCAGAACCCAGTCGATATAGGGCTGCACGAACGCCCAGGCGCCCATGTTCTTGGGCTCTTCCTGGCACCAGTAGATTTCGGCGTTCTTGAACCGGTTGAGCTCGTCGAGCAGCGCCTTGGCCGGGAACGGGTAGAGCTGCTCGATGCGGAGCAGGTACACATCGTTGATGCCGCGCTTCTCGCGCTCTTCGAGCAGGTCGTAGTAGACCTTGCCCGAGCACAGCACGACGCGACGGATGTCGCTGTCCGGCACCAGCTTGATCGAGGTCTTCGGCACGCCCGGAGCCTCGGCATCGTCCCAGAGCAGGCGATGGAAGGTCGAATCCGGCCCGAACTCCACCAGCCCCGACACCGCCTTCTTGTGGCGCAGCAGGGACTTCGGCGTCATCAGGATCAGCGGCTTGCGGAAGTCGCGCTTCATCTGCCGGCGCAGGATGTGGAAGTAGTTCGCCGGCGTCGTGCAGTTGGCGACCTGCATGTTGTCCTCGGCGCAGAGCTGCAGGTAGCGCTCGAGGCGGGCCGACGAGTGCTCCGGCCCCTGGCCCTCATAGCCATGCGGCAGCAGCATCACGAGGCCACTCATGCGGAACCACTTGCGCTCGCCCGACGAGATGAACTGGTCGACCACCACCTGGGCGCCGTTGGCGAAATCGCCGAACTGGGCTTCCCACAGCGTCAGCGTGTTCGGCTCGGCCAGCGAGTAGCCGTACTCGAAGCCCAGCACCGCCTCTTCCGAGAGCATCGAATTGATGACCTCGTAGCGCTCCTGCGTATCGGAGACGTTGTTGAGCGGCGTGTAGGTCTCGTTGTCCTTTTCCTGGTCGTTCAGCACCGAGTGGCGCTGGCTGAACGTGCCGCGCTCGACGTCCTGGCCGGAAAGGCGAACCGGATGGCCTTCCGTCAGCAGCGAGCCGAAGGCCAGCGCTTCGCCGGTCGCCCAGTCGATGCCCTCGCCCGATTCGATCGCGGCAAGCCGGTTGTCCATGAAGCGCTTCACCGTCTTGTGGACGTTGAAGCCAGCCGGCACCGTGGTCAGGCGCTCGCCCATCTTCACGAGGTCGGCCACGGGCATGCCGGTCTCGCCACGACGCGGCCCCTCGACATCGGCGCGCTTCAGTTCCTTCCACACGCCGTCGAGCCAGTCGGTCTTGTTCGGGCGGAAATCCTGCCCGGCCTCGAACTCGGTCTCGAGATGCTGGCGCCAGTCGGCCCTCAGCTTCTCGACGTCGTCACCGGTGACGAGGCCCTCCGAGATGAGCCGCTTGGAGTAAATGTCCAGCGTTGTCTCGTGGCCGCGGATCTTCGAGTACATCAGCGGCTGGGTGAAGCTCGGCTCGTCGCCTTCGTTGTGACCGAAGCGGCGGTAGCAGAACATGTCGATGACGACGGGCTTGCCGAAGCGCTGCCGGAACTCGGTCGCGACCTTCGACACATAGACCACCGCTTCCGGATCGTCGCCGTTCACATGGAACACCGGCGCCTCGATCATCTTGGCCACATCGGTCGGATAGGGCGAAGAGCGCGAATACATCGGCGCCGTGGTGAAGCCGATCTGGTTGTTGATGACGAAGTGAATCGAACCGCCGGTGCGGTGACCCTTGAGACCCGACAGTCCCAGGCACTCGGCGATCACGCCCTGGCCGGCAAAGGCGGCATCGCCATGCAGCAGCAGCGGCAGCACCACCGAGCGGTCGGTCTGGCGCGTATCGGCGATGAACTTGCCGTCGACGGCCGAACGCTGGTCCTGCTTGGCGCGGGCCTTGCCCAGCACCACCGGATCGACGATCTCGAGATGCGAGGGGTTGGCGGTCAGCGACAGGTGGACGTTGTTGCCGTCGAACTCGCGGTCGGCCGAAGCACCGAGGTGGTACTTCACGTCGCCCGAACCCTCGACTTCCTCGGGATAGAAGGCGCCGCCCTTGAACTCGTGGAACAGCGCGCGATGCGGCTTCGCCAGCACCTGGGTGAGGACGTTCAGCCGGCCGCGATGCGCCATGCCGAGCACGATGTCCTTCACGCCCAGCGCGCCGCCGCGCTTGATGATCTGCTCGAGCGCCGGGATCAGCGCTTCCGAGCCATCGAGGCCGAAGCGCTTGGTGCCGGTGAACTTGACGTCGAGGAACTTCTCGAAGCCCTCGGCCTCGACCAGCTTGTTGAGGATCGCCTTCTTGCCCTCGGGCGTGAACTTGATCTCCTTGTCCGGCCCTTCCATGCGCTCCTGGATCCACTGCTTGGCTTCCGGATCGGAGATATGCATGAACTCGACGCCGACCGTGGAGCAGTAGGTCCGCTTCAGGATGTCGAGCATCTGGGGGATGGTCGCGTATTCGAGCCCCAGGTAGTTGTCGATGAAGATCTTGCGTCCGTAATCGGCCTCGGTGAAGCCGTAGGCGCTCGGCGCCAGTTCCGGCGCCGGATCGTCGGCCTTCATCTGCAGCGGATCGAGATCGGCATGCAGGTGCCCGCGCATGCGGTAGGCGCGGATCATCATGATCGCGTGGATCGAGTCGCGCGTCGCCTGCAGCACGTCGATCGCGCTCGGCGCCGGTGCCTTCTCGGCCTTGGCCTTTTCGACCACCGCCTTCTGCACTTTGAGCTGAATCTCGCCCCAGTTGCCGTCGAGCGCCGACACCAGCTCGCCATTGGCGCTCTGCGGCCAGTCGCTGCGGGCCCAGCTCGGGCCCTCGGCGTTCTTCTCGATGTCCTGGGGGGCGTCTTCAAGACGACCGAAATACGACGCCCAGGTCGGGTCGATCGAATTTGGATCGGTCTTGTAGCGGGCGTATAGCCCTTCGATATAGTCGGCGTTGCCGCCGTAGAGGAAAGAAGAGAGCAAGAACTGTTCGTTCTTTTCTTGTCGGGTCATATCCGTCGCGGGGCGTTGACCCCGCCATCCTTCTCAAAACGCCCGGGAAGATGCTCGACCGGGCCAGCATGCACGGGCCTAGATGCCCGTTAAGTCCTTTGTTTGACGTTAAGGCGCGGAATGTTCCCGCGCCTCACATCCGTTCGTGACCCTCGCCTTAGCCTTTTAGGACTTCTGCGAGTGTTTGGCCAATCCTTGCAGGCGACTGCGACACCTTTATGCCCGCGCGTTCCATGGCCGCGATCTTGTCTTCCGCGCCGCCCTTGCCGCCCGAGATCACCGCACCGGCATGGCCCATGGTGCGGCCCGCTGGAGCGGTACGACCGGCGATGAAGCCGGCCATCGGCTTCTTGCGGCCGCGCTTGGCTTCGTCGATCAGGAACTGTGCCGCGTCCTCTTCGGCCGAGCCGCCGATTTCGCCGATCATGATGATCGACTTGGTGGCCTCGTCCTTGAGGAACAGCTCGAGCACATCGATGAATTCCGTGCCCTTGACCGGATCGCCGCCGATACCTACGGCGGTGGTCTGGCCGAGGCCGGCATTGGTGGTCTGGAACACTGCCTCATAGGTAAGCGTGCCGGAGCGCGAAACAATGCCCACCGAGCCCTTCGAGAAGATCGAGCCCGGCATGATGCCGATCTTGCATTCTTCCGGCGTCAGAACGCCCGGGCAGTTCGGGCCGAGCAGCCGCGAGTTCGACTTTTCGAGCTTGGCCTTCACCCGCACCATGTCGAGCACCGGGATGCCCTCGGTGATGCAGACGATCAGCGGGATCTCCGCCTCGATCGCCTCGATGATGGCGTCGGCGGCGCCCGGCGGCGGCACATAGACCACCGAGGCGTTGGCGTTCGTGCGTTCCTTGCCTTCGGCGACCGAGGCAAAGACCGGCAGCGTCGCGCCGCTGTCGAGCCCCGAGGTCCAGATTTCGCCGGCCTTCTTGGGGTTCACGCCACCAACCATCTTGGTGCCGTAATAGGCAAGCGCCTGCTCGGTGTGGAACGTGCCGGTCTTGCCGGTCAGGCCCTGGACGAGAACGCGGGTGTCTTTGTTGACGAGGATGGACATCTGTTCGCTTTCCCGGCTCAGCGGTTCTTCACGGCGGCGACGATCTTCTGCGCCGCGTCGTCGAGGTCGTCGGCCGAGATCACATCGAGCCCGGACGAATTGAGGATGGCCTTGCCTTCCTTGACATTGGTGCCTTCGAGACGGACCACCAGCGGCACCTGGAGGCCCACTTCCTTCACTGCAGCGATCACGCCTTCCGCGATGATGTCGCAGCGCATGATGCCGCCGAAGATGTTGACCAGGATGCCCTTCACCGCCGGATCGGCCGTGATGATCTTGAACGCCGCCGTCACCTTCTCCTTGGAGGCGCCGCCGCCCACGTCGAGGAAGTTGGCGGGCTCGGCGCCATAGAGCTTGATGATGTCCATCGTCGCCATGGCGAGGCCGGCGCCGTTGACCATGCAGCCGATATTGCCGTCGAGCGCCACATAGGCGAGGTCGAACTTCGATGCCTCGATTTCCTTGGCGTCTTCCTCGGTGAGGTCGCGCAGCGGCTTCAATTCGTCGTGGCGGAAGCCCGCGTTGTTGTCGAAGCTCATCTTGGCGTCGAGCACGCGGATATGCCCGTTCTGCATGACGATCAGCGGGTTCACTTCGAGGAGGCTCATGTCCTTCTCGACGAAGGCGCGATACAGCGCCGGGAAGACGAGGCCGGCATCGGTGCGCGCCGCGCCTTCAAGCTTCAGCGCATCGGCGAGCTTCTCGACGTCGTCGGTGGTGACCCCGGTAGTCGGGTCGATCGCGACTGTGATGATCTTTTCCGGCGTGTCATGCGCCACCGTTTCGATGTCCATGCCGCCTTCGGTCGAAACCACGAAGGCGACGCGGCCGACCGAGCGATCGACCAGCAGCGAGCAGTAGAGTTCGCGGGCGATATCGGCGCCGTCCTCGATATAGAGGCGGTTCACCTGCTTGCCGGCCGGGCCGGTCTGCTTGGTGACGAGCGTGTTGCCGAGCATTTCCTTGGCGTTGGCCGCCACTTCCGCCGCCGACTTCGCAACGCGCACACCGCCCTTGGCATCGGCCGGCAGTTCCTTGAACTTCCCCTTGCCGCGCCCGCCGGCATGGATCTGGCTCTTCACCACATAGAGCGGGCCCGGCAGCTGTGCCGCGGCGGCCTCGGCTTCGTCGGGCGAAAAGATCGCGACGCCCTTGGCCACCGGCAGGCCATAGGTTGCGAGCAGGGCCTTGGCCTGGTGTTCGTGGATGTTCATGCGCCTGCTCCTAAACCTCTGCTCTGAGGAACTTTACGAATTTGCACCGGTGAAGTCCCTGACCAGCGGACGGGCGCCGGGGGCTATCACCACGGGGTCGGATCTGCAGTCGAACAGCGGCGCCATCGCGCCGATGCCCCGAGCCATGCCATTGGCCTGCTCGAGCGAGGCGTCGACCACGCCGATCACGCAGCCCGGCGCACCTTCCGCACCGACCCGCGAAACCACCAGCGCCTCGGCCTCGCGACCGTCGACGCTGATCTTGAAGCGAAGGATTGCCGCCTCCGCCACGCCATCGGCGCCCGTCAGCCATTCGACTGTGTCGCCGATATTGTTGAAGGCCGAGAAGGTCTCGAAATTGCCGCTGCTGACGCCGTAGTCGACATCGAGCCGGGCATCGCCTTCCGAGACGAAGACGTCGATGCCATCATGCCCCGGACACTTGAGGTCGGCGCCGCCGTCCTCATAGGTCTGCAGCACTTCGCACTTCGCATCGTCGATCTTGCTGTAGACGCTCGCAGCTTCGGCGCCGCCGGCGAGGCCGGCGACGGAAACCAGGGTAGTCAGCAGGATGGATGCGGCGCGCATGGCGGGCTCCCGGCTGTGCGGTCGATCTGCCTCAGGCCAGCTTCGGCGCGATCTTCTTGCAGGCCTCGATCAGCCCGGCGACCGCGGCCACCGACTTGTCGAACTGCTTCTGCTCCGAACCCGAAAGCGAGATCTCGACCACCTTCTCGACGCCACCGGCGCCCAAGACGATCGGCACGCCGACATAGGTGCCCTTGACGCCGTATTCGCCCTTGAGGAAGGCGGCAGCCGGCAGGATGCGCTTCTTGTCCTTGAGGTAGCTCTCGGCCATCTCGATGGCCGAAGCGGCCGGCGCGTAGAAGGCCGAACCGGTCTTCAGCAGGCCCACGATCTCGGCGCCGCCATCACGGGTGCGCTGGATGATCTGCTCGAGCTTTTCCTTGGTGAGCCAGCCCATCTTGACGAGGTCGGGCAGCGGAATGCCGGCGACGGTCGAGTAGCGCGCCAGCGGCACCATCGTGTCGCCGTGGCCACCGAGCACGAAGGCGGTGACGTCCTCGACCGAGACCTTGAGCTCCTCGGCGATGAAGTAGCGGAAGCGCGCCGAGTCGAGCACGCCGGCCATGCCGACGACGCGGTTGGCGGGCAGGCCCGAGAACTTCTGCAGCGCCCAAACCATCGCATCGAGCGGGTTGGTGATGCAGATGACGAAAGCATCAGGCGCGTACTTGGCGATGCCTGCGCCCACCTGCTCCATCACCTTGAGGTTGATTTCGAGCAGGTCGTCGCGGCTCATGCCGGGCTTGCGCGGCACGCCCGCGGTGACGATCACCACGTCGGCGCCGACGATGTCCTTGTATTCGGACGTGCCCTTCAGCGAGGAATTGAAGCCTTCAACCGGGCCGGACTGGCTGAGATCGAGGGCCTTGCCCTGCGGAACGCCATCCATGATGTCGAACAGGATGACGTCGCCCAACTCTTTGGTCGCGGCCAGAAGTGCCAATGTGCCACCAATCTGTCCCGCACCGATCAGAGCGATCTTCTTGCGCGCCATCCACTAACCCCGTTTTGCTTATGCTGGAAATTGCGCGCCCCTATTAACCCTCCCCGCTGGCGGGGGCAAGTCAGCCGTTGGATGGTAACGCGCCTGTTTGTTAGGGAAGCTGGTGCGCCTCGGTTTCCCGATGCGGCGCGCCCAGATATTGGGCAGATTGCATCTCGATCAGGCGCGAAACGCAGCGCGCGAACTCCGCCCGGGTCTTGTCGTCCTGCCCCAGTTCGTCGAGCGGCACCGCGAAGCTGGCGGCGAGCTTCACACCGCGGTCGTAGAGCGTGTCGACGAGGAGAATGAAACGCTTGGCGGCGTTCGAACTCAGCCGGTCGAACTGCGGCACGTGGTCGACCATCAGCGTCTCGAACGCATGGCTGATCCGCACATAGTCGCGCGCCCCGAGCGGCTTTTCGCACAGCTCGGCGAAACTGAAGCGCGCCGCACCCATCGCGGCCCGTGGCACCACGATCGTCCGCCCCAGCGACTGGATCGAAGTCGGCTCGCCCGCCTCGCCTCCGGTGAGCTTGAGCCACAGCCGGCCCATCGCCGCATGCACCTCGGGCCCGGTGCCGAAATGATAGACCACCTCGCCCTCGAACTTCATCCGCCGGTAGTCGGTCGGCCCGTCGAGTTCGACCACGTCGACATGGTGCTTCAGCGCCGCGATGAACGGCAGCACCAGCTGGCGGTTGAGGCCGTTCTGGTAGAGATCGTCCGGCCGTGTGTTCGAGGTCGCGACGATCGTGACCCCGGCCTTGAACAGCCGCTCGAACAGCCGCCCCAGCAGCATGGCATTGGTGATGTCCTGCACCTGGAACTCGTCGAGGCAGAGCAGCCGCACCTCTTCGATCAGCGGCTTCACCACTGCCGCGACGGGATCGGCATCCTCGGCCTGCCCCTGGCGCGACTTGCGGAAAGCCGCGATCGCCGCGTGCATCTCGTCCATGAACTCATGGAAATGTACGCGCCGCTTCCTGCTCGTCGGGACGAGCGAGAAGAACAGGTCCATCAGCATGGTCTTGCCGCGCCCGACCTGGCCGACGAGATAGACCCCGCGAACAGGCGCCGGCCCGCCGAACAACCCCGAGAGCAGCCCACGCGACGCGTTCTGCGCGGCGAACTCGGTCGCCACCCGGTCGAGCGCCCCGGCGGCGCGGACCTGCAGCAGGTCCGGCGTCAAGGCGCCGCTCCGCGTGAGCGCGTTCAGCCTGTCGGTGACGGGGGTGCCAGGGCGCGCGTTCCGCCGACTCATGCAGTGGGCTCAGCCGAAGTGATCACGGAGCATTCTCGGGAAAAGCGACAGGCTCTCCGGTTCGAAAGTGGGACACGACAAGGACGTCCCGCGGTTCGAGCATGCAACCGCCCGGAACGCAACAGCCTAGCCGACGAGGGAGATGCCCTGGCCACCGGCAAGCGTGCCGATGAAGCGGTCGCCCGAGAGGATCAGCGACGCGACGATGTCGTTGTTCTCGTCGAACAGCTGCACCTGGTTGCCGACCAGCTGCCAGCTCGCCACGACGGCTAGCCCGGCAAGCGAGCAGCCCGGCGTCGAGGCGCGGAAGCGCGAGGTGCCGGCCTTGGTCGTCTGCGTCAGGTTCAGCTTGCACTGCTCCGCGCCCGAAACGACGGTCCAGCCGCCGAGCAGCTTTTCGACCGTCAGGCCGGTGGTCAGGTCGCGGCTCGAGGTCGCCGGAGCACCGCCCGCGCCACCGAGCGTCGAGAAAGAGCCATCATTCGAAGCAACCAGCGCCGGCTGCCCGATCGAGCCGGGGGTGACGCCGCCGGCCTGGCCCGGCACCAGCGGAGCCGGCGCGCCGAGCGACGCCTGCTGCACCTGCGTGCCCGGGATGGCGTTGAGATCGGTACTCGCCACCGGCGTATTCTGGATCGGCGTGATGGTCTCGGTCGACGCGATACTCTTGGTGGTCACCCCGCTCGACGCGCAACCGCTCAGAACCAGCGCTGCACCGGCGAACACCGCAAAGGAAACGCTCGCGCGCTTCGAAATCGTCATCGGCCCTGCTCCGCCAATGGTTAAGAATAGGTGACCGGCGATACAGCCTCGATACCGAAGCCGTCAACCGCCAAAGCCCCGGTTCCCCTATGTCCGCACCAATGTGGCGGAGTTAGGGACGGCCGGCAGCCGGCCGGCCTACCGGTGCAACCCGGGCACGGTCGGCACCACCCTCGTTCAGGTTTTCCATTGAACCTTGACGCCTTTGGCCTATTTCCTTGGAACGCGCCCCAAACCCCGGCCCCTTCATGCCCGCTTCTGTCGTCGATGCCAAAGCCGTCAACCTCAGCCTGAAGAGTGGCGGCGAGCCGCTGCACATCCTCAAGAATGTCGACCTGACGCTCGGCGCGGGCGAGGTCACCGCCATCGTCGGCCCCTCCGGCAGCGGCAAGACCTCGCTGCTGATGGTCCTCTCCGGCCTCGAGCAGGCCACCACAGGCTCGATCACCGTCGCCGGCACCGAGATCACGAAGCTAAACGAGGACCAGTTGGCGGTGTTTCGCCGCGATGTCCTCGGCATCCTGTTCCAGAACTTCCATCTCATCCCCTCGCTGACCGCACTCGAGAATGTCGCGCTGACCCTCGAGATCGCCCACCCGGCCATGCCCTGGGCCCAGGTACGCGACCGCGCCGCGGCCGCCCTCGCCGATGTCGGCCTCGCGGCCCGCCTTACCCACCTGCCGAGCGCCCTGTCGGGCGGCGAGCAGCAACGCGTCGGCCTCGCCCGCGCCATGGTCGGCGAACCCCGGCTGCTGCTGGCTGACGAGCCTACCGGCAATCTCGACCAGGAAACCGGCGCCCATGTCATCGAGCTGATGTTCGGCCTCGCGCGCCAGCGCGGTGCCTCGATCCTTCTCATCACCCACGACCCGCAGCTCGCCCTGAAGGCGGATCGCCAGCTGCACATGAGCGAGGGCCACCTCACCGAGCGGGTGCCGGCTTGAGTTGGCTTAGCGGTTGGCTGCGCGTCGCCATCCGCGACCTGCGCGGCGACCTCCGCCGCTTCACCATCCTCCTCGCCTGCCTCGCGCTCGGCGTCGGCACCATCACGCTGGTCGGCTCGGTCGGCGCGGCGCTGCAATCGGCGCTGCTGCGCGATGCCCGCACCCTGCTCGGCGGCGACGTCGAGGCGACGCTCTCCTATCGCGCCGCCAATCCCGATGAGCGCGCCCTGTTCGAAAGCCTCGGCCGGACCAGCGAGGTCATCGAGGTGCAGGGGCGCGCCGATGGCGGCAGCGGCTCGGTCTTCCTCGCCATCCGCGCCGTCGACGACAACTACCCCCTGATCGGCACCGTCACGCTCGAGGGCGACACCGCCACCCTGCCCGAGCTTCTCGCCGAGCGCGATGGCGGCCACGGCCTCGTCGTCGATCCGCTGCTGCTCGACCGCCTTGGCCTCAAGCTCGGCGACTCCGTGACGGTCGGCGACGCCCCCTTCGTACTCACCGGCCTCCTCGGCAAGACCCCGGACCAGGTCACCTCGGGCGTGCAGTTCGGCCTTTCCGCGCTGATGTCGGTCGATGCGGTCAACGCGACCGGCATACTCAAGCCCGGCGTCCTCGCCAGCTGGCGCTACAAGATGCTGACTGGCACCGCCGACTTCGAGACGGTGAAGGCAACCATCCAGAGCCGCTCTCCCGATGCCGGCTGGAAGGTCAATTCGCCGCGTGACGCCACCGCCGACCTCAGCCGCTTCTTCGACATTTTCGCCCGCTTCCTCACCATTGTCGGCCTGTCCTCGCTGCTGGTCGGCGGCGTCGGCGTTTCCAATGCCATCTCCGCCTATGTCACCGAGCGCCAGCGCTCCATCGCGACGATGAAGGCGCTCGGTGCCACCGGCCCGCACATCCTCTTCCATTTCCTCACCCAGGTGCTGCTGCTGACCGTGGTCGGCATCGTCCTCGGCCTGATCCTCGGCACGCTTCTCGCGATGGTGATCCTGCCGATCCTCGGGGGGCTCCTCGGCCTCGCGCTCCCCGCCGTGGTCGATATCCCGACGCTGTGGACAGCCACCGGCTTCGGGCTCCTGACCGGCTTTGCCTTCGGCTACCTGCCGCTGGTGCGCGCCGAGCGGTTGAAGCCGGCGCTGCTGTTCCGTTCGGCCGGCTCCGCCATCGAGGGCGGCCTCACCCGGCGCGACCTGCTCCGCCCCAGCCTCTGGCTGCCGCTCGGCCTCGCCATCGCCGCGATCTACGGGCTCGCCGCGCTGACCACCGGCCGCCCCCTGCTCGTCCTCTGGTACGCGATCGGTGTCCTCGCCGCCTTCGCCATCCTGCGCCTCGCCGCATGGGCGCTGCAGCGGTTGCTGAAGCTCATTCCGCCCCTGCCCAACGCCGCGCTCCGCAACGCCATCAAGGCCATCCACCGCCCCGGTGCGCCCGCCCCGGTGGTGATCCTGTCGCTCGGCCTCGGCCTTGCGCTGCTGCTGCTCATCGCCCTGATCGACGGCAACCTCCGCCACCAGCTCGACCGCGAGTCGATCCCCAACGCGCCGAGCTTCGTCTTCATGGATCTCTTCGAGGACGAGGTCGCGGCGATCCGCGATTTCACCGTCAACGACAAGGGCGTCGAGCTCTTTTCCGACCTGCCCATGATCACCGGCGCCATCGAGGCCATCAACGATGTGCCGGTAAAGGAGCTCGAGCGCACCCCGCCGCCCGAGTTCGCCTTCGTGCTCGATGGTGAGATTCCGCTCACCGCTGCCGACGCGCTGCCCGACAATTCCACCGTCACCGAAGGCAGCTGGTGGCCTCCCGGCATGACCGGCGAGCCGCAGGTCTCCGTGTTCCAGCGCCTCAAGGAACCACTCGGCCTCGCGATCGGCGACACCCTGACCTTCCGCATTTTCGGCGAGCCGGTGACCGTCAGGATCGGCAGTTTCCGCGACTATGCCTGGCGCTCCGGCAGCGTGAACTTTGGCTTCGTGCTTTCGCCCAATGCGCTTGAAGCCTTCCCGCTCAGTTATCTCGGCCTGATGAAGGCGGCGCCCGGACACGAGCGCGAGGTGGAGCAGCGGCTGGTCGCGGCCTTCCCGGACCTGCTCTTCATCCCGGTGGGAGAAGCACTCGAGACCTTCACCGCCATCCTCGCCAACGTCACCACCGCGGTCGAGGTGATCGGCGGCCTCGCCGTCGTGTCGGGCGTGCTGGTCCTCGCCGGCGCCATGGCCGCCGGCCGCCGCCAGCGCGAATCCGATGCCGTGGTGATGAAGGTTCTCGGCGCCACCCGCGGCGACGTGGTGCGCGCCTTCCTCGTCGAATACGGCATGCTGGGCCTGCTGTCGGCGCTGCTGGCCTCGCTGCTCGGCCTTGCCGGCACCTGGGCCTTTGTCGAATATGTGCTGGAAATCGACTTCTGGGCCGATCCGGCGCTGATCTTCTGGGTCGCCGCCGGCACCATTGCTCTCGCCATCATCGTCGGCATGGCGACGACCTGGTCAGCGCTGTCGACGCGGCCGGCAACCTTTCTGCGCGAGGAGTGATAGGTTAGCGTCCGCGGCAAAACCGGAGCCAGCCAATGCGCCGCCTGCTTTTCGCCCTGCCCCTCCTCCTCGCCACCCCTGCCTCCGCGCAGGAACCGCAGATCGAGGAGATCCGTGCCGCCTGGGCCGCCTGCACCGCGATGCTGGAGGCCACGCCCGGCGGCTGGACCGGCTGGCGCCGCAATTTCGACGGTGGCTATGCCGACCATTTCGAGTTCCACGATGGCGGCGACGGCGCCGCTTCGGTCCTCGTCCAGACCTGGCTGATCGACGCCATCGCGACGCAGAAGGACACCTCCTGCTATCGCCCCGACGGCACGCTCGCCTTCCTCTATTCCGAGATGACCTCGCCCAACATGGCCGAGGGCGCCACCGGCCCCGCCCTCACCCGCGAAGGCCGGCTCTACTTCTCCGATGACGGGCGCCTCCTCCGCATCCTGAGGCGTATCACCGAGAACGGCACGGAGGTCGCGCCAATGGACAATGACCGCTACCAGCTCGCCCGCGGCTGCGGCCTCACGGCGCCGCACGCCACCACTTCCGACGTCCGCGCCCACCTCGTCGCCGAACTCGGCGACATCGAAGGCACGCGCGGCACGTTCGAAGTGGAAGCGCTGGATTGGTGCGAACTGGAAGTGGAATAGAGCCGGGCCCGCACGAGCGGGCCTCAGAGGCTCAAGTTTGTCCCGGAGATCGAAGTGGTGGAGCTGAGCGGAATCGAACCGCTGGCCTCATCATTGCGAACGATGCGCTCTCCCAACTGAGCTACAGCCCCGCTTCGATGCGGCGGTTATTAGCCAATCCGCCGGGTTTGGGCTAGTGGTTTTTTGCCCTCTCAGACCTCGGCCCAGCCGCCGCTCTTTTCGCTCGCGAACACCGCGTCGATCACCTTCATCGACTTGATCGCGTCCTCGACGCCCCATTCGAGCGGCGTCCCGTCGAGTACAGCGCGGCAGAAGGCGTTGGCCTGCTCGGTGTACTGGTCGCACGGGGCAAAGATCTCGCGCCGCGAGAGGCTGCCGTCCTGGGCATAGCCGGTGTCGACGAGAATGGCCGTCGCCTTGTCCTCGGGCGCGTTGAACGGGATCAGGATCTCGACCCGGCCCTTGGTGCCGATCAGTTCGACCGTCTGGCTGCCCACCGACTGGGTCGAACAGACGAAGCTCGACTGCCTGCCGCCGCCAAAATCGAGGATCACCGAGGCCAGCCGATCGGTCTTCATCACCGGGTCGCGGTCGATCAGCGACACGGCGCGCTTGGGCTCGGCATCGAACAGGAAGCGCGAGGCGGTGATCGGGTAGCAGCCGATGTCATAGACGCCGCCGCCGCCGATATCGGCCTGGTTGCGGACATTGGTCGGGTCGGTGAGGAAATAGGTGAAGGCGCCGCGGATGGCGCGCAATTCCCCCAGCTCGCCCGAACGCGCGATCTCGCGGGCCCGGTGCCATTGCGGGTGGTAGCGCACCATGAAGGCTTCGTAGAACACGATGTCCTTGGGGATCTGCCGCAGCTGCTCGGCTTCCTTGGCATTGAGCGCAATGGGCTTTTCGCACAGCACATGCTTGCCGGCCTTGGCCGCGGCCAGCGTCATCGGCACATGCAGGTGGTTGGGCAGCGGGTTGTAGATCGCATCGACATTGGGGTCGGCGAACAGCGCCTCGTAGCTGCCGTGTGCCGTTGCCTTGCCGGTCAGCCCGAGCTCGGCGATGTAGTCCTCGGCCTTGGCAACGTCGCGCGACGCGACCGCGACCACCTCGCTCAGCGGCGACTTGAGGATCGCCGGCGTCACCTTCTTGAGCCCGATATTGGCCGTGCTGAGAATGCCCCAGCGCACTTTCTGTGCCATCATGTCCTCCCTGAACTGCCGTGAAACTAGCGGATGGTCAGCGCCCCTGCCATACTACTTCCGCAACTTCTCCATGCCGATGAACGGGTTCTGAACGCGCGCGCCGATCAGTCGATTGTGAATCGTCCGCGCTTGGCCGCTGCAGCCGTTCCGCCTAGTCTCGGCACATCCTGACTGGAGGAGGAAGCCATGCGGTTCCGCACGCTGCTGTTCAGTCTCCTGCTCGGCGCCATGGCGCCGGTGCTTCCGGCGCTCGCCCATCACGGCTGGACCTGGACCGAGAACGGTCTCTTCAAGCTCACCGGCATCGTCAAATCCGTCTATGTCGGCAATCCGCACGCAACGCTCGACGTCGATGTGGAAGGCGAGATCTGGCGGGTCGAACTGGCGCCGCCCGGGCCGACCATGGCCTCCGGGTTCACCGAGCAGAGCGCATCCGCCGGCGACGAAGTCGTCGCCCTCGGCAACCGCTCGCTCGATCCCGACGAGAAGCGCATGAAAGCCGTGCGCATCACGGTGCGCGGCGCGGTCTACGACGTCTATCCGCAGCGCGTGCCGGCCAACTAGCCGATGGAGGCAGCGCTTGTCGCCATTGAGCGCTCCCCGCTGGTCGCGGCGCTGCGGACATCGTTCTTCGTCTATCCGGTCATCAACGCGCTCCACATCCTCGCGATCGGAGCCGTGCTGACCAGCGTGCTGCTGATGGACCTGCGCGTCCTCGGCCTGATCCGCAGCGCGACCGAGCCGCATTTCACCGCGCTCCTCCGCCGCACCGCCTTCGGCGGCTTCGCCCTCGCCGTGCTCAGCGGCCTCAGCCTGTTCTCGGTGCGGGCCAGCGAATATGCGGCCATGCCGCTCTTTCTCGCCAAGCTCGGGCTGATCGGGCTGGCCGTGCTCAACTTCCTGGCCTTCAGCCTCGCACCCGAACCGCTGCGGCGGCCGCTGGCCGCGACGTCTATCCTCTTGTGGCTCGGCGTGTTGCTCGCCGGCCGCTTCCTCGGCTTCCTCTAACCGCGTCGGAGTGCGGAGACTCTGCTTGACGGCGCGGTGCTTGCCGGGGTCCTATCCCGTCATTCTTCGAGGTGCGGCATGCCTTCAGCACGACTTCGAGCAGGGTTGGTGCTGGCGTTCGCCGCGCTGGGCGGCGGTGTTGCGCATGCCCAATCGGACGCGATAGCGGCCGCCGGCATCATCGACGAAGTCCGGATCGGCCTCCACTCACACGCGGCCTCGCCCTATTTCTGGCCCCACCACGTCGACAAGTGGCGGCTGGATGACATCAGCGATGTCAGCTTCGACATCCTCTTCACCTCGCCCGAGATCGACGTCTTCCGCTGGATCGGCTCGCCGCGCCCCGAGATCGGCGTCACCGCCAACCTCACCGGCGATGAAAGCCTGCTCCATGCCGGCCTCACCTGGCAGCTGCCGATCTTCGAAACCGGGCTCTTCCTCGAGGGCAGCCTCGGCGCCGCCGCCCACACCGGCTATCTCGACGGGGCTCCGGACGGGGAGCGCAACCTCGGCTGCCGCGTCAACTTCTACGAGCGCTTCGGCGCCGGCATGAACGTGACCGAGAACGTCACCGCGACGCTGACCTACGAGCACATGTCCAACTGGGAGCTGTGCGGCAACAATGACGGCTTCTCGAATATCGGCCTGCGCCTTGGCTGGAAGTTCTGATTAGGCCGCCTGCCCCGCAGCCCAGCCCGAGGCCCAGGCCCACTGGAAATTGTAGCCGCCCAGCCAGCCGGTGACGTCGACCGCCTCGCCGACGAAATAGAGCCCCGGCACGCTGCGCGCCGCCATGGTGTTCGAATCGAGCCCGTCGGTGTCGACGCCGCCCAGCGTCACTTCCGCCGTGCGATAGCCTTCCGACCCGGTCGGCTTGATGGTCCAGCGGCGCAGCGCATCCTCGATCTTGGCGAACGACTTGTCGGAGATATCGCCCATCATCGTCGTGATGCCGATATCCTCGGCGAGAATCTGCGCGAGGCGCTTGGCAAAGTGCTGTGACAGCACGGTCTGCAGTTGCACCTTGGGCGAGTTGGCCCGCGCCTCGCGCAGGATTTCCATGAGGTCACCATTGGGGAAGAGGTCGATGACGATCGCGTCGCCCTCGCGCCAGTAGCTCGAGATCTGCAGGATCGCCGGACCGCTCAGCCCGCGATGCGTGAACAGCAGCGCCTCTTCGAAACCCTTCTTTCCCACCGATATGCGGGTCGGATTGACGGCGATACCGCTCAGTTGCCCCATCCACTCGAGCACGCGCGGCTCGAAGGTCAGCGGCACCAGCGCCGGGCGGGTCTCGGTGACCTTCAGGCCGAACTGCGTGGCCAGCTGATAGGCGAACCCGGTCGCCCCCATCTTGGGGATCGACTTGCCGCCAGTGGCGACGATCAGCGCGCCAGCCGTGAAGGACGCATCCTCGGCATTGACCGTGAACACGCCGTCGGCATGGCTGACATCGGTGATCACCGTCTGCAGCCGCAGCACCGCCCCGGCCTTGCGCAGTTCGGACAGCAGCAGGTTGACGATCTGCTGGCTCGAGCCGTCGCAGAACAGCTGGCCCAGTGTCTTCTCGTGGAACGGGATGGCGTAGGCATCGACCAGTTCGATGAACTTTTCGGGCGTGTAGCGTGCGAGGGCAGACAGTGCAAAACGCGGGTTCTGGCTGAGGAACCGGTCGCGCCCGCCCTTCACCGTTGCGTTGAGGTTGGTGAAGTTGCAGCGCCCGCCGCCCGAGATGCGGATCTTCTCGCCGGCATCGCGCGCATGATCGAGCACGATCACCCTGCGCCCGCGCTTTCCGGCCTCGATGGCCGCCATGAGCCCCGCCGCGCCGGCGCCGAGAACGATGATGTCATATTGGGTCATGGCGTGGGGATACACTGGCGGCGGGATGGTGAACAGGGGGCCGTGAGGAGCCCCGAGCGACCCCAAGCTCGAGGATCATCCCGGTTGGCCGCCCGGGGCACACGTAGGCAATTTCCTATGCACGGAAAAGGCAAGCGCGTCTTCGAGAGATCCCGCCGGAATGCATGCCACTCTGAAGTTGTTCGACCGAAAGCCCGCCGATGTCGTAGCGATACTGCATCTATTGATAAGCATGCAGCGGATCGAAATGGAGTCGAGCCTCTGTTGCGACGGCGCCACGTACTGCAAACTTCATCCTTCGCACCCCTGCCATGCGCCGTTTATTCTTTACCATGGAGGCCGTTCGGCTACGCTCATGGCGTAATTGGCTCGCAGTACCGAATGCGCTCCTATCTTTATCTGCTTCCGGCGCATCGACAATTTCGTTGCTGATCCTTCGTTTCCGGATCGGGTCGGTCGAGCCAGGCGATGGGTGGGAGGCGCGTGCGTGTGGTCTCTCCGTCAGTTCTACGAGATGCTCGACGAGAGCCAGTGGTGGCCAGCCTCGCGCATGACGGAATGGCAGCACAGCCTGCTGAAGCCCCTGCTCAATCACGCCCGCGCAACAACGCCGTTCTACCGTTTCCGACTGGAAAAACTGTTCCGGAACGACGGCAGCATCGACTGGGCGAAATGGTCGGAAATTCCCATCCTCACGCGGCGCGACGTGTCGCAGCACTCGGCGCGCCTCATGTCGCGCGCGCCGCCCGAGCAGCACGGCCCGTTCACCGATGTCAGTTCCTCCGGATCCACGGGCCATCCGGTGACGGTGCGGACCACCCGGTGGCTCAACGAAATGGCCATGGCCTGCAACTGGCGCGCCCACCGCTGGGCCAGGCTCGACTGGTCGAAGCCGCTGCTCGCGCGTGGGAACACCGTTCCCGACAAACCCATCGGCGCCCCCCTCGGCCCCTGGGGCCCGTCCTGGCTGCCCGAGGCGGCGCTCGGGCGGCGCCTCCACACCAACTATTCCAATCCCTACGCGTCTGACCTCGAAATCATGAAAAGCGAGGCGGTCTACGCCTATGCCGGGACAACGAACCAGCTCGAGATCTTCTTCGATGATCCCGCTCTCCCCGACTTGCCAGACCTCAAGGCGGTGATGGCGCGCGGCGGTGCCGTGTCCGACTACCTGAGGAAGCAAGTGGCGCGGGTCAGTTCGGCAGCAATCGTCGAGGCCTACAGTTCCAAGGAGGGCGGAGCGCTGGCGCGACCCTGTCCCGACGGACACGGCTTTCACGTCAATGCCGAGGCCGTGCTGGTGGAGATCGTCGACGCCGCCGGCCAGCCAGTCGCCCCGGGCGAGAAAGGACGGGTGGTGGTCACCCCTTTCGGCTCCACCGCGATGCCGCTGATCCGCTACGACCAGGGCGACGTGGCCATCGCGGGGGGCACCTGCAGCTGCGGCCGCCCGCTGCCGCTCGTCAGGCGCCTCGAGGGTCGCACGAATGCGGTCTTCGAACACCCCGACGGCCGGCGCTCGCGGGAAATGATGCCGATCGAGGGGCGCCAGCTGCTCGGCGCCGGGCGCTGGCAGGTCCGGCAGGTCGGGCCGACCGATTTCGAGGTCGACTATGTCAGGCACGATTGGAGCACCGCGCCCGACCACGATGCGTTTCGCACACTGTTCCGGACCGTCTTCTTCGACGATGCCACGGTCACGCTGCGCGAAGTCGAGGACCTGCAGCTGGGTGCGACCGGGAAGTATCGCGAGTACGAGAACCGCTGGAGCCGTCCCGACTGAGGCCAGCCCCTTGCCCGGGGCGGCCATCGAGCGGGGCGTGGTAGGTCTTCTCCTATTCCCCGTTGACTCCTCTGCATTTCGGCGTAGAACGCCTCCCACGCTTGCGTGAGGATACGGTTGCCATGGGCGCCATCGTCTCAAATCGCGGAACTGCCCGTGGCCGGATCGACGATCCGGCGGGCATCGCGTTGCCGGCGACAAAAACCACCAAAACCCCCTGAGCCGATCCCCGGGCCTCTCCCGCCGGGGAGCGGCCGGAGCTGTTAGCCGCCGGGCGTCGACTACGCCGGCGCGGGGGACTTGAGGCAAAGAGGACTTTCGAAAATGGGTTATCGCGTCGCCGTCGTCGGGGCCACAGGCAATGTGGGCCGGGAAATGCTCAACATCCTCGATGAGCGGAAGTTTCCCGCTTCCGAGGTGATCGCGCTCGCGTCGGCGCGGTCGCAGGGCCAGGAAATCAGCTACGGGGACAAGCGCCTGAAGGTGCAGAACCTCGAGAACTTCGACTGGACCGGGGTCGATTTCGCCCTGATGAGCGCGGGCTCGACCGTGGCCAAGGAGTGGGGCGAGAAGATCGGCGCCACCGGCACCATCGTCGTCGATAACTCGAGCTTCTGGCGCTACCACGCCGACGTGCCGCTGGTGGTGCCGGAAGTGAACGCCCACGTGCTCGACGAGTACATGGCGAAGAACGACCGCAAGAACATCATCGCCAACCCCAACTGCTCGACGGCGCAGATGGTGGTGGCGCTGAAGCCGCTGCATGATCTGGCCAAGATCAAGCGCGTCGTCGTCGCGACCTACCAGTCCGTTTCCGGCGCCGGCAAGGAAGGCGTCGACGAACTCTGGGCCCAGACCAAGGGCATCTTCGTCAACGACAGCCCGACGCCGAAGAAGTTCACCAAGCAAATCGCCTTCAACGTCATCCCGCACATCGATGTGTTCATGGAGGATGGCTACACGAAGGAAGAGTGGAAGATGGTCGCCGAGACCAAGAAGATCCTCGATCCCAAGATCAAGGTGACCGCCACCTGCGTGCGCGTGCCGGTGTTCGTCGGCCACTCGGAAGCCATCAACCTCGAGTTCGAGAACGCCATCACCGCCGACGAGGCGCGTGACGCCCTGCGCGAGGCCGACGGCATCTCGGTGATCGACAAGCGCGAAGCCGGTGGCTACGCGACCCCGATCGAGTCGGTGGGCGAGTACGACACCTATGTCAGCCGCATCCGCGAGGACGTGACGGTCGAGAACGGCCTCGCCATGTGGGTCGTCTCGGACAATCTCCGCAAGGGCGCCGCACTCAACACCGTGCAGATCCTCGAAACCCTGATCGAGCGCAAGCTGGTGGAGAAGAAGGCGGCTTAAGCCGGCCCTCTTCGCTCCTTCGCTCGCGCTCGGATCGCGCAATCTCTGATTGCGCACCCCTCATCCGGCGCTGCGCGCCACCTTCTCCCACAAGGGGAGAAGGGAGATCCGACTGAGATGTTTGCGGGGTGGCCTTCTCCCCTTGTGGGTGAAGGTGCCCGAAGGGCGGATGAGGGGTACCGCATCGCCTGCGATGCGCGCGCCGCCAGGGCGCGACACTGGAGTCTTCCCCCATGTCCCCCCGCGACCTGATCCTTGCCCTCTGCGTCGTTACCGTCTGGGGCGTGAACTTCGTCGCCATCCGCTGGGGCGTCGACGAGGTGGCGCCACTACTGATGACCGGGCTGCGCTACCTGCTGGCGGCCGTGCCGGCGGTGTTCTTCATCCGCCGTCCGGCGACCTCGTGGCGGATCGTGGTGCTCTACGGCCTCGCCATCGGCGTCGCCCAGTTCGGGCTGCTGTTCATGGCGATCAAGCTCGGCATGCCGGCGGGGCTGAGCTCGCTGGTGATGCAGCTCCAGGCCTTCTTCACCATCGCGCTGGCCGTGATCTTCCTCGGCGAGCGGCCGAGCCCGCTGCAATGGCTCGGCGCCGCCATTGCCTTTGCCGGCATCGGCCTCATCGGCTCGGAGCGGCTCGAGGGCGCGGCGCTGCTGCCGCTGCTGATGACCATCGCCGCCGCCTTCTTCTGGGGCGTAGGCAACATCATCACCAAAAAGGCCGGCAAGGTCGACATGCTGGCCTTCGTCGTCTGGTCCTCGCTGATCCCGCCCCTGCCGATGCTGGCGCTGTCGCTGATCTTCGAGCCGGGGGCGATCCCGGCCGCGGCGCAGAACCTCACCTGGCTCGGCGGCGGTTCGCTGCTCTTCATCGCCTATGCCTCGACGCTGTTCGGCTATGGCGTGTGGAGCATGTTGCTGTCGCGCTATCCCGCCGGGCTCGTCGCTCCCTTCTCGCTGCTGGTGCCGATCGCCGGCATGGGCAGCGCCGCCCTGCTCCTCGGCGAGACCGTCACCGCCATCGAGATCGCCGGCAGCCTCCTGGTGTTCGCCGGCCTCCTCGTCAACGTCTTCGGCCCGCGCCTGATGAAGCGGGTGGCGACATGATCGCGCTGCGGCTGGCGGAACCAGGGGATGCCGTGCCGATCGCAGGGCTGCTGCGCCGCTCGATGGACCTGCTGACGTTCCTGCCGAAACTGCACACCGCCGAAGAGGACCTGTGGTTCGTCCGCGAGGTGCTGCTCAAGACGCACCGCGTCACGGTCGCCGAACTGGACGGAAATCTCGCCGGCTTCATCGCCGAGGAGGATGGCTGGATCAACCAGCTCTATCTCGATCCCGATCTGCGCCGCAGCGGCATCGGCTCGACCCTGCTGGCGGACGCCAAGTCGCGCCAGCCGGAACTGACGCTCTGGTGCTTTGCCGAGAATGCTCCGGCCCGCGCCTTCTACGAAAAGCACGGCTTCGTCGCGGTGGAATTCACCGACGGCTCGGGCAACGAAGCAAGAGCCCCGGACGTACGATATCTCTGGGAGCGGGGCACTCCCTGAGCCGCCATGCAAAAGGGGCGGCCCACCGGCCCGCCCCTTTGTGATGTCTGCAACGCCCGCTGTTAGTCGAGCAGGTCGCCGTAGGTCGCGGCGCGGAACGGCGTCACCGGGGTGGCAAGCGGGTTCAGCGCGGTGGCGGCCGTGGTGTTGTCGCCGAACGGGATCGACAGACCGACCTTGAAGGTGTGCGCATCGGCAGTGTCGCCATCGTCGATCGCGTTGAATAACGTGTAATCGTACGAGGCGGTCAGCACGAGGCCGAAATCGACCGGCAGCTTGTAGGCGAGCTTGGCGCCGACGGTTGCGTACGAGCCATCTTCCTCACCCGAGTCGGTGTAGTCTTCCGGTGCGTAGCCGAAGCCGGCCTTGGCGAGGATCGCGAAGTCGTCCGAGAGCGCGAACAGGGCGCCGCCCTCGATAAACGTGCCGGTGAAGCCCTCGTTGTTGCCGTTCCCGAGACGGATGTCGGCATAGCCGAGCTGGCCGAACAGGGTCACGCCACCATCGAGCGCCACGGAGCCTTCGACACCGACGAGATAGCCGGGGGCGTATTCATCGATACCGGAATCCGGCGCCCAGCCGACGGCACCGAAGCCGCCGAGATAGACGTCGCCGAGATTGCCGCCGACATGGCCGCCGAGCACCACGACACCGCCCGGAACGTCGTCTTCCTGGTCGTCATCGAGGAACAGCTGGTCGGCATAGCCGTCGATACCGACGACAAGGCCACCGAGGTCGCCCCACAGGGCGAACGAGCCGTAGACGCCACCGGCGGAGCCGTCATCGTCGTCTTCGTTAGTGAAGATCACGCCCTGGGCGCCGAGTTCGACCGAACCCCAGAAAGCGGAGCTCGAAGCAGGAGCGACAACAGCCGGTTCTTCGATGATCAGGTCGGCGGCAATTGCCGAACCGGAAAGGAGCAGGAAGCAGCAAACGCGGCAAGAATGCGGGAAGCCATACGGAACTCCAAAATCAATAAGCCGTTGGCAACTAATCTATTCTTCGGTTCCAGCTCCATCACGAACACGTGGGCACAGTTGGCCCATAAACGTGGCAACGATGTCACAGCTGACGCGCAGCCGGTAAATTCACTCCGGCCGGTAGAAATCGCCTTCGTCGTTCATCACCCACAATTCGCCGGTCGAGATGTCGAACCAGGCGCCGTGGATGGCGAGCTTGTTCTCGTCTTCGAGCCGCTTCACGTAGGGGAAGGTCCGGAGGTTAGCGATCGAGTTGCGGATCGAGAAGCGCTCCAGCATGGTCTGGCGCTCCTTGTTGGTCAGCAACGTGTATTTCGACACTTCGTCGGCCACCGGCGACAGCATGTTCATCCACTTGCCGATAAAATCGCCCTGCGCCAGCGGACCCGCATCCGGCGACAGCGCCGCCTTGATGCCGCCGCAGCGGCCATGGCCCATGATGACGATGTTGGAGATTTCGAGCGCGTTGACCGCGAACTCGATGGCCGCCGAGGTGCCGTGCTGGCCGCCATCGGGCTGGAACGGCGGCACGAGGTTGGCGACATTCCTGAGCACGAACATCTCGCCCGGGCCGGCCGAAAAGATCGTCTCCGGCGCCGCGCGGCTGTCGCAGCAGGCGATGATCATCGTGGTGGGCGATTGCCCGCTATCTGCGAGTTCCCGGTAACGGCCCTGCTGGGGGTCGTAGCGGTCGGACATGAACGACTTGTAGCCGTCGAGCAAAAATGCTGGAAACCGATCCATACCGCAGCGATTAGCGGTTAGTTCGACTAATTTCAATCGCCCGCGATTACGGGCAGGGGGCATGGAGCGTCAAATGCAAATCTATCGGTTCCTCTCAGGCGAGGACGACACGAGCTTTTGTCACAAGGTGACCAAGGCACTCAGTGAGGGCTGGGTGCTGCACGGTTCTGCCAGCTATGCGTATGACGCATTGAGCAAGAAGATGAAGTGCGGCCAGGCGGTCACCAAGGTGGTCTCGGACCAACCCTATGATCCGGAAAAGAAACTCGTCGACTACGCTTGAGTGACGGTGTCCCGCGGGTGCCTGCCCGCGGGACACGTTAAACGACAGATGAACGCCCGGTTCAACGCCGGTTCCGGCCGGCTGGCGTAGATCAACCTCAACAGCGCAGGGATGCGCAGCGCTTGAGGTTCTGAAATGCCGGTCAAAGCCATCATCATCGCCGCGACGCTTGCCGCCATCGCACTGCCCATCGCCGTGCTCGCCAGCCAGCCGCGCGTCCCCCGCACCCCCTCGCTCGAAGCGACCAAGGTCCTCTCGCTGCTTGTCATCGACCCATACGAGGCGAGCGACATGCAGGTGGACCTGCCCCAGGGCTACGCCACGCTCGACGTGGACGCCGACCCGTTCCGGGGCTGAGCCGTCCTGCCGCCTGGGCCGCTGTTGCACTCGGCGCAGTGCGGGAAGATGATCCCACCTGACCCGGCCTCGCACCGGGCGCCCGTGGGAGTTGCGCCATGCCAGACTTCGACGTCGGTTTCATCCTCTTTCCCGGGCTGACCCAGCTCGATTTCACCGGCCCCTTCGAAGTTCTCTGCAGATTGGGCACCCCACCGTCAACGAGCGTCCCCAGCCGGTTTGGCGAGGCGAGAACGCATGTCGTCGCAAAGACCTTGGACCCCGTCGTGAGCGACCGCGGCCTGGCCATCATGCCGACCTGCACATTCGCCATTTGCCCACCCCTGGACCTCATCTGCGTGCCCGGCGGCGCCGGCGTGGCGGACGCGCTCGCCGATCGCGAAACGATCGACTTCATTCGTTCGAGAGGCAACGACGCAAGATACGTTACCTCGGTCTGCATGGGCGCCTTCCTGCTCGGAGCAGCCGGCTTTCTCGCCGGTCGCCGCGCGGCGACCCATTGGGCCTATGTCGATCTTCTGCCGCTCGTCGGGGCAACGCATGGGAAAGAACGTGTGGTGCGCGACGGCAACGTCGTCACCGCGGCCGGCGTCAGCGCCGGCATTGACTTCGCCCTCAGCCTCGTCGGCGAGATCGCCGGGCCGGAGGTCGCAAGGGCGATCCAGCTGGGCATCGAATATGATCCTCAGCCTCCGTTCGCTGCAGGCCATCCCGACAAGGCGCCGACGGAGGCCGAGGTACTCATGCGGAAGCGCAACGAAGGCGCGCGACTGGCCATCCAGCACGCGCTCGAGGCTCGCCCGGCCTAGAGAATCCCCTTCAGCCGCACATGCTGCAGCAGCATGATGGTCTTGGCGTCGGCGATCTCACCAGTTTCAATCATCGCGAGCGCGGCGTCGATCCCGACTTCCATCACTTCGATATCCTCGCCCTCGTGCGCGAGACCGCCGCCAGCCGAGCGCCGGGTGTTTGCGTCGTATTCGGCAAGGAACAGCGACACTTTCTCGGTCACCGAGCCGGGGCTCATGTAGGCCGCCATCACGAACTCCACGTCGTGGACATGGAAACCCGATTCCTCCTCGGCCTCCTTGCGGGCCGTTTCGGCCGGCGTGCTGCCGTCGAGCTTCCCGGCCACCACCTCGATGAGCCAGCCCGGCTCGCCATGATAGAACACGGGAAAGCGGAACTGCCGCGTGAGGATCACCGTCTTCTGCTGCCGGTTGTAGAGCAGGATGCCCGCGCCATCGCCGCGATCGTAGGTCTCGCGCACCTGGCGCTGCCACTCGCCCGACCGGCGCCTCAGCTCGAGCGTGGTCTTCTTCACCAGCCCCCAGTTGTCGGAAAGCACCACCTCTTCGAGGATCCGGACCTTGTCGTTCACGTCGTAACTCCCATCGGAACCGGATCCTCTCGCATGCGTTGCTGAACCCAATGTGAATACCGGCTTCACGGCAGGGCCATGGAACCGGAGCTAAACACAACCCCAAGCAGCGGAACCCGAGGACAGACCTCCACCGGGCGCCCGCAACAAGGACGAAAGATGGGCCAGTTCGCAGCACGACTTTTCAAGCCGCTCTTCAACCGGGCGATGCGGGACAAGTCCGAGCGAATGGTTCGTACCGAAAAGCCCAGCGGCTATGAGGTACTTTCGTCCGCCACGGTTTCGACCGGCCACCGCAGCGCGCGGGTCGTGAGCCTGCTGCTCACGCTCGAAGCGCTGCGGGCCGCGCCGGACCTGTTCGACACCTCCGCTTCCCTGTGATTCCCGCTTAGAACGAAAGCCCAATCACGCGCATAAGCAGAGCCTTTGACCTAGAGGCAAACCGCCGCTAGAAGTCTCGAACCATTCCAAACTGGAACGCCCGCCCTGTCCCTCCGGCGGGCGAGGCGCGAGACAAGTATGGCTCCCTCTACACGGCCGCTTTCGCCGCATCTGTCGATCTACCGCTTCACCCTCACCATGACCATGTCGATCGTGCACCGCGCGACCGGCATCGCACTCTATGGCGGCACCCTGCTGCTGGTGCTCTGGCTGGTGGCAGCGGCCTTCGGCGGCGGCTTCTTCGATTTCGTCACCTGGCTGTTCGGCACCTGGTTCGGCCAGCTCGTGCTGTTCGGCTACACCTGGGTGCTGTTCCACCACATGCTCGGCGGCATCAGGCATTTCATCTGGGATTTCACCCAAGGGATGGACCCGGCCGGCCGCGAACTGCTGGTGCGCCTGCAGCTCGGCACCTCGATCCTTCTCACCCTCGTCGTCTGGTCCATCTTCGTGTGGTTCAAATGAGTGCATTGAAGCCGACCCAGGCCCAGATCCAGAACCCCGCGACGCACTACGGCAATGCCAAGGCGGCGACGCGGCACTTCATCACCCAGCGCGTCACCGGGGCGATCAACATCGCCTTCACGCTGTTCATCGTCTGGTTCGTCGTCTCGCTCGCCGGCAAGACGCCGGCCGAGATGATCGCGCTCGTCCGCAACCCGTTCGTCGCGCTCGGCCTCGCGCTGCTCGTCGTCAATGTCGCGATCCACATGCGCAACGGCATGCGCGACGTGATCGAGGACTATTTCGCCAAAGGCGAGCACTCGCCCGCCATGCTGGCGAACAACGCGTTCGTCGGCTTCTTCGTACTGGTGGCGCTGGGCGCCATCGCCAAACTGGTATTCTGGGGTTAGCCGCATGGCCGCTTACGAGATCATCGACCACGAATTCGACGTGGTCATCGTCGGTGCCGGCGGGGCAGGGCTCCGCGCCACGCTCGGCATGGCCGAGCAGGGCCTCAACACCGCCTGCATCACCAAGGTCTTCCCCACCCGCTCGCACACCGTCGCGGCCCAGGGCGGCATCGCCGCCTCGCTTTCCAACATGGGGCCCGACAGCTGGCAGTGGCACATGTACGACACCGTGAAAGGGTCGGACTGGCTCGGCGACAACGACGCCATGGAATACCTCGCCCGCGAGGCCCCGGCCGCGATCTACGAGCTCGAGCACTACGGCGTGCCCTTCTCGCGCACCGAAGAAGGCAAGATCTACCAGCGCCCGTTCGGCGGTCACATGACCGAATTCGGCGACGGCCCGCCAGTGCAGCGCACCTGCGCCGCCGCCGACCGCACCGGCCACGCCATCCTGCACACGCTCTACGGCCAGTCGCTGCGCCACAACGCGCAGTTCTACATCGAGTATTTCGCGCTCGACCTGATCATGGGCCCCGATGGCTCGTGCCAGGGCGTGATGGCCTGGAAGCTCGATGACGGCACGCTGCACCGCTTCCGCGCCAAGCTCGTGGTGCTGGCGACCGGCGGCTACGGCCGCGCCTATTTCTCGGCGGCCTCGGCCCATACCTGCACCGGCGACGGCCACGGCATGGTGGCCCGCGCCGGCCTGCCGCTGCAGGACATGGAATTCGTGCAGTTCCACCCCACCGGCATCTACGGCGCCGGTTGCCTCATCACCGAGGGTGCGCGTGGCGAGGGCGGCTATCTCGTCAATTCCGAGGGCGAGCGCTTCATGGAGCGCTACGCCCCGAACGCCAAGGATCTCGCCTCGCGCGACGTGGTTTCGCGCTGCATGACCATCGAGATCCGCGAAGGCCGCGGCGTCGGCAAGAACAAGGACCACATCTACCTGCACCTCGATCATCTCGATCCGAAAGTGCTGCACGAGCGCCTGCCGGGCATTTCGGAATCGGCCAAGATCTTCGCCGGCGTCGATTTGACCCGCGAGCCGATCCCGGTGCTGCCGACCGTGCACTACAACATGGGCGGCATCCCCGCGAACTATCACGGCGAGGTGCTGAACCCGACCGAGAGCGATCCCGATCGCGTCGTCCACGGCCTGATGGCGGCCGGCGAAGCAGCGTGTGCTTCGGTGCACGGTGCCAACCGCCTCGGCTCCAACTCGCTGACCGACCTCGTCGTCTTCGGCCGTGCAGCAGCTCTCCGCGCCGCGAAGACCGTCGACAAGGGCGCCATGGTGCCGGCCGCCATCGCATCCGAGGACGAGCGCATCCTCTCCCGCTTCGATCGCCTGCGGAACGCCAATGGCGGCTCGCCGACGGCCGTGGTGCGCGAGAAGATGCAGAAGATCATGCAGGAAGACGCCGCCGTGTTCCGCGATTCGAAGTCGCTGAAATCCGGCGTCGAGCGCATCACCGCGCTCTGGAATTCGCTCGACGACCTCAAGGTCTCGGACCGCTCGATGATCTGGAACTCCGATCTCGTCGAGACGCTGGAACTCGAAAACCTCATGGCCTGCGCCGCCACCACCGTGGTCTCGGCCGAGGCCCGCCACGAAAGCCGCGGCGCCCACGCCCACGAGGATTTTCCGAACCGCGACGACGTCAACTGGCGCAAGCATACGCTGAGCTGGATCGACAACAGCACCGGCAAGGTGACGCTCGGCTACCGCCCGGTGCACGTGGATCCGCTGACCCCGGAAAGCGAAGGCGGCATCAGCCTCAAGAAGATCGCCCCGAAGGCGCGGGTGTACTGAGTGATGCAGCCGCTGGCACTGCTGATCAGGGTATTGGCGTTGCTGGCCATCGGCTGCGTCGGCGCAAAAGCCGGGCAGCTTCGCTCCGTCGACGAGTACAAGTTCAGAGACTTGGTAGCCGGTTGCTGGAACGCATCGGATGCTGCCCAGGCAGCCCTTGAGTGGCAGCGCGTATGCTTTGGTTCATCGGGCAGCCTGGTTATGAGCCCCCGCGACGGCGGCGCGTCTCAAGGGAGCTACAGGCTGGACGCTGAAAAACTGGTGATCGAGGCACCGTTTCCCGGGCAGAAGTCGCCGGACAAGCTGACGTGTGATGCCGTTGTGCGGCCATATTCCGGGCTGGCACTGCGCCATTGCACGAACGGTCAGCGCTCCTTCGCCGATGTGGAATTTTCCTATGACAACGAGAAAGCCGGTGTTCTGCTTGGTTGTTGGGACCTGGTCGACGACGACATTTTCCCCGAGTCGATCTGCTTCGACACAAGCGGTGGTTTCGAGACATCCGTTCTTCTTCCCGATGCAAGGGAGGGCTTTGGCTCGCCTGGCACCTACTCGCTCAAGGCTGACCGACTGACGCTCGCCACCGACTACCCCCACGAGGGGTGGCTTTGGGAGGAGCACCCCAGCCTCGCCTGCACCCTCGAAGTCACAGACGCACGTCACATGGCGCTCGTCGACTGCGACGGCGCCGTTCAACCCACACAGTTTTCCCGGGAAGATGGCGTATGACGGTCACCCCCGGCTATTCCGGCACACCCCTACCGCAGAAGCTTGGCCTGAAAGATGGGCAGCGGGCGCTGTTTCTTGGGTTGCCGGGGGAGCTTGGTGAGTTGGCTGAGGCGCGGAGTTTCGCCGAGGTGCGCCGGGCCGAGTGGGACGACTGGCGCGGGTCGAAAGGCTGGGATTTCGTCCACGGCTTCACCGCGTCACGCGGGGTGCTCGAGGACAATGCGCGGCCGTTGATGGATGCGATCGACCGGAACGGGACGATCTGGATCTCGTGGCCGAAGAAGGCGAGCAAGGTGCCGACCGACATCACCGAAGATGTGATCCGGGAGGTGGTGCTGCCGATCGGGTTGGTCGATATCAAGGTGGCCGCGGTCAGCGATGTCTGGTCGGGCTTGAAACTGATGATCCGCAAGGAATTGCGGTGAGAAACGGGGCACAAATGAAGACGTTCGTGGTGGCGCTCGCAGCGCTGGGGCTGATGCTTGGCGGGGCGCAGGCGGCAGCGCCGAGTACCGAGCAGCGGGCCGATTTCTACAAGACCTGCATGGGCATCGCGCAGGATGACGCGCTTTGCAGCTGCAAGGCCGACGCGGCGCTGACGCTGATTGATGCCGATTTCATGGCCATGGTCATCTCGGCGATGAAGGGCAAGGCGCCCCCGACGGCGCAGAACGCGGCCTATAACACCTACGTCGCCAAGTCGAACCAGATCTGCAAGCCGAACTACTGAGGCGAACCATGCCGAACCACCTGCCCAAAGCCACGGGACTCATCGCCGGAGCCTTCGCAACGCTGCTGCTCGGCGCCTGCGGCCTGTCGCCCGAAGCGCAGCAGGTGGCCGACGCCTGCGCAAAAATCCCGCGCACCACGGTCGAGAGCTGCCAGTGCTACGCCAAGGAACTGCAAACCAAGCTGAAGCCAGAGCTGATGCGGCTCGCCGCCTATGCCCAGACCGATCCGGCCAAGCTCCTCGACCCGGCCGTCATCGGCAATGTGAGCGCCAACGACGTGATCGCCGTCACCCAGGCGTCTGCGCAGGCGCTGCAGACCTGCAAGATCGTATAGGAGCCTGCAATGGCTGAGCTGACCCTTCCCAAGAACTCGCGCATCGTGCCCGGCAAGACCTGGCCGAAGCCCGCCGGGGCGACGCGGCTCAAGGAATATCGCGTCTATCGCTACGATCCGGATTCGGGAAAGAACCCGCAGCTCGACACCTATTTCGTCGATCTCGACGATTGCGGCCCGATGATCCTGGATGGTCTCCTCTGGATCAAGAACAAGGTCGACCCCACCCTGACGCTGCGCCGTTCCTGCCGCGAGGGCATCTGCGGCTCGTGCTCGATGAATATCGGCGGCGCCAACACGCTGGCCTGCACCAAGGGCATGGACGAATATCCCGGCCACATCAGCGTCTATCCGCTGCCGCACATGCCGGTGGTGAAGGACCTCGTCACCGACCTCACCACCTTCTACGACCAGCACCGCTCGATCCAGCCATGGCTGAAGACCACGACGCCGACGCCGGACAAGGAGTGGCTGCAGAGCCGCGACGACCGCGCCAAGCTCGACGGTCTCTACGAGTGCATCCTCTGCGCCTGCTGCTCGACCTCGTGCCCCTCCTACTGGTGGAATGGCGAGAAGTATCTCGGCCCCGCCGTGCTGCTGCAGGCCTATCGCTGGCTCATCGACAGCCGCGACGAAGCCACCACCGAGCGTCTCGACAACCTCGAGGATCCGTTCAAGCTCTACCGCTGCCACACCATCATGAACTGCGCCAAGGTCTGCCCCAAGGGGCTGAACCCGGCCAAGGCCATCGCCGAGATCAAGCAGATGATGGTCACGCGTGAGTTTGCGTAAGAGGCGGGAGTTCGCGTGAGCTACGAAACCATCGCCGAGATCGAGGATCCGTCCGTCGCCCGTGTTCTGATCACGGCGCTCAAGGCCCACGGCTTCCATCCGCGCGAAGGCGCCGAGAGCGGCCTGCCGGGATTGCCGGGGGTGTACGGCCCCAAGGGCATCCCGATCGAGCTGCCCGAGGAGGAAGCCGAGGACGGCCGGGTGCTGGCCGAGGCGCTGCTCAAGGACATGCAGGGGTAGGTCGCGAGATCGGTGGGTGCCGCAAGCGCCGCTACTCCGGCTGGCCGCCGATCTTCGTCACGGCCGCCGCGCCCGCCTCGATGCCGCGCTTGAGGCACGTCTCGATATCCGCGCCGCTGAGTTCCGCCGAAACGAACGCCGCGGCGAACGCATCCCCCGCCCCGGTCGTATCGACCACCTCGACCTTCGGTGCCGGCAGCCTGAGCTTCACGCCTTCCGCATCGCCCACCGCCGCACCGGCGGCGCCGAGCTTGATCACCACGCGCCCGTAGTTCGGCCCGAGCGCCTTCATCTGGCCTTCGAGATCGCCACGGCCGGAGAGCGTTTCCGCTTCGTCCTCGTTGGCGAACAGCGTCGAGAACCCCTTCGTCCATGCGAGGAACTGGTCCGCGCCGACCTCGTTGACGAAGCCGACTGAGGCGGCATCGACCACCACCGGGATGCCGCGCTGGCGCGCCTCGCCCGCCATCCACTGCACGGCCGTGCGCGGATGTTCGGCGAACAGCGAGTAGCCCGACACCACCATGCAGCGCGTCTCCTCGAGCAGCCATACCGGCATGTCACTGAGAGAGAGCAGCAGGTTGGCGCCGCGATCGGTGAGAAAGCTCCGCTCCCCGTCCGGATCGACGATGGTGACGAGGATGCCCGAGGGTTTCGCCGGATCGGCGACCAGCACCGGATCGACATGGAAACCACGCAGATACGCCTCGAGATGCGGCTTGTCGCGCGCCCCGACGCGGGCGACGAAGCTGACGGGCGTGCCCATCGAGCCCAGCCACACCGCCTGGTTGGCGCCCGAGCCACCCGGCCGCTGCGTGATCTGCGCGCGCCGGTCCGAACCGCGCACCAGCGGCCCTTCGGGGATCACGATGACGTCGGTCATCACATCGCCGATGACGATGACCCGGCCGGCCTTGTCACTCATGCCTGCTTGCTCAGCGCCACGGCGATTTCGGAGGCGACGCGCGCATTGTTCTCGACGAGAGCGATGTTGGCGACGAGGCTCTTGCCGTCGGTGAGTTCGAAGATGCGCTTCAACAGGAACGGCGTCAGTTCCTTGCGGCCGATGCCCTGCGCGTCCGCGTCGCTGATCGCCGCAGCGATGCGCGTCTCGATCTCGGCGACGTCGAGCGCATGGCTCTCGGGGATCGGGTTGGCGACCAGCACGCCGCCAAGCCCGAGCGCGAACTGCAGCGCGATGACCTTGGCCGCCGCAACGCCGTCATCGACCCGATGATCGACCTTGCCGCCGCTCTTCCGCGCCCAGAAGGCCGGGAAGTCGTCGGTGCCGAAGCCGAGCACCGGCACGCCCTTGCTCTCCAGCACTTCGAGGGTCTTGGGGATATCGAGGATCGACTTGGCGCCGGCGCAGACGACAGCAACCTGGGTGCGGCCGAGCTCATCGAGGTCGGCCGAGATATCGAAGGTCGATTCCGCCCCGCGATGCACACCGCCGATGCCGCCGGTGGCGAACACGCGGATGCCCGCCGCTTCGGCTGCCATCATCGTCGTCGCGACGGTGGTGCCTGCGACCTCGCCCGAGGCGAGGAGAGCGGCGACGTCGCGCCGCGAGGCCTTGGCCGCCTTGCCGCCGGTCTGGGCCAGCCGCTCGAGATCAGCCGCCGTGGTGCCGACCATGAACTTGCCGTCCATGATGGCGATCGTCGCCGGCGTGGCGCCATTCGCCTCGATCACCCTTTCGACGTTCTGCGCCATCGTCAGGTTCTGCGGATAGGGCATGCCATGCGTGATGATGGTCGATTCCAGCGCCACGACGGGCTTTCCGGCATCGAGGGCAGCCTTCACGGCGGGAGAAATGGAGAGATGGGTCGAAAGGCTCAAGGAACGCCCCTTGCTGAATGGTCCGGTGTTCCCTTGAACCGAAATCGCCGGGAGTTCAACTGGGGGCCATTCGGCCCTAACC
>JAEWLC010000104.1 GCA_023393475.1 Pseudomonadota bacterium
GACCCCCCCCCCCCACCACCCGCGCTACGGGCGAATGGGCTACAGGCGTCGGTTGGTCCCGTCAAACAGGGCACCAGGATCGATTTCCATCTGCAGAGCCAGCAGTGTCGCACTTGCCTTCAAATCCTCAGGCAGTTCGCGTCCCTCCTCTCTAATGATGTCGGCCCACGTCTGGAGCGCCAACCCGTACTCATCGTGGTCGACGAAGTGGACGACTTCCTGCTTTTCCTTCTCTGTTAGGGCGTGATGTAGGGCCAATAGTTGTCGAATGGCTTGACCTAGCCCCGGCATGTTCACAAGTCTCAGCATGTCCATTTCCAGCCCGTCCGATGCCTGTGAGTGAGGCTAGCGCATCCCCCACACCCTCTCAACGGGCGTGGGGGTTATGTCTCCTCCAGCCAGAACGTGCTCGCGGACTTAGGGTCAACCCTTGCCCGGATGACGAGCCCACCGCTTATGCGCCCCTCCACCTTCATCAGATACCGGCCGAGGTTGCGGGAGTTGACGCCCACCCTCCCGGACACAGCCGCGTGGATGGCTCGGGCAAGCTCCGCCGAGAGGTCCTCCGGCCACGGCCACCCCTGCCAGTCGAATTGAGCAGGGTCTTCCACAGTTCGGTCAATCAGGTGTTGCGCCGTCACGGGGCGCCGGAGACCGATGCACTCGCGCCAAACTCGCATCAGTGCCCGGTGGGTTTCGCGCACCGGGTCAACCGATACGAGCCGGTGGCGGGTTTCTTGTGGGTCCGGCTCACCGACCCAAACCAAGGCGCCACGGACCATTCGGTCCCATTCCGGGAACCGGGACGGCGAGAGCCCTTTGGCGCCGGGGAAACCCGCAACGGCATGGGCGCGAAGGACGGTGAGGCCAGCCACGGCAAGCTCGGCCCGGTGCTCTAGCGCATAGGCAACTGGCTCGCGGTCGAATGTGCGAGCCTTCGGGTCTTCCACACGGGCGTCCAGGTTGCAGAGGATGACGCGGTCCGTGATGTCGCCCCTGAAGGTCATTCGATTACCGTTGAGGAGCCATAGGACGCTGGTGGGCACGGTGGCCATCTTGGAAACGCCGAGCACCCTGCTTTGCCACTGCTCGGAGGTGAGGATGGTGCAAAATTCGTCGCTCTCCACTTCCTGTTCGACGTTGTCTACTATGACAACGGCGTCCCCCTTCCAGAGAACGCTAAACAACCGCTTCTGAAATTCTTCCTGACTCGAACCGTACGAAATCGCGGTGGGCTTGCGACCAGTCGCTATGACGGAAGCCACCTCCGAGATTTTGGTCTTTCCCGTGCCCATCACCGGCGCGTCGATGGCGTGGGCGGGAGCGGTCGCGATGGACCGACGCACGAGCCCCGTGAGGATCGCCGAAAGCGCTACCGAGCGGGCGGCACTCGCCCCGCCGACATCGCCAGCGGCATCGGGCTCAAAGGGGAAGTCCTTCAGCACGTCCTTGATACTCGCGAGGGCCACGATGGCGTCTTCGCGGGAAGGCTCATCCGGGATCGGCGGGAACTCTAGGCCATTCAGGTTCAGGTAAAGCTTCGACTGTTCATCGTAGCCGGGCTCGATGAGCAGCGTCCCGTCCGCGCGGAGAGTGGGAGATTCGATTGCGCCCCTGAGTACCCTAAGGCCCCATTCGCCGCGTGCGACGTAATGCCGGGCGAGTTCGAGCGTCGGCGTCGTGCGGACCTCGGCGCCCCTATCGCTGTTGCCTTCGCGCGCCTTCACGCGCCCATCGACTTTCCACCACTCGGCCGCCGCGCCGAAGTATTCTAGCAACCTATGGGGCGATACCTCGTCAATGACGAGCGCCCCCTGTTCGCGCCGTGGGCGCTTCAGGTCTTTGTCGCTAAGGACGAGTCGGGCAATTTCAGCGTTGTGGCGGACGAGATGAACGAGCCTTCCATTCTGCTGGAAGACCGGAGTTAGTTGGTCGCGGAGGGCAAGCTCGGCGAGGTCCAGCGTCCCGCCGATGTCGGTTAGCGCGAGCCGCACAAACGGTAGGCCGAACTCGTTGCGCTGAAACGCCCAAAGGGTCGGAGTTCGGCCGGGGTTCTTGTTCTTGGTCATTGCGGCCTCGCTTTCTGAACGCTAGGCGGTGATCGGTTCTTGGCGAGTCTGGAACTCCAGTTGCTCGTCCAGCCAACTCACCGGGCCGAAGTCCGGCGCGGTAACGAGGAGGCAATACGTCCATCCCGGAAACCAGAAACTCGCGAACGGATTCGGGGGGATGTGCAGGGCGAGGCCGCGCGCGGCCGCGTAGAGCTTCAGGCGTTCGACCTCGACGGTCTCGTAGGGCTGCGTGAGCACCGCCACGGGTGACCGTCCACGCTTGAAGTGGGCCAAGTGGTCAGCACCTGGCCAATCGTATTGCTCACCCCATATCGGCGCCGCGCGCGTCCCCGACTCCCGCAGGAGCGCCGAGAGCGGGAAGGAGCGCCCCGGCTTCATGTCCTGCAGGAGGCCGAAGTCGGCGAGAAGCTTTTCATACGGCCGGGGGTCCATCGGGTAGTTTCCGCAGTTGAAATGCTGCGTCTCCAGGCGGGACAAAGGGCGCTTCGGCGGGGGGTACTTCAGATGGCGACGGGCCATGTTGGCCTCCATATCTCTAGGCGGGCACGGACGCGCCTTTGCGGTGTAGTTGACGATGGCGAGCACGCCACCTCGTGAAGTCGGCGGCCCGCTCACGGACCTCGGCGCCGGTCATGGAGGGCTCCTCGGCTTGCTCAATGCGCAGCGGCGTGCGGTCATCGGGCGCCAGCGCTAGGGCCGTTGGGCGGGCAACGGGCGCCTCCGCAGGTGGGGCGGACGACCTCTTGGCGAAGTCGCGCTTGCGGTGCCATGCGAGCGCCCCAATCCGCATCAGCGCCTCCCGCGATGCTTGCCATGAAAGTTGGCGAAGGCTTCGGCCTGCGTGATCGGGGTGGGAACTAGGTCCGAAACATCAGGATTCTCGGGAACGTGGGGCACGGGCTTGCCTCGGGCCGCCCAATACTGGGCCGAGAGTTCGCCCAGGGTCTTGGGGCCGCCAAGCTTAGGTACGTTGCGGAAGCCGCGCCCGGAGAGGTCGAAGGCGGAGGCCGCCACCTTCAAGTCGGCGCCCTTCTCGGCCGCGAAGCCGAGGCGGATGGCCTCGTCCGCGTCCATCCACGTCTCCGCTTCCATCATCTTCCGGATGGTGTCTTCGGGCAGGCCGGTGCGCTTCGAGTAGACCTCGGCCATGCGCCGCCGGATCGATTCTAGAAGAGCGGCGCCGCGCTTGAGGTCCTCCGCCCCGCCGCCAACAGCGGCGGACGGATCGTGAATCATCAATTGCGACCCGGCGCCCACGATCCGGCGGTGGCCCACCATGAAGACGTAGCTGCCCATGGACGCCGCAATGCCATCCACAATGCTGGTAACGCGAGTGCTGGACCCCGCGATGATGTCGAAAATCGCGGCTCCGGCAAAGCAGTCGCCGCCAGGGGAGCTAATGCGGATTTCGGCTTCCGCTGGGTTGCCGAGGCCCCGCCATGCCCGCGAGAACGCGGGGACGGTGAGGTCACCCTTGCCAATCTCGCCGTAGATTTCGAGCACCGGAACCCGGCCTCGCGCGGTGATTTTAATCGTGTTGGCCATTGGCGGCCTCCTTCACATTCTTGGCTCCTCAAGAGCGGTTGAGAGGGAAGTCCCCTCCTGCCGGGCACAAGCAGGCCCAGCAGGAGGGGCAGTCGCGGGGCGCCACTCAAGCGGCGTCCGGCCGGGCGTGGAGGGGCGCCCGATTAGAGTTCAATCCCGATGTGCGCGAGCGCGTCGGTCGCCTTCTTGAGCACCTTGGCAGGGGCGCTGGTCACCACTTCCAGCCCGAGAGTCGCGAGGGGGTGCATCTCGGGCCGGAAAACTATCTCGGGGGAGTCCCCCGCGAGGATGACGCGGAGAGCCGCCTCCTCGTACTGGAGTTCCAGAAGCTCGGCGCGGAGCTTGGTGAGGCGGTCGTGCTTTTCCTCGGCGGTGAGGCGGAGGGTCGAATCGTTGGCATGGTCGCGCTCGATGCGCTCGAACAGCTTCCGCTGAATCTCGTCGCGGTTCAGCGCGACGATCAAGGGCAGCAAGTCGCGCTCGGTGCGATAGTGCCCGTCCGGGTCGCTTTTGCCGTCCACGAGCCGCTCCGGATGGGTCCACCGGGCCAGACCATCGGCGTAGCTGAGCTTGAACGCATCAGCGCGTTGACCTAGGTGGTCCAGGTGGTCGGCAATCTGCTCTTCAAAGACGGAGTTGGGCGGAATCCCGCTCCGGACCGGCTCGGTCTCTCGGCCGTTAGTGCGCTCGTCCGCCATAACGGCCTTCAGCGCCACGGACGGCTCACCTTTACGCACGTTCGTCTTCCGGAAACGGAAGACTTCGCCGCGTTGGTGGCCCTCGAAGAGGCGCACCACCATCTTGTTGAAGACGGTGGTCGCGGCGGCCAAGGCATTGGCCGCAGCCTCCACTTCCGCCCGCGCGGCATCCTCTGACTCCACGGCTCGCCGGTGCGCCTCTTCCAGCGGTTCGAGGTCGTCGGGCGCGCCCCCTTTGATCCGGGCCCGCATTTTGGCCTCCTCGCGGGCACGAAGCGCATCCGACGTGCGCTCGTTGGCGGCCGCGAACCGCGCACCCGCACCGGCATGCCGCCCCCGGGCGGCGAGGAGCGCCTCATGGGCGCCCTGGGCGGCTCGTGTCGTGAACGACGAGTGCAGGTCTCGAACGATGCGCTGGAAGGCGTCGAGCGCGTCAGGGCTGACTCGGTCAAAGTTAGTGGTGTTCATGGCTAGTCCTCTCGGTTTGGAAGAAGGGCGAGGGCGGCGAACAGCGCGTGGTCCCAAGTGCCCCCGGCGAAGGCGCGCAACGTGGCGTCCTCGGTCTCGCTCCAATCAAGGAACAGCACGGGTATGCCGAAGGGGCCATGCCAAACGCCCAACCGGTGGCTGGTCGGGTCTTCCGGCTGCAGGCGGTAGGGACCGATCAAGGAGAGACGAAACTCATTGATGCCCAGGGTGAGGGCGGGGGCATTGAACAACCCGTCCCGGACGGCGAGGCCGTGTTTGCGGAGGACGGGCAGAACGAGGTCGCGCAGGCGGACGGCTGCGGCGAGGTCGTCGCTCACGCCCGCTTGCTCGGGCGACGGCGGCGCCCCTCGGACGCGGGCCATCCAGGCGTTGATTTCATTTTCGCTCCAGGCCTTCGTGCGTGGCCCTAGCCGTGCCGCCTTGGGGAAGTCCGGGAGGCGGTACAGGGCCGACTTGCTGAGAGTGGTCTTGGCCAGGACGGCTTCTAGTGTGAGGAACCTGTCGTTGTTCATGGTCGCGCCTCCTTCAATGGACCGTCAGGGCGGAGAGCGCCGCGACTACGGCGGACTCCCACTCGCCGCGCTCAAAGGTGAGCAGTTCGGCGGTGCCATCGTCCCACCACGTCAAAGCGAGGAGTTCCCGGTCCTCGTCGTGTACTTCGAGCGTATGGAACACCTCGACCCGCTTGCCCTCGTAGGTGCAGGCGGGGCCGACCAGGACGAGCGAGTGGCCATCCACGGCCGCCTTCAGCACGGGACACCACCGGTCCCAGGGCGCGAGCAGGGGATTGCGGCCGTGCACCTGGATGAGCGGGACCAAGGCGTCCCGGAGGGCAAGGGCGGCGTAGGTGAACTTCGCGGTCATGCACTTCTCCATCGTTCGACCCGGAGGGGTGTTCCCTGTGGGACTGATGGAGGGGGTCTACGGCGGCGCCGGTCCGGCTTGCAGGAGGAAAAGCGCAAACGCGCTAGAGGTCGGCGGGACGCTTCAAAGCCTCGGACCAGGACAGGAGGGCCTCGGACGAGATGCCCCTCGGTTCCGTCACCAGGAGAAGTGCGGCGTGGCGCGCCGTACGGGCGACCTTTCCGCCCCCGCCGCTATAGGTGAGCGCGGAAACGGCGAGCGCATCGGCATTGGCGGGAAGTTCGTCCTGCTCGTGGGGCACCATCGTCCGCCATGCCTCCCGCAATAGGGCGCGGGTAGCCGGGTCCGATGGTTTCGGATCGAGAGGTGAGCGTCCCATGTACCGGAACCCCACCTCGCACCAGAACTTTTCAACGGCCGCCTCGTACTCCCCCGCTTCGGGGAGTCGTACGAGGTCGTATGCCTGTCGCCACTGAGTTGCACCGAAAGCAGCGGTCAGTGGCGAACCGCCTATACCTAGCAGAAACTCCTTCCTGCTTTTCGGGTGGCGGCGAAGGGGAAGCAATGGAAGGCCACGCGCGCGGCGATAGCCGCGTCCCTGAAGGACGCGCTCCGCCGCCTCGCGCCTGCCCACGATGGCGTCCAGGCCAACCGCATAGGTCATGATGGCGCGGCCAAAGCGCGACACCCCTTGGCCCCTAGCATGGCAAGTGGCGGCGATATCCCCCGCAAGTTGAGCGGTGGACGCCCGCCATTTGAACCCCCGGAACTCGGCGCGCCGCCGCCACGCCTCGGCGAGCGCGTTGTGGGCGAGGTACTCATCCTCACCCGGCGCCAACATGCGCCATTCGGGCTTTTTCACCTCGCCGAGATCGTCCGGCTCCAGTCGTTCGAGGGCGGAAAAGTCCGCATTGAACGACGCGATGGCCATACTAGCGGCCTGCCCTCTTGGTGGGAGAGAGGTTGCGCTGAGTTCGCCGCGCCGCAAGCCATTCATTGAGGTCCGAGCGCGCGACCAAGGGGCGGCGGCCGAGCCGGGTGATCGGGAGGCCGGGGCGCTCAACGGATACCCAACGCTGGACGGTGCGACGGGTTACGCCTGCCTCGTTGGCGAGGTCGTCCAATTCGATGTAGTCGTGCAAAAGAGTGCCGGGCATAGTGGCGCCTCCTTGGTTCGGTGAACACAAGAAGACCCCAAACGTCCCGCTTCCGATCCGTGGCGGCCGGAACCCCACGGGAAGCCATGCCCCCGTTTTGGACATGGTGCGGCCCGCCGCTACGGCGGGTACGCGGGCACGTACGGAGGTAGCCGATTGTCCGCCCCATCCGCGCAGGTCTCGGCAAGGCTGTTGGCCTCACCTGAACGGCCGCGCGAGTATTGCGCCGTCGCCGGTTTATCAAGGCACATAGAGCGACATTTGGCGACACGCAAGGTTTGGCGTGCGACCGGTGGCGCCCGAGCCGTCCTACCGGCGAAGGGCCGCCAATGCTGGAGCGGCCGCCTTGGCGGCGATGCGCTTCCGGGACTCGTCGGCCATGTGAATGTAGCGCTGTGCCGTAGATAGCTGCTTGTGACCAAGCGCCGTCATGATTTCGGAGGCTCCGGCGCCGCCCATCGCCATGTGGCTCGCAACAGAGTGCCGGAGCCCATGAAGCCCGAAATTCTCCGGGAGCTTTGCCTCGGCGCGCACAGCATTCCACGCCTTGTTCATGCCAGCGGGGTCAATCGGGAAGACCACCTCTCCAACTGGTTGGCGCTCAATGATTGCCATAGCCTCCTCGGGGAGGTCGATTAGGCGCCTCTCCCCGGTAGCCTTGCCCGTCTTGTGGCGGGAAGGCGGGAGTTCGATGCGCGCAAGACGGACGTTCACGTGCTCGCGCCGAAGCCCAAGCACTTCCCCTCGGCGTGCGCCCGAGAGGGCGATAAGGCGCACAACGTCAGCCTCGGCCGCTTTGATCCTGCCACTTGCTTCCAGCTTGTCCACCGCCTCGAACATCGCGACGTATTCGTCGGGGCTCAACAGAAGCTCCCTCACGCCGTCCTTGCCGATCTTCACGCCCATGGCAGGATTCTCGGCGATCTTCTTCTCGGTGACAGCCCACGACAGGACGGCCCGGAAGAGACGAATGGCGGCTCGGGCAGTGCCTTCCCCACCCGTCACCCGCGCGAGGCCGCGCTTCTTGGTCTTGATCTTGCCCACGGCCGTCTTGCCATCGCGGATATCGGCGAAGGCTCGCGCCACCTGATCTTGGGTTAGCTCCTCCACGATGCGCTTACCGAGCAGCGGTCGGATATGGCGTTCGAGGCGGCCCTTATCGATGCCTCGGGTGCTGTCCGCTTTTCCGGCGAAGTGCGCTGATTTGAGGTAGTCGTCCAAGACCTCGCTCACCGTCAACGCTTCACGAGCGGCCTCGCGCTCGGCGAGCGGGTCGATCCCGATATTGACTTGTGTGCGCAGAACCTCCTTGGCCTGCTTCCGAGCAGTGTCCGTGTCCCACGCCGGGTAACCGCCGATGCGCATCTTCCGTTCGGCGCCCCGCGAGTTGCGATAGCGCAGGATGAAGGTTTTCGCCCCATTGGGGGTGACGCGAAGGCCGAATCCGGTCACCTCATCGTCGTAAGTGATCTTCGTAGACCCCTCTGGAGAGGGTACGGACTTGGCAAAAGCGTTGGAAAGCTTGGGCATTGCGAGATTTCCTGTGGCCGCGTGGTGGCCGTCTACGTGGCCGTTTCGACTGTCGCCATATGTCATCTCGTGTCCGGCTATTTCAACCCATTTCACCTTGGTTTCCGGGGGTTTGGTTACTATCGCCCCGGATTGCGGGCGTCTCCGCGATTCAGCGAAATTGCACTCCGAAGGCAGAGGTCATGAGTTCGAATCTCGTCGGGTGCGCCAATTATATCAACAAAATCAAGAAGTTGCACGGCCGATCGGTACGGGTCGGCTCGTTGTCGGCCGGCGGGGTAACACCAGGGTAACACATTTGGGGTTTGCGACTCTGCAGGCCGAGAGTGGGGTGGCGGTACCAACGGGGCCGATGGCGCTGGGAGCAGTACTCGCTCCGAGCTCCACCGACCCCTCTAGGTGGCTTCCCAGATGCCGGGCTCGTTCCGGCAGGTAACCCAGGCGCCTCCGCCGTCGCGCGCCACAGTGCGGCATCACGCGCAGTCAGGCGCTTGGTGTGACTGCCACCTTCAGCGAGCGTTCCAGGTCGAACGCGCAGTCCATCGCGTCCTGGATGCGGTTTACAGGGAACGTCTGTGTGACGAACTTGTGCAGCGGGAAACGGTCCATGTTGCGGGCAAGCAGACGCATGCTGGCGACATAACCCGATGGAGGGTGGTTGGTGAGGCCGATGAGCCTTATCTGGTTGGCAAGCAGGTCGCGATGCGGATTGATGGCGATGTCACCGACATCGGCAAAGACACCGGCCACGAGATAGGTTGCGCCGCGACGTGCCATGCGCAGGCCCTCGGGGATAGCTTCCGCCACGCCCGTGCACTCGACGATAACGTCGGCGCCACGCCCCTGGGTCAGCTCACGTACACGGCCGACGCGCTCCTCGGCGGTGGTGTCGTCGACGCATATCGTTTCGTCGGCGCCGAACTCCTTCGCGAGGTTCAGCCTGAACTTTGACTTGTCGAGCACAATGATGCGGCCGGCGCCCATGAGGTGCGCCTTGAGGACGTGCAGCATGCCCATCGGGCCGGTGCCCTGGATCACCACGGCAGCACCGGAGCCGAAGCCCTCGCCGCCCATGGTGTAGAACTCCTTGGCCTTATCGAGATTGTAGGTGACGGCCATCAGCTCGGTCATCACCGCGATCTCGGGGGGGAGCTCCTCGGGCACCTTGTAGACGAAGGCGTCCTTGCGCACGTAGATGTAGTCGGCCCAGCCGCCCATCAGGTGCGGCGCGTCGGCACAGCTGAACGCATTGCCGTAGCCTTTGATGTTCTCGCACAGCGGGAAACCGAAGCTGTTTTTGCAGTACCAGCACTTGCCGCACAGGATATCGGGGCACATCACCACCCGATCTCCGATCGAGAGCCGCTGGCCGGAATACTCGAGCTCGGAGGCCGCGCTCTTGCCGATCTCGGCCACCGTCCCCACGATCTCGTGGCCCGGCAAGAGCGGGAAGGGTGTGTGTGACTCGGCAGGGGTGCCGGCATACTGGACGGTTTCACCGCGATAGGTGTGCTTGTCCGTGCCGCAGATTCCGCACATCTCCATCTTGATCACGAGGCTATGCTCATCGACCTGCGGATAAGGGAAATATCGCAGTTCGAGCTTTCCCGGGGCCGTCATAACTCCGGCCGCTACAGCGTTGTTCAAAGTATTCTCCTCCTGGTGTGCCGGTCCTCGCCGGCGAAATGGGGTCGCCCGATCACAGCGAGCTGGTGACGCCGCCGTCGACGTAGAGGACCTGCCCGGTGACGAAGGAACTCGCGTCGCTGGCCAGGAACACCGCCGCGCCGACCAGTTCCTCCACCTCACCCCAACGCCCGAGCGGCGTGCGTTTCGTCAGCCACCCAGAGAACTCCGGGTCGGCGACGAGCTTCTCGTTGAGATCGGTCTTGAAATAGCCCGGGCCGATGGCGTTGGCCCTGATGCCATACTGGCCCCAATCGACCGCCATCCCCTTGGTGAGCATCTTCAGGGCTCCCTTGGTCGCGGCGTATGGCGCTATCGAGGGCCGGGCGAGCTCGCTCTGCACCGAGCAGATATTGATGATGCTGCCCCCGCGGCGCCGTATCATCCCGGCAACGACACTTCGCGCGACGTAGAAGGCGCTGGTCAGGTTGTTGCGAACGATCCGGTCCCAGTCCGCGGAGGCAAACTGCTCGAGGGGCGAGCGGTGCTGGATTCCTGCGTTGTTGACGAGGATCGACAGCGGGCCGAATTCCGCTTCGATTTCGACGACGCCCTGCTCCACCGCCTGCAGATCGGTGACGTCGAACGCCACGGCGTCAACCGACAGGCCGCGGCCACGCAGTTCGTCGCGGACCGTAAGCAGTCTGTCCGGGTCGCGGCCGTTCAGGACGACACGGGCGCCGGCACCGGCGAGGCCAGCAGCGATCGCCTTGCCGATACCGCGACTGCTTCCGGTGACCAACGCCACCCGTCCGGAAAGATCGAATGTGGGAGCGACGGGGGCAGGGCTATACGCGGACACTGACTATGTACCTCTGTAATTCTTGATCGAGCGGGCGATCCTGTTGGCTCGGTCGAGGCTTTCTGCGGACTCGATCTGTACCTGTTTGGATCGCGCCAGAAGCTCGTGTGTTGCGGTCTGGGCGGCGCTGCTGTCGCGGTTGAGGATCGCCATCGCGACCTCGCGGTGCAGTCGCACGTCGTCTGTCGACAGAGCCTTCTTCTCGCGGGCGATGTAGAATGACTGACGCAGAATTGTACTCATCATACTACCAAGTGACGCGATCACATCGTTACCGCAGCTGGCCAGGACGGCGAGGTGGAACTCAAGGTCGGCCTCAGCTGCGGCGACGCTGTCGGCGTGTCGGCTGGCATCCATAAGGTCGACGGCGGCGAGTATCCGGGCGCCATCCGCCTCGGTGCGGCGCTCCGCCGCCAGGTAGCTCGCACGGGGCTCAAAACACTCGCGCATCTCATAGATTTCACGGATCAGGTCAGCCGTGACGCCGAGCGACATCCGCCACTCGATCACCTCGGCATCCATCAAGTTCCAGTATCGCCTTGGCCGCACCCAGGTGCCGCGGCTCGGCGCCACGCTGACCATGCCCTTGGCCTGGAGGCTTTGGATGGCACTGCGCAGTGTGGTTCGACTCACGCCGGTCAGTTCCATGAGTTCGGGCTCGGTGGGCATGGGCTGCTCGGCTACAAATGTGCCGTCAAGTATTCGCAGGGCCAGTGCTTCGGTGACCTGCTCCCTCAAGTTCTTCAGCGACGTCATTGGCTTCCCCCGATGCGGCGAATTACTGGTTAACTCGCCGTCGATATACAGAACTGACGAAGCCGCGGCGACCCCCGGGAGGACGGGCCGCCGCGGCTATGATTACTGGGCGTTGGCCAGCAATTCGTTGATGCGCGACTCCGCGTCAGCGAGGGCTTCCTCGGTCGACTTGTCTCCGTTGATGGCCGAAGAGGCTTCTTCGCCGATCAGTTGCATGATCGAGAACTGCCGAATGACGCCTTCGGGCAGGCCAACCAGCGAGTCCGGCAGCGTGCCGAACGAGTGACGCTGCGGCAGCGACACGAACTCTTCGCTGGCGAACACGCTGGCGCTCGGCGGAATGTGGCCGGTACGAGCCCAGGCGAAGCTGTTGTCCCACCAGAACTTCATGAACTCGGCAACCGAGGCCTTCTGGGCGTCGCTCAGTTCCTGGGTCGGCATGGCCCAGGTGTGACCGTCCGTCCAGCTCGCATTGCGGCCGTCAAAGAACTGCTGGAAAGGAACAACATAGTACCCGTTGTACAGCGGCGAGCCTTCCTTCTCGGACTGCGCGACATAGTCGCCGAGGATCCAGGTACCCTGGATGTAGACGCCGGCGTCGCCGTTGGAGAACGCACCGGTGGCTGCAGCATAGTCATCATTCTTGCTGGCGAGACCCTTGTCGGTGAGGTCCTTGATCCAGTTGATCGCGTTGGCGCCTTCCGGGCCACTGAAGTCGACCTTTGTCACGTCGGCGAAATACGGCGAGTTCTGCTGATCAAGCAGCGAGTAGACCATGCGCGCAACGCCCGAGGCGTCGTTCGACAAGGCCAGCACAAAATACGGCTTGCCGGTCGCGGCGGTGAACTTCTCGGCCTGTTCGTAGAGCTCCGCTGTCGAGGTCGGCAGGATCGGCGTGCCGTCTTCCTTAACCAGGCCCGCTTCGCGGAACAGGTTCAGGTTGATGTGCCAGGCAATCAGGTTGTTGTCGATCGGCAGAGCCCAGGTCTGGCCGTTGCGGGTCACACCATTCGCGGACGCGGCGATCATGTCAGCCTTGTCGACTCCGGCCTGCACCAGCAGGTCGTCGATCGGCATGATCAGGTTGCGGCTCTGATAGTCGCTGATCACGGACTGGTGCATCGTCACAAGGGTCGGCAGATCGCGCGAGCCGTACTGGGCGGTGAGCTGATCATAGCCCGGCCATTCGACGATACGCGGAACGACCTTCGTCGTCGTGCTCTCGGCGTTGAACTTGTTGATCATCGCGGTGATGATGCCGCATTCGCCCGACGCCTTCATCGGGTCGGTTTCGGTGGCATAATCGGTATCGCAGGTGCCGAAGAAGCGCTGGACCGTGATCTCGGTCTTGTCCTGCGCGAGCGCGGCGGTATGAGCCGCCCCGCCGATCGACGCGAGCAGGGCAAGCCCAAGCGCGCCAAAATGCCTTCTGTTCAAACTCATCACGTAACTCCTCCATTTTGTGGTTCGTGAGGGAAGGTGGTCCGGTGGTTGTGGCCATCGGACCGTGTGCATCAGCCAGCAGCAGCGCCCGAGGCAGCGCGGATGATGTACTTCTGGAAAAAGAGGTAGAGGATCACCATGGGAAGGCCGGCGAATACCGCCTGCGCCATGAGGAAGCCGACGCTTTCAGTCTGCGCGAAGTTCTGGCTCATCGATCCCAGACCCGTGGTCAGGGTGTACATCGACTGGTTCGTCGCCGAGATCAGCGGCCAGAAGTAGTCGTTCCACCCGCCCAGGAATGTGAAGATCCCGAGTGTCGCCTGGGCCGGCAGGGTCAGCGGCAGCAGGACATGGGTGAAGGTCTTGAACTTCGACGCATTGTCCATTGCCGCGGCCTCTTCGAGCTCGATCGGGATCGACTTGAAGTACTGCGTCATCAGGAAGACGCCGAACGGACCGGCCAGTCCGGGCAGGATCAGGCCGTGATAGGTGTTGTGCCAGCTCAGGGCGGAGAACATCTGGTGACGCGCCACCACCAGCGCATATTCCGGAACGGCAAGGCCGATCAGGGTCAGGATGAAAACGACGTTGCGGCCCTTGAAGTCGGCCCGGGCAAAGCCGTAGCCAGCCAGCGACGCTAGGATCAGCGTCAGGATGGTCTGCACGGTCGCGACGATCGTGCTGTTCATCGTCCAGCGGAACACGTTCGAGGACGCCAGGATGTTCTGGTAGTTCTCGAATGTGTAGGGCGTCTGGAAGACACCGCTCGAGCGGGTCATGATCTCGATGTTCGGCTTGAACGACAGCGCGACAACCCAGAGAATCGGCAGGACCCAGAAGAGCGCGAGGATCGTCACGCCTACGAGGACCAGGCGTCGCGGCAGCGATACGCCTGCCATGCGCGATGATGCGGCCATTGCTATGCCTCCCGCTTTCTGGTGAGCCAGTACTGGGCCAGCGCCGGCACCAGGATCAGGGCGAACAGGACTTCCGAAGCCGCAGCCGCGTAGCCGACATCCCAGTTCTGGAAGGCCTGGTTGTAGATAAAGTGGGCAACCGAACGGGACGAGTTGTTGGGGCCGCCACCGGTCATCAGCTCGATCTGAGCGAACACCTGGAACTGCAGGATGATCTGGATGATGACGACGACGACAGTGGTCCTGCGGATAGCCGGAAGCGTGATGTGCCAGAGCACGCGCCAGGGTGAGGCACTGTCGAGTTCGGCGGCCTCATAAACTTCACGCGGTATCTGCTGCAGCGCTGCCAGGAACAGCACCATCGGCAGTCCGATGCCCCACCATACCGTGGTGATGGCAACCGCGATGAGGGCCGTCTGCTGGTTGTTGAGGAACGGGAAGGGCTGGAGGCTCAACTGCGTCATGAACTCGCTCGCCATGCCGCCGTTGGGCATGTAGACGACCTTCCAGATCAGCGCGACGATAGTCACCGAGAGCACGGTCGTGCCGAAGAAGATGGTGCGCAGCGTGGCCGCCCACCAACCCTCGCGATTGAGCGCAAGCGCCAGCATCAGGCCCACGGAGACGAAGGTCGGCACCGTTATGGCCGTGAAGAACACCGTGTTGCCGATAGCGCGCAGGAAGATCTTGTCCTGAAACAGCCGCTGATAGTTGGCGTGACCAACGAATTTCGGCGACGAGAACAGGTCGGATTTGCCGAGGCTGATCCACATGCCGTTGAACAGCGGGTAGACCAGGAACGCCACAAAGACGATCAGGAAGGGCAGCACCCAGAGCATATTGACCGGGCTCTGGACGAACAGCCCTCGCGACCGCTTGCGGGCGACGGAAGGACTTGCGGTTGCGCTAGCCATTCTTGCCGCCTTCCGCTGTGCGGTGTGCGATGCCCGCCTTGTCGAACAGGTGCAGGTGTCCGTAGGCAACGTCGAGGGCGACGGCGTCACCCATGTGCAGGATCGTCGAGCTTGGGACGGCAGCAACGATCACTTCGCCGCCTGGCAGGGCGACATGCATCAGGTTGCGGTCACCCAGCCGTTCGAACACCTGCACTGTGCCGCGAATGGCGCCGCCATCGGCGAGCGTGAGGTGTTCCGCCCGGACGCCGATTTCGACCTGTTCGCCGACGTTGAGCTTGAGTGACGTCTTGAGCTCGATCGGCAGGCCATCGGCGGTAGCCAGTTGCAGCTGTCCGCCAGCGGCGCCGCGCACCGTCGCCGTCAGGATGTTCATCGGCGGAGCGCCGACGAACTGCGCGACGAACTTGGTCGCTGGCTGCTCGTAGATTTCAATCGGCGTGCCGACTTGCTCGATCTTGCGATTGTTCATGACCACGATGCGGTCGGCGAGGGTCATCGCCTCGACCTGATCGTGAGTCACGAAGATCATCGTGGCCTTGGTCCGCTGATGCAGCCGCGCCAGTTCGAAACGGGTGCGATGGCGGAGCGCCGCATCGAGATTGGAGAGCGGCTCGTCGAAGAGATAGGCGCTCGGTTTCTTGACCAGCGCCCGGCCAATGGCCACCCGCTGGCGCTGACCGCCGGACAGTTGCGCCGGGAACCTGCGCAGCAGCGGCACGATCTCGAGAACCTCGGCTGCATCGGCAATTCGGCTCTCGATCTCTGCCTTTCCGATGCCGACATTGCGCAGGCCGAAGGCCATGTTGTCGAACACGGTCATCTGCGGGTACAGCGCGTAGTGCTGGAACACCATCGCGACGCCGCGCTTGCCCGGCGGCATGTGATCCACGCGTTCGCCGTCGATTGCGATCGTGCCGTCGGTGACGACCTCGAGCCCCGCAATCATCCGCAACAACGTGGACTTTCCGCAGCCCGACGGCCCCAGAAAGCAGATGAACTCGCCGTCATTCATGGCAAGCGAGAGGCGCTCGATCACGACTGTCGAGCCGTAACTCTTGCTGACCTCATTTAGGGCGATGCGCGCCATATTCTCCCCCGACCTCCGCTATCATCATCATATGAAATGCAATCGTTGCGTGAGTCAAGGTGCACGCAACCCTCCTATGCGTTCAGTGCATGCCACTGTTTTTATTGATGAATTTGCGGAAAATCGGGGCAGACGAAGAATTTTTCTTGCCGATTGACGGGCAAGTTTCGGTCCCCTAGGTATGAGCAAGGTATGACCTTGTGGAGGACTATTTGATGGTACAGGCGAGAGTGGCACTCGACCGTGAGTTCGCGGTCGGTGACATCGACAGGCGCATTTTCGGCACGTTCGTGGAGCACATCGGACGTTGCGTTTACGGCGGCATCTATGAGCCCGGTCACCCGACTGCTGACGCGAATGGCTTGCGAGGCGATGTCGTTGAGCTGACCAAAGAGCTGGGTGTGACCGTTGTGCGCTATCCGGGCGGCAACTTCCTCTCCGGCTATCGCTGGGAGGATGGCGTCGGTCCCAAGGACCAGCGTCCATCGCAGGTCGATCTCGCCTGGTTTGCGACCGAGCCGAACACATTCGGCACCAACGAGTTTGTCGACTGGTGTCGCGCTGCCGACGTTGAGCCGATGTTCTGCGTCAACCTCGGCACCCGTGGGCCGGACGAGGCACGCCAGCTGGTCGAATACTGCAACCACCCGGGCGGCACTCGCCTGTCAGACCTGCGCAAGGAACACGGCTACCCCGAGCCGCACGGCATCAAGCTGTGGGGCCTTGGCAACGAGCAGGACGGCCCCTGGCAGATTGGCCACAAGTCCGCGTCCGAGTACGGCAGCATCGCGCGCGAATCGGCGAAGCTGATGCGTTGGCTGGATCCGAGTGTCGAGTTGAGCGCCTGCGGCTCGTCATTCCGTGGCATGCCTACCTACGGCAGCTGGGAACTCGGCGTGCTCGAAGAGTGCTACGACGATGTCGAGCTGCTGTCGCTGCACCAGTACTTCGCCAAGGAGGGCGACGACAGCGCCGGCTTCATGGCGACCATCGACGAGATGAACCTGTTCATCCGCGAAGTCGTCGCGATCTGTGACGCAGTCGGCGCGAAGAAGCGCTCCAAGCGCAAGATCATGCTGTCGTTCGACGAGTACAACGTCTGGTACAAGGCCAAGCGTGATGGCAGCCTCGACCGACCGGACAACTGGCCCGTCGGCCCGGCCTTCAACGAGGAACTCTACACCCTCGAGGATGCGCTGGTGCTGGGTGGCGCCATGATCACCCTGCTGAACAACTGCGACCGCGTAAAGGTCGCCTGCCTCGCACAGCTGGTGAACGTCATCGCGCCGATCATGACGGTGAATGGCGGCGCGGCCTGGAAGCAGACGATCTTCTTCCCATTTGCCGATGCGTCGCGCGTTGGACGTGGGCAAGTCCTGCGGCAGATCGTCGACAGCCCCACCTTCAAGTCGGGCGCCGTCGACGACGCTCCGTACCTGCTAAGCACCGCTATTCTCAGCGAAGACCAGAAGTCGGTGTCGTTTCTGCTGCTCAACCGTCACCTCTCAGAAGAGATGAGCCTCGACGTCGACCTGCGCGGCTTCGACGGAAACTGGAAGCTCGGCCAGGCGACTACGCTCTCGCATAGTGACCTCGATGCGACCAACACGGAGACCGCTCCGACAACCGTGGAGCCGAAGACGCTCGGCACCGTGGGCGTGTCGGACGGAGGCCTGCAGGCAACCCTGCCGCCCGGGTCGTGGAACGTCGTGACCATCGAACGGGCCTAAGGGACACACTTATGACCAACCAGACTCGCGCAGTCATTGCGCGTGGCGCACGCGACCTCGTCATTAACGAGGTCGCTGTGCCTGAGCTTGGCCCCGACGATGTTCTGGTGCGTGTTCAGACCGGCGGCATCTGTGGCTCGGACCTGCACTACTACAACCACGGCGGGTTCGGCACAGTGCGCATCAAGTCGCCGATGGTTCTCGGCCACGAAGCTGCGGGCGACGTCGTCGCCTGCGGCTCCGCGGTGAACGAGATCCGGCCCAGCGATCGTGTCGCCATCAACCCCAGCCTCCCCTGCGGCAAGTGCAGTCGCTGCCGACGGGGCGAGATCAACCATTGCAGCGACATGCGCTTCATGGGCAGCGCAATGCGGACGCCCCACGTCCATGGAGCATTCCGCGACCTGCTGGTCTGCAAGGCCAGTCAGGTACACCGGATCCCGGTCTCGATGAGCTACGGCACTGCGGCATTGGCTGAACCAACCGCGGTGTGCCTGCATGCCCTCTCCCGCGCGGGCAGTCTGGTCGGCAAGCGGGTCCTCGTGACCGGAGCGGGTCCAATCGGGCTGATCCTGGTCAGTGCAAGTCGCCTGGCCGGCGCCGCACACATCGCCGTCACGGATCGACTGACAGCTCCGCTGAAGACGGCGCTCGAAATCGGTGCCGACCGCGCGATAAATGTCGGCGGCGAGGAGGAGTTAGCGCCTGGCCCAGGCGACCAGCCGTACGATGTGCACTTCGAGGCATCCGGCAACGGGCAGGCATTGCTCGCCGGCATCGCCGCTCTCTCACCGCTCGGTTGCTCGGTGCTGGTGGGGCAGGGTGCAGTGGTCAACCTCCAGGTGTCGAGCCTGGTAACAACCGAGACGCAGCTTCTGGGCAGCTTCCGCTTTGGCGAGGAGTTCGCGACAGCGATCGACTATATCGCTTCGGGACGCCTGCCGGTTGCCAGCCTGATCAGCGCTACGCTGCCTGCTGCTGACGCGCTTGCCGCATTCGAGCTCGCCAACGACAAGTCGCAATCGATCAAGGTGCAGATCGACTTCTCTTGAGCATCGAGGACCTGCCTCCCCCGGCCCAACGTCTCTCGATCTCGCCTAGACCGTGTAAGGACGAGTTGCCGCTCCGGGCCACAAGCGGTCCTCGGCGAGCACCGGCACACAGTGATCGTGCGGAGGTCCTACCCCAGCCGCTTGACCTCGGCGAGGATGGTATCGCGGACTACGCCCCACGCGTTGGATCTGACGTCGACGACTTCGAAGTGACCGATATGGGGCAGCAGCAGTTCGTCGGCATCGTCGCCGGCGGCACGAGCGGCCCAGCACCAGCGGGCGGATAGATAGGGTGGCCAGTTGTCATCATAGACGCCCGTGATCGTCACGGTCCTGACCCCCGTAGGCAGCAGCTCGGCGGGCGATGTATCGGCGAACGGGTCCGGTCGCCCCACTGATGGCAGGCCGATAACCTCGTTAAGCGTGGAGATGCCGGCGGCGCACGTCGCGTCGACTTGCACGACATGGCGGCGGAGATCCCCGATCCCGGCTATGCGACCACCGAATGGATCTGCAACGGGTCATCCTTGTAGAGCGGACTGTCTGGCGGCAGCCTGGCGCGGGCTCCAACCCATAGGGCAAGATGCGCACCGGCCGAGTGCCCGACCACGACAACCCGGTCGAGGTCGAGGTCAAATGCGCCTTGCAGCGGCCGCAGGCTGTCTGTCGCCTGGGCGAGATCGAGGTACATTCCTGGGTAGCCCCCGCCCGGCTCCCCCACGCGCCGGTATTCGATATTGCACACTACAACGCCCCTGGCGGCGAGTTCGGCAGCGTTGGGGCTGAGGCTCTGCGCTGAAGCGACAGTGCTCCAGCTGCCTCCGTGGATGAGGATAACGACCGGGAACGGACCGCGGCCGGAGGGGCGATAGATATCCATCGACTGCGACGGGCCGGGACCGTATTCGACCATTGCATCGGATCTGGCTGGAACAACGGCCCGCATATATTCGGCCGCAGTAATTGGCTCCGGCTGCGCGTGACTCTGTAGTGCCATCTCGCCATACTCCAGAGAGGTCGTTACACTTACCACACGACAACTCTATTGCGGAACGTCACAGCGAACGCTTGCCCGCCCGACGTGATTTACTCAACGGCTCATGCACCCGGAGCATCAGATCGACCGGATGAGCGGTCAACCGAACTTTCTCTACGTCGCCCAGGCTGCGATGCTCTCGGTGGGGCGTAGCCGGCGCGGATGCGGACCGTTTTGGTTCCTGAACAGGGGGACATCATGCAATCAGCTTGTTTGACTGGGCTCGGCATAACCGTTCCCATAGTCCTTGGGCCGATGGCCGGCTCAGTCGGCCCGGACCTCGTTGCCGCCGTGAGTAATGCGGGCGGTCTGGGGCTCTTTCCGCTGTGGCATCTCGAGCCCTCTGAAACCAAGGCGAATGTTGCGGCTACGAGAGCCCTGACGTCAAAACCGTTCGGACTCAACTTCAACAACAACTATCCGATGGGCGGGCACCTCGACGCCGCGATCGACGAAGGCATCGGCATTGCCTCGTTCTTCTGGGGACTCGATGCGACCAACATCCGCCGCGCGAAAGATGCGGGGATGACGGTCCTCCAGACCATAGGCACCGCCGCGGAAGCGCGCGAGGCGATCGATTGCGGCGCCGACATGGTGGTCGCCCAGGGTTGGGAAGCCGGCGGGCATGTCTGGAGCACAGTCGCGACGCTGGCCCTGATACCCGCCGTCGTCGACGCCGTTGCCCCAGTACCGGTGATCGCCGCGGGTGGCATCGCCGATGGTCGTGGTCTTGCGGCCGTTCTCGCGCTCGGAGCCAGCGCCGGCTGGATTGGCACGCGCTTCCTCCTCGCCACCGAGGCGACGATTGACGCCGCGCGACGTTCGAGGATCGCGGCGGCCAGTGAAGCGGACACGGTCATGGGGAAGGACCCTCAACCCCGCTGGCATGACTCTGCCATCCGCTGGATCGGGCGGCCGGAAGAACGCTGGGCGTACGAGTACGGCCCCGACGGCAGGCAACTTGCGGGTCAAGGCGTTGGCCTCGTCAATCGGGAGCAGCCGGCGGCTACCATCGTCGCGGACATATGGCGCGAGGCCCGGGCCACGATAAGCACGCTCCGACAGCACCATGAATAGGTTGACAAGATGAGCGTCCGCCTGGCCAGAACTGGTCGCCGGTGTAGGTCCGCTTTGAGCCAGAAGCGGTCATATCCATCCGACTGATGTGCGTGAGTGGCGCTCGCTGGGTCCGGACACAGCCTGCGCGGACATCGAACGTCGGCGCGCGGCGTCCTCCGCTACGAGGCCAAGGACGCAATCAACTCGCTTGCGACAGTAGCCTTGCCACCGAGACAAGTTGCTGTTCGCGTTCCTCCGTCCATGCATGGGAAAGATTGAGGGCAATGAAGTTGCCGAAGGCACGCGTGACCGAGAACAGCGGCCCCGGGCTGAACGACGCGTTGACCTCCCTGGCGAGGCGCTCGGATTCGACAGCATTGAAGCCCTTGGGGCCACGGACCCAGCACATGTATCCGCCGGGAGGCCGCGACACGGTGCAGCTTTCGGGAAAATGCTGAAAGATGAGCGCCAGCCCCCTGCGCGTCCTCGCCGACACCGTCTCACGCAGGTTCCGCACATGACGGTCGAAGCCGCGCCCGGAAAGAAATGCCGCGATAGCCTTCTGCCTGGCCCACTCCCCCGCCAGATTGGACTCCCTTAGCTTGACCTTCCAGTGCTCGCGCCGGGGCAACGACACCCAACCCACCCCGAAGCGCGGCCCGAGCGAGTCGGCGTACCCGCCGGCCCGCACCACGATGTTGCGGGCATCGAACTGAGCGAGGTCGTACGGCACGGCGCCGTAGGTCAGTTCCTGGCCGGACAGGTTCTCGATGATCGGCACGCGATGCCGCGCCGCAACCTCGGCGATGCGACGGGCCACATCGATGCGATAGGAAACGCCTGTCGGAGAGTGATTGCAGGGCGAGACTATGCACGCCGCAATCTCGTTGTTCTCCATCAGGTACTGGTACTGCTCGGGATCTACGCCGAACAGCGGATGCGAATAGATCTCCACGGGGATGAGTTTTCGCGCCAGTACGGACGAAACGATCGCCGTGTCGGTAGGTGTCTCGACCAGGACCTTGGACCCCTCGGGAGCGAGCAGGTCGAGGCACACGCCGACAGATGAATGCAGGCTTGATGTCACCAGGATGTCGCGCGCTCTCGCGTTGACGGCATTGACGGCAATCCGCTTCCCGATCGCTTCCCGCAACGCCTCCAGGCCCTGCCAGCCGACCTGCTGCATTTTGGCGTTTTCCCACCGCAGGTTGGCGGTCATCAGCCGGTAGAGTTCGTCGTGCGGTGACAGGTCGTCGCTGATGAAGGCGCTTCCCAACCCGTCGCCGGCGAGCTGGTTGCGATCGCGCGGCATCGCAAAATCCGCTCCGGCCGAGGGATCGTCCGCCGAAGGCCCGTCCAGCGGATCGGTAAACTCCGGCAACTGCCTCGACTGCTCGGCGACATAGAAGCCGGACCGTGGCCGCGACTCGATGAGGCCCTCGTCCTGAAGGACGCCGTAGGCCTGGTGGACGGTTACCGCGCTGAACCCGAGCTTCACGCTCATTTCTCGCACTGACAGCAGCCGGTCGCCCTGCTTGAGCACGCCCGCGGCGATCCACTCACGCACCTGAGCTGTTACAACCTCGTAGCGAAACATCTGTGCTGAACCTGCTCTGAAATATCAAAAAAACATAACACACAATGGGACTTGGGGTGCGCATATGACCCTGAAATGCCCGCAATGCGGCAGTGTACTCCTCCCGCTGCCGCTCTGCAACTGTACTGAGTTATTTCATTCACTCCTGTACAATGCATTACAGCTGCCCACTGATATGAGTGCCCTCACTGGAAATTGGAGGAGCCGACGCTGACCACCCGGGTGGTCAGCAAGGCGGATGCAGCATGGCCAAGAACGTGGTTGCCAGAACGTCGGACATTCAGCCCGGCGGCCGGTTAGCGGTTACCGTCAAGGGGCGGCCGATCGTGGTGTTCAACATCGATGGGCAGTTCTACGGGCTCCTCAATCGCTGCCCGCACCAGAGCGCCCCACTGTCCGAGGGCATTACCGCCGGCATGACCACCTCCGATGGTCCTGGCCACGCGGATTGCATCCGGGCGGGCGAGTTCATCCGCTGCCCCTGGCATGGCTGGGAGTTCGACATCCGCACCGGCCAGTCGTGGTGTGCGCCGGACAGCATCAAGGTCCGGCAGTTCGACGTGAAGGTCGAGCCCGGCGCCGCACTGGTGCAGGGCCCTTTCAAGGCCGAAAAGATCCCGGTCTCGGTCGACGGCGAGTACGTCGTGGTGGAGGCCTGACATGGTGTCCGAAGCAGCAGCGCTCGACGTGCGTTCCGCCTCGGTGCGCGGTCGTCCTCGCGGCATGTCGGCCTGGGTCGACCGCCACTTCCACCTCCTGTCGGTGGTGCCCACCACGCTGATCATGCTGGTGATCTTCGGCGTTCCGCTCGCCTTCTCGTTCTTCCTCAGCCTGCAGGGCTGGACGCCGGAGCGGAGCCTGTTCGGTGGCGGCTTCGTCGGTCTCGATAACTACGAGATGCTGCTGACCGACCGGGCGTTCATGTCCAGCCTGGTCCTCACCATCGGCTACACCGCCATCACGGTGGCCTGCGAGATGGCGATCGGCCTCGGTATCGCCAGCCTGCTCAACAAGGACGTCCCCTTCATGAAGGGCGCGCGGTCCATCCTCATCATGCCGATGATGATGACGCCGATCGTCGCGGCGCTGTGCTGGCGGCTGCTGCTCGACCCCGAATATGGCTTCGTCAACTTCATGCTCGGGCAGAAGATCGTCTGGATCGGCGACCCCTTCTGGGCTCCCATCTCGGTGGCCGTGGCCAATATCTGGCAGAACTCGCCCTACGTCGCGATCCTGCTCCTTGCCGGCATGCGATCGCTGCCGAGCGAGCCGGTCGAGGCCGCGCAGATCGACGGCGCCAAGCGCTGGCAGATCTTCTGGCACGTGACGCTGCCCGCACTGAAGCCGGCCATCCTCGTCGCCTTGCTGCTGCGCACCATCTTCGAGTTCCGCGCCTTCGACAACGTCTACGTCATGACCGGCGGCGGCCCGGCGGGGGCGACCAACCTGCTGTCCATCTTCACCTACGGGCTCACATTCCTGCAGTTCGACTTCACGCTCGGTGCCGCTGCCTCGTGGCTCATGCTGATCTGCTCCGTCGTGTTGTGCGCACTGCCTATCCTCGTCTTCCGCTTCCTGGAGAAGGCCCGATGAGCGCCGTCATGGCTCAGTCGCTGAGCAAGCGCACCCGTAACCGCAAAGTGCTGGCCCATGCCGGCATTTACCTGGGGCTCATTGCGCTTGCCGTAGTGTTCCTGTTCCCCATCGTCTGGATCCTCGGCGTGTCGCTCAAGACGCGGCTGCAGATCCTCACCTCGCCGCCGCTCTTCTTCTGGGAGCCGACGCTGGCGAACTACGAGCAGGTGCTGCGGACGTCCAACTTCCTGCCGGCGCTGTGGAATAGCCTCGTCACGGCGCTCGGTGCGGTACTGCTGTCGCTCGCCGTCGGCACCCCCGCTGCCTATGCCATGGCACGCATCAAGTTCCGCGGCCGGGCCACAATCTACTACGCGCTGCTGATGATGCGTATGCTGCCGCCGATAGCGGTGCTGATCCCGATGTTCATGCTGTTCGACGTGGTCGGGCTCAAGAACACCAGTTTCAGCGTGATGCTCGCCTACTCGACGTTCAGCTTGCCGCTGGTCGTCTGGGTCATGCGCAGCTTCTTCGAAGATCTGCCGGTGGAAATCGAGGAAGCGGCCACCATCGACGGCGCCAGCCGTTGGGCCACCTTCGTCAGCATCGTGCTGCCGCTGTCGCGGCCGGGCATGGTCGCCATCGGCATCCTGTGCCTGCTGACCGCCTGGAATGACTTCCTGTTTGCGGCGGTGCTCACCAACAATTCCACCCAGACGCTCCCCGTGCTGCTCGCCAGCTACTCGACCGCCGATGACGGCGTGGAATGGGGGCGCCTCGCGGCAGCCGGAATGCTCGTCGTCGCGCCGGTGCTGCTGATTTCGATGGTGGCTCAGCGCCATCTGATCTCCGGACTCTCGTCCGGGGCAATGAAAGGCTGAGTGGGAGAGAAAATGTCCAAGTTCAACCTAGGGGGGAGTTCCCGAGTGTTTCGTCTGTCACGTCGTAGTTTTCTGAAGGGAAGCGCCGTCTCTGGCCTTGGCGTCGCCGCCACCTCGCTTCTCAACATGCCCGCGCTCGCTCAGAGCAAGCCCGACAAGATCGTCGTCACCGGCCTGCAGATCAGCTGGCGCCGCACGTTCGAAGAGGAAATCGGGCCCGCCTTCGAGCAGCAGTACGGCATTCCGGTCGAGTTCGAGTGGCTGCCCCAGGACGCCCTTGCGGCTCGCCTCAAGACCCAGGCCGGCTCCACCGACAGCGGTATCGACGTGGCCTGGATCAATACCGGCAACGCCAACACCATGTCGGGCATGATGACCGACTTCGGCGCTCTGATGGAGCAGCTGGGCACGCCCGACGACTTCGACCTCGATGACGTCCTGCCGGCCGCCATTTCGGGCTACCGTATCGGCGGTCGCCTGATCGGCATGCCGTTCCGCTACGCCACCCAGATCATGCACTACCAGCCAGAGTCGCTGGAGCAGGCCGGGATCACGTCAGTCCCGGGTACCTTCGCGGAGTTCCGCAACGCCGCCCTCGCCATCACCGAGAAGTTCGGCCCCGACCGCTATGGCGTTGGCGTCTATGGGCGCGAGTCCGAGGCCATGGTGCGCGGCTGGCATTGCTTCCTGCTGTCCGCCGGTGGCAACTACTACAACACCGACACCTGGGAGATCCTCGTCAACAAGAAGGAATCCGTGGACTCGCTGCAGTTCTACGGTGACCTCGTCAAGGACAAGGTCGTGCCGCCCGAGTCCGCGACCTGGGAATGGGATGGCCTGACCGCCGGCGCCCAGGCGGATCGTTTCGCCATGGCCGTGACCATCGGGCCCTATGGCACCGCCATGAACGACCCTGCCGTGTCCAAGTCCGGTGGCAAGTGGGCCTGGGCCCGCGTTCCCGGCGCGACTGACCCGTCGCAGAGCAAGACCCCCAATGGCGGGTGGGCGATGGCGATTCCCGAGAGCTCGCGCAACAAGGAATGGGCCTACCAGTTCATCATCATGGCCACCACAAAGGCCGCGATGAAGAGCACCACCAAGGACGGCAACGCGCCGCCGCGCTTCTCGGTGCTGAACGATCCCGACGTGGTCGCGCTCTACGGCTGGGCTCCGGCCTTCTCCGAGCAGGCGAAGACCGCTATCGACTTCCCGAATCCGGCCGACCCGATCTTCACCACGGTCGACCAGCAGATCCGTCCGCACATGTCGCGCGTCCTGCTCGGACAGTCGACTGCCCAGGAGGCGATGGACGCCGCTGCCGACGAATGGAAGCGGACTCTTAGCCGCGCCGGCCTGATCTAAAGGAAACATGCGATGACCATTGCTGAGCCCGAGGCGGCGATCGACTGCGACATCCATCCCGGAATTCCTGGCATGGCTGCACTGCTTCCGTTCATGACCGATTACTGGCAGGAACAGTTCCTCAGCCGTGAGATCGACGGCATGGAAATGGCGAGCTACCCCCCGAACGCGCCAATCTCCTGCCGGCCGGACTGGCGCCAAGCCGGTATCCGGCCAGCCTCCAGCCTGGAGACAGTGCGCAAGCAGGCCCTCGACGGTCTCGGGCTCAGCATGGCCATCTGCAACCCGCTCTATGGCGGCCAGGTCGCCATGAGCGACTACATGGGCGGCGCCATCTGCTCGGCGATCAACGACTGGATGCGTACGGAGTGGCTCGACAAGGAGCCACGCCTGCGCGCCTCGATCGTGATCGCCGCCCAGAACCCGATCGCCGCGGCCGAGGAGATCGACCGCTGTGCATCCGACAAGCGGTTCGTCCAGGTGCTGATGCTCGTTTCCAACGAGCTGACGCTGGGCCGCAACTACTACTGGCCTATCTACGAGGCTGCCCAGCGTCATGGACTGCCCATCGGCATCCATGCCGGCAGCATGTACCGCTACCCCACCACGCCCTCCGGTTGGCCGACCCACCTGTTGCAGGATTATGCCAGCGCACCACAGATGTTCTCTGCGCAGTTGCAGAGCCTGCTGTCGGAAGGCGTGTTCAGCAAGTTCCCGGACCTGACGTTCGTGCTGATCGAGTCCGGTGTTGGCTGGGTCGTCCCCTACATGTGGCGTTCCACCAAGACCTGGCGCGGCGTGCGCGGCGAAGTGCCGTGGATGAAGCGTTCCACCATTGAGGAAGTGCGCGACCGCGTGCGCCTCACCATCCAGCCCTTCGATGGCCCCGATGCCGGCCCCGACCTCGAGCGCTTCGTCGAGCAGTTGGGAAGCGACGACATGCTCCTGTTCTCGTCCGACTATCCGCACTGGCAGTTCGAAGGCAACGATCCGATGCCCGCCGGCATCAACGCCGGCCTCGCTCGCAAGATCAAGCGGGACAACCCGCTGCGTACCTACACCCGCCTGACGGAGGAAGTGGCATGACGACTGCAACCTTGGAACAGCCGGCCGGGGTCTCGGCCATCGGCCCGGGCATCATCGACTCCGACATCCATCCCTTCCCCAGCCATGGCGGGGAGACGCTGAAGCCATATCTCGCCAAGCAGTGGCGCGACCACATGGACCAGTTCGGCGACCCGCACTACGGCCCGTATGCGACCGTCTTTGGGTATCCGCGCTACATGCCTGCCACGGCACGCCGCGACGCGTGGCCCGAGGACGGTACCATGCCTGGGTCCGACCTGAAGCTGATGCGGGAGCAGCACCTAGACCGCAACAACGTCGCGCTGGGTATTCTTGAGCCTCTCGGCTTCGGCAATACCGCCCGCAACGTCGAGTACGGCGCGGCGCTGGTTTCGGCCGTCAACGAATGGCAGGTCGATGCCCTAGTCGATCTGGAGCCGCGGCTGCGCGCCTCCATCCTCATCCCCCACGAGGACACGGCCTTCGCAGTCGACGAGATTCGTCGGCACGCTCATGACCGGCGCTATGCCCAGATCGAGATGATCTCCCTGACGGCAGAACCGATGGGTCGTCGCCGCTACTGGCCGATCTACGAGGAGGCCGCGGCCCATGGGCTGCCCATCGGCATCCATGTCGGTGGCCCTACGGGCTCGCGTACTGCGGGCGGCTGGCCGTCGTACTACAACGAGGAGCACCTTTCGCTGGTCGCCTCGATGCAGACACAGATGATGAGTCTCGTCCTCGACGGCGTCTGCGAGCATTTCCCAGGCCTCAAGTTCATCCTCATCGAAGGTGGTGTGGGCTGGTCTATCTCGGTGAAGAAGCGACTAGACCGCTTGTGGCAAACCATGGGCGTAGAAACCCCGCACGTGAAGCGCCCGCCTTCCGAGTACATCAACGAGAGCTTCTACTTCTCGACGCAGCCCGTGGAGGAACCCGAGGTCCCCGAGCATCTGGTGAACATGTTCGAGCAGGTCGGCTGGGATCGCATCCTCTATGCCAGCGACTACCCGCACTGGGACTACGACGATCCCCAATACGCGTTCAAGGCAGAGATGCCGGAAGACCAGATGCGCAAGATCATGCGGGATAATGCGCTAGGGCTCTACAGGCTCTGACTGGCTGAGCGCCGACGCAAACAATGCGGGAGTGATTGAATTTGGGTGACGTGATGGTTTGGGTGCGTGTAGCCAGCGCCGGTGATATTCCCGAAGGCGAAATGCTCGGCGTGACAGCCGAGGGGCAGAAGTTGGCGCTGTACCATCTCGAGGATGGTCGCTTCTTTGCGACCGGAAACGTCTGCACGCACGAATACGCCTTGTTGAGCGATGGCTGGCTTGAGGGTTGCGAGGTCGAGTGCCCGCTTCACTCGGGCCGGTTCGACGTGACCAGCGGCAAGGCGCTGTGTGAACCTCTCAAGAAGGACATCAGGACGTATGAGGTCGAGCTGCGTGAAGGCGGTGTCTTTGTGGCATTGCCGGAGCGGGCGGCATAGGCACCCGATGGCAACTCATATCGTCGTCGGTGCCGGTCAGGCCGGAGCACACGCCGCAATAGCGATGCGTCGCGCCGGATTCGGCGGGCGGATCGTGGTCGTCGGAGAGGAGAGCGCTCTGCCCTACGAGCGCCCACCCCTTTCGAAGGGCTTCATCGCTTCCGAAGAACAGGTGCCCCTGGTCCACTTCTTCGAGCCGGCCGTCGTTGGGGCGGAATCGATCGAGGTAATCACCGGTGTCCGGGTCGAGGAGATCGACCTCGGCGCCCGCAAGGTCGCGCTCAGTTTCGGCGGCGGGATTCAGTTCGACAAGCTGGTGCTGGCGACTGGCAGTCGACCGCGCCGTTTATCTGTTGCCGGTGGCGAACGGGCCCACACGCTGCGTACCTATGGGGATGCCGTTCGTCTCCGCGAGGCGATGCGGGCCGGCATGCGCGTCGTCTGCATCGGCGCGGGCGTGATCGGCCTCGAAGTTGCGTCCTCAGCCACGGCGCGCGGCTGCGCCGTTACCGTTGTCGACGTTGCGGAGAGCGCACTTTCGCGCTCGCTCGATCCACGCCTTGCTGCGCGGATCGAGCATCTGCACCGGCGTCAGGGGGTGGAGTTCTCCTTCTCATCCTCGGTGGCGGCTATCGACGCCTCCGGGGTGGCCCTGCACGACGGCCGCACCCTCCCCGCCGACCTGGTTATTGCCGGAGTTGGCGTCGAAAGGAACATTGAGCTCGCGGTGCGCGCCGGACTTGCCACGCACCGAGGGATACTCGTCGACCCTTCCGGCCGTACACAGGACCCGGAAATCTTCGCTGCCGGAGAGGTCGCCGAGTTTCATTCCGTCAGGCTCGGGGCCCCAACGGTCCTCGAGTCCTGGCGGCACGCCCAGGATCATGGCGCGCTGGTTGGCCGCGTCGCGGCCGGGGCCGTCGAAGAGTATCGGGAGGTCCCCTGGTTCTGGAGTGACCAGCACGGCGTCAACCTGCAGTTTGCCGGCGACACGTCTGGCCGCGGCTCGGTGAAGAAGGTGGACAGGGGAAGCCAGGACTCCGATTCCTTCGCGACCTTCTTCGTCAGCAGCGACGAGCAGATCGTCGGTGCACTTTGCTACAACGCGCCGAAAGAGGCCGCTGCCGCACTTCGCATGATCAGGGGCGGACACAAGGTCCCCCACGCGGCGCTGTCCGACCACTCCATCCCGATCCAGAGGCTGGTGGCCCAGGTTTCGCGGGCTGCCTGATCAACTGGACGTTCGGGGTTGCCCCGCAGACCCAAACGACACACCAACTGGACGATTTCCATGACGAACGAACTCGACGGCAAGGTTGCCGCGATTACCGGTGCGGCCTCGGGCATTGGCCTCGAGTGCGCGCGGAGCATGCTGCATGCCGGCGCCACCGTCGTGCTCGCTGATCGCGCCGCGGACAAGCTCGACCGGCTTTGCCTGGAACTCGGGCCCCGGGCGATCCCGGTGGTCGTCGATCTGCTTGACCCGGCAAGCGTCGAGCAGATGATGCCGCAGATTCTCGCCAAAGCCGGCGGCCTCGACATCTTCCACGCCAATGCGGGGGCCTATGTCGGCGGCGAAGTGTTGAATGGCGATCCCGATGCGTGGGACCGCATGCTCAATCTCAACGTCAACGCGGTGTTCCGGACCATCCACGCGGTGCTGCCGCACATGGTCGAGAAGGGCGCCGGCGACATCATCGTCACCAGCTCCGTCGCGGGCATCATTCCGGTGGTATGGGAACCCATATACACCGCGTCCAAGCACGCGGTTCAGGCCTTTGTGCATACCGTCCGGCGTCAGGTCTCGAAGCACGGCGTCCGCGTTGGTGCGGTGCTGCCCGGCCCGGTCGTGACAGCTCTGCTCGATGACTGGCCCAAGGCGAAGATGGACGAGGCGCTGGCCAATGGCAGCCTGATGCAGCCGCAGGAAGTGGCGGCGGCCGTCCTGTTCATGCTCACCCGGCCGCGGAACGTGGTGATCCGCGACCTGACCATCCTGCCCGTTTGCCTCGACCTCTAGGGTGACCGGGATGGGTGGCGTTCAGGGTGACTGCTTCATCGGCGTCGACGTCGGCACGGGCAGCGCGCGGGCAGGCGTCTTCGATGCGGCTGGGAAGCTCCTTGCCGCCGCCAGGCGCCCGATTACCATCTGGCACGAGGCCGGTGAGATCGTCGAGCAGTCGAGCGAGCAGATCTGGCAGGCGGTGGCCGAGAGCGTTCGCGAGGCGGTAGCCGCTTCTGGCGTCGAGGCGCAGCGGATCGCCGGGATCGGCTTTGATGCCACCTGTTCGCTGGTCGCCGTGCGCGCCGATGGTGCGCCGGTCTCGGTCAGCCCCTCGCACGACCCGTCACGCAATGTCATCGTCTGGATGGATCACCGGGCCTCGGGCGAGGCGGACGAGATCAATGCGGGCGGCCACGACGTGCTGCGCTTTGTCGGTGGCGTCATCTCGCCCGAGATGGAAACGCCCAAGCTGCTGTGGCTGAAGCGCAATCTGCCGGATTCGTTTACGGCAGCGGCGCACTTCTTCGACCTCGCCGACTACCTCACCTGGAGGGCGTCGGGCTCCCTTGCGCGGTCGATGTGCACGGTGACCTGCAAGTGGACCTACATCGCGCACGAACAGTGCTGGGACGCCGCCTACTTTAGGGCGATCGGCCTCGGCGAGTTAGCGGATGAGGGCTTTACCCGTATCGGGACCGAAGTGGTGATGCCGGGCACGGCGTTGGGAAATGGCCTCGACGCCAGGGCCGCCGCCGATCTTGGGCTGCTTCTCGGCACGGCGGTCGCTGCATCACTCATCGATGCGCATGCCGGCGGCGTGGGTACCCTGGGCGCCACCATCGGGACGGAAGCGCCCGACCTCGAGGCGCGCCTCGCCTACATTTTCGGCACGTCCGCCTGCGCCATGGCATCCGTGGCCGAGCCGACCTTCGTCCCAGGCGTCTGGGGACCGTATTATTCAGCGATGGTGCCGGGCCTGTGGCTCAACGAGGGCGGCCAGTCGGCCGCCGGAGCGGCGATCGACCACCTCGTGACACTGCACCCGGCTGCCGGCGAAATTGCCGCCATAGCGCAGGAGAACGGGCTGTCGCTGGTCGAGTGGCTCGACCGGCAGGCCGTGCAGGCATCCGCCACCCATGCGGACGCGGTCAGGCTTGCCGACGGCATCCACGTCGTCCCCGAGTTCCTCGGCAATCGATCGCCCTTCGCCGATCCGGACGCCCGCGCCGTGATCGCCGGGCTCGGCCTCGATCGGGATCATGCCAGCCTGGTGGCCCTCTATATCGCCGGTCTGACGGGGATCGGCTATGGCCTCAGACAGTTGCTGGACCGCTTCGCGGCGGAGGGAATCTCGATCTCCAGCATCGTCGCCAGCGGCGGCGCCGCTCGCAGCCCGCTGGTCTGCCAGCTGCTCGCCGATGCGTCGAATGTGCCGGTGGCGGTGCCGGACAGCTCGGAGCCGGTGCTGCTCGGCGCGGCCATGCTGGGGACGGTTTCGGCGGGCCGGCACACCCTGCCGCAAGCCATGCAGGCCATGTCGGGCGGCTCAACAGTGTTCAGTCCTGCGGGGGGAGAAATCGCCGCTAGGCATGAAGATCGGTACCACGCCTTCGAAACACTCCAGGTTGCGGCGCGCAGCGTCCGCCTGAAGGCAGTAGCACAATCAGGTTCAGGGCTTGGGGATCAAGCCAGACTGGGCAGCCGGGCTCGATGATCGTGGTCTCGGAACTCACTCACTTCGCAGAACCGAGGTCGCTCAGCTCTATCGGAAGGCGGGCAACCTGAGGGCGGTATAGCTACTGCTTGGTCAAGCGAAGATCGAGACAACCGTGCCGGCTCTACCGCAAGAGCGGCAACCCAAGAAGCGGTCCAGTTGCTACGCGGGCACCCCGAAGATCGAAAGCAGTCAATCCTCCGACCTTCCGGCCGTCGGCCCGATCGATGGCGGTTGCCATTCGGCAGCGAACTGGCGGGCGAAATCCATGAAGGTGGTCAGCACCGGCAGATCCTGTTCAGCGCGCCAGGCCATGTGCAGGTCGATGTATTGCCGGCTATCCACGGCCATGTGCCTGTATTCGACGTCAGGGTAGCGAAGGTTTGCAGCACTCTGGGGGACGAGGCCGATGCCGATGCCTGCTTGCACCAGAGCCAGCACGGAATGCACCTGCGTCACGTGCTGCACGATGTTGGGGTTTAGCCCGCTATTCTGGAACAGCGCCGTCAAGAGCGAGTGAAACAGCGGATCCCACAACGGCGAATACATGATCAGCGGGTTGCCGCTAAGGTCGGCCAGCTGGATGGCCCGCTTCCTCAGAAGTGGATGACTGTCGGGAATGGCGAGCACGAATGGCTCCCGGATGACGCGCTCCATCACGAGGCCTGGCGGGCAGGTCGGTGTGCGAAGAAAGCCGACGTCGATCTGGCCCGAGAACAATGCCTCGAGCTGGCTCTGCGTGGGCATGTCGCGCAGCACCAGGTCGAGGCCCGGATAGACTTTCTGCGATCGGCCGATGAGTTGCGGAAGAAAGCTGTAGGACGCCGCAGCGGTAAAGCCCAGGCGAACCTTGCCTACGGTGGCTCCACTCAGGCGCGAGCCCTGCAGCGTCACATGCTCCGTCAGGCGAAGCAGGCGTTGGGCATCAGGCAGGAACTCCCGGCCGGCCTGGCTGAGACGCACCGTGCGCGTCGTGCGCCGGAGCAGTTCGACCCCGAGGAAAGCCTCGAGGTTGGAGACCTGGCGGCTCAATGGCGGCTGCGTCATGTTGAGGCTTTGCGCCGCCCGGCTGAAGCTGCCCTCCTCGGCGACCGCAACGAAGCACTGCAGTTGCTTCAGATCCAGCATCCGCGCCATGGTTCATCCTATGCGAGTTTTGCATAAATTGATGCCCGATTTAGATTGGACTGTCGATAGCCGCGTCGGCAGTTTGCATAGTTGCCAGAGCCAAAGCGCCGGCGCAGGAGGACATTATGAGATTGACGAAATTTGTGGCGGCCATTGGCCTCGCGGCCACCACCCTTGCCGGGCAGGCCATGGCCCAGGACGTCGCTCCGGGTACGGTGCGGGTCGTTCTGGCCTCTGAGCCGACGGACCTTGACCCTTGCAACAACTCGCTGAGCGGCGTGGGTAACGTCATCCGCCAGAACGTGGTGGAAACGCTGACCGTCCTTGATCCCGTCACCGGTGCCGTCACGCCCCGGCTCGCGACGGCATGGGAGGACATCGGTGGCGGCACCTGGCGCGTGACCCTGCGCGAAGGCGTAAAGTTCCACGACGGCCAGCCGTTCAATGCGGCATCGGTCAAGAAGTCGCTTGAGCGCATGACCAGCGACGCCTTCTACTGCGTCGATCGCGACCGAATGACCTCCGCGATGACCGTCACGGCCGTTGACGATCTCACGGTCGACATCAACGTCGACCCGCCGCAACTGCTGATGCCGATATTCCTGACCGTTTTCGGCATGGGCTCGCCCTCGACGCCCGATGACCAACTGACCCGCGCCCCGATCGGCACCGGCCCGTTCGTCTTCAAGTCCTGGACCCCCGAGGGCATCGAGCTCGGTGCCAATGACGGGTACTGGGGCGAGGCGCCGGCCGTGACCTCCGCGACCTACGTGGTCCGCAGCGAGTCCGCGCTGCGCGCGTCGATGGTCGAAGTCGGCGAGGCCGACATCGCGCTTGCCGTCGCACCGCAGGACGCGACCAACCCCGAACTAGACCGTACCTATCCGGACGGCGAGACGACGCGTATCCGCATGGTGCTCAAGGCGCCGCTCGACGATATCCGCGTGCGCAAGGCGATGAACCTGGCCTTTGACCGTGAGTCGCTGGTCGGCACCGTCCTGAGCGCCGACGTCGTTCCTGCAATCCAGGATTTCGGCCCGCGCGTGCTTGGCTACAACCCCGAGCTGAAGGTCTGGGCGTTCGATGCCGAGCAGGCGAAGGCACTTGTGGATGAAGCCCGGGCGGACGGCGTGCCGGTCGACACCGAGATCACCGTCTATGGCCGCATCGGCATGTACGCCAATATCGAGGACGTGCTGCAGGTGATGGTGCAGAACTGGAACGATGTCGGCCTCAACATCAAGCTGCAGATGATCGAGACGGGACAGTGGGTGCCGATGGTGACCAAGCCCTTCGCCGACGATCGCCAGGTAGCCCTGTTCCCCGAGATGCACGACAACAATTTCGGTGACGCGGCCTTTACCGTTCCGGCGCGCTTCCACTCGGCCGGCACCCAGGCAGAAGTCAATGATCCCACGCTCGATGCGATGATCGACGCGGCGCTTGCCGCGACTGGCGAAGACCGCGGCGTCAAGCTGCGGGAAGTGAACCGCTACATCGCCGAAGAGCTCGTGCCCGACGTCAAGATGTTCCACATGGTTGGCTATATGCGAGTCGGCCCACGGCTGGACTTCCAGCCGAGCAACGCCGAAGCCGGCCAGCTCGAACTCGCCCGGATAGCCTTCCGCTGATCGCACACGTGGCTGCCGGAACGTGTCGGCAGCCACAACCTCCAGGGGGCGCCATGTTCTATTTCGTCGGAAGGCGCCTGCTCTACAGCGTGTTGTCGCTCGTGGCGCTGGTGGCCGGCGTATTCTTCATCGCCCGGCTCACGGGCGACCCCACCAATCTCTATGTCACCCTCAACGCCAGCGCGGAGACACGACTGGCCTTTGCCGAGCGCAACGGCTTCAACGATCCGCTTATCGAGCAGTTCGCCCGCTTCGTCGCGAACCTCCTGCAGTTCGATCTCGGCATGTCGCTGCGCCAGAATCGGCCGGCCATCGAGGTTGTGCTCGAGGCCTTCCCGACAACCCTGCTGCTGGCGCTGGTTTCCATGACCATCGCGACCGTGCTTGCCATCGTCATCGGCGCCTGCGCTGCCTGGCGGCCGGACAGTGCCTTCGACCGGATCGCGACCGTGCTGTCGCTCGCGGCGTCAAGCCTGCCGAATTTCTGGCTCGCCATCGTGGGCGTGATGATCTTCGCCGTACAGTTGCGCTGGCTGCCAACGTCCGGAACCGGCGGCGTGCTGCACTGGATCCTTCCCGTCACCGTCCTCGTCGTACGCCCGCTCGGCGTCATCGTGCAGGTGATGCGCAGTTCGATGCTCACCGCGCTATCTTCGGCCTACATCAAGACGGCGCGCGCCAAGGGCGTGCCGGGCCATACCATCCTGTTCGGACATGCCGTGCGCAACGCTCTGTTGCCGGTGATCACGGTGGCTGGCGACCAGGCGACCGGCATCATCAACGGCGCCGTCATCGTCGAAACCATCTTCGGCTTCCCCGGCGTGGGCAAGATCATGATCGACGCCATCACTTTCCGTGACTTCGCGGTCATTCAGGCCGGGGTGATCATCACCGGCATGGCCGTGTTCGCGCTGAACATCCTGATCGACATCGCCTACGCCCTGGTCGATCCGCGCATCAGGCACAACTGATGACTCTGGCCCCCACCAACCGCTCGACCATCTCGCAACGGCTCCGCACCGGCTTCGCGATGCTCGGCCGTGATCGACTGGCCCTCGTAGGAGCCACCGTTCTCGCCATCGTCGCGATCGCGGCAATTGTGCTGTCACCGCTGCTGTGGGAGCTGGCGACCAAGGTCAGCGTCCGCAACCGCAACATCGCGCCCTTCCAGCTGGAGCGGGGATTGATCAACATCCTCGGCACGGACACGCTCGGCCGCAGCATCCTGGCGCGCCTCGTCGTTGGCAGCACCAACACGATGGCCATCGCGCTGGCGACGGTCTGCGCATCGACCATCCTCGGAGCCGCTCTCGGTATCTACGCTGGCATCAGGCGCGGATGGATTGCACAGGTGATCCTGCGGGCCGCCGATGTGCTGATCAGCCTGCCGTCGCTGCTGCTCGCCATGGTTGTCCTCTACGTGCTGGGCGCCAGCGTGCTCAACATGGTGCTGGTCCTCGCCATCACCCGCATCCCGGTCTTCCTCCGAACTACCTATGCCGAGGTGCTCGAAGTACGTGAGCGCATGTACGTCACGGCAGCCTCGGTGTTCGGTGCCTCGACCCTGCGCCTCCTGCTGGTCCACATCGCGCCCGCGATCGTCCCCACGCTGCTGACGCTGGCTGCCATGGAGTTCGCCCTGGTGATGCTGACCGAGTCCGGCCTCAGCTTCCTCGGGCTCGGCCTGCAGCCACCCGAGATTACCTGGGGTCTCATGGTCGCCGAAGGACGCAACTACCTCGCGCAGGCCTGGTGGATCTCACTGTGGCCGGGCATCGCCATCTCGTTGGTGACGCTCTCGCTGAGCTTCATTGCCGAGTGGCTGAAGACGCTCAACGATCCGCAGCGGCGGTGGCGGCTGGAGGGTGGCAAGCATGCCTAGCGCTCCACACCTTCTCGAGGTGGAGAACCTCGGCATAGAGTTCAGCCGTGCCGGCAAGACCCTGAGAACGCTGCAGGGCGTCGGTTTCCATGTCGATCGTGGCGAGACGCTGGCCGTGCTGGGCGAAAGCGGCTCAGGCAAGTCGCTCACCGCATCGGCTGTGATGGGTCTGCTCGATACGCCGCCGGCGCGTATCGTGTCCGGGCGGATCCTGCTGGAGGGTCGCGACCTGCTGCAGGTTTCCCCGGAGGAGCGCCGGATCATCAACGGCACCAAGCTGGCAATGATCTTCCAGGACCCTCTCGCCTCGCTCAATCCGGTGATGACGATTGGCAGGCAGATCGCCGAGTCCTTCGTCGTGCATGGCGTCAAGTCCGCAGAGGCGCTGGAACGCACGCGCGACCTGCTGGGCAAGGTCGGCATCGAGGATGTCGAACGCCGGCTAAACGACTATCCCCACCAGTTCTCGGGCGGGCAGCGCCAGCGCATCATGATCGCCATGGCCATGGCGCTGCGGCCCGATCTGCTGATTGCCGACGAACCCACCAGCGCCCTCGACGTCACCGTGCAGGCGCAGATCCTGAACCTGCTCAAGGATCTGCAGCGCGAGTCCGGGATGGCCATGATCCTCATCACGCACGATCTGGGGGTCGTCTCCGAGTTTGCCGATCGCGTGCTGATCATGAAGGACGGCGAGTTGGTCGAGAGTGGCGATGTCCGCGACGTGTTTGCGCGGCCCGGCCATCCCTACACCCGCCAGCTTCTGGCCGCCGTACCGGGGCAAGGCGACATTCCCGCGCCGCGGGAGGCAGGGCAGGAAGCGGCCCTGCTCGTCGCACAGAACCTGCACAAGTCCTACGCAGTTGGCCGCAACCCGTTCGGCGGCAAGCTCGGTGTCCGCGCCCACGCCCTTCGAGGTGCCTCCATCAGGGTCGACCGGCAGGAAACGGTGGCGGTCGTCGGTGAATCCGGCTCCGGCAAATCGACGCTCGCACGCTTGCTGCTCGGGCTGGAGACAGCCGACGACGGCACGGCGACATTTCTCGGCAACATGCTCCCCCTCACCGGTGGCGCGCGGCCCGCTGAAATCCGCCGGCGGCTGCAGGTGGTGTTCCAGGATCCGACGGCGTCGCTCAATCCCCGCATGCGGGTGGTCGACATCATTGCCGAACCGTGGGCCATCCATCCGCAGGTCGTGCCACCGGAGCAGTATCGGGCGCGCGCCATCGAGCTGCTTGAACAGGTCGGACTGAAGCCTGAGCATGCCGACCGACGGCCGCACGAGTTCTCGGGTGGCCAGCGCCAGCGCATCGCCATCGCTCGCGCCCTCGCGCTGAAACCGGACCTGATAATCTGCGACGAGGCAGTGTCCGCGCTCGACGTGTCGGTGCAGGCGCAGATCATCGACGTGCTCAAGTCGCTGCAGCGTCAGTACGGTCTCTCCTATCTCTTTATCGCGCACAATCTCGCTCTGGTCCGCGACTTCGCGGACCGCGTGGTCGTCATGTATCGCGGGGAAGTCGTCGAGACAGGAACTGTCCAGCAGATCTTTGGCAGCCCCGGCCACCCCTACACACAGCGCCTGCTTGCCGCGACACCGGAACTGGCGACGCAAGCGTCACCAACGAAATCTCCCCCGCAGTACTTCAATCAATAGTGGACCAAGCCATGCCCATCCGGAATAACGCCTTCGAGATCCTCAAGAACGGCGGAACTGCCCTTGGAGCCGGCGTCCGGCTGGCGCGCACCGTCGACATCGGCAAGGCCATGAAGACGGCCGGGTTCGATTGGCTGTTCATTGACCTGGAGCATTCCAGCCTGTCGTTGGACACCGCTGCCCAGATCTCGGCGGCCGCCCTTGATGCTGACATTGCGCCCTTTGTCCGGGTGCCGCGTGGCGAGTACTCCCTTGCGACACGCATGCTCGACAGCGGCGCGCTCGGTATTGTCATGCCGCATGTCGAGACGGCGGAGGAAGCCCGGGAGATCGTTGCCGAGTTGCGGCTGCCGCCGCTCGGCCATCGCTCCTATTCCGGCATGAACCTGCAACGCGAGTACCAGATGGGCTCACGTGTCGAAGCCACGGCGGCCGTCGAGAAGATGACCATGGTCGTGGTCATGCTCGAATCGCCGTCAGCAGTCGCCGAGGCCGATGCCATCGCCAGCGTTCCTGGGGTCGACGTCGTCCTCATCGGTACCAACGACCTCTGCACCGAGATGGGCATCCCAGGTGAGCACGCGCATCCCAAAGTCGTCGAGGCCTATGAAAAGGTGATCGCCGCCTGCGAACGGCACGGCAAGATTCCCGGCGCGGCCGGCATCGATTCTGATCTCATGAGCCGCTACATCGCCATGGGGTCCCGCTTCATCCTTGCTGGCGTCGACCTGGGATTCCTCATTCAAGGGGCGAGGGCCAGGGCGGACTTCCTGAGCGCCGCGATTCAGGCGAAGTGACGCGCCCGTTCGGTCTGGAGGACCTGGCCGGTCGCCGTGTCCTCGTCACCGGTGCCAGTTCGGGCATCGGCGCCGAGGTGGCGCTTGGCTTCGCCCGTTGCGGCGCCCGGGTCGCGTTCCACTACCGTAGCGGCGCCGCCCGCGCAGAGGCGTTGCGGGACGCTGTCATCGCTGGGGGCGGAGAGGCCGTGACGGTCGGCGGCGATCTTGCAAATCCGGTGGAGCGTGATCGGGTGGCAGAGCAGGCTGTGGCCCGGCTGGGCGGCCTCGACATCCTCGTCAACAATGCCGGGGTACTCGTCGAGCGCCGGCCGGTGGCTGACAGCGACGACGACTTCTACGACAGCATATTCGATCCCAATCTCAGGGCTGTTGTCGGACTCACTCGCGCGCTGATTCCCGAATTGAAGCGGCAGGGGCGGGCCTCGATCATCAACACCAGTTCGCGCGCCGCCTTCACGGGTGGCGGCAATGGTTCCGGATTGTACGCCGCCAGCAAGGCCGCGCTGAACACCCTGACGATCAGCCTGGCACGCGAACTGGGCCCGTTCGGCATCCGGGTGAACACCGTTGCCCCCGGGATGATCCGTACCCCAATCCATGATGGCACGATGGACCCGGCCGCTGTCGAGGCCATCGCCACCGAGGTCCCGCTGGGCCGACTGGGCGAGCCGGACGACTGCGTCGGAGCCTACCTGTTCCTCGCGTCGGAACGACTGGCGGGATACATCAGCGGGGCAACGATACTCGTCAGCGGGGGACGCAGCTGATAGTGCGAATGTCCGCTTCGGGAAATCGCGGACCGCGTACAGCGTCGAGGTGATCGTCGCCTTGCTGGGGCGTTCGCCGCTGCGCTGGCCGTCGAGCTTGCCGAGGTAGCGCTTGAATGGTTCCGCCTCTCATCGGGTGAGCCAATCTCAAAGACATAGCTACGTGGCACAGGGCCATAAGCCCGCGTGTCACATCACCGGCTTGCCGCCGGTCACGGCGATGGTTGCGCCGGAGATGTAGCTGGCTTCGTCGCTGGCCAGCATGACGTAGGGCGGGGCGAGTTCCCGTGGTTGGGCGGGCCGTTCGAAGGGCACCTGCTTGCCGAAGTCGACGACGTTGCCGACCGGCAGGCTGGCGGGGCCGAGGGGAGTCCATACCGGACCGGGCGCTACAGTGTTCACCCGGATTCCGTTTTTCGCGAGCAGCTGGCAGAGCCCGGCGCTGAAATTCTGGATGGCGCCCTTCGTCACCGCATAGGCGAGGAGTTCAGGGCTCGGTTCGTCGGCCTGTTTGGAGGCGGTATTGATGATCGAGGAACCCGGCTTCATGTGCGGAACGGCGGCCTTGGTGAGGTAGAACATTGCCGAGATGTTCACTGCGAGGGTCTTCTCCCACTCCGCGTCGGGGATCTCCTCGATGCTCTCGAAATAGGATTGGTGGGCGGCGTTGTTCACCAGCACGTCGATCCGGCCGAACGCCTCGACCGTCCTGGCGATCAGGTCCCTGCAATGGTCGGGATCGGCCAGGTCGCCCGGCAGCAGGATGCACTGCCGGTTGCAGCCCTCGATCTGCGATTTGATCTGCTCCGCATCCTCGTGCTCGCTGAGATAGGAGATGGCGACGTCGGCGCCTTCGCGGGCAAAGGCCAGCGCCACGGCGCGGCCGATCCCGGAATCCGCCCCTGTGATGAGCGTCTTCTTTCCTTCGAGCCGCTGCGAGCCGCGATAGCTGTTCTCGCCGTGATCGGGCACCGGATTCATCCGGCTGCTGAGGCCCGGATATGGCTGCTGCTGTGGCGGAAATGGCGGCTTGGGGAACTGCTCTGGCATCGGGACACCTGCTCGAGGACGGGAGAGGTCAACCTCAGCGCTGCCGTTTGGTTCACTCCGATGGTCACCATGATCGGCGTCGGCCGATTGTGGGCCGCCGCGGTTCCTGATGTACTCGATGGGAAACCGCGATCACGGGATGATGCCGACCATCCGCCGCCCAACTCTGTCACAGCGCTTCTTCGGCATGGCGGTCATCGTCGGGCTGGCCGCGATGACGCTGCTGGGGTTCTGGACCGGCAATTATGTCGCCGCCAGCGTGGTTCGGGGCGTCGGCGAAACGGCGGCCGCCAGTATCCAGGCCCTGATCGCCAGTACGCTCGGCGACGCCATCGTCGATGGTGCCTTGTCGCGGGAAAAGCTGGGTGCACTCGAGGAGGCCTTCCGGGTCGGTTCGGCGACCGACATGACGCGGCTCCTGCAACTGACCATCCGTGGGCTCGACCACGAGGTCATCTATCAGCTGTCGAGCGGGCTGCAGGATACGACCGATGCCGTCGATCTCGACCTCGCCGTCGGCGGGCAGGTGGTCGTCGAACTGCTCGACCTGCAGCTCGCCGGCATGTCCGGGCTGCCCGAGGCGACGATTACGGTGCTCAAGATCTATACCCCTCTCTACGATCGCGAGGGCCAGAGCATTGTTGGCGTGGCCGAGCTCTATTTCAGCGCGAGGAGCGTCATCGAGCTGCAGGCGAGGGCGCGCACCGACGTCTGGCTGATCACGGCCCTGATCGGCTTTCTCGCCCTCGGCATGGTAGCAGCGCTCGTCGACAGCACGGGCCGCGTCATCGAGGCGCATCGCGCCCGGCTGGCGCAGAATCTCACGCGCACCCGCGAACTGCTGCTCGCCAATATCGGATTGCAGCAGGCCTCAGACCGGCTGCGGGTTGAATCCAACCTTGCCGGCGAGCGCATGCTGGCGACGGTCGGGCAGGACATCCACGATGGTCCGGTCCAGCTGCTGACGCTGCTCATCCTGCGCATGGGCGGCAAGCCGACCCAGGCCATGCAGCACGCCAATGTCGCGCTCGCGCAGCAGGCGCTCGAGGAGATGCGCGGCGTGTCCTCGGGGCTGGCCCTGCCGGAACTCGCCACGGCGAGCCTCGCCGAAGCGATCGAAGCCGCGGTGGTGCGGCACGAGAACCTGACCGGATCGCGAGTGCGCCGGGAGGTTTCGGTTGCACGCGGGACGGCGGCGCCGCTCAACGCGCGCATCTGCGCCTACCGGGTGGTGCAGGAGGGCTTGAGCAATGCCTATCGGCACGGCGACGGGGCGGAACCCCATCTTTCGGCAAAGGTCGGCGAGGGATGGCTCGAAGTCCAGATCGTCAACGCTCTCGGGGACGACCATCGCGAACCTACGGCTGGCGGCATGGGATTGACCGGCATGCGCTTCCGGGTCGAGTCGCAGGGCGGCAACCTCACCATTGCGTTCGACGAAGGCCGTGCGCTGGTAACGGCGTCGATTCCGCTCGTGGAACGGCCTCAGGTATCGTTGTCGGCAGGCCTGTAGACATCGCTGTCGTGCTGTCCGCGAAGCTTGCCGGCGGCAAGCACCACCTCGAGCCGGCTCTTCACCTTCAGCTTGTTCATCAGGTTGGTCATGTAGTGCTTGACCGTCTTCTCGGTCAGCTCGAGGGCGCGGGCGATTTCCTTGTTGCTCATGCCCTCGAACAGGCAATCGACCAGTTGCTGTTCGCGCGGGCTGAGCTTGATGGCGCCGTTCTCGCGCCGTGAGCGGTTGCGCAGCCCCGACAGAAGCTTGGGAGAGAAGTCGGGCGAGATGTAGAGCCCGCCCCGCGACACCGTATCGATGGCATCGAACAATTCCTCGGACGGGCGCCCCTTCAGCACGAAGCCATGTGCCCCGGCATCGAGCGCGCGAAGCGCAAGGTCGACATCGGCATAGGCGGTGAAGATGAGGACGCGCGTCTGCGGCGAGGTTTCGGCGATCGACCGGATGGCGGCGTAAACGTCGCCCGGCATGCTGAGGTCGAGGGTGACGATGTCGGGCCCGTGCAACCCGACCAGCTGAACCGCCTCCGCGGCGGACCGCCCGGTCCCGACGATGGCGCAGCGCGGGTCACTGGCGAAAAGGGCGGCGATGCCCATCAACAGGGTCGGGTGGTCATCGACGAATGCGACCCGGATGCGGGCTGCCCCATCCGGCAGCTCACTTCTTGGGGTTTCCGTTCCCATTGCCGTTTCCATTGCCATTGCCGTTGCCGCCAGCATTCCCGTTATTTCCGTTCCCGTTCCCGTTCCCGTTCCCGTTCCCGTTCCCATTGCCGGCGCCGTTTCCGTTGTTGCCGCCATTTCCGTTGTTGCCCCCGTTGCCATTCCCTCCACCGTTCCCATTGTTGCCGTTGTTCCCGCTGGAATTGGGATTCGCGTTGGGGTTCGGGGTCGCGGTGGGGTTGGGAGCCGGGGCGGCGTTGGGGTTGGCATTGGGTTTGGGGGTTGCGTTGCCAGCCCCCTTTCCATGGGGCA
>JAEWLC010000108.1 GCA_023393475.1 Pseudomonadota bacterium
TATCGACGCCGGCTTCTCGCATTCGTGCAGGTGCGTTGGCTTGCGCAGGGGCCGGACTTGTTCTCTTGTGGGGTGTCTTGCGGCCGATAGGTTCGTCGATCGCGGCGGTTGAGTCGGGAGAAGTTGATGCGTGTTGCCGCTCGGGTTTTGGCGTCTCTGGTGCTGGCGATGCTCGCGGTTCCGACTGTATGGGCCAAGGGGCCTGAATCGGTCGCCGGCCTTGCCGAGGTCCTGTCGCCGGCCGTGGTCAACATCGGCACATCGCGGCGGGTGCCGGGCGGAGGGGGCGTACCGTTCCCCGACCTGCCGGACGGTTCGCCACTCGAAGAATTCTTCAACGAACACAACCCGAATGACGGGCTTGGCGAGGAGCAGATGCAGGAGGCGCGCAGCCTTGGCTCGGGCTTCATCATCTCCGCCGACGGCGTCGTCGTCACCAACAACCATGTCATCGAGGGCGCAGAGGAGATCGACGTCTACCTGACCGACGGCACGCGGCTGCCTGCCAAGATCATCGGCGCGGACGCCAAGACGGACCTGGCAGTGCTGAAGGTCGAGGCAGCGGGCGACCTGCCGTTCGTCGAGTTCGGCAACAGCGATACGGCCGTGGTGGGCGATTGGGTCATGGCGATCGGCAACCCGTTCGGCCTCGGTGGGTCGGTGACCATCGGCATCGTGTCGGCGCGCAACCGCGATATCCAGTCGGGGCCCTACGACCAGTTCATCCAGACCGACGCCGCCATCAATCAGGGGAATTCTGGCGGCCCGCTGTTCGACATGGACGGCAAGGTGATCGGCATCAATACGGCTATCATCGCCCGCGGCGGCTCGTCGCTTGGCATCGGCTTTGCGGTGCCGGGCAACCTGGCGAAGCCCGTGATCGACCAGTTGGCCGAGTTCGGCGAGACGCGCCGGGGCTGGCTTGGTGTTGGTATCCAAGAGGTCAGCGAGGACATCGCATCGAGCCTCGGCCTCAAGAACACAGCCGGAGCCCTTGTGATCGACGTGACCAAGGGCGGTCCGTCGGAGGGCAAGGTGATCGAAGGCGACATCATCCTCGAGTTCGACGGCAAGATCATCGCGCGCATGCGCGACCTGCCGCGCGTGGTCGCCGAAACGGCGGTGGGCAAGGCGGTGCCGGTAAAGGTGCTGCGCGATGGCAAGGAAGAGACGCTCGACGTGACCCTTGGCCGCCTGGAGTTGGGCGAGCAATTGATCGCGAACAATGGGGCCAGTCCGGCGCCAGACGCGGTGCCGCCGGCAGCGGGCACTCCAGAGGATAGCGCGGCCGAAGTAGAGGCCGTGACCCCTGCGTTGCCCGATATGGTGGGCTTCGATGTGGCGCCGCTCGACGACGCGAAGCGTTCCGAGTTCGGCATTGCTCCCGAGCAGAGCGGGATTGTGGTGACCGACGTCAAGGGCGGCACGGATGCCTATCAGAAGGGCTTCATCCCCGGCTTGATCGTGACCGAGGTCAACCAGAAGGCGATCGGCACGGTGGACGAGCTAACGGCTCTCGTCGGCGAGGCCAAGGAAGCGGGGCGGCCGGCAGTGCTGTTCAAGGTGACGGATCCCACGGGGACCAGCCGGTTCATCGCCGTGCGGCTCGGCTAGATCGGGATACGCCGGTAGACGACATGAGGGCGCAGTGGATGACCGGGCGCCAGCTTCGGGTGTTCGAAGTCCGCAATTAGGTCGCGAACCATCCCGGCCTTCGACATGACGCGCTGGCTGGGCAGGTTGCCACGGAAGGTAAAGGCGACGATCTCGTCGAGGCGCAGCGCCTCGAAGCCATAGTCAAGGTACGCGCGGGCGCCCTCCGGCGCGAGGCCCTGGCCCCAGAAGGCGCGATCGAACTGCCAGCCAATCTCGACCAGCGGATTGCCGCGAATGGCGGCGCGCGTCTCGTCCGGGATGTAGCCGAGGCCGATCAGGCCAACGAACTGGCCGGTGGACTTGAGTTCGGCGGCCCCGAAGTGGAAGCCGACTTCGGCCTGTCGGGTGAGTGCGAAATCCAGCTGGGCGCCAGCCTGTTCGCGGGTGAGGACGGTGGGATAGAAGCGCCGCACTTCGGGATCGCCGAGAATAGCCGCGAGCGGCTCTCGATCGCTTGCCTGCCAGTGGCGGAGGATCAGCCGATCGGTCTCGATCCTCACCTTACGATGTCCTCTTCCTCATAACCCTGCAGGTAGAGCAGGGCGGTGAGATCGCCGTGGTCGATCTTCACGTCGGCCTCGGCGGCGACATGCGGCTTGGCGTGCAGGGCGACGCCAATGCCGGCGGCCTTGATCATGTCGAGGTCGTTGGCCCCATCGCCCACGGCCATGGTCGCCGACATAGGCAGGTTGCGCTCGGCGGCCAGTTCCTGCAGGCGGCGCAGCTTGGTGGCCTTGTCGACGATGGGATCAGCGACGGTGCCCGTGAGGCGGTCGCCGTCGAATTCGAGCACATTGGCGATGGCTTCATCGAAGCCGATGCGCTTGGCGAAGTAGTCGGCGAAGAAGGTGAAGCCGCCCGAGACCAGCGAGGTCGCGGCACCATAAGCCTTCATGGTGTGGACGAGGGCGCGCCCGCCCGGGGCGAGGGTGATGCGCTCGCGGCGAATCTCCTCTATGACGCGGCGCTCGAGGCCCTTGATGAGGCCGACTCGCGTGCGCAACGCCTGCTCGAAATCGAGCTCTCCGTTCATGGCGCGCTCGGTGATCGCGGCGACTTCGGCCTTGATCCCAACGGCATCAGCCAGTTCGTCGATGCATTCCTGCTCGATCATGGTCGAATCCATGTCGGCGACGAGCACCTGCTTGCGGCGGTTCTGAGAGGACACAAGCGCCGCGTCGACCGCGCGGCGGCCAATGACGTTGCGGGCAATGCCTACCGGCGCCTGTGCCTTGGGGTTGTGAATCTCACACGCGATGCGTTGGTGCAGCCAGTTGATCTCGCCACCCGTCTCGTGCTGGATCGCCGCGACCAGGGTCGAGTCAAGCGCGGGGTCGGCCGGATTGGCGATGAGGCAGAGAATGGTCATTGGAATGGACGGAGACGCCTGAGAGGAATGGCCAAAAGCCCGGAAAAGCGAGCGGTGTTGATAGCGGGTTCGACTGCCAGCGGCAAGTCGGCGCTGGCGCTCGCGATCGCGCGCGAGCAGGGCGGCGTGGTGGTCAACACCGACGCGCTACAGGTCTATGAGGTGCTGCGGCTGCTTACCGCTCGGCCATCTGAGATCGAGATGGGCGACGTGCCGCACCGGCTCTATGGCGTGGTGTCGCCGGCGGTTCGCTTCTCGACCGGTGGCTGGGCACGGGCCGCGGCGCAGATCATTGCCGAGGAAGGCGACCGGCTGCTGATCTTCGTGGGCGGCACGGGGCTCTATTTCGAGGCGCTGACGACAGGTTTCGCTGATGTGCCGGAGGTTCCGCCCGAGGCGGTCGCCGCGGCGGAGGCAGAGGTCGCAGGGCTTGATCGGGAAGGGCGGGGGCGCCTGATCGCGGCGCGCGACCCGGTAGTGGCGTCACGCCTCAGGGCGCCGGACCCACAGCGGGTGGTCCGCGCGCTGGCCGTGCTGAACGCGACGGGACGGTCGCTGGCGTCCTTCCAGGACGAGGCGCAGCGCGGGTTGCTCGAGGGATTCGAGATCGAGCGGATGGTGCTCAATCCGGATCGCGAGGTGCTGCGCCAGCGGATCGCCCTACGGTTCGAGGCGATGTTCGCGCAGGGGGCGATCGAGGAGGTCGAGGCGTTGCTGGCGCTCGATCTCGATCCGAGCCTGCCGGCGATGAAGGCGATTGGCGTCCCGGAGATCGCGGCGATGCTGCGGGGGGAGATTGAGGAAGACGACGCGATCGAGCGCGCGGTGATTGCGACACGGCAATATGCCAAGCGCCAGCGCACATGGTACCGCAATCGCATGGCCGACTGGAACTGGATCACCCCCTAGGCGGGGATGCCCTTGAGCAGCCCCAGCCGCTCGCGCATGGCGAAGCGCGTCAATAGCAGCACCGCGACGAAGGCGAGGCCGGTGGCGAGGCCAAGCCAGATGCCGGTGCCGCGCCATCCGACGACAAAGCCCAGCACATAGGCGGTGGGGAGGCCGACGAACCAGTAGCCGAAGATCGCCAGGAGGCTGGGCGTTCGGGTGTCGCTCAACCCTCGCAATGCGTGCGCGGCAACGACCTGCGCGCCATCGGCGAGCTGGAACAGCCCGGCGATACCGAGGAACGTCGCGGCGAGCATCAGCGCGTTCGTGTTGTCGGGATTGCGGCTGTCGAGGAAGACCGCGACCAGCCAATGGGGCGCGATCAGGAACAGCGATGCCGTAAGGGTCATGAAGCCGACGCCGAGCACCACCGCCATCCAGCCTGCCTTTCGGACGCCTTCGGCATCTCCGCGGCCGTACGCGAGGCCAACGCGAACTGTGCAGGCCATGCCCAGGCCGAGCGGCACCATGAAGGCGGTCGCTGCGAGTTGCAGCGCCACTGCATGCGCAGCAGTCTCGTCGGTACCGAGCAGGCCCATCAGGATGGCCGCGACGGAGAACAGGCCGACCTCGGCGGCAACGGTGAGGCCGATCGGGAGACCAACCTTGAGGATCTCGAAGAAGCGCGGCCAATCGGGCTTCAGGAAGCGTACGAGGACATGGAAGCGCTTGAGCTTCCTGTGCGTCAGGACGTAGCCGAGCAGCGCCAGGAACATGATGATGTTCACGATGCCCGTGGCGATCGCCGCGCCGCGCAGCTCGAGACGCGGGAAGTCGAAGTGGCCAAAGATCAGTGTGTAGGCGATGCCGGCGTTGGCGATAACGCCGATGACCGTCACGAACAGGATCACCCGCGTTGCGGCGAATGCCGAGAGAAACGAGCGCACCACCATGATGCCAAGCGCCGGATACAGCATCCAGAACCCGGCCTGGATGTAGGATTCAGCAAGCTCGGTAGTATGCGGATCCTGCCCGAGCGCGAGGTAGATCGGCTTGATGCTGAGGACGATCGGGACGAGCAGCGTCGATACGGCAATAGCAAGCCAGAAGCCCTGGCGAACGATGCGGCGCACCGCCTTCGTATCGCCCCTCCCGCGCGCCTGCGCCACAAGGGGAGCCACCGCGCCGACAATGCCGATGCCCGTCAACTGGAAGGGCATGAAGAAGGCACCAGCGAGGGTTCCGGCAGCCAGATATTGCGGTCCTAGCCACCCCATAAGCACGACATCCGTCGTAAAAAGGAGATTCTGGGCCAATTGCGCGATGATCAGCGGCCATGCCAGACTGAAGCTGGCCCGGAATTCATCGGTCCAACCTGATGGGGAACGGGGGATGTCGATGCCGGATGCCGGCACCGTGCGAGGGTCGTTCATCTTGGTGTTCCGATCGCGGGCCGGAGCCATAGCCCAATCAGAACACAGCCTCAAGCACGGGAACCAATTGTCGCTCCCCGCATTTCCGCTTCGGGCTCGCATAACCAAAACCGCCCGGAGGGTACTCATGCGTAAAATTCTGTCCATCGCCGTGGTGCTGACTGCGTCGCTCTCGCTTGCTGCGTGCTCGACGACTGAGAGGACGGCAAGCACTGGCGCCATCGCCGGTGGCATTATCGGTGGTGTCACCACCGGCACTGTTGGTGGCGCTGCCGCCGGTGCCGTGATCGGTGGCGTTACCGGTGCAGTCGCGGGCCAGTTGCTCGGCCGCTACGACCGCGACCCCACCAAGTGCGTTTGGGAAGATCGCAATGGCCGTCGCTACATCGCGGAATGCTCTCCGCGCGGCTGAAATCGCTGATCTATTCAAAGAGGGCCCGGCATGTTGCCGGGCCCTTCTTGCTTGTCAGGGCTTCAGGTCGGCCGGTACCGGCGGTGCCTGATACTTCACGGTGATCTGCACGCGGCCGTTGCCTGCGAGATAGGGATCGTTCGGGAATAGCGGATCGGCCGTCGCCTCACCTACAACCGACTGAATGCGGTCATCCGAGAGGCCAAACTCACCGAGGATCGCGCGGGCCGCGTTGGCGCGATCGGACGACAGGTCCCAGGCGCCGTAGCGCGGGTTGGGATAAGCCGCGCCTGCCGCGGTATGACCCGAGATTTCGATCGGGCTGGAGAGCTTCTGCAGGATTGGCGCTAGGACTGCGATGGCCTTCCGCGTCGTCTCGTAGGGATATTTCGAGCCTTCCGGGAACATTGGGCGGCCTTCCTGGTCGACGATCTGGATGTTTAGCCCTTCCTGCGTCTCCTCGACGAGGAGGCTGTCGGATACGGTCGTCAGGTCCGGGTTGGCCTGCCAGGCCTGCCGGATGCTGGCCGCGGCGCTGTGGAAGTCCTTGTTGAGCTTCGAGTTCATATCGACAGTCGACGCCAGAAGTGCGGACTTGATATTGCCGCCGTCCTCGTCGCTGCCGCCCTTGGCCTCGGTCTTGGGGCCGGCTTCGCTGCTCTCGGGCGCGGTCAGTGCGTCCTTGGTCGATTCCTGGCGGATCTTCGCCCCCTCTTCGGCCAGGGCCTGTCCGCCCATCACGCCGCCGGCACCGCTCGGGCTCTCACTGACATTGGGCGGCGCAAAGTAGTCGGCGAGACCCTTCTTCTGCTCCGGCGTGGTCATGCTGATGAGCCACAGCAGCAGGAAGAACGCCATCATGGCGGTCACGAAGTCGGCGTAGGCGATCTTCCATGCGCCACCGTGATGGGCGTGGGCGGCCTTCTTGACCCGCTTGATAATGATCGGCTGGAGGTTGCCGTTGGCCATGGTTCAGGTCCTCATGTGAGGGCAGGCAGGTTGGCTGTGGCCTCGTCGATTTCGGCGAAGGTCGGGCGCACTTCGCTCATCAGGGCCTTGCGGGCGAACTCGATGGCGATGGATGGGGCATAGCCCGACATATGGGCCAGGAGGCCCACCTTCATCGACAGGAAGTACTTGGCCTCGGCCTCGAAGATGTTCTTCAGCGATTGGGCCATGGGGCCGAAGAAGCCATAGGCGACGAACACACCGAGGAAGGTGCCCACGAGGGCGCCACCGATCATGTGGCCGAGAACTTCCGGCGGCTCGCTGATCGAGCCCATGGTCTTGATCACGCCGAGCACGGCGGCGACGATGCCGAGGGCCGGTGTTCCGTCAGCCAGGGACTGCACTGCGCCGACGAGGCGATCGTTCTCCTGGTGATGGGTCTCGAGTTCCTCGTCCATGAGGGATTCCATCTCGTGGACGACGTTCGTGCCGAGCGTCACCATGCGGAGGTAATCGCACATGAAAACGACGGCGTGGTGGTTCTTCATGAACATCGGGAAGCGCTGGAAGATCGAGGATTCTTCCGGGTTTTCGATGTGCTGTTCTAGGGCGAGGACGCCCTTGGCCTGCACCAGCTTGAACAGGGTGTACTGAAGCCCGAGAAGCTCGACGTAGGCTTCCTTGGTGTAGCGTGGGCCGCGAAACAGGATGCCGAAGATGCTGCCGGTCTGCCGCAGCACCGGGCCAGTGTTGCCGATGATGTAGGCGCCAAAGGCCGCGCCGAGAATGATGACCGCCTCAAATGGCTGCAGCAGCACCTCGAGGTGCCCGCCCATGGCCACATAGCCGCCAATCACGCTGGCAAAGATAACAACAACACCGATAACAACACGCATGCGGCGCCTGGCCCCAAACTTACACCTGGTTCCGGATGCACCTGCCGTCGCGACTGGCCGATGCCCGTGAACCCAACAAACCCGCTTCTGCGAGACACCTTCAGCATCGCTCCGGATGCTGCTGCCGCAATTCGGCAGCAACGGGTGCAGTACGCGCTGGTCGTACTGTCGTATGCCCGCGGTTAAGGTTCGGCTAATCGGACCGTCTCAACACGCAGGGCAGACCTGCGATTGCACCTGTTGGCCCTTGGTGCTTGTGGACGCTGCGACAGACACCTACCTGTTGGGGGATTTTCTCCGGCCAGTGCTGGACCCGGGTGGTCCGGACGGCCCATACTCCCGCTAGAGGAGGCACCCCATGACCATCGATCCCATCCTGCCCTCCATCGTCACGCTGCGTGCGAACGTCCCCGACGATGCCTTTACCGCACAGGCCCTCGGCACTGTTCGCGAAGGCAGCGGCGTCGTGATCCGCGAGAGCGGACTTGTCTTGACCATCGGCTACCTCATCACCGAGGCAGAGGAGGTCTGGCTCGGCACCCACGACGGCCGTCAGATTCCGGCTCATCCGGTGGCCTATGACCAGACCACCGGTTTCGGCCTCGTGCAGGCGCTGATGCCGCTCGACCTGCCGGCGCTTGAACTGGGCAAGTCGTCCAAGACAGATCTTGGCGACTCCGTGGTGTTCGCCGACGGGCAGGGCCGTTCGGTGCGCGCCGCGGTCGTCGCCAAGCAGGAGTTTGCGGGCTACTGGGAATACCTGCTCGACGAGGCGATCTTCATTGCGCCGGCACACCCGTCCTGGGGCGGCGCAGGGCTGATCGACGCCGATGGCAAGCTGATCGGCATCGGCTCGTTGCGGCTGCAGATGTCCCGTAACGGCGACGTTGCCGATATCAACATGGCGGTGCCCATCGACCTGTTGCCGCCGATCCTCGATGAACTGCTGACGCGTGGCGGCGTCGATGGTCCGCCGCGTCCGTGGCTCGGGGTCTTTTCTGCCGAGAGCGACGGCGAAGTGGTGGTGATGAGCGTTTCGGACGGCGGGCCGGCTGACAAGGCTGGTATCCAGCGTGGCGACATCATCTCCGATGTTCGCGACGGCGCCGTGGAAGGGCTGGCCGACTTCTACCGCAAGCTGTGGGAGAGCGGACCCGCCGGCGCCGAAGTGGCGATGCGGATCGTGCGCGAGGGGCGCGAGAACTGGGTGCGGGTGAAGTCCGCCGACCGCAACGCCTATCTCAAGAAGCCGATGCTGCAGTAACCCCGACGGGCGCTTGCGCCCTTCGTCGGCTTGACGGGATTGCCCGCCACCGGCACCGTCCGGCGTACGTGGCATAACAACAACTGCCGCGCCGGAGGATCTTCAGCCATGACTGCTTCGCATCCCGCGTCCGCGCGCGTGCTCGATCTGTTGCGCACCGAATTCACGTTCCAGATCTCGGTCGACGTGGACAACATCCCGCAGGGGCTGGTCGTGGCGCAGGCGGCGCTGGATGCGGGGATCTCGCTGGTCGAGATCGGAACACCACTCTGCAAATACGAGGGCATTCGTAACGTGGTGCCGGTGTTCAGGCAGCGGTTTCCCAAAGCGTTGCTGCTGGCCGACATGAAGACGATGGACGGCGGCGGGTTCGAGGCGCGCACCGTCTACGAGGGTGGCGGCAACATCATCGATTTCCTCGCCGCGGCAGGCGTGCCGAGCGCGAAGGCGGTTGCTGCGGTTCGCGACGAGTATCGCCAGCGCGATGCCGAGACGCCGCGCCTGGCATTCGCCGACATCCTGCTGCCGCTGCAGGGACCGTCCTCGGTGGCCGTCGACGTTGCCGAGAGCATGGTGGAAGCAGGCATGGACGGCGTGGGGTTGCACCTGCAGCTCGACGCGCGGCGCGCCGATCCCGGGCTTTGGGCCTCGAGCTATCTCGCAGATACGGCGCAGGCGGTGTTCGAGCGGGTGGGAAAGGTGGCTTCGGTGCAGGTGGTCGGGGGGCTGAGCATCGCGCAGGCTTCCGGGCTGGCGAGAGCCGGGCTCCGGGCGTTTGTGATCAGCGGGAACATGGGCATCGCGGATGCGGGCAGCCGCTACGGGCTGCCGGCTAACGAAATCGGAGCGCTGATCCGGACGTTTATCGCCGAGGTCTCAGCGGCCTGAAACTCGGCGGCGCGGGTTGCCGTATCTGCCGCTCCAGCTACAAGCGGACCATCATGACCCGTATCAACTGCGTGCCACCTGCCGAACTGACGGTGAAGCATCTCGTCGCCGAGTACAGGGAGCTGCCGCGGGTTTTTGGCCTGGTGCGGCAAGCGATCCTGCGCGGCGAACGGCCGGACGACTCGCGCAATCCGACAATCTACACCCTCGGCAAGGGGCATATCCGCTTCTTCTATTCCCGGCTCGGCTATCTCTCGAGGCGGCAGGCTTCGCTGGTCGAAGAGATGCGGCGGCGCGGCTATCGGCCGACTTTTGCGGACGTGCACCTGCTGGTCGCCGAGATTCCTGCCGAATGGTGCGGCGAGTGGGAACCCACGCTGGAGGCGTTGGGGCTCAACCGCGCCCGGATCGTGGAACGCACGCGCGACCGGGCAGCGCCGGCCGCGCTAGGTCAGGGCCGGACGATGCCGCCGTCGCGGCGGCGGTCTTCGGCCATGTAGTAGGACTTCTTCGCTTTCTCCGGGTCGAGCAGCGCCTCGGCCTTCTTCACGTCGATATCGAGGCCGAGACCGGGCTGGTCGTTGGCGTAGAGGTAGCCGCCTTCGAGCAGGGCATGGCCGGGGAAGAGGTCGTATTCCTCGGGCTTGAAGGTGTTCTCTTCCTGGATGCCGAAGGCGGTCGAGGCGAGGTCGACATGCATCGCGGCCATCTGGTTGACCGGATCGTTGTCGCCGCCTTCCTGCCATGCGGTCTGGACGCCGAACCACTCGCACAGCGTAGCGATCTTCCGGGCATTGGTGATGCCGCCGCCCTTCGACACGCGGACGCGGACGAAATCGATCAGCCGCTCGGTGATCAGCGGCACGTATTCGTGCGGGTTGATGAAGAGCTCGCCCATGGCCTGGGGCGTGGCGCATTGCTGGCGGACGAGGCGATACCACTGCACCTGTTCAGGCGAGAGTAGGTCCTCGAGGAAGAACAACCGGTAGGGCTCGAGGAGTTTTGCCAGCTGCACCGCATTGTGCGGCGCGAGATGCTCGTGCACGTCATGCGTGAACTTCGGGGCCCAGCCGAGCTTGTCGCGCAGGTGCTCGAACATCTCCGGGATGGCGTGGAGGTAGGCGTCGTCGTCGAACGCCTTGTCCTGCGGCCAGTGGTTCTTCGGCCCACGGGCATTGGCGCGATCGAGGAAGCCGCCGCCGCCATAGTTGCCGAGCTGGCAGCGGATGACGGTGAAGCCTTCTTCCCAGTAGCGACGAACGTCGTCTTCGAGTTCGGTGAGGCTGTTGCCCTGGGCGTGGGCATAGGCGACAACCGCGCTGCGGGTCTTGCCTCCGAGCAGCTGGTAGACCGGCATGCCGGCCTCCTTGCCCTTGATGTCCCACAGCGCCATGTCGATGCCGGCCTGCACGGTGTTCATCACCGCGTCGTTGCGCCAGTAGGCTGACGTATGGATCGACTGCCAGATGTCCTCGATGCGGCTCGCGTCACGGCCGATGATCAGCGGGGCGACGGTTTCGACGGCGGCCTGTATGACGCGTGCGCGATAGTGGTCGCTGGCGGAGCCGATGCCGTAGAGGCCCGGCTGGTCGGTCAGGACCTTTACGAACAGCCAGGTGCCGTCGGCGCGCGTGCGGATCGTTTCGATCCCGGTGATCTTGGTCATCTCATCCCTTGGCTATTGCTCGGTCGCGTGGCGGACCGTTCGGTGCAATGGAAGCGAGATTTGCAGCGCCCCAGGCGCGAGGCAAGTTGGGCGAAGGGCGGAGGCGACGGCGCTCGCCGTGGACTTCACCGGTGCATTCTACTACCCAGCCTGTTCGAGGCCGTTGTCAGGCCTCCTTCCAAACCGGAGTAGCTTCGCGATGAAGACACGTGCCGCTGTGGCGTTCGAGGCAAAGAGACCGCTCGAGATCGTCGAACTCGACCTCGAAGGCCCCAAGGACGGGGAAGTTCTGGTCGAGATCAAGGCGACCGGCATCTGTCACACCGATGCCTACACGCTGGATGGCCTCGACAGCGAGGGCCTGTTTCCGTCGATTCTCGGCCACGAAGGGGCTGGGATCGTTCGCGAGGTCGGTCGCGGCGTGACTTCGGTGAAGCCGGGCGATCACGTGATTCCGCTCTACACGCCGGAATGTCGGCAGTGCAAATCCTGCCTGTCCGGCAAGACCAACCTCTGCACCGCCATTCGCGCGACGCAGGGTAGGGGATTGATGCCGGATGGCACTTCGCGCTTCAGCTACAAGGGCCAGCAGATCCATCACTACATGGGCTGCTCGACCTTCTCGAACTACACCGTGCTGCCCGAGATCGCCGTCGCGAAGATCCGGCAGGACGCGCCGTTCAAGTCCGCCTGCTACTGCGGCTGCGGCGTCACCACCGGCGTGGGTGCGGTGATCAACACCGCCAAGGTCACGCCGGGGGCCAATGTCATCGTCTTCGGTCTTGGCGGAATCGGGCTGAATGTCATCCAGGCCGCCCGCATGGTTGGCGCCGACAAGATCATCGGCGTCGACATCAACGATTCCAAGGCCGAGTGGGGTACCCGCTTCGGCATGACCCACTTCGTGAATCCGCGGAAGGTGGACGGCCCGATCGTGCCGCACCTGGTCGAGTTGACCGACGGCGGCGCGGACTACACGTTCGATTGTACGGGCAACACCGACGTGATGCGTACCGCTCTCGAGGCGTGCCACCGCGGCTGGGGCGTATCGACGGTGATCGGCGTGGCCGAAGCCGGCAAGGAAATCTCGACCCGTCCGTTCCAGCTCGTCACCGGTCGCGTCTGGAAGGGCTCGGCGTTCGGCGGCGCCAAGGGGCGCACGGACGTGCCGAAGATCGTCGACTGGTACATGAACGGCAAGATCGAGATCGACCCGATGATCACCCACGTGCTGACGCTAGAGGAGATCAACAAAGGGTTCGACCTGATGCATGCCGGCGAAAGCATCCGCTCCGTCATCCTGTTTTGATGTGGGTGGGGGTGTCCTCGGCGGGCTCCTAGGCCCTTGACACCCCCTCGCACCGCGCTCATAAACGCGCACCTAACTTCCGGAGCACATCCGTGCAGAAGCTTATCGTAGTAGTGGGGCGCATCGAGCGCGTGGGGTAACAGTCCCCGCGACGGGTCGGTGCGCCGAAAACAGGTCCCAAACGGGGCCTTTTTTATTGCCTCCGATTCCTTGGCCGGCGCGGAGGTAGAACGAAGACAAGACCGGAACTTCCGGGTGGAGTGAGTGAAATGGCCGAGCAGATGACAGGCGCGGAGATGGTGATCCAGGCGCTGGTGGACCAGGGGGTGGAGCACATCTTCGGGTACCCGGGTGGCGCCGCATTGCCGATCTATGATGCGATGTTCCAGCAGGACAAGGTGCAGCATATCCTCGTTCGGCACGAGCAGGGCGCGGGCCACATGGCCGAGGGTTACGCCCGCTCCACCGGCAAGGTCGGCGTGGTGCTGGTGACCTCTGGCCCGGGAGCCACCAACGTCGTCACGCCGCTCACCGACGCGCTGATGGATTCGATCCCGATCGTCGCGATCTCGGCCCAGGTGCCGACGACGCTGATCGGTACCGATGGCTTCCAGGAATGCGACACCGTCGGCATCACCCGCTCCTGCACCAAGCACAACTACCTCGTGAAGAACGTCGCGGACCTGCCGCGCGTGCTGCATGAGGCCTTCCACATCGCGCGGACCGGCCGTCCGGGACCGGTGCTGGTCGATATCCCGAAGGATGTGCAGTTCGCCATGGGCACGTACTTCTCGGCCGACGAGATCGCGTCGACGCGGCACAAGAGCTACCACCCGGCCGGGGCTGGGGACGCCTCGGCGATCGCTGCTGCGGTCGACCTGATGCTGCGCGCCGAGCGGCCGATCTTCTATACCGGCGGCGGCGTGGTGAACTCCGGTCCCGAGGCAAGCGAGAAGCTGCGCGAACTGGCGGAACTCACCGGTTTCCCGGTCACGTCGACGCTGATGGGGCTGGGCTCGTTCCCGGGTTCGAACAAGCAGTGGATGGGCATGCTGGGGATGCATGGCACGTACGAAGCAAACATGGCGATGCATGACTGCGACCTGATGATCAACATCGGGGCGCGGTTCGATGACCGCATCACCGGCCGGATCGACGCCTTCTCGCCGGGCTCGACCAAGATCCACGTCGACATCGACCCCTCCTCGATCAACAAGACCGTCCGCATCGACCTGCCGATCGTCGGCGATTGCGGCCTCGTGCTCGAGGAGATGGTTCGGGTGTGGCGCTCGAAGACCAACGAGCCGCGCACCGAGGCGATCGCGCCGTGGTGGAAGCAGATCAACGAGTGGCGCAAGGTCAACTCGCTGGGGTTCAAGAACTCCGACAGCACGATCAAGCCGCAGTACGCCGTCCAGCGCCTCTACGAGGCCGTGAAGAGCCGCGACGTCTACATCACCACGGAAGTCGGCCAGCACCAGATGTGGGCAGCGCAGCACTTCCATTTCGAGCAGCCGAACCGCTGGATGACTTCTGGCGGGCTCGGCACCATGGGCTACGGCCTGCCGGCCGCCGTCGGCGTGCAGGTTGCGCATCCGGATGCGCTGGTTATCGACATCGCCGGCGAAGCCTCGGTGCAGATGACGATGCAGGAACTGTCGACTGCGGTGCAGTACCGTCTGCCGATCAAGATCTTCATCCTCAACAATGAGCGCATGGGCATGGTTCGGCAGTGGCAGGACCTTCTGCACGGTGGCCGCTACGCGCACTCGTACTCCGAGAGCCTTCCGGACTTCGTGAAGCTGGCGGAGGCATACGGCGCCAAGGGCATCAAGTGTGACGATCCCAAGAAGCTCGATGCGGCCATCGCGGAGATGCTGGATTACGACGGCCCCGTGCTCTTCGACTGCCTGGTCGAAAAGCACGAGAATTGCCTGCCGATGATCCCATCGGGCAAGCCGCACAACGAGATGATCCTGCCCAGCTTCGAGGACGATATTGGCGCGGTGATCGACGAAAAAGGCCGGCAGCTGGTTTGAGGAGACAGGACATGAACGCACATCTTCAGCCGAGCGGTTCGGCCTATTTCCTCGCCGCGGAGACCCAGAAGCCGGAGCGGCATACGCTTTCGGTGCTGGTCGACAACGAGCCGGGCATCCTCGCTCGGGTGGTCGGGCTTTTCTCGGCGCGCGGCTACAATATCGACAGCCTCACGGTCTCAGAGACCGAGCACGAGAAGGGCCTGTCGCGTATCACGGTGGTTACGGTTGCGACCCCCAAGGTGCTGACGCAGATCAAGCTGCAGCTCGAGCGGCTGGTGCCGGTGCACCGGGTGCACGACCTGACGGCCGAAGGAAAATCGCTGGAACGCGAACTGGCGCTGATCAAGGTGGCCGGCTCGGGAGAGCCTCGGGCCGAGGCGCTCCGCCTCGCCGACGCCTTCCGCGCCCAGATCGTCGATGCGACCACCGAGAGTTTCGTGTTCGAGGTGACCGGCAAGCCGTCCAAGATCGACAGCTTCATCTCGCTGATGGTGCCGCTCGGGCTGGTGGAAGTTGTGCGGACCGGTCTCGCGGCGATATCGCGCGGCGCCGAGGGTATGTAAGACGATAGGGCCGGGAGCGATCCCGGCCTTTGTCTGAGGGGATCATCGTGTCGTTCGCCAGCCACCCGTTCCGCGGGCCGTTGTTCATGGTCGTCGCGACCGGGTCCTATGTCATCAACGATACTATGATGAAGCTGGCGACGGTGGGGCTGCCGCCCTACCAGGTGCTGATGACGCGCGGCATCATGGCGGCTCTGTGGGGCCTGCCGCTGCTGTTCGTGCTCGGCTATCGCAAGAACCTGCTGCAGATGTTCGAGCGGCGGGTGCTGGTGCGCAACTTCGCCGAGATGGGCGCGATCCTTCTCTACATCGTGGCGCTCGCCAACATGCCGATCGCCGACGCCTCGGCGCTGGGGCAGATCACGCCGCTGCTGGTCCTGCTCGGCGTCTCGATCCTCTTCGGTGAGAAGATCGGTGCGGTTCGGATGGCGCTCATCGGGCTAGGCTTCGTGGGGGCGCTGATGGTGGCGCAGCCGACGATGCAGGGGATATCGATCTATGCGCTGCTGGCGCTGGGGAACGCGGTGCTTTGCGCCGTGCGCGACATCGCGGGGCGGCGGGTATCACATGACGTGCCGGGGATGATCGTTGCGATGTCCGCGGTGATCGTCGTGCTGGTCGGGGCAGGGGCGATGCACCTTGCGACCGAGAGCTGGGTGGTGCCGCAGCCGCATCACCTGATGCTGCTGGCAGGCGCCGGGCTGTTCCTGATCGGCGGGCACTACTTCCTGTTCATGGCCTACCGGATCGGCCCGACGAGCGCGGTCGCGCCGTTCTACTACTTCTTCACCTTCTGGGCCGTGGTGTCGGGGCTGGTGGTGTTCGGGCAGTTGCCGAACTGGCTGGCTCTCGCCGGCATCGTGCTGGTGGTCGCGAGCGGCCTCGCGATCGTACTGCTCGACGAGCGCCGCCGGCGGCTGGCGCCGGTGGCATGAAGCCATCGCGCCGGGCGATGGGCCTCATCAAAACGTTCGATTGGCCGGCGGGGCGGCGATGCGGTAAGCAGCAGCACGACTCAAGAGGCTGCCATGACGCATCTTTCGGTGAACCTCAACGCGATTGCCTTCCTCCGCAACCGGCGCAACGTGCCGTGGCCGAGCGTGATCGACATTGCGCGCATCGCTCTCGACGCAGGGGCGGACGGGATCACCGTGCACCCGCGGCCAGACGAGCGGCACATTCGGCGGACCGACGTGTCGGAGCTGGCTACGCTGCTGCGGCAGGATTATCCGGGCCGCGAGTTCAACATCGAGGGCTATCCGAGCGAGGACTTCCTGGTGCTGGTCGAGAGGGCTATGCCCGACCAGGTGACGTTCGTGCCGGATGATCCATCGCAGTCTACGTCCGATCACGGCTGGAACATCGAGGCCAACCGGGACCTTCTCGTCTCGGCCATCGCGCGGGTGAAGGCGGCGGGCATCCGTGCGTCGCTGTTCATCGATGCCGATCCGTCGGCTCCGGCGGCAGCGGCGAGCGTCGGGGCGGACAGGGTTGAACTCTACACCGGTCCCTATGGTGGGGAGGCAGATGCCGAGGTCCAGGCGGTGCAGCTTGCCGCGCTGAAGCAGACCGCCGATGCGGCGCGATCGGCCGGGCACAATGCGCGACCGGGGCAACCGGGGCTGACGGTCAATGCCGGGCATGACCTCAACCTGATCAACCTGCCGCCGCTGAAGCACGCCATACCGGATCTGGCGGAGGTATCGATCGGCCACGCCATCACTGCCGACGCGCTTGTCTATGGGATGGCCGAGACGGTGCGGCACTACAAGCTGGCGTGTTCCTGACCCCATGCGGCCGAGGCGGGGCTTGATCCGCTTCGGCAATCCGCTATGCAGGACGCCTTCCCCGAGATCAGGCCGAAAATGTTCGATATCAACTGGATCAAAGCCAATCCCGCCGCGTTCGATGCTGCCCTCGCCGGGCGCAAGAATGTGCCGTTCACGGCCGCTCAGCTGATCGAGCTCGACGACTCCCGCCGCGCAGCGATCGCGACGGTGGAGGAGACGCAGGCCAAGCGCAACGCCCAGTCGAAGCTCATCGGGCAGGCCAAGGCGCAGAAGGATGAAGCCAGGGCCCAGGCTCTGATGGACGAGGTGGCGCAGCTCAAGGACGTCATCCAGTCGGGCGAAGCGGCGCGCAAGGATGCCGAGGACAAGGTGCGGCGCGCCCTCGAGGTGATCCCGAACCTGCCGCTCGACGAGGTGCCTGTCGGCGCCGACGAAGCTGACAATGTCGAGTATTTTGGGCGCAATGGCACTGCGGCCACCGCCGCCAAGGACCGGCCCGCGAAGCCTGCGTTCAGCTACAAGCCCAAGGAGCACTTCGAGACAGGCGAAGCGCTGGGGCAGATGGATTTCGAGGTCGCGGCCAAGATTTCGGGCGCGCGCTTCGTGGTGCTGAAGAGCCACCTCGCGCGGCTCGAGCGCGCGATAGGGCAATTCATGCTCGACCTGCATGTGGACGCACATGGCTACACCGAAGTCGAGCCGCCCTACCTCGTTCGCGACGAGGCGCTCTATGGCACAAACCAGCTGCCGAAGTTCGAGGAAGACCTGTTCTTTGTGCCGCATGGTGATGGCCGGCTGGGGCTGATCCCGACGGCCGAAGTGCCCCTGACCAATTTCGTGCGCGAGAGCATCCTCAGCGAAGAGCAGTTGCCGATGCGCCTCACCGCGTTGACGCCGTGCTTCCGCTCGGAGGCAGGGTCGGCTGGGCGCGATACGCGCGGTATGCTGCGGCAGCACCAGTTCAACAAGGTCGAGATGGTGGCGATCACGACGCCTGAGGAGTCGATCAACGAGCATGAAAAGATGCTCTCCGACGCCGAGGACGTGCTGAAGCAGCTGGGTATCCACTACCGGGTGATGCTGCTTTCGACCGGCGACATGGGCTTTGGGGCACAGAAGACCTACGACCTCGAGGCGTGGCTGCCGGGGCAGGACACCTATCGGGAAATCTCGTCGGTGTCGGTGTGCGGCGATTTCCAGGCGCGGCGCATGGATGCGCGGTTCCGCGACAAGGACGGCAAGGTGCGGCACGTGCACACGCTCAACGGCTCGGGCGTGGCCGTCGGCCGCGCGCTGATCGCGGTGATGGAGAACTATCAGCAGGAGGATGGTTCGGTGCTGGTCCCCGAGGTGCTGCAGCCGTACATGAAGGGCCTCAAGTCGATCGGCGCCAGATCTTGAGCAAGCTCGGCGTGAGAATCCTGATCACCAACGACGACGGCGTGGATGCGCCGGGGATCGCGGTGATGCGCGAGATCGCTGAGGAACTCAGCGACGACGTTTGGGTGGTGGCGCCGGATGGCAACCAGTCGGGCGCCTCGCATCGCTTCACGTTCGGACGTGAACTCGGCCTCGACAAGCGCGCGGACCGGGTGTTCGCGGTGGTCGGCGGTTCGCCGGCGGATTGCGTCGTCGCGGGCATGACGTATGTCTGCAAGGACCTGCGGCCCGATCTGGTGCTTTCGGGCGTCAATAACGGGCAGAACCTCGGCGATATCATCAACTGCTCGGGTACGGTTGCTGGCGCTCGGGAAGGGGCCCTGCACGGTGCGCTGGGCATCGGCATCAGCCAGGGCGTCAACTACGAGCTGACCAGCGATGTGAACTGGACGAACGCGCGGACCTACTCGGCGCGCGTGATCCGGCAGCTCTTCGCCGAAGTGAAGACGCGCGGCGACGCCTATTTCAACGTGAACCTGCCGTATTGCGCGCCCGAGGATGTGAGCGGGGTGCGCGTGGTGCCGTTCCAGCGCTTCTCGCGGTCGCCCATGGCGTACTATCCGAGCGACAATGCCGGAAAGTTCTTCATCGCCATTCCCGAGACCCCCACGCCGCTGGACCCCGCCAACGACTTCGGGCTTCTGGCGCATGAGAATGCGATCACTGTGACGCCGCTGATGTTGCAGCATTCGCACCACGAGCTGGCCGGCCGGCTCGATGGTGTTGTGGCGCTGTAGCCCTCGCGTCCGCCGGCAGGCAACAGGTCACCGTCATCCCCGGGGCTTGACCCGGGGACCCAGCGGAACTCTCAACACAGTCAGTGATCGCTGCATCATCGCATGGCTCCCGGGGCCAAGCCCGGGGATGACGGTGGATGGATTTGGGTGGTGGTGGGGCGGCCGCAACGGGCCGCCAGCGCGGCAATGCGTACGATCCCGTCAGCCTTAACCCTACCGACTCCTGAATCCGTGATTGCGGGTCGGTGCAATTTGCGTCGCGTTTAAATCACTCTTTACCTTAACGCCCTAACCTCCAGTCCATCGAGTACCTGCGTAGAGTGGACTGATGAGTAATCGCGTGACCGGAAGGGCGTTTAGAACCGCCGCGATTGTGGGCTTCCTTGCGAGTGCCACGGCGCTTTCTGGGTGCAGTTCGCTGGGTGGGCTCGGCTTCGACAGGACCACGACCGGTTCGGTCAATTCTGCCGCGTCGATGCCCGCGTCCCAGCCCATGCCAGGCAGGCTCGCCGAGAGCCGTTTCGTTCCACCTGAAAACATTGGCGGCGGCGGAAGCCCCGGCGGCATGATGGTCGGTTCGGCCTCCATGCCTATGGGCGGCAGCCAACCGCTCGGCTCGGTATCGACTGAAGACTTGCCTGTGCTCACCTCGTCAGCCAACGGAAGCAAACCGATGATGCCCGCTGCCCAGCCCCTGAGCCCGGTTCCGTCGACCACCCAGGTGGCGGCGCTGGCACCGGCTCCCCAGTCCAATACCCTCGTCTCCGTTCCTTCGAACGCCTACGTCCACCAGATCGAAAGCGGCGAAAGCCTCTACACGGTGGCCCGCCGCTATAACGTGACGGCACAGGCGATCATCCAGGCGAACGGGTTCTCCTCGCCCGACAAGATTTATGTCGGCCAGAAGATCGTGATCCCCGGCAAGGCCTCGACGTTGGCGGCCCTCGGGCCGAAGCCGAGTGCCTCGCAGGCCGTGGAGACTCTGGCGCCGGCAGAGCAGCCGTTGGCGAAGCCCGTAGCGGTCGCCGCGCTCGACCCGCAGCCCAAGACCCCGGCGGATACCGTGAAGCCGCTGGCTCCGGTTTCCGATGCGGCTCCGGCTCCGGTTGCTGCGGCCAAGCCGCTTGAGCAGCCCAAGAGCGAGCCGGTCCTTTCCGGTGCCGACAAGTTCCGCTGGCCGATCTCAGGCCGCGTGATCACCGATTTCGCCAACTCCAAGGGCACCGGCATCAATATCGAGGCGCCGGAAGGTACTGCGGTTCGCGCGGCCGAGAATGGCCAGGTGATCTATGCCGGTTCGGGCGTCGAGGGTTACGGCAACCTGATCCTGATCCGCCATCCGAACGGTTACGTGTCGGCCTATGCCCACCTCAAGGACATGAACGTGGCCAAGGGCACCGTGGTGAACCGCGGCGACAATATCGGCACCGCCGGCAAGACCGGCGGCGTCGCGAAATCGCAGCTCCACTTCGAGCTGCGCAAGGGCGCGACCCCGGTGGACCCGGTTCCGCTGCTGGCGAGCTGATCGACTGGATCTGAATGAGAAAGGCCCCGGGTAACCGGGGCCTTTTCGTTTGTGCCGTCAGGCTGTTGCGAAGCCGCGGACCGAATGCGTGATTTCCAGAGGCCTGGCGGGGTCAATGTCCACCCAGGTCTTCACGCCGCGGGCGTTGATCGGGTTCGGGCCGGTGGAGACGTCGGTATGGAAGTCGAAGGTGGAGGCGAGAGGCTCGCAGCCCAGCGCGCGGAACGAGCCGCTCCAGGGCTCGCCGCTGATGCCGCCATCGGTGTGCCAGAACATCAGGGTGGGGAGCAGGTCGCGGTCCCAGTCGAGCTCGAACCCGGCGCCTTCATCGAGATAGGTGCCAGTGAGCGGGGTGGTGACGCCGCACATCTGCACGTTGAAATCGGTGCGCGGACTGAGCGGGACGTGGGTCATGTCGACCTCGCCGCCGTCCTTGGGAACGGACGCGAGCGTCGCGAACTCCTGCGCATCCGGCGAAGCGACGCGGCCGGGGTGGACGAGGCCGAAGGCGAAGTCGATGTCCAGCTTCAGCCGACCGGGCTGCTCGGGGAGGCGGAAGTTCGGATGGAGGCCGCAGGAGATCGGAGCCTTGTGGCGGGCGAAGATCTTCAGCGTGAAATCGAGCGCAGGGGACCCGTCGCGGGCGGTGATGGTGCGCTCGAGGCGGCGGACGACGGAATGGGGCTCGTAGTCGAGCGCCATAGTGACCGAGTGGTCGTCGCCGGAGACGATAGTCCAGTCTTCGTGGGCGGAGGGGCCGTGGATGGTGCCGTTGGCAGGCTGCGTCAGGAGGCGCGACCATTCGGGCAGGTCCGGGGCCTGACGGCCACCGGTGCCGAAGGGAACGCCGACAAAATCGCCGGAGAGGACGCGCAGGTGGCCGGTGATGGCGGGATCATCGACCTTCCCTACCCACGGCGCGCGGGCGAAGGGCCGGAACGGGCCGTTCGGCAGCGTGAAGGTCAGGTCGGTGACGGTCGCGGCCGTCGTCGTGATGGTTGCCTCGCCGTGCGACCACTTCAGGTTATGCGATGAACTCAATTCTCCCCCCTCGGGATGTATGCGTTTTTCAGTCTCTCAGTCGTCACCCGCGGACCCATGGGGATGCCTCGACA
>JAEWLC010000003.1 GCA_023393475.1 Pseudomonadota bacterium
CTTCGGACCGCACTCCTTCTGCCCGCCGCTCTTCTCGAGACGTTCGAGCACGGAGTCCTGGGCCGCTGCCAGTGCGTCCATCGCCTGCTGCGGCGTCTTGTTGCCGGACGCCGCAGCGCCGATGTTCTGCCCCCAGAGCTGCGCCAGCTTCGGATAGTCCGGCACGTTGTTGCCGGTCGGGGTCCACTGCACGCGCGCGGGCGAGCGGTAGAACTCGATCAGGCCGCCGAGCTTCGGCGCACGCTCGGTGAACGACTTGTCCCAGATATCGGACTCACGCACGAAAGTGAGACCGACATGGCTCTTCTTCAGCGACACCGACTTGGAGACGATGAACTGCAGGTAGAGCCAGGCCGCCTTGCGGCGGTCCGCCGGCGTCGACTTCAGGAGCGTGGCGGAGCCGGCGTCCTGGTAGCCGAGCTTCATGCCGTCCTTCCAGTACGAGCCGTGCGGCGACGGCGCCATGCGCCACTTCGGCGTGCCGTCCGCGTTCACGACCGGGATGCCGGGCTTCACCATGTCGGCGGTGAAGGCGGTGTACCAGAAGATCTGCTGGGCGATGTTGCCCTGCGCCGGCACCGGACCTGCTTCGGAGAAGGTCATGACCTGGGCCTGCGGCGGGGCATACTTCTTCAACCAGTCGAGGTACTTGGTGATGGCGTAGACCGAGGCGGGACCGTTGGTATCGCCGCCGCGTTCGACCGAAGAGCCGACGGGGCGGCAGCCTTCCATGCGGATGCCCCACTCGTCGACCGGCAGGCCGTTCGGGATGCCCTTGTCGCCGTTGCCGGCCATCGACAGCCAGGCGTCGGTGAACCGCCAGCCCAGCGAGGGATCCTTCTTGCCATAGTCCATGTGGCCATAGACCTTGACGCCGTTGATCTCCTTGATGTCGTTGGTGAAGAACTCGGCGATGTCTTCATAAGCCGACCAGTTCACGGGCACGCCGAGTTCGTAGCCATACTTGGCCTTGAACTTGGCTTTGTATTCCGGATTGGTGAACCAGTCGTAGCGGAACCAGTAGAGGTTCGCGAACTGCTGGTCGGGAAGCTGATAGAGCTTCTTGTCCGGACCCGTGGTGAAGGATTTTCCGATGAAGTCGTTGACGTCGAGCATCGGGTTGGTGACGTCCTTGCCCTCGCCGGTCATGTAGTCCGACAGGATCACGGTCTGGCCGTACCGGAAGTGGGTACCGATCAGGTCGGAATCGTTGATCCAGCCGTCATAGACGTTCTTGCCTGACTGCATCTGGGTCTGCAGCTTCTCGACCACGTCGCCTTCCTGGATCAGGTCATGTTTGACCTTGATGCCGGTGATCTCGGTGAAGGCCTTCGCCAGCGTGCGCGATTCATATTCGTGCGGCGTGATGGTTTCCGACACGATGTTGATGTCCATGCCCTTGAAGGGGGCGGCGGCCTTTTCGAACCACTGCAGTTCCTTCAACTGGTCCGCCTTCGACAACGTCGAGGGCTGGAACTCGCTGTCGATCCAGCGTTGGTTGGTGGCGTCGTCCGCACGCGCGGGCGCGGCGATGGTCACGGAAGCGGCGATCAGCGCGGCGGCGCTGGTCATCGTCAGAAAGCTCTCCTTGGTCAACGGACCGTTCGTTCCTCTCAAGCGTCGCATGTTGGATCCTCCGGTTGCAGCGACAGACACTTATTTCAGGCCCGGGTTGATCCCGGATCTGCTCTTTTTCGCTTCCTAGACGGTGCGGAAAATCGCAACGGCCGATAGAAGCGAAATCAGGGTTGCGAGCCACAGGCTCGATATTTCAACGCCCTCTCCGATCGGCAGCGTTGCGATCGGATCGGTGCCGACAAAGGCAATCCATAGCAAATGAATCACGGCTGCCAGCACCAGCGAGATGAACAGCCGGTCGCCACGCGTGGTCGGAATGCGCAGCACGCCGACGCGCTCGGCCTCGGGATAGGCGGCCGCGAGCCACGTCATCGCACCGAGCGTCAGCGCCAGCATCACGAAGAAGATCGCCGTCGGCAGCGTCCAGGCCATCCATGCGATGTGTTCCATGTGCGCCCCCTACACCCGGCCGAGCGCGAAGCCGCGCGCGATGTAGTTGCGAACGAACCAGATCACGAGCGCGCCGGGGATGATGGTCAGCACGCCAGCGGCGGCGAGCAGGCCCCAATCCATGCCGGCGGCCGAGACCGTGCGCGTCATGATGGCCGAGATCGGCTTGGCGTTGACCGATGTCAGCGTGCGTGCCAGCAATAATTCGACCCAGGAGAACATGAAGCAGAAGAACGCGGCGACGCCGATGCCGCTCGCGATCAGCGGCACCAGGATCTTGACGAAGAAGCGCGGGAACGAATAGCCGTCGAGGAACGCGGTCTCGTCGATCTCGCGCGGCACGCCGGAGACGAAACCTTCGAGGATCCAGACCGCGAGCGGCACATTGAAGATGCAGTGCGCCAGCGCGACCGCCCATGGCGTATCGAACAGGTTGATCGCCGAGTAGAGATTGAAGAACGGCAGCGCGAACACTGCGGCCGGGGCCATCCGATTCGACAGCAGCCAGAAGAACAGATGCTTGTCGCCGAGGAATCGGTAGCGCGAGAAGGCGTAAGCCGCCGGCAGAGCCACCGCAATCGAGATCACGGTGTTGATCAGCACGTATGTCAGCGAATTGATGTAGCCGGAATACCAGCTCTCGTCGGTGAAGATGCGCTTGTAGTTCTCCAGCGTCGGCTGGTGCGGCCACAGCGTCATCGTCGAGACGATCTCGGCGTTGGTCTTGAAGCTCATATTGACGAGCCAATAGATCGGCAACAGCAGGAAGATCAGGAACAGCCCCATGATGAGGCGGCGGCCGGGGATCGAGTGCATCACGCGGCTCCTTCCTGGGGCTTCCGCTCGGTGCCCGCATTGGTCATGACAGTGTAGAAGATCCAGCAGACGATCAGGATGATCAGGTTGTAGACCAGCGACAGCGCCGCGGCCTTGCCAAGGT
>JAEWLC010000018.1 GCA_023393475.1 Pseudomonadota bacterium
GGTCCCAGCTTTCGCTGGGATGACAGCCGGTGAGCATGGCGCCAGTGAGGTCCGTTCCCACTATCCCTTCGCCCCGTTGCAATTCCGCCCATCCCGCCTATAAACACCCCCGCCTTTATCTCCCCGGAACCCCGTGAATGTTTGAGACCCTCAAGAAGGCCACGCTCGACAAGATTTTCGTGCTCATGGCCGAGTATGCCGCTGATCCCCGTGACGGAAAGATCGACCTCGGCGTGGGCGTCTACAAAGATCCGGGCAATAACACCCCGATCATGTCGGCGGTGAAGAAGGCCGAGCAGCGCATCCTCGATAGCGCCAAGACCAAGACCTACAAGGGCGTGGTCGGCAACAAGGAGTTCAGCTCCGCCATCGTCGACCTGGCGCTCGGTGGCGTCGTCGACAAGTCGCGCATCCGCACCGTCAACGGCGCCGGCGGCACCGGCGCGCTGATGATCCTGCTGCAGGTGCTCGGCCGGGCGCGTCCGGGCGGCCGCATCTTCATCTCCGAGCCGACCTGGCCGAACCACATTCCGCTCGCCGAGAATGCCGGGCTGGAAGTGCACTACTACCCCTATTTCGACACCAGCACGCGCGGCGTCGATTTCGACGCCATGATGAAGGTGGTCGACAGCCTCACCAGCGACGACATCCTGCTGCTGCACGGCTGCTGCCACAACCCGACCGGCGCCAACCTGACGCCAGCCCAGTGGGATATCGTGGTCGAGAGCCTGAAGCGCACTGGCGCCTTCCCGCTGGTCGATCTCGCCTATCTCGGCTTCGGCGACGGCATCGAGGCCGATGCCTACGGCGTGCGCAAGGTAGCGTCCTCGCTGCCCGAGTCGCTGATCGCCTTCTCGGCGTCGAAGAACTTCGGCCTTTATCGCGAGCGCGCCGGTGTCGCCATCGCCATCGCCAGGGACAGCGAGACCGCCGACGTCGTCTCGTCGCAGATGCAGAACATCATTCGCGGCACCATTTCGCAGACCCCGGATCATGGCGCCGAAGTCGTCCGCGTCATCCTCGAGGACAAGGACCTGCGGGCCGAATGGGAAGCCGAGCTGACGGCGATGCGCGAGCGCATGCAGCGCCTGCGCGTCAAGCTGGCCGACGCCATCCGCCAGCGCTCGAACTCCAAGGACTTCGACTTCATCGCCGAGCATTCCGGCATGTTCTCGCTCCTTGGCCTGCCCGAGGACGTGGTGACCAAGCTGAAGCTCGAAGACGCCGTGTACATGATCAACGACAGCCGCATCAACGTCGCCGGCATCCCTGAAGATCGCGTCGGCGAGCTGGCCGACAAATTGCTGGCCGCGGTGCGCTAAAACGCCCGGCGCGGCTTGTTCTGCGCCGGAATTCCACTACCTATTGAGTAGACAAACAACACCTCTTGGAGGGGGAACGGAAATGAAGTTCTTCGTCGATACCGCCGAGATCAAGGACATCCGCGATCTCTATGCAACCGGCCTCCTGGACGGGGTGACGACGAACCCCTCGCTCGTCGCCAAGTCCGGCCGCGACTTCAAGGAAGTGATCAAGGAGATCTGCTCCATCGTGCCGGGCCCGGTCTCGGCCGAAGTCGCCTCCACCGACTACGAGGGCATGGTCGCCGAAGGCCGTCACCTCGCCAAAATCGCCGACAACGTCGTGGTCAAGGTGCCGCTGACCGTCGATGGCCTTAAGGCCACCAAGACCTTTGCGGCCGAAGGCATCAAGATCAACGTCACGCTGTGCTTCTCGGCCAACCAGGCGCTGCTCGCCGCCAAGGTGGGCGCGACCTATATCTCGCCCTTCGTTGGCCGCCTCGATGATATCAACATCGACGGCATGGAGCTGATCCGCGACATCCGCACGATCTACGACAACTACGCCTTCTCGACCGAGATTCTCGCGGCCTCAATCCGCTCGGCCAACCACGTGACCGAGGCGGCGCTCGCCGGCGCCGACGTCGCCACCATCCCGCCGTCGGTGATCTACAAGCTCGCCGACCACCCGCTGACCAAGTCCGGCCTCGAGCAGTTCGTGAAGGACTGGAAGGCCACCGGCCAGTCGATCCTTTAGGGGCACGGCCCAGCCCACCCACAAGGTCATCCCCGCGAAAGCGGGGATCTCCGTTCGGGTGGTCCGGCAAACAGAGATTCCCGCCTTCGCGGGAATGACATCGCGGGTGGGGCAGCACCCGTACGGAACCCGCCAACATGCCCAATGAATCCATCGCCGCCGCGGTAAGATCCGCACTCGCCACCGTCGAAATCCCCGGCGGCGGCGCGCTTGCCGGCTATGGCGGCCTCTCCGAAATCATCGTCACCACCGGCGCCGTTGCCTTCGCCATCTCGGTGGCGCCCGGCATGGAGGCGGCTTTCGGCCCGGCGCGCGAGCAGGCCCAGGCCGCGGCACAGAAGGTGGCCGGGGGCCGCAAGGTCATGGTCTCGCTAACCTCCGACCGCGCGCCTGCCTCGGCCCAGCCCAAGCAGGCCCGTCCGGGCGTGCCGCAGCGCGAGGCCGTGCACGGTGTCCGCCACATCATCGCTGTCGGCTCGGGCAAGGGCGGCGTCGGCAAATCGACCGTCGCGGTAAACCTCGCCCTCGGCTTCGCCGCCGAAGGCCTCCGCACCGGTCTCCTCGACGCCGACCTCTACGGCCCGTCCGTCCCGAAGCTCCTCGGTATCGAGGGCCAGCCGGCGGTTCGCGACGACGGCATCTTCTCCCCGCACGAGGCCTTTGGCCTCAAGGCCATGTCCATCGGCTCGATGCTGACCGCCAACCAGGCCGTGGTCTGGCGCGGCCCGATGGCAACCTCGGCCCTCCGCCAGTTGCTGCGCGAGACGGACTGGGGTGGGCTAGATGTACTGGTCGTCGACCTGCCGCCCGGCACCGGCGACATCCAGATTTCGCTGGTCCAGCAGGTGCCGCTGGTCGGCGCGGTGATCGTCTCGACCCCGCAGGACCTTGCGCTGATCGATGCGCACAAGGCGATGGACATGCTGGCGCGGACCGGCGTGCCCATCCTCGGCCTCGTCGAGAACATGAGCTACTTCGTCGCCCCCGATACCGGCACCCGCTACGATATCTTCGGCCACGGTGGCGCGCAGGCGGCCGCCAAGGGCTTCAACGTGCCTTTCCTCGGCGAAATCCCGCTGGTGATGTCGATCCGCGAAACCTCCGACGCCGGCCGCCCGGTCGTCGCCACCAATCCCGACGGGCCCGAGGCGAAGGCCTTCCGCGCCATCGTTCGCAATATCCTCGCCGCTCAGCCGCAGCTTCGGCGATGAGCCCGCTGGCATTCACCGTAGCGACCGAAGCCGAGATCGACGCGGTCATCGGCATCGCTCCAGCGGGGGATGAGCGCCGCGCCGCCGTCGCCGCACATGTCGCGGCGCGCCAGTGCCATGTGGCGTGGAAGGATGGCGTTGCCGTCGGCTACCTCGTCCTCACGCACGACTTCTTCCACTCGCCCTTCATCGAACTGGTCGTGGTTGCGCCGCTACGCCGCCGCAGCGGTATCGGTCGCGCGCTGATCGAATATTGCGTCGGCCTCGTGCCGGCCGGCGAGAAGCTCTGGACCTCGACTAACGAGTCCAACCCGGCGATGCGGGCGTTGCTGCCGCAATGCGGCTTCATCGAAAGCGGGCGGGTCGACAACCTCGATCCCGGCGATCCCGAACTGATCTTCGTCCGGCTGCCCTAGCCGCCCGCCATCGATGGCGCCGGGGGGTGACATCTCGCCCCTCCATCGTTATGCAATCGATTACATTGACCGCTCCTGTCGCGAATCGGCCGGGTGGATCGACCACAACGAGCGCTACGCGCCACCCGATTCGAGGAGACACGATGTTCGAGATTGCCCGTCAGGACCTCGGCCCGAATTTCACCTTTGGCGCTGCCACTGCCGCCTACCAGATCGAGGGCGGCCAGACCGATGGACGCGGCCCGTGCATCTGGGACACTTTCTCCGCCACCCCGGGCAACGTGAAGCGCGCCGACAACGGCTCGGTGGCCACCGACCACTACAACCGCTGGCCCGAGGACCTCGACCTCGTCCGCGACGGCGGTTTCGATGCCTACCGTTTCTCGCTTGCCTGGCCGCGCCTCATTCCCGAGGGCACCGGGGCGGTGAACGACAAGGGCCTCGCCTTCTACGATCGCCTGATCGACGGCATGCTCGAACGCGGCATCAAGCCCTACGCGACACTCTACCACTGGGACCTGCCGAGCGCCCTGATGGACAAGGGCGGCTGGATGAACCGCGATATCGCCAACTGGTTCGGCGAATACGCGCAACTCGTCGGCCATCATTTCGGTGATCGCCTGCATGCCACGGCGACCATCAACGAGCCCTGGTGCGTCGCTTTCCTCAGCCACTTCCTCGGCATCCATGCGCCCGGCTATCGCGACGTCCGCGCCGCCGCCCGCGCCATGCACCACGTTCTCCTCGCCCACGGCACCGCCATCGATGCCTTGCGCGCCGAAGGCACGAAGAACCTCGGAATCGTGCTCAACCTCGAAAGGGCCGAGCCCGCGTCGGACAGTGCCGAGGACCAGGTTGCGTTCGACTATGGCGATGCCCTGTTCAACCGCTGGTATCTCGATGGCGTGTTCAAGGGGCGCTATCCCGAGCTGCTCACCAGGGCGCTCGAGCAGTACCTGCCGCAGGGCTACGAGAAGGACATGGAGGTCGTCTCCCGCCCGCTCGACTGGCTCGGCATCAACTACTACACCCGCGGCCTCTACAAGTACGACGCCTCGCGCCCGGTCTTCCCCTATACGCAGATCAAGGGCGACCTGCCACGCTCCGACCTCGGCTGGGAGATCTACCCCAAGGGCCTCGAGGATCTGCTTGTCCGCGTCAGCCGCGAATACACCAAGCTCCCGCTCTTCATCACTGAAACCGGCATGAGCGAGACCGACGACACCCGCCGGGTGCAGTACTACGACGCGCACCTCCGCGCCGTCGCCAATGCCCAGCAGCAGGGCGCCGATGTCCGCGGCTTTTTCGCCTGGTCGCTGCTCGACAACTACGAATGGGCCGAGGGCTACCAGAGCCGCTTCGGCATCGTGCATGTCGACTATGAAACCCAGAAGCGCACCCCCAAGGGCAGCTATCGCGCCTTCCAGGGCATGCTGCACAACACCCGCTGAACCCGGCCAGCCGACAATTGAATCGAATTGTCGGCTGATCCCTTCACGCCTCGACGGCAGTATCCGCGGCATATGGTCGGGGGATACTGTGCCGATACTTCGCTTCTGGATTGCCATTGCGCTGCGCCTCGTAATGGGCGCAGCCGGCCTCGCGCTTGGCGCCTATGGGTGCTTCAACGTGGTCGGGGCAGCTTTCGTCTTCATGACGGTCCGCCCGCATCTCGAGGCGACTGACAACCTGCCGCCGCCGGATTTCCTGTTCCAGCTTTTCGGCCTCAACCTTGGCCTCGGCGTCCTCGGCGTGGTGCTGCTCATCTTCGCCATCCGCGGCATCATCGCCCGCATCGAAGCGGGCCTGCCGGGCGAGGACGAGGGCGTTGGCAGCACGCCGGCCGGCCGGTTCGTGAGCGTGCTCCTCTATGGGGCCGGCTTCTGCTTTGCCGCGTTCTCGCTGGCCGTGAGCATCGTGCCGGGCGCGCAGACTGCGCTGCTCGTTGCGACCGGCACCACGGTCGAGGCGCAAGTCACCGGCCTCGATCCGACTGACGACCCAAGGCAGTGGATCATCCACTACAGCTATGAGGCCGGCGGTCGCACGATCGAAGGCACCATCCCCGGCACCTTCCGCGACGAGTTCGAGCGCGAGCGGCGCAAGACTCTCGAAATCGCCTACGAACCGGCCAACCCGGACCGCCACCAGGTGACCGAAAACTACGGCCACGCCGATTTCGCCTGGTTCGTCCTGACCCGGGTGCTGGTGCTGATGGTGGGCCTCTGGGGCCTGACACGTAACCTCGCGCCCATGCCGCCGCCGCGGGCGGAAGAGCCGGCAAGGGGCGAGCGCGCGCCGACTCGTTTCATGGTCGAGGAACCGGCGCCGGAGCCAAGGCCGCGCGCGGTCTCGGCGGAGCCCGGAGCACGGCGCACCTTCGGCCGGCGTGGGGCCTAGCTCTAGCGGAACACCAGCAGCTTGAGCGCCAGCGCGACCGACACCACCACCACCAGTGGCCGGATCAGCTTCGCGCCGAAGCGGATGCCGGTCAGCGCCCCTAGATAGCCGCCGACCACCTGGCCGATGATCATGGCGAAGGCGGCTGGCCAGACCACGTCGCCCGACGGGATGAACAGGGCCAGCGCGCCGGCATTCGAGACCAGATTGAGCACCTTGGTGTGCCCAGCGGCGCGAACGAGGCCCAGCCCGAACAGGCCGACGAAGCCCATGGTCAGGAACGAACCGGTGCCGGGGCCGAGGCCACCGTCGTAAAAGCCGATCACGAACCCCATCACCGGCACGAACACCACGAAGTTGAACCGGGCATGCCTGTCGTCGTCGGTGAGGCGCGGTGCGAAGGCGAAGTAGACGGCGATGCAGATGAGCGCGATCGGAACGGCATATTGCAGCACCGCCGTGTCGATCGATTTCACCGCCAGCGCGCCAAGGAAGGCACCGACGAAAGTCAGCGGAATGGCGAGGGCCAGCGCCCGCAGCGAGACGAACCCTTTCCGCCAGTAGGTGAAGGCGGCGATCGCCGTGCCGACCACGGACTGCACCTTGTTGGTGCCGAAGGCGGCGATGGGCGGAATCCCGACGGCCATCAGCGCCGGCACCGCGATCAGCCCGCCACCACCCGCGATGGCATCGACGAACCCCGCCAGCAAGCCGACAAAGCCCAGAACCACGAGGATGGTGATGTCGAGCGTCAAAGCAGGGTGGAAATCCCCGGCGGCACGCCACCCATGATCGACAGCAGCGCCTCGAGCTGCGCCTTGCGCAGCGGCGTCCAGTCGGCGGTGCGCGAGACGATGAGGTTGGCTTCCGACTGCATGATCAGCCCGTCCTCGAGCACGCGCAGCTGGTTGGCGGCAAGCGTCGAGCCCGACGAGGTGATGTCGACGATGAGGTCGGCCGAACCCGCGGCCGGAGCCGCTTCGGTGGCGCCGGCGCTCTCGACGATCCGGTATTCGGCAATGCCGTACTTGGCGAAGTGCCGCCGCGTCAGGTTCACGTACTTGGTCGCGACGCGCAGCCAGCGCCCATGCCGGGCGCGGAAATCCGAGGCGACGTCGGCAAGGTCGCTCATTTGCTGCACGTCGATCCACGAATCCGGGATCGCGACCACGACATTGGCTTCGCCGAAGCCGAGGCCACGCACGAACAGCACGTTCTCTTCGCCGTTCTCGCTGGCCTCGTGGATCAGGTCCGAACCGGTGACGCCGATATCGACGCCGCCGAGGATCAGCTCGCGCGCGATCTCGGCCGCCGGATAGAAGCGCACCGTCACCTGCGGCTGGTTCTTGATGGAACCGATATAGCTGCGCGCGCCACCCGGCCGGGCGATGGTCAGCCGCGAGGTCGAGAACGCCTTGCGGGTCAGTTCTTCCAGCCGGCCCTTGCTGGGCACGGCGAGGGTCAATCCACCGGGAAGCCCGTTCATTGCGTTGCCTCCCTTTCGAGCCGGTCTACCCATAGCGCGCAGCCCGAAGCCTTCACCGGCTCGGGCGCACCCAGCCGTTCCAGCATGCGGTCATATTCGCCGCCCGAAGCCAGCACTTCGCCGTCGCTGCCGGTCATCTCGAAGACGATGCCCGTGTAATAGTCGAGCCGCGGCGAAAAGCTCGCATCGAAGATGACATCCGCGCCCGGCGACAGCGCCTGGAGCGCCGCAGCGTGATTGCGGACCTGGTAGAGCGGCTCGTCGAAATCGAAGCCGGCTTCCTCGCACATCATCGAAATGCGGTCGAACGCCGTCTCGGCGCTCTCGGCAATCGACAGGTAGTTCTGCAGCAGCGCCACCGTGTCGGGGTCGATCGGGGCGGCATCGAGCGCCTGCTTCTCGAGATAGCGCTCGGCGATCTCCTCGGGCGTACGGCTGCCGATCAGGCTGAGCCCGCCCGAAAGCATGGCGTCGGTCACGATCTCGATCACCGTGTCGCGGCTGTCGGGGGCAGGGCCCTCGATCCTCTCTTCGGGATTGGCGAGCCGGTCCATCAGCCGCGCCAGGGCCTCGGGATGCCCGAAGCGGTGGCGGATGCGGCTGCGCCAGGCGAGCGGCACGTTGGCCGCCTCGAGGAAGGCTTCGAACAGCCCGACGCCGCCGAGGCGCACGTTAGGCGAGGTGATGTCGTAGATGGCCAGCGCCCAGCGCGCGAAAGTCAGCACCTGGTCGAGCGCGTTGTCGGCATCGGGCTGCCCGAGCAGTTCGAGCCCCGCCTGCTCGAATTCCACTGGCGTCGAACTCTCCTGCCGGAAGATCGGGCCGAGATAGGTGAAGGCCGAGGCGACGCCCATCATGCCGTCTTCGATATACTGCTGCGCGATCGGCAACGTAAAATCGGGCCTCAGGCAGTATTCGAGCCCGTTATTGGTCGTGGTCAGGAGCAGGTTCCGGCCGAACTCCTCGCCCGCGAGATCGAAATAGGGACCTGCCGGCAGCAGCAACGGCACCTCGGCGCGCGTCACCGTGCGCGACTCAACCAGCCGCACCAGAGCGGCGTATCGCTCCGACGCTGTCTTCACTTGGCAGCCTTGAGGTAAGCCGCCACGGCGGGCAGGGCGGAGATGGCGGCGACGATGGCATCGAGGTCGCCGTCGCATTCGAACTGGCCGGGCCGCGCCGCCTTGTATTCGGCGTTGTCGGTGATCGCGGCCGCCGCTTCCTTGCCCACGATCAGGTCCTTGATCTGCACCTTGCCCTGCTCGCGTTCCTGCGAGCCTTCGATGATCACGGCTGGAGAATTGCGCTTGTCGGCGTAGGCGACCTGCTTGCCGAAATTCTTGGTGTTGCCCATGAACATCTCGGCCCGGATACCCGCCTTGCGCAGCGCCGAGGTGATCGCCTGGTAGCGCGCGGTCTGTTCCTTATCCATCACGAGCACCACGACCGGCCCGACCGGGTCAGCCGCCCCGAGATTGCCGGTCAGCTTCAGAGCATTGGCCAGCCGCGATACGCCGATCGAGAAGCCGGTCGCCGGCACCGGCTCCGAACGGAACCGGCTCACCAGCCCGTCGTAACGGCCACCGCCGCCGACGGAGCCGAACACCACATCCTGCCCCTTCTCGTTCTGCACCTTGAAGGTCAGTTCGATCTCGAACACAGGGCCGGTGTAATACTCGAGGCCGCGGACGACTGAGGGATCGACCTTGATGCGGTCGGCGCCATAGCCGGCGGCATCGAACAGCGTCTGCATGGCATTGAGTTCGGCAATGCCTTCGTTGGCTTCGGGCTCTTCGCCGCGCACGTAGTTCAGCACGGTCGCGCGCTGCTCGTCACTGAGGCCGGCACCCTTGGTGAAGTCGCCGCTCTCATCCTTACGCCCGGCGCCCAGCAGCAACGACACACCTTCGGTGCCGAACTTGTCGAGCTTGTCGATGGCGCGGAGCACGGTGAGCTTCTGCTCGTCCGAAGTGACGCCGGCAGACGCCAGCACCCCATCCAGCACCTTGCGGTTGTTCACCTTCACCACGTACTTCCCGGCGAGGCCGAGCGCATCCATGGTGTCGGCCATCATCATGCACATCTCGGCATCCGCTTCGGGACCCGCGGCACCGACCGTGTCGGCGTCGAACTGCATGAACTGGCGGAAACGGCCCGGGCCCGGCTTCTCGTTCCGGAACACATATCCGGCGCGGTAGCTGCGATAGGGCTTGGCGAGGTCGTTGAAGTTCTCGGCGAAGTGCCGCGCCAGCGGCGCCGTGAGATCGTAGCGGAGGCTCAGCCACTGCTCGTCGTCGTCCTGCAGGCTGAACACGCCGGCGTTAGGCCGGTCCGTGTCGGGCAGGAATTTTCCGAGCGTATCGGTGTATTCGAACAGCGGCGTTTCGACCGGATCGAACCCATAGCGCTCGTAGACCGACTTGATCTTGCGCACCATCTCGTCGACGGCCGCGATCTCGGCGGGCAAACGGTCCTCGAAGCCGCGCGGCAACCGCGGCGCGATGAGCTTCTTCTTGTCGGTCATGGTCGTATGTGGGTGAGCCCGGAATCTGAGGCTGTCTCGTAACGGAAACCCCCCTTTGACTCAAGGAAGGTGGGTGTGTCGATGCAGCAACAGTGCCTTACAGGGTGCGTCAGCCTGTCGCAATAGGGGTTGGCACCGAACGGAATCAGGCGTATCAGCCCACCCGTTCAACGCCAGCTACAGAGGAGGCGTACCGATGATCATGTTCGTTTGCGTCTCCGGCCCTGGCCTTCAACCAGCCGGAATCGCTCGCGCCTAGCGAGCTCCGACCCCTCCCGGGGTCTCCGTCTTCGGCCTTTCTAGCCTTCGCCTGACACATCGTAACCGGCTTCGTCCTCGGCTGCCTTCGCGCGTGTCGATTCCGTCGCCGCCCAACCGTCGTCCAACCAGAGGACCGGGCCGCTTTGCGCCCGGAATGACACCATGACGCTCGAACTCCGTTCCAACCCGTCCCGCTCCCACTCCGGCGTTGCCGGTGCATTGGTCTCAGCCATTGTCACGAGACTTGCCGCCGCCCAGCTGGCCCGCGTCGAACGCCGCCAGCAGTCGCGCGGCTCGCCCCCCGTCCCACCGCACCTGCGGCGCGACGTCGGGCTGATGCCCGAAGTGCTCGAGCCCAGGAGCCACTGGGACTTTCCGTAAACGAAGCCCACAGGGCTTCGCCCCGGGCAGAAGTCGCGGCGCGGCTTCGCCTGAGATCATCTTGTGAGGGACAAATGATCACCCTTCTGCGCGACCACCACGATGGTCGCATCGGGCGCTCGCTCGAAAGCGAGGTCGAGCGAAAACTCGGCTTCGTCGAACGGTTCCGGCTGTTCATGCTGAAACGCAGGGCCAACGCGATGCTGAAGCGCATCGTCGCCCCTGTACCCATCGGTCGTGTCGCGAACCTCTCGCCGCACCTCCTCAGGGATATCGGCCTGCCGCCGGACTTCCGCCCCTAGCCAGCGCTCCCCTCCGGGGGAGCGCCTCATCGCAATCAACTCAAGGAGCCGGCGCACCACGCGTCCGGACACGTCCATGTATTCTGCAAAATTCCCCATCTTCCGCCGCAAGCGCCCCGTGCCGCAGGCCATGCTCGAGCCCCCGCAAGCCGGACCGGACCGAGACCACCCGCCCCGCGAAGACGCGCGGCTCAAGACCCTCGCGCTCTGGATCGTATTGATGCAGAGGCCGTGAAGCCAAGCAGGGGGAGCCGGTTCGCGTGGCTCCCCCTCATCCGCCCATCGGGCACCTTCTCCCACAAGGGGAGAAGGCTAGCCCGCTGATATCGAAGTCGGGCCTTCTCCCTTGATGGGAGAAGGTGGGCGAAGCCCGGATGAGGGTGGGGCAGCGCGCCCCGCCCCCTAAGGCCGCTTCAGCGCCTTGCGGGCGGTCTCGCTCTCCGCCCGGCAGAAACACCCATCGACATGGTCGTTCACCAGCCCCATCGCCTGCATGAAGGCATAGACCGTAGTCGGCCCGACGAAGGAGAACCCGCGCTTCCGCAGATCCTTGCTCAGCGCCTTCGACCCCTCGGTTTGCGCCGGAATGCTGCCGGCAACGATCGGCCCCTTCACCGGCTCCGGCTCGAAGCCCCAGATGTAGTGCGCCAGCGAGCCGAACTCGCGGATGATCTCCTGCGCCCGATTGGCATTGTTGATGGTCGAGGCGATCTTGCCGCGATGCCGGATGATGCCGGCGTCCAGCACCAGCCGCTCGATATCGGCCTCGCCCATCGCCGCCACCCTGTCGATTTCGAAGCCGAGGAACGCCGCGCGGAAATTCTCGCGCTTGCGGAGGATCGTGATCCACGCCAGCCCCGACTGGAAGCCTTCGAGGCAGAGCTTTTCGAACAGCCGGTTGTCGTCCGTCACCGGTCGGCCCCACTCCCTGTCGTGGTAATCGATGTAGAGCGGATCGCTTCCGGCCCAGAAGCAGCGGACGAGGGGCGGCGTTGACATGATCTGCTCCGGGTCAATAGTGGCGGGACGCGCGAATCGGCTGGGGGGCCAGGGCGTGATCGTTCCACAGGATTTGAAGGCATTGGTCGTCGACGACAATGCCCATGCACGGGCCGCCATGGCTGCCACGTTGCGAAAGCTCGGTCTTGCCGAAATTGACGAGCATACCGGCGCAGCTTCCGCCATCGGCGCCATGCTCGGCGCGCGTTACGATATCGCCTTCATGGATTGGTACATGCCGGAAATGAACGGCGCCGCGCTGCTCGAAATCCTGCGCGGCCCGCACTTTCCCGCCAACCGCCGCCCGCCCGTGGTGATGGTCACCGCCTATCCCAACCGCGAGACCTTCGGGCGCGCTCGCGAGCTCGGCATCGGCGAAATCCTCGTAAAACCCTTCACGCTCGAGCAGGTCGCCGCCGCCCTCGGCAAGCTGCTGCCCGGCGGCTGGGGTCTCGACGAGGATGATGGCGGCAAGCAGGTCTTGCTTTAGGCGCTGCTGCGCCTCGCCCGCAATCACCCAAACTTTACTATAACGCTTCACCGCCCTTTGGATATTCTCGCCGATACTGCCGGCCGCCCAATTCCGGGGCGCGAAAACTGATGAGTGTGCCATGCTGCGTAAATCTCGCGCGGTTCTAGCCGCAACCACTGTCGTTCTGGCTTCAACCGTCTTTGTCGATGCGGCCCAGGCCGCCCAGCGTTTTTTCATCTTCGATCAGCTCAATTCGCTGAGCGATGCCCGCCCGCGGACGGAGACCCGGCTGAAGAGCGGCAAGCTCAAGCTCGATCCGCAGTTCCGCCGCCAGGTCGTTGCCTATAGTGGCAACCAGAAGCCGGGCACCATCATCGTCAACACCGGCGAGAAGTTCCTCTATCTCGTGCAGCCCGGCGGCAAGGCCATCCGCTACGGCATCGGCACGGCCCGCGACGGTTTCGAGTGGAGCGGCAGCCACAAGGTGACGCGCAAGGCCGAGTGGCCCGGCTGGACGCCGCCGCCGGAAATGCGCAAGCGCCAGCCCAACCTGCCGGCGCACATGCCCGGCGGCATCAACAATCCGCTCGGGGCCCGCGCCCTCTATATCGGTTCGACGCTCTATCGCATCCACGGCACCAACGAGCCCTGGACCATCGGCCAGAACGTGTCGTCCGGCTGCATCCGCATGGTCAATGCCGATGTAGAGGATCTGTACGAACGCGTAAAAATTGGCGCTAAGGTGATTGTTCTTTAGTTAGGATTTTCGACGACACTGACCCCCGGTTTTCTGGGGGTTTTGGTCGCCATGCGCAGTCTGGTCGATCTTCTCGTTCGATTCCGCGACGATGAACGCGGAGTGTTTGCGGTCATCTTCGGCGTCATGGCGATTGCACTGGTCGCCTTCGCCGGGGCCGCGGTCGATTACACCCATGTCGAAACGGCGCGAGCGCGGGCGCAGGTCGCGCTCGACTCCGCCGCCCTCGGCCTGCAGCCGACCATCTTCGCGACGCCGGCTCCCACCTCGGAAGCCCTGAAGGCCCGTGCCCTCGCGCTGCTCAACGAACGACTCGACGATGCCAGCGCGGTCACCAATGTCGACGTGGCGATTGCCAACACCGGCAACGGCACGCTGCATCTCGAGGGTACCGTCACGGTCAGCACCGCCTTCGTGCAGCTGGTCGGCATCCCCTCGATGACGGCCCGCATCGTCTCGGAGGCCACCCGCAAGCGCCTAAACCTCGAAGTCGCGATGGTGCTCGATAACTCGGGCTCCATGGGGCAGCAGAGCCGCATGACCAACCTGAAGAAGGCGGCCTTGTGCGCAATGAACGTGCTGTACAACGCGCTGGACGAGTGCACGGACGCCAAGGTCAACGCCAGCAACGGCGTCGCGCCCACCGAGGCCAATATCTGGATCGGCATCGTTCCCTTTACCGGCTTCGTAAATGTCGGCTCCGGCAACAAGAACGCCAGCTGGATGGACACTGCCGGTCTTTCGAGCATCTCGAACGACAATTTCGACGACGACGACAACGAGGCGACGCCCTACAACGGCACCGTCAATCGCTTCAACCTCTACACCACGATGGGCGTCACCTGGCGCGGTTGCGTCGAGGCGCGGCCGTACCCTTTCGATACCGACGACACCGAACCCACCTCTGCGAACCCCGATACGTTGTTCGTGCCGCAGTTCGCCCCGGATACGCCGGATACCGGCGGCTACGCGAACTCGTACAAGAGCGACAGGCCGAACGCCTGCACCAACAAGGACGCCGGCACCTGGGTTGAAACCAGCACGAAGACCAATTGCAGCACGCAGACCTACAGCAACTGCGGTAACACGCCCACCGTCGCGCGCACCCAGACTGGATGGAACGGTGCCGCCGTGAACCCGGCGGCCGCCACCTCGCCGGCGTCCATGCCGGACAAGAACGGCGTGCAGATCACGGCCAACTGCAACACCAGCACCGGCAGCACGCGCACCAGCACGAATCCGAACCGCTATCGCCTCACCAGTACCAAGTCCTGTTCGTATCAGTTCTCGGATCGCGTGTTGCAGGAGCGCCTGTGCAAGTACACCAGCGGCGGTGCCAGCGGCGGCTCGCCCAGCGACGACTGCCCGAGCACGGCGCTGACGCCTCTGACCGCGACCAAGGCGACGATCAAGACCGCCATCGATGCGATGGTGTCGAACGGTGCGCAGTCGTCCGTGGGCTTCACCAACATCCACCAGGGCGCCATCTGGGGCTACCACATGCTGACCCCCACCGATCCACTCCAGGCCAAGCCCTACGAGGCGGCGACTTCGAAGGTGATGATCCTGATGACGGACGGCGAGAACACCGTCGACGGCTACGGCTCGAACATGAACAATGCCAACACCTTCCAGGCCTATGGCTGGCCGGGCACAACCTACAACGGTCGCATTTTCAGCACCGACTACCCGGCGCCCTCATCCGACGCCGAGGTGACCGCGTCGATGGACAGCCGTGCACTCGAGACGTGCGCTAATGCCAAGGCGGCCGGCATCTCGATCTACACGATCGGCCTCAATGCGCCGAACCAGAAGACCATCGACCTGCTGACCAACTGCGCCAACACGCCCTCGATGGCCTACTTCCCGACGCAGTCGAGCGAACTGACCAATGTGTTCAAGGAAATCGCGGACCAACTCGCCAACCTGCGCCTGTCGCAGTAAGGCCAGCGCCCGCTAGTTCGCGAGGACGAACCGCTTGCCGCCCGGAAAGGCGGCAAGCGCCGCTTCCTGCTCACGCTCGGTCAGGCCTTCGAAGGTGATCACCATGATCGCCTCGGGCTCATCCTTGGGGGTGACATGGGGAACCTGGCGAGCCATGGGACGCACGCGGCCCCCGAGTGCCAGGCGGGCGCGCAGGTTTGCCTCGGCCGGTGTCAGATACGAAACGCGACGGTCCATGCGCTGAGCCCCTCCAATGGGCAGCGCAACAACGCGGTGCAGACGGCGCGGGTTGCCGTTGTTTGGGACTTTCCCGATCATATCCGCGTCAACTCGAACTTCTGGCACAAGGCGCCCTTGCACCCGTTGATGGTGATGGTGTTGCCATCGACGAGGGTCAGCGTGCCCTTGACGACTTCGCCCATGTACTCGGCGCTGCCGCGCCACTTGTTCTCGAGCGCGCGCTTGGCGTCGCGCAGCACATAGCTGTTGAGGTAGGGCAGGTTGTCCGGCGTCCGGGCATCCTCGCGCAGCCACACCAGCTTGGCGCAGACCTGCGTGCCGTCGCCGCAGAGCGATACTTCGAAGCGGGATTCCCCGGACACGGTCTGCCAGGTCCCGGCCGGCGACTGCGCGGCGAGCGCCGGCGTCAGCGACACGGCGGCAGTGGCGATGAAGGCGAGTGCTGCAATCGAAGTGCGGATGGTCATCTTGTCCCCCCGGGGCAAAGGTGAATGAAGTGTTGACGTGAGGTGTGGGCGGTTCGGCCTTAACCCAGCGCCAACGCTCCATTCAGTTGCCGTTCATGCGGAAAGCAGCCCCCGAACCAGTTCCATCCGCTCGCCGAGGGGCAGGGCGGGGATGCGCACCAGTTCGAAGCCGAACCGCTCGTAGGCCGCGACGTGGAACGCCTCGAACCGTTGCGACTCCTCGAGCGAGATTCGCCGCGCCTCGGTATGGGTGATGAAGCCGAGCAGCTCGACGAACAGCACGCGGCGCTCGAACTGCCGCGCCGTGAGGCTCTCCGCGATCGCCTGTTCGAGGAGGGCCGGCACCGGGTGCTCCAGATATTCCGCCAGCGCCAGCGTGCAGATCACCGACCGGTCGGACACCCGCACGGCGCCGGTCGCCGGTTTCGCCATTCGTTGCACCTGCAGCCGCGCGATGTGCTCGGTGAAATCCGGCAGCGTATGCGGTTCGGCGATGCCGAGCCCTTGCTGCAGCGCAATCACGTCGGTCGCCGCCTCTTCGACGATGTCGATGCCATCCACCTCGAGCTGACGGAGGATAAGCGTCTTGCCGGCGCCCGGGGCGCCGGTGAGGATGATTTCGCGGGCCATGCCTCGCTCCTGATGTAAGTGGGGACGCCGCGCACGGACCTGTGGCGGCGGGAGACTCGGTCAGTCAGGGGGATGCGCCGGGTGCCTGGCCAGTGCCGACGGGGAGGGGCGCCCGATAACGATGCACCCGCCGCCGCCGGGCGTCAACCGCCAGGCGACCGCCGCCGCCGGGCGTCAACGGCCAATCTGCCCGCGCTGCATCCCTAGACAAAAATCTTAAGGCGCGCCAATCCCATAGCATCCGTTTGCGTAATCGGAAGGCACATTTTGGTGCCTTCTTGCTGGTGCCTTTGCCGCTGCCTAGCTGTCATCCCGCGGGACCGGCGCCGCAGCTTCTGCCGGTAGCGGATTGGGATAAGCACATATGTCAAAAACCATCATCGTCGTCGGGTTCGGCCCCGGCATTTCCACCGGCGTTGCCGAAACCTTTGGCGCACGCGGCTTCAAAGTCGCCCTGGTCGGGCGCAGTCGTGAGCGGCTTGACGCCGGCGTTGCCGAGCTCAAGGCGAAGGGCATAACCGCCGGTGCCTATGTCGCCGACGCTGGCGACCCCGCCGCCATCGCCGCCGCGGTTGCCGCCGTCAGGGCCGATTTCGGCTCTATCGCCGCGATCCAGTGGAACGCCTACGGCAATGGCGTCGGTGGCGATCTGGTTGCCGCCGACCCCGCCGAGATCGGCGGTGTGTTCGATGTCGCCATCACCGGCCTTCTTGCTGCTGTGCAGGCGGCCCGGGCCGATCTCGCAGCCAACAAGGGCGCGGTGCTCATCACCAACGGCGCCTTCGGCGAACTCGATCCGCAGATCGATCAGTACGCGGTGGCCAGCAACAACATGGGCCTCTCCCTCGCCAACGCCGCCAAGCACAAGCTGGTCGGCCTCCTCGCCGCCAAGCTGAAGGACGACGGCATCCACGTCGCCGAAGTGATGATCGCCGGCAGCATCAAGGGCACTGCATGGGCCGAAGGCAACCCGGCCCCGATCGAGCCGTCGCATGTCGGCCAGACCTTCTTCGACCTCTACGACAAGCGAGCGGAAAACTACGCGCGCCTCGCCTGACCCATTGCGGGGGTCGCGGCAAAACCGCGACCTCCCCCAAGGCGGGCGGCGACGAGTCTCGCTTTTGGGAACTGGCTGCCGGGCCAATCCTCACCCCAAGTCCTCGGACTGGGTGGTACCGCCTCCCCGGATCGAACGGGGGACCTCTAGATCCACAATCTAGCGCTCTAACCAACTGAGCTAAGGCGGCCCGGCAAGCGCGGCGGACCATAGTTTCACTCGCCCCACCTTGCAAGCGTCGATTTACGCGATTTTCAGGCCCCGGCCGCGACCTTTTGGTCAACGTCCGGACGCTTAACCATCGGCACCGATTGGGGCCTGCGTTTCGCCCCCGGAGGTAGACCGCGCGGGGGCCTCGGGATATTTAGAGATCATTAAGTTCCGAGTACGCTTTGTCCCTAATTGGCACAGAGCTTGATGAGAGTAATGCGTGGACGCCGACTGGATCAGAACCCCGACCGCCGCCCTGGTGCTTGTGCACTGGGCGGATGCGCGTCCCGCCTGGTTGTGGTCCCAGGACGGCGAAACGCTGCTATGGCGTAACGACGCCGCGCGGTTCTTCCACGGCCGGATCAAGAAGCACGGCGTCAAGCTGGCGCCGGATGCGGTGCCGATCAAGGGCCAGATCGCGCGCCTGATCCGCCTCGGCTCGATGGGCCGGCCGAGCCTCAGCCGCATCCAGTTCCTCGCCGGCGAGCGCCCGATCTCCACCACCTGCACCTGCACGCCGCTCGACCTGGGGCAGGGGAGCATCGGCCTCCTCATCGTCGGTGTCGATCCGATCGAGCCGGAACTGCTCGAGGCGCGCGACCTTGCCGTCCCGCCATCGACCGACCTCTTTCCGCGCGGCTCCGAAATCCTCCTCGTCAACGAGGACGGCCAGATCACCGATGGCACCAGCCACGCGCTCGAGCACTATGCGCCGGTGATCGAGAGCGAGGGGCTGCCCGAGGCGGCTGACGGCGATGGCGTCGAAATCGCGGGCGAGTCGCTGCGCTTCACGCGCTTCACCGCCAGCCCGCACGACGCCATGCTGCTCTTGTTCGAGCGCGGTAACGCGGCCGATGCCGCCCCGCGCAGCATCGCCAAAATCCGCGCCGACGAGGGCGAGGCGGCGAGCGACGAGGACACGGTCGCGCCCGTCGCAACTGAGCCTTCCGAACCCATGCTGCCCCTTGGCCTGCCGCCGGCCGAGCAGGCCGACGACGAACCGGTCCTCGCCGAGGAGGAGAACTGGGTCGAGCCCATCGCGCCCGCTACCGACTCTGATGGCACGCTGTCCTCGCTCTTCGACCGCCTCGTCGACGACGAAACCCTCTACGCCCCGCTCACCGCTGGTGACGAGCACTTCGCCGGCCCGCCGCCCGAGCCGGTGGGAGAAGTCCTCCGCGCCAGCGAACCGGTCGCGGACACCGAAACCCAGCCGGAACTCGTCGCGCCCGAGCAGCCCGAACCCGTTGCGCCGGCCGAACCCGATGTCATCGCCGCCCTGATCGACTATGCCGACGAGGAGCCGGAACAGGCCCCCACAACCTGGCGCGTCATCGGCCGCGGCTTCGCTGCCGCCGACACCACGGCGTCGCAGACCGAAGCCCAGGCGCCTGAGGCCACTGAGCCGGTCGCGCTTGTGGCGGAGACGGTGGTCGAAGCATCGGCCCCGACCGAGCTGGCCTCGACAGAGCCCGCGCCGGCCGAGCCCACTTCCACCGCGCCCGACGCCGAGGCGGTCGAGCGCGTCTCGCGCTACAATTTCGACGAGTTGAGCCGCATCCTGTCGGACCGGGTGAACCAGGGCACCCCGACGCGCAGCGAGGAGCCGGAAGCCGAGCCGGCCCAGCCCGCGCATGAAGGCGCGCTGATCAACCTGACCGGCGAGACCTTCATCCTCAACCGCCTGCCGCTCGGCATCCTGGTGTTCCGCGACCAGCAGGTGCTGTTCGCCAACCGAGCGCTGACCGACCTCACCGGCTACGAGAGCATCGAGAGCCTGCGCGCTGCCGGCCTCACTGCCATCTTCCCGTCCGAGGAAACCGGCGGCCCGGTCACCCGGCTGGTCAAGCGCGACGGCTCGCTCGCCGCCGTCAGCGCCCGCCTGCAGTCGATTACCTGGCACGGCCGTCCCGCGCTGATGCTCTCGGCGGCCGCCTCCGAAACCCGCATCGGGCACGAGGCAGCGGTCCGCACCTTTGCCGAACTCGCCGCCGAGATCAGCGACGATGGCTTCATCGCCGCCGACCGCGCCGGTATCGTCACCACGGTGTCGCTCCATGGCCGCATCGTCCTCGGCCTCACCGAGGAAGAGATCGTCGGCCGCCCGCTCGCCGCCTTCGTCGAACCCGGCCAGCTGGGTGACCTCAAGACCTTCCTCGAACGCCCGGCCCGCTTCGCCGAAACCGCCCGGCCTGCCATCCTCTTTTCCGGCGCCAGCGCCAATGTCCGCCTCAGCCTCTTCGCCGAAGGCCAGGCCGGCATCGTCACCGGCTATTTCGCGCTGCTGCGCAAGCTTCCCGCCCCGCTCACCACCGCGGCGCCACCAAAATCCCAGGCTGCCGAAGATGTCGAGCCCTCGATGCTCCGCCGCGTCAGCCAGAGCGTGCGCCGCCCGCTCAACGCGGTGATCGGCTTTGCCGACCTGATCCGCGACAGCGCCGATGCCGAGCGCACCACCGAATACGCCCAGGATATCAAGACCGCCGGCACCGAGATCGCCAATCTCGTCGACGAACTCGACGAATACGCTCGCCTGCGCGAGGGCCGCTACCCCGCCGCGCCGGATGATCTCGATCTCGCGAGCCTGCTCGAAAGCTGCCTCGCGCGGGTCCGCAAGCAGGCCGGCGAGGCCCGCGTGCTCGTGCGCAGCGCCGTGTCCGAGCGCCTGCCGCGCATCACCGCCGATCGCGCCTCGCTGACCCAGGGCATCCTGAACCTTCTCGCCAGCGCCATCGACCAGACCCCGGTGGGCGGTTCGGTAATCCTCTCGGCCCAGCGCGACGACGATGGCGCCGTCATCGTCAACGTCCGCGATGGCGGCGAGACCCGCCGCGACCTCGGCGAGCGCTTCGTCGTCTTCCGCGACGGCACCGGCAAGGACGGCGAGGCTTTGCAGCCTGTCCGCTCGAGCGTCGGCCTCGCGCTGACCCGCTCGCTGCTGGCGGTGAACGCGCTCAAGCTGTCGGTCGATCCCCTGGTCGGCACCGGCAACATGTTCTCGCTCCTCATCCCCGCCGACCTCGTTCGCGAATAGCGGACCGTTCGCGAGTGGCAACCGTTCGCGAGTAGCAGGCTGGCGCACCGGCGGGCTGCACTTCTGTCGCTGACCTCCCCCACCCACCGCCGTCATTCCCGCGAAAGCGGGAACCCAGTGGGA
>JAEWLC010000060.1 GCA_023393475.1 Pseudomonadota bacterium
GCGATGTTGCCCTGGCTCGGGTAGCGGGCGACGACTTCCTCGTCGATGTCGCAGCCGAGCCCCGGTCCGTCCGGCACGGTGATCCAGCCGTCCTGCTGCTCGGGATGCGGCACGATGACGTTGCGCCGCTCGGGCCAGTCGTCCTCGAGCCGCTCGAGAATGAAGGCGTTGGGGATGGACGCCATCAGGTGCAGCGCCGCGTACTCGGCGACCGGCCCAAGCGAGCCCGAATGCGGCGCCACCATGATGTGGTGCGCTTCGGCCATCGCCGCGATCTTCTTCATCTGGGTGATGCCGCCCGCCCGGCCGGTGTCGGGCTGGATCACGTCGACCAGTTCCTCCTCGATCAACTGCCGTTCGCCGAAGATGGTGGCCATCCGCTCGCCCGCCGCCAGCGGGATGTGCGAGGTGGCGCGCAGCCGCCGATATCCCTCGAGGTTCTCGGGGGCGATCGGGTCCTCGATCCAGAGCAGGTCGTATGGTTCCAGCTCCTTCGCCACCGCCACCGCGTCGGCCGGCGTCAGCCATGGCGGGCCGTGGAGGTCGATGGCGATGTCGACGTCCTTGCCGACGGCCTCGCGCAGCCGTGCGACCTTCTTCACCGGTTCGGCTACGCCGCCGCACTTGACGGTCGAGATGCCCCGCTCCTTGGCCGAAAGCGCCACTTCCGGCGTGTTGGCGTGGGTATAGATGCGTATCCTGTCGCGCACCTTGCCGCCGAGCAGGTTCCAGACCGGCACGCCGAGCGCCTTGCCCTTGATGTCCCACAGGGCCATGTCGATGCCGGTCATCGCGCCGGCGCCGACCGTGCCGAGCATGCCGTGCCCCATCAGCGACACGTGCATGCGCTGCCACAGCCGCTCGATGTGGGTCGGGTCCTGCCCGATGAGGATCGACTTGAGGTCGTAGATCGCTGTCTCGATCACCCGCGGCCAGCCCGAGCACTCGCCGATCCCGGTAATCCCCTCGTCGGTATAGACCTTGACGAACAGCCAGTTGCGGGCGCCGCCGAAGCCGCTGGCGACAGACGACTTGGCCTGCATCTGGCCATCGGACGCCCACTGGCTCCGCGGCGGCTCCCCGACATGCATGAGAAACGTCTTGACGTCGATGATCTTCATCGTGGCCCTGGTGACTAGCTGGGTTCGTGGTAGCGGTGCCGGCCGATCATGCCGCGCTGGCGCGGGTCCGGTCGCGGCACGGCGGAGATCAGCGCTCGGGTGTATGCATGGCCGGGGCTGCCGACCACCTGCTCGGTCTCGCCCATCTCGACCAGCTTGCCGCGATACATCACGCCCACCCGGTCGCACATGTACCGGATCACCCCGATGTCGTGCGAAATGAAGATGAAGGCGAGGTTCAGCTCGTCCTGCAGCCTGAGCAGCAGGTCCAGCACCTGGAAGCGCAGCGACACGTCGAGCGCCGAGGTCGCCTCGTCGGCGACGATCACCTGCGGCTTCAGCGCAATTGCCCGCGCCACGCCGATGCGCTGGCGCTGTCCGCCCGAAAAGGCGTGCGGATAGCGCTCGCGCCAGCTCGGATCGAGCCCCACCTGCTCCATCAGCTCGGCCACCCGGTCGTCGAGTTCGCGCCCCCGCGCCACGTGGTTGACCAGCAGCGGCTCACCGATGATCTGCGCCACCGTCATGCGCGGGTTCAGCGAACCGAACGGATCCTGGAAGATCATCCGCACCTGCCGGCGCATCGCCTTCAGCGTCTCGCCCTTCGCCTTCACCAGGTCGACTTCGCTTCCGTCGGGCTGCCGATAGCGGATGGCGCCGCCGGTCGGGTCGTAGAGCCGCACGATGCAGCGGCCCATCGTCGTCTTGCCCGAACCGCTTTCCCCGACGATCCCCAGCGTCTCGCCCGGCTTCACCGACAGCGACACCCCGTCGACGGCTCTCATCTTGCCGAAATGCATCGAGAGGTTCTCGACCGCGATCACCGGCGGGCGATCCTCCGGTACCGGCGCCCGCTTGAGCCGCAGTTCCGACTTCCGCTCGAGCTTCAGCACCGAGTTGATCAGCATCTTCGTGTAGTCGTTCTGCGGCGCGTGGAAGATCGTCTCGACGTCCGCCCGCTCGACGACCTTGCCGTGGTACATCACGAGCACTTCGTCGGCGATCTCGGCCACGACGCCCATGTCGTGCGTGATGAACATCACAGCCATGCCGTGCTGCTGCTGCAGCTTGCGGATCAGGTCGAGGATTTCCGCCTGCGTGGTGACGTCGAGCGCCGTGGTCGGCTCGTCGGCGATCAGCAGTTCCGGGTTGCAGGCGAGCGCCATGGCGATCATCACCCGCTGCCGCATACCGCCCGAGAACTCGAACGTGTAGCGGTCGACCGCCGCGTCCGGGTTCGGGATTTCCACCTGCGTCAGCAGTTCCACCGTGCGCGCCCGCGCCTCGGCCTTCCTCATCCCGAGGTGGATCTTCAGCACCTCCATGATCTGGTCGCCGACTGTGTGCACCGGCGACAGCGAGCTCATCGGCTCCTGGAAGATCATGGCTATCTGCTTGCCGCGCACCCGGCGGATTTCCTTGCCATGCGGGTGGAGCTTCGCGAGGTCGACGGTCGACCCGTTCGGGTTGTGGAGCACGACCTCGCCCGAGACGATCCGCCCCGGCGCATCGACGATCTTGAGGATCGAGCGCGCCGTCACCGACTTGCCCGAACCGCTCTCCCCCACGATGCAAAGCGTCTTGCCGCGATGGACCGTGAACGACACCCCGTCTACCGCCTTGGTCACCCCACCTCGCACCGGGAAGTGGGTGGCGAGGTTCTTCACCTCAAGCACGAGGTCGCTCGTTTCGGGCCGGGGCGCCTCGGCGGCGCGAGTCATGATGCTGTCGGTCATGGCCGGCCTACTTGTTGTATGGGTCGGCTGCGTCACGCAGACCGTCGCCGAGAAGGTTGAGCGCCATCACCGCAATCACCACCGCCCCGCCCGACGCGAACAGCCAGGGTGCGGTCGCGATGGAGCGGACATTCTGCGCCTCGCGCAGCAGCACGCCCCACGACACTGTCGGCGGTTGCAGCCCCAGCCCGAGGAAGGAGAGCGAGGTCTCGGCGAGGATCATCGCCGGGATGGCCAGCGTGATCGAAGCGATGATGTGGCTCGCAAAGCTCGGCAGCATGTGCCGGAAGATGATGCGCCCCTCCGAGCAGCCATCGAGCCGCGCCGCCGCCACGAACTCGTCCGTCCTGAGCGCGAGGAACCTCCCGCGCACCACGCGGGCGAGTTGCGCCCAGCCGGTCAGTGACAGGATGATGGTGATCATCATGTACTGGTAGACCGCCGGCCACCCCTGCGGCAGCGCCGCGGCCAGCGCCAGCCAGATCGGGATCGAGGGCAGCGCCAGCACGAACTCGATGATGCGCTGGATGACGAAGTCGATCTTGCCGCCGTAGTAGCCCGAGATGCCGCCTAGCACGATGCCGATCAGCAACGACAACGCCACGCCGACAAGGCCGACCGACATCGATATCTGCGCACCCTGCATGATGCGGCTCCACACGCACCGTCCCAGCCGGTCGGAGCCGAAGAGGAACAGCGGGAGCTTGGGATCAGCCGAGGCGATCAGGTGGATGTCGGTCGGAATGAAGCCGAACAGCTTGTACTCGAAACCCCTGCCGAACAGTACGATCGGCGTCGCACTCTCGACGTCCGGCTCGTAGTTGGCGGCCAAGGTTTCGGGGTCACGCACCAGCTTCTGCGGAATGAAGTGCGGCCACTGCAGCGAACCGTCGGCCGCCTGCATTGTGATGGTCGCCGGCGGCTGGAACGGCGTCCGCGCGTTCTGCTTGCCCGGATCGTTGACCGCGAAGAAGTCGGGCGCCGCGGCGATGATGTAGAGCAGGATCGTCACCACCAGCCCGGCCATGGCAAGCTTGTGCTTCCTGAATGCCCACCAGACGAGTTGTGCCTGCGAGGCGACGGCGGCCCGCTGGGCCCGGACGGAGCCGGCAACGGAGTTGATTGTGGCGTCGGTCATTGGCGCCCCCTATTCGAGCCGGATGCGCGGGTCGACCAGCGCGAGGAGAATGTCACTGATGAGCGAGCCGATCAGCGTCAGCGCGCAGATCAGCAGCACAAAGGCGCCGGCGAGGTACATGTCCTGGCTCATCAGCGACTGCAGCAGCAGCGGTGCCGCCGTCGGCAGGTTGAGGACGATCGCCACGACGATCGAGCCGGAAATGAGGTTCGGCAGCAGCCACGAGATCGTGGAAATGAACGGGTTGAGCGCAATCCGCACCGGGTACTTCACCAGCAGGTGGAACTCGCTCAGCCCCTTGGCCCGGGCAGTCGTCACATAAGGCTTGTTGATCTCGTCGAGCATGTTGGCCCGCATCACGCGGATCAGGCTCGCGGTGCCGGAAATGGCGAGGATGATCACCGGGATCCACAGGTGCGCGATGAGGTCGAGCACCTTGCCCCAGCTCCAGGGCGCGTTCTGGTACTCCTCGGAGAACAGCCCGCCCACGTCCTGCCCCCAGACCACCACCGCCACGTACATCAGCACCAGCGCGAGAAGGAACGAGGGAATGGCGAGGCCGAGGAAGCTCACCAGCGTGAACAGGTAGTCGCCGATCGAGTACTTGCGCACCGCCGAGTAGACGCCGATCGGCAGCGCGATGGCCCAGGTGGCGATCAGCGTGGAAAGCGTCAGCACCAGGGTCAGCATCATGCGTTCCCAGATCAACCCGCTCACCGGCTGCTGCCATTCGAAACTGAGCCCGAAATCGCCGCGGGTCAGGATGCCCCAGATCCACTTGCCGTATTGCACCAGCATCGGCTCATCGAGCCCGAAGCGCTCGCGCAGCGCGGCGGCGGCATTCTGGTCGACCACCTCGTTCGAGGCGGCCAGCGTCGCGATGTAGTTCGTCACGAAGTCACCGGGCGGCAACTGGATCAGCACGAAGGCCAGGAAGCTCACCGCAAACAGCGATGGAATCATCCAGAGCACGCGCTTCAGGATATAGACGAGCATGCGGTCCGACTCCGGCGGGCCATGAAGGAGGCCGGCTTGCCGGCCTCCGTGGATCAGGCGAGGGAGGCCGGTTTCCCGGCCTCCGTTCTGTCAGGTGTCGAACGAGAACTGCTGCGGCATGGCCGGCGCAGGGTTCGGATAGGTCCAGGAGTCCGTCTCCTTGAGCGGCGTGTTGATGAAGCCGTTCTTGGCGACGCCGAAGGTCGACACCGCGAGGCAGACGCCGACGGTTTCGAAGGCCTCGGCGCAAAGGTCGAACACCTCTGCCATAAGCTTGCGACGCTCCTCGAGGTCGGCCGTGCCACGGGCCTGGTCATAGAGCTTCATGCGCTGCTTCTGGCTCTCGGGCGGTTCCTCGCCCTGCGCACCGTTCGACACGTACCACTGCGCCCATGGAAGGCCGTAGCGCGAGCCCTGGGTATGCTGGGCGAACAAATCGCGGGCATCGAACATGAAGTCGCGACCACCCGGGCCCGGCCACACCTGGGCATCGTGCTCGTTGTTGTCGCCGCGGCTGTAGTAGAGCGCCCGCTCGATGGTGTTGACCTTGATGTCGATGCCGATATTGGCCCAGTGCTTCTTGACCAGTTCGAGCGTGTCGACCGCGTCTGGCTGCAGCGTCGGGATCACGTCGACGGCGAAGAAGATCTTCTGCCCGTCGGGGCGGAGCCGGAACCCGTCACCGTCCTTCTTGTCGAAGCCGAGCCCGTCCAGCATCGTGTTGGCCGTATCCGGATCGAACTCCGTGTACTGCCGCGACAGCTTCTCGTGGTACCAGGGGTGATCGGGCCGCGGCCCCGTCTGGTACGGCTCGGATTGGCCGAGGTAGACGAGGTCGATGATCTCCTGCCGGTCGATGCCGTGCGACAGCGCGATGCGGAAGTCCTTGTTGGAGAAGATCTCGCGCAGCGCCGGATCCTTGTGAGTCATGTTCACGTAGATCTGCATCTGCTGCGATGCCGAGGGCACCAGCTCGACGAGGTGGTAGTCGCCCTTCTCCATGTTCTGGCTGAGCGTCGGCTTGTTGGCGAGCGAGTTGATCTGGCGTTCCTGCAGATCCATCTTGCCGGCCAGCACGTCCAGCATCAGCGACTGCACGTCCTGGCTGATGTTGAAGTTGATGCCGTCGAGATAGGGCAACTGGTTGCCCTCCGTATCGACCTGCCAGAAGAACGGGTTGCGCTTCGCAGTAACGCGGGTGGCGCCGCCCACATAGGGATCGACGATCACCCAGGGATCGAGCACCGGCTTCTCCGGGTTCGACCAGCGAGACGGGATCTCGATGTCGCCGTTCTTGGCCCGGAACAGATCCGGCCAGCTCGGCTGATCCGAGGCCTTCACCATGTCGTCGAGCTTGTCGTTGTACTTGGGCAGGAACTGGCTGGCATAGTGCTTGGCGAACAGCGTCGGATGCTGCCCGAGCGGCGTCGCCAGCTGCTCGATGAACAGGCCATACGGGCCGGCGAACTTGAACTGGACCGTGTAGTCGTCGATCGCGGTGACGTCCGGCCCCTTGCCGCCGATGTTCAGGACGGCCGGCAGCGCCTTGTAGAGCTCGGTGTTCTTCACGCAGTCTTCGATGGAGAAGACGATGTCATGCGCGGTGAACGGTTCGCCGTCCGACCACTTCATGCCCTTGCGCAGGTGGAAGGTGAACGTGCTGGAGTCGGCGCTCACTTCCCAGCTCTCGGCGACGTTCGGCTCGGCCTTGGTGAAATCGAAGTCCCACCGCGTCAGGCCCTGGTTGCCGATGCAGCGCAGGATGCCGTTGTGGTCCGAGCTGCCCGACAGGCCGCGCGACCAGGTGCCGCCGTAGGTGCCGGTCTTTTCCATTGGCGTTACGACAAGCGGATTCTCCGGCAGGCGGTCGGCCAGGGGCGGCAGCTTGCCGTCGGCGACCAGCGCGGTGAGATCTGGGGCCTCTTTGCTCCCGGCGGCAAAAGCGGGGCGCGCCATGATTGCGACTGCTGCGAGACCTGCAGTGCCCTGCAGGAATCTGCGGCGACCGATCAGGCCGCCCTTGCGGGTGGTCTCATGCGTCATCTGGTGAATCTCCTCCCTGTGCAGGCACCCCGTTTTCCCTCCAGGGGAGCCGCTGGGCGAAAGTCTTATTCATTCGGCGACAAATGACAAGTCTTGACATCTTTGCCCTGTGAATGGCACCGATCGGGGATAAGAACGCCGCAACTGAGCAATAGCTGTCAGTTCCCGGCGTCGGTCGACCAGGGAGGCCATCTTGGATCTGAGCGAGGATGCCCGTCGCAAGTTTGCGGCTGTGTCGACGGCGACACTGACCTCTGTGTTGATGAAGCACGGACTGAGGAACGCCTTCATCGGCGGCCTCCACCTGCTCAATCGCGATGCGCCGCGCATGGTGGGGCCGGCCTTCACCCTGCGCTACATCCCGGCCCGTGAGGACATCGACCAGACCAGCGCTTTCGAGGGGCGCAAGCACCCGCAGCGCGTTGCCGTCGAAACCTGTCCGCCCGGCCATGTCATGGTGATCGACAGCCGCAAGGACGCCTCCGCCGCCTCGGCCGGCGGCATTCTCGTCACTCGTATGTTCAAGCGCGGCGTCGCCGGCGTCGTCACCGACGGCGGCTTCCGCGACACGCCGGATATCGAAAAGCTCCCCTTCCCCACCTATCACAGCCGCCCCAGCGCCCCGACCAACCTGATCCGTCACCACGCCCTCGATGTGAACCAGCCCATCGGCTGCGGCGACGTGCCGGTCTATCCCGGCGACATCATGGTCGGTGACGCCGAGGGCGTGGTCGTGGTACCGGCGCACCTCGCCACCGAAGTGGCGGATGAAGCCTACGAGCAGACGCTCTTCGAGGATTTCGTGCAGGAGAAGGTAATGGCGGGCGCCATGACGTTCGGGCTCTACCCGCCCGAGGCGGAGGCCAGGGCCGAATATGCCACCTGGCGGGCCGCGAGGCGCTGACGCCAGACCTGACGGAGACCAGCTTGGCCGATACCAACACCGCGACGCTGCATCGGGAGCCGGCCCGGCCCGTGCGGCTGAGCTCGGCCGTATATGATGGCATCGTGGCGCTGATCAGCCGCGGCGATTTTGCCATCAACACCCGCCTGCCCTCGGAGGCACAGCTCTCGCAGATGTTCGAGGCTTCGCGCCCGGTCGTGCGCGAAGCGCTGGCACGGCTGCGCGAGGACGGGCTCGTCGTCTCGCAGCGCGGCTCCGGCTCCTATGTCCGCGGCACGCCCGACGCCACCGTTGCCGAACTTCTGCCGGTCGGCTCGATCGACGACGTCCAGCGCTGCTTCGAGTTCCGCGAGGGCCTCGAGCCCGTCGCCGCCCGTCACGCCGCCGCCCGCTGGGAACCAGAGGACATGCGCGAGATCGACGCCGCGATGGAGGCCCTCGAGCGCTGCGTGCTGGACGGAGAACTGGGCGCCGACGAGGACAGCCGCCTGCATGAGGCGATCGCCGAAGCCGCCCACAACCAGTATTACGCCAGCGTGCAGCGCCAGCTTCGGCCGCATATTTCCGCCGGCATGAACATCACCCGCTCGCTCTCCCTGCGCCGCACCGTCGAGCGGATGCGCCAGGTGCAGGACGAGCACGTCGCCATCGTCGACGCCATCCGCCGACGCGACGGCGACGCTGCCGCGGAAATGATGCGGGTTCACATTCTGAACGCCCGCCGTCGCATGTTCGAAGGCGTGGGCAGCTAGGTCATATTCGGGGGGATCGATTTGACGACCGAGACAATGCGCATCGGCATCACCGGGGGTGCCGGCAAGGTCGGCACGGCACTGCGGCAAGTCCTCTCGCCACGCTTCGCCTCCGTGCGGATCATCGACCTCGCGGCGCCGGCGGACCTGCTGCCGAACGAAACCTTCATGGCCGCCGACATGTCCGATCTCGGCCAGCTCACCCCTGCCCTCGCCAACCTCGACGGCGTCATCCATCTCGCTGGTCTCAATACCGAGCGCGACCTTGCGCAGACCCTCCACGTCAACGTGCTGGGTGCCTCCAACCTCTACGAGGCCGCCCGCCTCAATGGCGTCGGCCGGGTCGTCCTCGGCTCGTCCAACCACGCGATGGGCTTCTACCGCCGCGACGAGAAGGTGGGCGCCTACGACCAGATGCGCCCCGATACGCTCTACGGCCTCTCCAAATGCTGGGCCGAGCTGACCGGCGGCCTCTACTACGACAAGGCCGGCATCCGCACGCTCTCGATCCGCATCGGCAACGCCCAGGAGCGCCCGACCACGCCGCGCAGCCTTGAAATCTGGATCAGCCCCGGCGACCTCGCACAGCTCTGCGCCATCGGCCTCGTCCACGACGACATCGACTGCACCATCGTCTACGGAGTCTCGGCCGGCGGCGGGAACTGGTACGACAACTCCGAGGCCGAGCGCCTCGGCTACCGCCCCGCCGACCGTATCGTCGATTTCGCCGCACCCGAGGCGTTCAACGAACAGCAGGTCCCGCTGAACGACATCGCCGAGACCTACCAGGGCGGCCCGTTCACGACCTGGGGCCACGACGGCCGCATCCACCGCCGGCGCCCGCCCCCGCGCTAGCGCCGGCCCCAGCCAACGCCTCGCCTGCCCGTTGTGATCATGCCGCCCGCGGCGTTAGGTTGTCGCCAACAACGCTGGTGCCGCTGACCCATGCTGGACTCGACGCTGACATTCGGACCGTTCGAACTCGATCGCGAGCGGGCCTCGCTGCGCCAGGATGGCAGGGAGAAGGCCGTCGGCTCGCGCGGGCTCGCCCTGTTCGAGGTCCTGCTCGAGGCGGCCGGCGGCATAGTGCGCCGCGAAACCCTGCTCGAACGGGCTTGGCCCGGCACCATCGTCGAAGAGAGCAACCTGACGGTGCAGATCGCCGCCCTGCGCAAGGCCATCGGCACGCAGCCCGACGGCCAGGAGTGGATCGCCACGGTCCCCCGCGTCGGCTACCGCCTCGCCCGCCCGGTCGAGGCGAGCTCGGTCGCTTTCGACGGCAAGCCGTCCATCGCCGTTCTGCCCTTCGCCAACTTCAGCGACGATCCCAGCCAGGGCTACTTCGCCGACGGCATGGTCGAGGACCTCATCACCGCGCTGTCGCGCTTCAAGACCTTCGCGGTCGTCGCCCGCAACTCTTCCTTCGTCTTCAAGGACCGCAGCTACGACGTTCGCGAGGCCGCGAAGGCGCTCGGCGTGCGCTACGTGCTCGAAGGCAGCGTGCGCCGGGTCGATCCTGCGGTCCGCGTCACCGCCCAGCTCATCGATGCCGAGAGCGGCGCCCATATCTGGGCCGAGAAGTTCGATGGTCCGCTCGATGGTCTCTTCGATTTCCAGGACCGGATCACCGAAAGCGTGGTCGGCGCCATCGAGCCACAGATCCGCCGGGCCGAGATCGAGCGCTCCCGCCGCAAGCACCCCGAAAGCCTCGATGCCTACGACCTCTACCTGCAGGCGCTGCCGCTGATTTCCAGCGTTCACGGGCACGGCTACGGCGAGGCGATAGTCCTGCTCGAGCGTGCCATCGCACTCGACCCCGGCTTCGCCTCGGCCCTCGCCCACGCTTCCTGGGCGCATGCGAAGCGGCTGGGCAGCAGCGAGGCGCCTCCGCCCGGAGTGGACGACGCCAGCGCCTGCGTCGACCTCGCCGAACGCGCCCTCGCTGCCGACAGCAACGACGCCACCGTCCTCGCCATCGCTGGCCTGCACGTGATGACTGTGAAGGGCGACCTGGACCGTGGCTACGGTCTCGTGCAGCGCGCCTTCTCGCTCAACCCCAACACCTTTGTCGTCGCCAACTTCGCCGGCTTTGCCCATCGCAACCACGGCAATTTCGACGATGCGATCGCCTGCCACCTGCGTGCCCTGCGCTTCATGCCGGCCGCCCCCGAAGTGATCTGGTGCTACACCGCCATCGCCGCCGCGCATCTTTCCGCCGGCCGCTTCGAGGAGGCCCTCGCCTGGGCCCTCCGCGCGCACGATATCTTCGACAATGTAGAATGGACCCAGACCGTCCTTGCCGCGGCCTATGCGCATCTCGACCGCGTGGACGAGGCGCGGGCAGCACTGCAGCCGGTGCTCGCGGAACGGCCCGGCCTGACGATTGCCCGGCTGTTCGGCCCGCGCCAGAACCCCGGCGCCCATGACCAATTCCTCGTGGCGGGGCTGATGAAGACCGGCATTCCCGAGCACTGAGGCAGCGCGCTTTTAGCTTTTTTCCGATGTTTTCGGACCGCCCTAAGGTCACGAACCGGTCGTCCGGCCGATAGGTGCGCATCCCGTCCCGGTGCCGCATGAGCGCTTCACCGGGCCCCAACTCGGAGATCGAGAATGACTTCGCGCATCCACCTGCCGCAGGCCCTCGGCCGCGCGGCAAGCACCATCCTTCTTGCCGCAATGGCCGCCGCCGCGGTCACCGCCCCCACCGCAGCCGCCGACCCCGGCACCACCGGCGCCGGCGACGAGTACATGCGGATCCACATGGCCAACCAGAAGACCGGTTCCGAGGTGAACGCCTACTGGCAGACCCCCCGGAAGGTTGCCGCCGCTTACAAGTCGATATGGCAACTCCAGACCGACAGCGCCTACCTCACGGTCTACGCCTATTACTGCGCCCCGGATTTCGACAAGCCGGCCGCCATGGCAGTCGAGCCCACCGGCCTCGAGGTTGCGCTCTACACCGACCGCTTCCGTGTCGAATACGACCGCGACTGCCGCACGTTCTATCTCAAGGAAGTCGCGACGCGCATCTAGTGCGCCCAGGGACCCCGGCCACGCGTCGGGGTCTCCTGCCGGTGCTACACGCCACCGCCCTCAGTTCCCCCAATACCCCGCGTCGAACAGCTTGCCATGCGCCCAGGCCTCGATCAGGCCTCCCGCAATCGCGCCCGGCCGTGGGCAGTTCACCTCCGGGTGCGTGCCCGCGAGAATCGCCAGCACCTCGTCCCGGCTGAACCAGCGCGCGTGGGAGAGTTCGACCGGATCAACGGTAATGTCAGCATTGAGCGCCTCCCCATGGCAGCCGAACATCAGCGACATCGGGAACGGCCACGGCTGCGATGCTATGTACTGCACCGGACCGACCTTGATCGCGCTCTCCTCCAGCGTCTCGCGCCGCACCGCCGCCTCGATGGTCTCGCCCGGCTCGACGAAACCCGCGAGCAGCGAGTACATGCGCTCCGGCCAGCTCGGGCTGCGCCCCAGCAGCAGCTTCTCGCCCTGCGTGATCGCCATGATCACCACCGGGTCGGTGCGCGGAAAATGCTGCGTCCCGCATTGCGGGCACTTGCGTACCCAGCCGGCGCTTTCGACAGCGCTGGGCGTCCCGCAATTGGCGCAGAAGCGGTGTGTCGCGTGCCAGCCGAGCAACGCCCGGCCCGTCGCGACGCACTCGCCGTCGATCCGCGACAGCGTCGGCATGAGTCCCCGGATCTCAACCAACTTCGCGCCGGGAAAACCGGGATGCACCTGCTCGGTCTGGTCGATGAACTGCCCGATCGAGGTTGCGTCCTCGGGCGGCGTCCACAGCGGAAGGTCGATCGCGTAGCGCGGGCCGTCGGGCGTCATGCCGACAAAGATGGCCGGCTCGCGCGCATCGCCGAGCGCGGCATGGTCCAGCGCCACCACCATCGGCTGGCGGTCCTCCCCGGCTAGCAGCTTGCCGCGCCAGAACACCATCGTCCGCGCCCGGGCGTCCCCACGCGCATCGTCGGCGATGCGAAGCTGCGCGGCGCGATCGAGCTCGCCCGGCCGGAATGCAAACTGATAGTCCACGCGACTCTCCCCTGCTGCGTCCGAGCCGCTTACCACAGACTCGGCACCTCGCGCGTGCCCGAAGCGATTTCAGCGATGCGCCGCGCCGTGCCGGGGTTCACGTCGATGGGCAGCGCGTCGAAGGGAAACCAGCCGATCTCGGCGATCTCGCCGTTGGCCCTGAACGGATGGACAACCGTGTGGGCGCGGCCGACGCAGACGGCGACATGATCGCGATTCGTGGCCTCGTTCTTCTGCAGGTAAAGCCCCAGGAACGTCATCGGCCCCTCGATCCGCAGGCCGGTTTCCTCCTCGGTCTCGCGCCGCGCCGCGTCTTCCGCAGTTTCGCCCGGCTCGACCCCACCGCCCGGAAAGTGCCAGCCGGGCATGTAGGTATGGCGCAGCAGCAGCACGCGGTCGCCGTCGATCAGCGCTGCACGCGCGCCCAGCACCATGCGGCGGCGGATGCCCACCAGAAACAGGTGCGCCGTCGTCCGCACCCTCTGCCATGCCGTCATCGCCATTTCCGAACCTCAACCAGCAACGCTACAGGCATTTAGGCCATTTCCATGCCAAGCGCCTCATGGCATTACGCCCCCAATGATAACACTTGCCCACCTGTCCGATGTCCACCTGGCGCCGCTGCCCCCCGTCCGGGCGCGAGACCTGATGAACAAGCGGATCACCGGCTTCCTGAACTGGAAGATCAAGCGCGAAAAGACCATGGCAGGCGATGGGCTGACGAAGCTCATCCGCCACCTGCGCGAGCAGAATCCCGATTTCACAGTGGTCACCGGCGATCTGGTGAACCTCGCGCTCGATGCCGAATACAACACCACCCACAACTGGCTCGAGACCGTCGGCCCTCCTGAACAGGTCGCCATTTGCCCCGGCAACCACGACGCCTACATCAAAGGCCAGTTGCAGAAGGGCCTCGACCGCTGGGACGGCTATGCCGCCGGCGAGACGCTCGACGACAATGCCTTCCCCTTCGTCCGGCGCGTCGGCGACGTAGCGATCATCTCGTGCAACAGCGCGGTACCCACCCTACCCTGGATCGCGGCCGGCCGCTTCGAGCAGGATCAGGCCGACCGGCTCGCGCGCTGCCTGAAACTCCTCGGCGACGGCGGCTACTTCCGTGTCGTCCTCATCCACCATCCGCCCAACCAAGAGCAGGCCCATCCGCGCCTCGGCCTCTACGGCGCCAAGCTCTTCCGCAAGGTGATAGCCGATCACGGGGCCGAGCTGATCCTCCACGGCCACACCCACCAGTCCTCGATCTTTGCCATTCCCGGCCCGACCGCCGACGTCCCGGTGATCGGTGTCGCCGCCGCCGGTGCCGCCCAGGGCGATCCCGGCGGGCACGATCCGGCCCGCTACAACCTCTTCTCGATCCAGCGCGTGGGCTCGGCCTGGCAGTGCACGCTGCGCGAATTTGGCTTTCAGCGACTTTCACCCGATATAGTGCTGCGCCTGAGCCTCAGGATCTATTGAGCGTGATCGAAACCTTCACCATCGAGCAGCCGGTCCTCGACCCCGCAGCCGGGACGGCAACCTTCCGCTACCGCCTCGGCGACCTCGCCTTCAGCGAGGTGCTGACCTTCCCGACCGGTGCGAACTATTCGGTGGTGGCGACGCCCGCCTTCCTCAAGCTGCTGCAGCTGACGGCCATCGTCCTCGGCGTCAGCTACTACAAGCTGCGCGCGCCCCTGAAGATCGTCGTCCCCTTCCCGGTGACCGCCCGTGAGCACGGCTTCGCCCTCGACGTCTACGAGAACGGGCTGGGCGAGTTCTACGCCCGCAACAACCTGATCCGTTACGGCAGGATCGAGATCGACGATCCCGAGGATCACGGCCCGCCGCCCCCGGCTCCCGTCCTTGAGGACCGCGTCTTGCTCCCGATCGGCGGCGGCAAGGATTCGCTGGTCAGCGTCCAGCTACTTGAAGCGGCCGGCATCGACTACACGCCGTTCGCCGTGAACCCCAAGGGCCCGATCCTCACCAGCATCGACGGCATCGGCGGCGACCCGCTTTATGTCAGCCGCAAGCTCGATCCGGAGATGATCCGGCTCGGCAGGGAGCCCGGCTACTACAACGGCCATGTCCCCTCGACCGCGATCAACTCGATGATCGCCTCCCTCGTCGCCCTGCTCTTCTCCTTCAACCGGATCGTGCTCTCCAACGAGCGCTCGGCCAGCGAGGGCAATGTCGAGTTCGATGGACGCGAGGCCAATCACCAGCATTCCAAGTCGCTGGACTTCGAAAAGCTCATCGCCGACGTCCTGTACAATTGCACCGGCGGAAGTCTGGGCTACTTCTCGCTGCTGCGGCCGTACTCGGAGGCGAAGATCGCCTCGATGTTCAGCCGTGTACAACGGTTCGACCGCGTGTTTTCGAGCTGCAACGAGAACTTCAAGCTCGCCGGCCACGACGGCCCGCTCTGGTGCGGCAAGTGCCCCAAGTGCCACTTCGTGTTCCTGATCTTCGCCCCCGTCATGAGCAAGGAGCGCCTCGTCGGCATCTTCGGCCAGAACCTCCTCGCCCAGCCCGACCACGAGCGCTCCTTCCGCGAACTGACCGGCCTCGCCGGCCAGAAACCCTGGGAGTGCGTCGGCGAAATCGAGGAGGCGGCAGCCTGCCTCTACGCCCTCACCTCGATGCCCGAATGGGCAGATGAGCCAATCGTTTCAATGCTCAAGCCCGACCTTCTGACTCAGTACGGCAGCCAGCGGCTGGAAGACGCCCTTGCCGAGTTGATGATCGATAGCCCAGAACATCACATCCCCGCGGACATCTTCCAGCGAGTCGCCCCGCATGCGCTTTGACGAACCCGTCCTGCTCTACGGCGCCGGCCGTGAGGCCCGCTCCACCCGCGCCTTCATCAAGAGCAAGGCCCCCGACCTGCAGGTCTACGTTACCGTCGACAGCGGCGAGGCGGATGTCGAAGGTACCACCTTCATCGCCCCTGCCGACCTGGCCGAAGCCATTGAATCGCGGCTCTTTTCCACCATCGTGAAGAGCCCCGGCGTGTCTCGCTACCGGCCCGTCTTCGCCATGGCGCGCGAGGCCGGCATCGCAGTTACCTCGAACCTCAACCTCTGGGGCGAGGAGTACCGGGCCGGCCGCCAGGTCATCGCCATTACCGGCACCAAGGGCAAGTCGACCACCGCCACGCTCGTACACCTGATGCTCACCGAATCCGGCCTCGACGCCGGGCTCGCCGGCAATGTCGGCCTCGCCCCGCTGGAGATCGCCGACAAGCACCAGATCGTCGTCTTCGAGCTTTCGAGCTACCAGACGGCCGACATGGCGTTCACGCCGGATATCGCAGCAATCACAAACCTTTCGCCCGAGCACACCGACTGGCACCGCACGGTCGAGCGATACTATTCCGACAAGCTGAACCTGATCGATCGCGACGCCCCCTTCCCCGTCGCGCTGGGTGTCGGCGCCCTCGGCCATCCGCTGGTCATGGAAGCGCTGCGCGACCAGAAGCGCCTGATCCCGGCCCTCGCCCCGTTCATTCGCGATCGCATCGCCTCGGCCGCCTCGCGCAGCCGGCTCAAGGGCGAGCACAACCTCAACAACGCCCTGCTCGCCGCCCAGATCGCCATGAAGGCCGGCGCGGACCTCGAGGGCGTGGTGCGCGGCATTGGCAAATTCGCACCCTTGCCCCATCGGCTCGAAGAGCACGCGATCGGTGACAGGACCTTCGTCAACGACTCGATATCGACGACGCCCGAAGCGACCAAGGCCGCCCTAGCGGCCTACGAAGGCACCCGCCTCGCGCTGATCGCCGGCGGCCACGAGCGCCTGCAGGATTACTCCGAACTGGCCCAGCTTCTGGCCCCGCGCGGCGTGACCGTGCTGGTCTGCCTGCCGGTAACCGGCGACCGTCTTGCCACCCTCACCTACGCCGCAGCGCCGGAAATCGAAGTCATCGAAGCCGGCACGCTCGACGATGCAATGAAGGCGCTGGCCGGCCGCAAGGCCAAGTTCGACACAGTAATCCTCTCCCCCGGCGCACCCAGCTATGGCCAGCTCGAAACCACCGGCAAGGTGTTCAAGAACTTCGAGGAGCGCGGCGCAGCCTTCGTCCGCTTGGCCGCGAAGTACTTCGGGGCAACCGCGTGATCGCTTACCTCTACCTCGGCGTGGCCATTGTCGCGGAGGTGATCGCCACCACCGCGCTCCGCGCCTCGGACGGCTTCACCCAGCTTTGGCCTTCGATCCTCTCGGTCGCCGGCTATGTCGTGGCCTTCTACTTCCTGTCCCTGACGCTGCGCACGATGCCCGTCGGCATCGCCTACGCCATCTGGTCAGGCGTCGGCATCGTGCTGATCTCGCTGGCGGGCTGGCTGCTCTACAAGCAGCTGCTCGACCTGCCGGCGATGATCGGCATGGGTCTGATCATGGCCGGCGTAGTCGTGATCAACCTGTTCTCCAAGTCGACCGTACACTAGGCCGTCTTCACGTCGGCGGATCACGCGGGTTGATGATCACGCGCCCGGCGATGCCGCCGGCCAGCATCTTGTCGGCGAGACCCGGCAGATCCTCGAGCCCCGCCTCGGTCAGTACCTGTTCGAAAGCGGTGGGAATGAACAGGGTCGTCAGCCGATCCCAGGCCGCAACGCGGTCCTCGTAGGGCTGCATGACGGTATCGATTCCGCTCAGTGATACCCCGCGCAGGATGAACGGCACGATGCTAGCATCCCAGTTGAGGCCACCGGCCATGCCGACCGCCGCGACCGTGCCGCCATAGCGAATCTTCTTCAGCACTTCGCCGAGCAACGCACCGCCGACATTGTCTATCGCCCCGGCCCAGAGCTCCTTGTCGAGCGCCTTGCCCGAGGGCTGGAGCAACTCGTCGCGGGCAATGACCTTGTGGGCGCCGAGCCGCGTGAGTTCGTCGTTGCGCTCGGGCCGACCGGTGACCGCGGCCACCTGGTAGCCGAGCCGGGCAAGCAGCAGGACCGCGATGCTGCCCACGCCGCCGCCCGCCCCCGTCACCAGCACTTCGCCGTCGCCGGCCTTGATGCCGTCGGCCTGCAGGCGGTTGACGGCCAGCATAGCGGCCAGCCCCGCGGTGCCGAGCATCATTGCAGTTCGTGTCGAAAAGCGCTTGGGCAGCGGCACCAGCCAGTCGGCCTTCACCCGCGCCCGCTGGGCGTAGCCGCCCCAGGTCAGTTCCCCGACTCGCCAGCCGGTCAGGACCACCGCCTGGCCCGGATGATAGCGCTCGTCGCGGCTCTCGATCACCCGTCCGGCAAAATCGATGCCCGCCACATGCGGATAGGTCCGCACCAGGCCACCCCGCCCGGTGAGGCAAAGCGCGTCCTTGTAGTTGAGCCCGGCCCACTCGACCGAAACCAGCACCTCGCCTGCCGGAAGGTGCGCTTCGTCCAGCGAAACGACCCGGCTTGCCACTCCACCGCCTTGAACCTGGTCGGTGACGAGGGCACGAAAAGTCATGAGCACTCCAGTACGCTACCGCAACATAACGCGTTATCAGTACGGGCCGTTCAATGCCGCCTGATCTATCCCCGCAGCAACCAGGTCGGCCGCGATACTGTTCCGCAGCTCTTCGTCACCCAGTCGCTGGCGAAGTACGGGCAGGATACCGAAACGACGGAAGCGCGTCACCTCGAGCAACTGCGCAATGTAGCGGTTGAGCACATCCTGGTAGCCGAGCTTGTAGGCGGAGACGGTTCCAATCACCGAAGCCACCTCCGCGTCCCCCCTTACCAACGCCTCCGCCTCGCTCAGGGCACGGTTGTATTCCGCCCGTCGCAGGGCATCGACCGCCGAGGCCTCGTGGTACCAGTAGGGAGCCGTGACGGCGCGGCGCAGTGCCTGCTCCACCAGCGCGGCGCCCTTTTCCGACGAGCCCCGCATCGTCAGCAGCCGGCCATAGCCCGCCACCGCGTCGAGATTCGACGGATTGAGCTGCAGCGCTGAAAGATAGGCCGCCTCGGCCTCACCTACCCGGCCGGTAGCCTCGAGGAAGAAGGCATACTCGCGCCACACCGGACTGGAGGTTGGCACCAGCTTCAGGGCTTGCTCGATCTGCCGGCCGGCCTGCGCGATCGGCTCCGGATCGATGCGTCCCGGCGGCTGGGCGCGCAGGGTCGCATCGAGCAACAGCGTTCCGTTCATTGACAAGGCGGCCGCCGACAATGGCTGGACCCTCAGCAGCCCCGATACGCAATTACGCGCCTGCTTGCCGAGTGCGGCATCGGCTGTTTGCCGATAGAGCGTGAACTCAAGCCCGCAGATATAGTCCGTCTCCGCCCCGGCGATGTCTGGCGCCGTCGCGAGCCAGGCAACCGCGTCGGCATGCAACGGGCCATCGACGGCCCCGAGTTGATCGGCAAACGCGCCTGACAAGTCATCGATGCTGTCCGCCAGGTTCTTGATCGGTACCCGTCGCGTCATGCTCCAGATCGCCGGGTCGGCTCCTGCGCGCTTGAGGCTCGCGGTGACCTGCACCTCGCTGCCTTCGGTCCGTGCGATTCCGGTCAGCTCGAAATTCGCCGGCGAAGCGCTCGCATCGTCCGCACGCTGCCGGTAGACCGCCTCGACGAAGGGGAACTGGTCGAGGTCGGTGACCAGTTCGACCGAAAGGCCGGCGACGCTGACGCTCGGCGCGCCACCCGCGGCGACCGAGGTGAACTCGGTGACCGATACGCGCGGCGGCTGCGGAACCGCGACGCGGCTACGATCCGGCGAGAGCACCTGCGTTCCGATGAGCGCCAGGCCAAGGGCGACAGCGGTGAGCAGCACCACGAGGATGATGTCGTCGATCCGGGCGATCATCGGCTTCGTCGGAGACGTCGCCACCTGTCCTGCCGGTGATTCCGTGACCTCGGGAGGCCCATCGTCGCCCTTTACCCGGAACTCGGGCACGTAACGGCCTACCGGCAGGTGAAATCTGAGCTGCTCGTTGGCCCCCGCCTCCGCATAATACTCTTCCAGCGCCGACCGCAGCCGGCGAGCCTGCACACGGACGATCGGATCGCTCTGCGGGTCGAAGCTCTGCTGCCGGCCGAACACGTCCACGGCAATGGAATAGGCCTTTATCGCGCCTTCATTTCCCGAAAGACGCGCTTCGACTATGTAGTTGAGGAACTTCACCAATTGGGGAGAGCGCGCCAAGCCGGCCCACTGCGTGGCGCGCGCCAGCGCAGCTTCCACCTCTTGCCGCGGCGGCATAGTCCCCGTCAAAAACCGTCCCCCAATTGGCCAACCGCACGTAAACTCGGCGATTTACATGTTAATCGCAAGGCAGGTTACCGCCTTGTTACATACGTTTGCCTGTTCGCGCTGTCATCGAACCATCATATCCGGTTCGTCGAAGCACAGCGCAGTCGGCCTCGGATGTAGCTTTCCGTGGCCTCGGGGGTACGCAACGAGGCGTTCCGGCGCTCCCAGGGCTTTCGATAGACACCGACTAATTGAGTATTCGGCCCGTTGCCGCGTTCCACGCGGCAAGAAGGAACCATTATGGACGCTTTTGGTACCGGCCAACCCTTCATGGCGTTGGTAGACGACGACTCACATTCCGCCCGGCTGATGATCCGGATGCTGCTCGCCCATGGCGCGCCATCCGTGAGCTGGCTCAACGGCGAACCCTTGGCGACCGCCGAACTCGGCGCGCTGATGAACAACGATCGCGCGTCCCTGCCCGGCCTCGTGATCGTTGACCTCAAGGGCTCGTCCGAGGCGACCCGTGATTTCATCGTCAAGCTGCGGGGCATGCGGGATGGACACTCGCTGCTGATCGCCGCCATCGCTCCTTCGCTGGAGCGAGAAGTTCGTGACGTTCTGCTGGACGCCGGTGTCGACGCTGTTTTCGAGCGCCACGCCGACATCAATTTCTTCCGTCGCGAAGCGGCGGCAATCGTAAGTTTCTGGGTGCGCAATCAGCACCTGGATGCGGTTGGCACGTAACTACTGCGTCCACAGGTTACGTGCCGGACGGGGAGCTCGTTGCTTTAGGCAGGCCACTGCCAATTGCATTCCCAAATGCGCTCCCCGTCTTCCTAAACCGTCCCGCGCCGATATCCCTGCGGCGAGAGGACGGACGGACCGACGACCCCAAGCGTCGGTCCACCAGGCGGCCAGCCGTGTTCCCTCACGCGGCGGCTGCCCCAATGCCGGAGAGACGGGGCGCGACCCTCCTGACGCTGCCCCGCCCTCTCCGGTCAATGGTGTGAACCCGGTTGCGGCGGGCCTGTTGAACCGGGTCCAGCAGGCAGAGCGCGGTTGCGGTCCTCCCTCCGCAACCCCCCTTGACTGCCTCGCCGTCCCCCCGCAGGGTCGCCTCCGCGATTTGCCGGAGGCCCCAATGCTCAACCACTCCCTTTTCATTGCTGCCGTAGTCGGCCTGCTGGCGACACCCGTTCTGGCCCAGGACGAGGGCGTCGACCGCTTCGTCCTGCCCGCCTTCAACGGCATCGCCGTGTCCCAGGCGGCCGAAGCCGGGCTCGGCGTCTGCTTCGGTCCATTGCTCGCGGATACGGCACAGTGCGCGGCCTCAGCCTGCATGCAGCAGAGCGGGCTCGGCGAGGCGGATTGCGCAGTGAATCTCTGGTGCTACCCGCATGGCTGGGTGGCCGATATCTTCATGCAGCACAGCGAAGGCCCGCACTGGCACAAGTTCATCTGCGACCAGCAGGATCGTGCGAGCCTCGAGGCCGTCGTGCAACTCGAGTGTGCGAAGGAATATCTCAGCGCCTGCGAGATCGTCCGCATCTGGGACAATGACGGTCAGCAGATCGTCGGCGAAGGCGCCGATCCGCAACTGCCGACGCAGGAAGAACTGGAACGCGGCACCGCGCCGGTTCCGGTGCAGTAGCAAAGTCTAGCCGCCCGAAGCTCGCCTTACCTCCGGGACCAAGACCTCCGCCCGAGCCCGTCTATCGCCGTCATCGCCGGGCTCGACCCGGGGATGACGGTGTACGGTGTGGTGGCTATGAAGATCGGCCGCACTGCGTCAGGCGGCGCGCATGTAGCGCAAGCTCAGTGCTTGGTCTTGCCTTTGTGTTCCGGCAGGCCCTTGCGCTTGGTCTCGGCGAATTCCTCGAGTTGGTCCTCGCTCATCGATTTGTACATCGACTTCGAGGCACCCTTGAGCTCGCCGACCTTGGTGTCGCCGCGCTTGGCTGATAGTGCGGCTCCCGCCGCTTTCTGCTGGGCTTTGGATGTGGCGGGCATGGCTCGCTCCTGTCGTTGAGGTCGACGATCAACGATCCTTCGCCGGCTCCGTTCCGTCCTGCACCGCCTCGTTCTCCGCACTCACCACCTTGTGCGAGAAGGCCCGCAGCGCTGCCAGAACCAAGACGGCGAGCACCGCAACGGCCGCCGCGATCACGTAGTAGCCAAGCGCCGCCGCAACGCCCACGGCGCCAGCCAGCCACATGCCTGCCCCCGTCGTGAGTCCCTGTACGCTGCCGCGCTGCTGGAAGATGGCCCCGGCCCCGAGGAACGCAATGCCTGCGGTCGTCGCCTCGATGGCGCGGATCGGGTCTGCCGTCTGGCTGCCGCCTGCCAACGCCTGGTCGTAGATCTCGAAAGCCAGCGTCGTGAACAGCGCGGCCGCCACCGCGATCAGCACATGCGTCCTGAGTCCCGCCGTGCCGTGGGCAGCGCCACGCTCGAAGCCGATGACGGCGCCCAGCACGGCGGCGACGAGTAGGCGAAAGAGGATGATGTGCTGCGCGGTGTGGTGGGTGTCCTGAAAACCGATGGCCGTGAGCCAGTCCATGGCGACGCTCCTTTGACGCTTTGCGCGGTCAACGGGGCCAGTCGCGGCAGGTTCCGTCAGCTCTTGTAGGTGTCGTCGCCCTCGCGCATCAGCCGGCGCGGCCCGCTGCCCTCGCGTCCAAGGTGATCCTCGAGGTTCATCAGGGGGCAACTCGCGGTCGACAGGCACCCGCAGCCGATGCAGCCGTTCAGCTCGTCGCGCATGCGCGTCATCAGCACGATTCGCCGGTTGAGCTTGTCGTGCCAGTGCTCCGACATCCGCCGCCAGTCTGCTACGGTCGGCGTATGGCCCACGGCGACATGCGACAGGGCCTCGGCTACCTCAGTCAGCGGCACGCCCAGTTCCGTGCCCATCCGTACGATCGCGAGGCGTCTCAGCACGTCGCGGTCGTAGCGCCGCTGGTTGCCAGCCGTCCGGTGGCTGCGGATAAGCCCCTTCCGCTCATAGAAGTGCAACGCCGATACAGCGAACCCGCTGCGCTCCGCCACCTGCCCGACTGTCAGCTCACGCGACATTTCTGCATTTTCCCTCTTTACCTCAACTCAGGTTGAGGTTGTACAGCCTAGCACCGATCGCAAGGGGCGCGAGTCACTTCGACCAAAAAATGAGGGCAGTCGAATGAATACCCGGACCGCAGACAACAGCTGGCGCGCAGTATTCGCCGAAGGGCGGGCGCTTGCCGCCATCACCTTCGCCAGCGGCGTCGGCCTGCAGGCCATGGAGACCTTCACTGTCTCGACGCTGCTGCCCTCCGTGGTGCGGGACATCGGCGGGCTCGAGCTCTTTGCATGGAACACCACCGCCTCCATCGTCGCCTCGATCATCGCGGCGATCTTCGCCGCCGTGCGCCCCTTCGGCCTCGGCCCGCGCGGTACCTACGTGCTGGCAGCCGCCGGGTTCGGCCTCGGCAGCCTGATCTGCGGCTTCGCGCCCAACATGGAAGTCATGCTTGTCGGCCGCGCCGTGCAGGGCTTCGGCGCCGGCCTCTTGACCGCGATGAGCTACGCCATGATCCGCATCGTCTTTCCAGAGGCGCTGTGGGGACGGGCTTTCGCTCTGATTTCGAGCGTATGGGGCGTGTCGACGCTGATCGGCCCGGCCGTGGGCGGAATCTTCGGGCTCTACGGCGCCTGGCGCGAGGCGTTCTGGGTCCTCGTCCCGCTGTCCGTCCTGCTCGGCGTCCTCGCGTTCCGCGTCATCCCCGCCCGCAGCGACGAGCGCGGCATGACCCGGTTCCCCGTCATCCAGATCCTGCTGCTGATCGGCGCCGTTGCGGCCGTCTCGGTGGCCTCCATTCTGACCGAGGGCGCGATGCTGCCTGCGTTCTTGGTCGGACTCGCGGTGCTGGCGATCATCGCGCTGGGCGTGATCGACCAGCGCCGCGAAACTCGTCTGCTGCCGACCGGCACATTCTCCCTGCGCTCCATCCTGGCGCCGCTGTTCGCCGCCATGCTGCTACTGAACCTCGCGATCATCTGCGACATGTTCGTGCCGCTGTTCATCCAGCAGTTGCACGGGCAGTCGCCGCTGATCGGCGGCTACATGGTGGCGCTCGTTGCCGTCGGCTGGAGTTCGGGCTCGGTGGTAACCTCTAGCTGGAGTGGCACCCGCGCGCACTTCGTGCTCGTCGCCGGCCCCGTGCTGCAGACTGCGGCCATCCTCGGCCTCGCGCTCTTCCTCGGCCGGGATAACACCGCCGGCGAGTTGCTGCCGCTGCTGCCCATCGGCATTGCCCTCGTGCTGCTCGGGCTGGGCATCGGCATCTCGTGGCCGCATGTGTCGACCCGTCTCCTGCAGGCCGCTCCGGCCGGCGAAGGCGACCTGACCTCCGCCTCGATCTCGATGGTCCAGCTCTTCGCTGCCGGGCTTGGCGCCGCCGTGGCGGGTGTCATCGTGAACGCAGCAGGCCTCGCATCGGACCAGAGTGTAGCCGCCACGATCAGGGCCTCGAACTGGCTCTACGGTCTTTTCCTGCTGGTTCCGCTGGTGACGATCCCGATCATCTGGAGCATCGTCCGCAGCGAACGCCTCACCGCGGCCGCCTCGCAGCCGGCAGAGTAGTCCCGATAGCCCATTGATGATGCACGGTGATTTCGGAACCGTACGGTTCCGGACGCGTTGCCTTCTGGATCGGTCCAGCGGGACCGCAAATTCGGAGGCTCGAAATGGAAGGTCTTGGTTGGATTCTCAGCATCGTGATCGGCGCGCTCGCCGGTTGGATCGCCGAGAAGCTCATGAAGTCGAACCAGGGACTGTTGATGAACATCATCCTCGGCATCGTCGGGGCGGTGATCGGCAACTTCCTGCTCATGCTGATCTTCGGCGCCACCATGGGCGGCATCGTCGGTCAGCTCATTGTCGCAGTGATCGGTGCCTGCCTGCTGATCGCCATTGTCCGCGCCATCCGCGGCCGCCGGACGATCTAGCACTGACGCGCGGCGGCGCTGCGTCGCCGCGCTACACCGTTCTCAGCCAGCCGCCATCGACGAAATAGGTCGAGCCGGTAGAATAGCTGGCCTTGTCGGAACAGATGAAGACGAAGAAATTCGCGAGCTCCTGGGGGCTCGCGAAGCGCTTCATGCCCCCCGCCTCGTCGGCGACGCCCTGCAGGTGCGCCTGATACCCACCCTCACCGGCCAGTTGCTTTGCCGTCTTCACCCAGTCGGGCGTGAGCACGAGGCCTGGGTTGATGGTGTTTACGCGGATATTGTCGCCGACCACCTCGTTGGCGAGGGTCTTCGAAAACATCATAAGCGCCGCCTTGGTGGTGTTGTAGATCGGCTCGTACCACAGCGGCTGCACTGCACAGATCGAGGCATTGTGGACGATCGCGCCCCACTTGTGCCCCTTCATCTGCGGCACCAGCCCGCGCCCCAGCCGCACCGCAGCCATCACGTGCAGGTCCCAGTAATACTGCCACTTGGCGTCGTCGGCTTCGGCAATGGTCTCGTTCGAACCGGTGCCAGCATTGTTTATGAGGATATGCGCGCCGCCCAGTTGCGCCGCCGCAGCGACGACCTTGGCGCAGCCTTCGGCCGTCGCGACATCGGCCGCGACCCCATGCGCGCCTACCCCATACTTCGCGGCGATCCGCACGGCTTCCGCAGAAACCCGTTCCTCGCCGCGCGCCGTGATGAGGACATTTGCCCCCTCGGCCGCAAAGCCCTCCGCCACTGCAAGGCCGATGCCAACGCTGCCGCCGGTAATGACGGCGAGCTTTCCTTTGAGGCCGAGGTCCATGTCAGGCGTCTTCCATCAATATCTGGAGCTTCACGTCCGTCGGCCGGCCCTCTACCGCACGGTCGAAGGCCTTGATCGAGTCCTCGAACTTGAACGTCTCGGAGATCAGCGGCTTGAGGTCGACCCTGCCCGAGGCCATCAGCGCGATGGCCCGGTCGTACTGGTGGGCATAGCGGAACACCGAGGCGATGGTGATTTCCTTCACCGAAAGCGAGGCGATGTCGAAATTCACCGGCTCGACCGGCAGGCCGACGATGACGATGGTGCCGCCGGGCCGCACCACATCCACGATCCCCTGCCAGGCGCGCGGGCTTCCCGAGCACTCGAACACGACGTCGGCACCCCAGCCATCGGTCAGCCGGTTGACCTCGTCGACGAGCTTCTTGTCCTTGATGTTGACCGGGATGACGCCCTGGTACTTCGCCGCGATATCGAGCTTGGGCTGGGCGAGGTCCGTGATGATCACGCACGAACAGCCGCCGGCGAGGGCGGCGAGCGCCACCATGGTGCCGATGGGGCCGGCACCCATCACGATCGCGGTATCGCCGGGCGTGATCTTGGCCTTGGTCGCCGCCTGCATGCCGACGGCAAAGGGCTCGACCATCGCGCCTTCGGCAAAGCTCACATTGTCTGGCAGCTTGAACGTGTAGTTGGCCGGATGCACCACGAACGGCGTCAGTACGCCATGGATGGGCGGCGTGGCCCAGAAGGTGACGGCGGGATCGATATTGTACATGCCGAGCCGCGACGCCTTGCTGTTGGGGTCCGGCACGCCCGGCTCCATGCAGACGCGGTCGCCGACCTTGAGGTGGGTTACCCCTGCCCCGACTTCGACGATCGTTCCCGCTGCTTCGTGGCCGAGCACCATCGGCTCGTTGACGACGAACGGGCCGATGCGGCCGTGGGTGTAGTAATGGACGTCCGACCCGCACACGCCGACGGTGTGGAGCTTGATCTTCACCTGCCCGGGGCCGACCTCGGTCGGCAGGTCGATGTCACGGAGTTTCAGTTCGTGCTGCTTCTCGAGCACGAGGGCGCGCATTTTCGTCATTGGATTTGAGAGACTTCCTCGCCGACTTTGTAGTGATGTGTCGGGGCGGTGGCGCCTTCGGCCGGGGGCTTCATTGCCCCGGTCATGATCGCCACGGCATCCGACATCGAGAATTCCTTGGGATTGATGATCGCGATGCGTTTGCCGAGCCGGTGGATGTGGATCCGGTCGGCCACCTCGAACACATGCGGCATGTTGTGCGAGATGAGGACGATCGGCAAGCCGCGCTTCTTGACGTCGAGCATCAGTTCGAGCACGCGCCGGCTCTCCTTGACGCCGAGCGCCGCAGTGGGCTCGTCCATGATCACCACGCGTGACCCGAACGCCGCCGCCCGCGCCACCGCCACGCCCTGCCGCTGGCCGCCCGACAAGGTTTCCACCGACTGGTGGATGTTCTGGATGGTGAGCAGGCCCAGTTCGCTGAGCTTCTCGCGCGCGATCTTGGCCATCCCCGTCCGGTCGAGCCGGCGGAATATGCTGCCGGTCCAGCCAGGCTTCCGCAACTCGCGACCGAGGAACATATTGTCCGCGATCGACAGCGCAGGGCTGAGCGCGAGGTTCTGGTACACGGTCTCGATGCCGGCGTTGCGCGCATCCATCGGCGATTTGAAGTGCACCGGATGCCCGTCGAGCAGGATCTCTCCGCTGTCGGGGATCACGGCGCCGCACAGCGCCTTGATCAGTGTCGACTTGCCCGCGCCGTTGTCGCCGATGACCGCGAGGATCTCGTTCCGCCTCAGGTCGAAATCGGCATTGTCGAGCGCCACGACGCGGCCGTAGCGCTTGTAGAGCCCCCGCGCCTCGAGAATGATATCGTCGGCCGCGCCCTTCGGCAGGCCAATGCCCATTGTGTTGCTCATGCCGAAATCTTCCTGATCCACTGATCGATGGTGACGGCGACGATGATCAGCACGCCCACGGCGAAGTCCTGCCAGAGCAAGGCGAGGCCGGAGAGCGCCAGCCCGTTCCGGAACACGCCCACGATGAGCGCGCCGAACAGCGTCCCGACGATCGATCCGCGCCCACCGAACAGGCTGGTGCCGCCGATCACCACGGCGGTGATCGAGTCGAGGTTGGCGGTCTGGCCCGCCTGCGGGCTGACCCCGCCAATACGCCCGATCAGCACCCAGGCCGCAATGGCGCAGATGAGCCCGGCCAGCGCATAGACCGCGAGCAGCACGCGGTTGGTGTTGATGCCCGAGAGCCGCGCCGCATCGGGATCGTCACCCGTCGCATAGACATGGCGACCGAACGCCGTGCGTCCGAGGATGTAGCTGAGGATGATCGCCAGCACGATCATCAGCACCGAGCCGTAGGTCACCACCCAGCCTCGTAGCCAGGGTAAGTCGAGCCCGAAGAACAGCCCTATGTCATAGAGCTTGAACAGCTTTCCGAGCCACAGCAGGAACGGTGCCGCCGCCTCCATGTCCTGCGAGCGAATGGTCTCGGAGTTGGAATAGAAGGTGTTGAGCGCGCCAAAGATGCTCCACGTGCCCAGCGTCACGATGAACGGCGGCAGCCGCAGCATGGTGACCAGCAGGCCATTCAGCATGCCGCAGGCGAAGCCCGCTAGCAGGCCCAGCGGAAAGGCGATCCACACCGGCACGCCGTAGTGCACCGCCGTGCGGCCCATCACCACCGAGCAGAGGATCATGATCAGGCCGACGCTGAGGTCGATGCCGGCGGTGAGGATCACCAGCGTCTGCGCCATGCCGAGGATGGCGACGATGGTCACCTGCTGCAGCACGACGGAAAGATTGAGCGGCGACAGGAACTTGCCCGGCGCGGCGATGGCGAAGATCACCGTGCCGACGACGAGCACGAAGAGCGGAATGAGCGTCGGATACTCGTGCAGGATGCCCTGGATCGTCCGGACGATGCCCTTCTTGTCTTCCTCGAAGCTCGCAACTTCCGTCGCTGCGTTCTTGAGGCCCGTTTCAGCGGCCACCGAGCCGGCTGCGTCGTCGCTCATCGTGTCCCCTCTCCCCTAAGGACGGATGCGGATAAGGAGGGCCCTCGCGCGAGCGCGAGAGCCCCATTCCAATGTCAGGTTATCAGCCCCAGCAGAGCTCGGCACCCTTGGTGGTGTCGATCGACTCGACGCCGGCCACTGGCTTGTCGGTAACGAGCGTCGCGCCCGTGTCGAGGAAGCCTGCCGCCGGATCGATGGTCGGCAGCGTGCCCGAAGCGATCGCCTCGAGGGCCATCGAGGCCATCTTCAGCGGATACTGCTGGCTGGTGGCGCCGATGACGCCCGACTTGACGTTGGCAACACCCGGGCAGCCACCGTCGACCGAGACGATCAGCACCGAGCCGTCATCCTTGCCCACGGCCTTCAGCGCTTCCCACGCGCCCGCCGCGGCAGGCTCGTTGATGGTGTAGACCACGTTGACGTTCGGGCACTTCTGCAGCGCGTTCTCCATCGCGGTACGACCCTTTTCCTGGTCGCCCTGGCTGATTTCGTGCGTGCAGATGCGCGGATCGTCCTCGTCGCCGTACTTGTTGGGATCCTTCACGTCGATACCGAAGCCGGCCATGAAGCCCTGGTCGCGCAGATAGTCGACGGTCGGCTGGTTGGTGGCGAGGTCAAGGAACACGATCGAGGCGTCCTTGGCCTTGTCGCCCAGCGTCCCGGCGGCCCACTTGCCGATCAGTTCACCGGCCTTGCGGTTGTCGGTGGCGAAGGTTGCGGTCGCCGCGTCCATCGGATCAAGCGGCGTGTCGAGCACGATCACCATCAGGCCGGCATCCTTGGCCTTCTGGATGGTCGGAACGATCGCCTTGGAATCCGACGGCACGATCGCAAAACCCTTGGCGCCGGCCGAGATCAGGTTCTCGATCGCCGCCACCTGGGCGTCGTTGTCGCCGTCGAACTTGCCGGCGGCCGTGATCAGCTTGAGGTTCAGCTCTTTGGCCTTCGCCTCGGCGCCTTCACGCATCTTGACGAAGAAGGGGTTGGTTTCGGTCTTGGTGATGAGACCAACCGTGACGTCCTGCGCATAGGCTGTGCCGGCCATGGCGGCGGCCACCAGCGCACCCGCGAACGCAGTCTTCAGAAAACCGAGTCTTCCCATAAACTCCTCCCAATGTTGAACACCTGCCCTGCCCGCCGGTTGTTCCGGCTCGGGATCAGGACAAGAGGCAAGGGCCAGCGCTACGCGCCGTCCTCCCCCAGCCGATGGCGATATCAGCGCATGCCCGGCGTCCTGTCAATAAATTAGTCCACTTGATTTATTAATTGACAGCGCTGGCGGCCCGGATAATTCTTTCGTTTGGGAGGGGTGGCGAACCCCATGTAATCGATTGCACTTTTGTCTCCGCCATGGCTTTTGCTGCCGTGACGGGAGCAGTGAAGAATTGTCAACGGATGCAGTCGCGAGGAGGTCGGGAGCAGTGGCCGCCGGCGCCGGAACAAGAGATGCGAGCCTGAGGCCTGGAGCCGCAAGTCGCGGCACCAACCAGACCGGCGTGCGCCTCTATAACGAGCGCCTCCTGCTGTCCCTGATCCGCCAGCACGGCGATCTGCCCAAGGCCGACATCGCCCGGATGACCGGCCTGTCGCCGCAGACCATCTCGATCATAACCAACGCGCTCGAGGCCGATGGCCTGCTGCTCCGCGGCAACCCGCTGCGCGGCAAGGTCGGCCAGCCGCTGGTCCCCTACTCGCTCAATCCCGAAGGCGCGCTCAGCTTCGGGCTGAAGATCGGGCGCCGCAGCGTCGATCTCTACCTGATCAACTTCACCGGCGAGATCATCAACCTCGTCCACAAGACCTACGCCTACCCTACCCCCGAGGGCATCCGCCGCTTTGCCAGCGAAGGGTTCGAGAGCCTCATCGCCGACTTGCCCCCGCGGCTTGTCGCGCGCATCGCCGGCGTCGGCATCGCCGCTCCCTACGAGATGTGGACCTGGCACGAGGAAATCGGCGCGCCGAAAGCCGAGATCGACGCCTGGCGCCAGATAGACATCCGCGCCATGGTCGCCGAGCTCTGTTCCTGGCCGGTCTATTTTGCCAACGACATCACCGCGGCCTGCGCGGCCGAGCTGATGTTCGGCAACGGCAGCGAGTACCCCGACTACCTCTACGTCTTCATTGGCTCGTTCATCGGCGGCGGCCTTGTGCTGAACGGCCATCTGTTCCCCGGTCGCACGCTGAACGCCGCCGCACTCGGCTCCATGCCTGCCCAGAACCCCGGGCATGCCGCGAGTTCCGGTCGTACGACGCAGCTGATGAATGTCGCCTCGATCTACACCCTCGAGCGCAAGCTCCTCGCACAGGGACGCAACCCGGAGATCCTGTGGCAATCGCCCGACGACTGGGGCGACGATCTCGGTCCCGTGCTTGATGAGTGGATCGATGAGGTCGCCGAAAGCCTCGCCTATTCAATCATTGCCGCCATCGCCGTGATCGACGTCGAAACCGTGCTGATCGACGGCGCCTTCCCCACCCATGTCCGCGAGCGCGTCATCGAGCGAACCGCCGCCGCGGTCGCACGGGTGAACCAACAGGGGCTGTCGCCCTTCCGCCTCCTGCCCGGCAGCATCGGCAATGCCGCCCGCGCCATGGGCGGCGCCTCGCTGCCGCTGCTCGCGAACTTCACCCAGGATCGTGAAGTACTCTTCAAGGACAACGCCTGAGCATTGACTGCTCAGCGCATCCGGCCCGCGGTAACGCTTCGCAAAGCTTGGGGTGACAGTGTGGCCGCACCTCAAGCGCGACCACCCATGCCCAACACAGAAAGTGCCAAGCTAGGACGCAAGCTCTCCCTGGTCATCATGACCTCGGTGCTCGTGGTCTTTGCTATCATTCTCGGCGTGCTCGGCAGCTTCGTCCTGTGGACGGCCGACGAAGTCGACCAGGCCGCGCTCGACCGCCAGGGCAAGCGGGTCGCCTACTTCGTGCGCGGCCAGCTCGACACGGCCCCCTACGATCAGGAGAGCGTCACCATCTGGGATGATGCGCTGATCGCGCTGCGCGACAACGACCGGCGCTGGCTTCAGAGCAATATCGGCACGTGGACCTACGACTATTTTGGCCACGACGAGAGCTATATCCTCAGCGGCGAGAAGGTCGCCTTTGCCTCGATCAACGGCCGGCCGGCGGCCCCCGACTCCTACGAGCAACGCCGGACGACCGCGCAGCGGCTGGTCGACGAACTGCGCGAGCGGACAAGCGCGGGCTATGTAGACGCGCCGCCCCATGCCAGCGACTTCGTACTGATCGGCGACGGACCGGCGATCCTTAGCGTCTCGCCTATCGTCTCGGAGTCGGGCAACATTCAGCAGCAGGCAGGCCGCGAGCCGCTGCTCGTCAGCATTGTGCATCTCGACATCGACTACGAGCTGCGCCTCATCGAGCGCTACCAGCTCGAAGCCGGCCACTTCATCTCGCGCCCCGGGGGCGAAGCGGTGGCAACCTTGCCGGTGACCAACCGCTCCGGCCGTATCGTCACCTTCTATGAATGGGATCCCTACCGCCCCGGCCAGACGCTGATGCAGCGGACGACGCCCGCGCTCGCGGCGGCTTTCGTGGTGGTCCTCGTGGTGGTCATCGCCCTGCTTGCCGTGTTGTGGCGCTCGTCCAGCGCGCTCGAGTCGAAAAGCGCCGAAGCGGAGCTGCAGGCCAGCATCGACGCGCTCACCGGCCTGCCGAACCGCCTCAACTTCGAGCGGCAGTTCGAGTACCGGCTCTCGTCGCTCGCGCTGCGCGATCCGCCGCTGGCGCTGATGATGCTCGATCTCGATCGCTTCAAGCAGGTCAACGACACGCTGGGCCACCATGCCGGCGACGAGCTGATCCGGGCCGTCGGCGAACGCCTCGCAGAAATCCTCGGTCCGACTGACATCCTCGCGCGCCTCGGCGGCGACGAGTTCGCCATCCTCCACGTCTGCCACGCCGGCAGCATCGAGGTTTCGGCGCTGGCCGAGCGCATCGTCGACGCAATCTCGCGGCCCTTCCGCGTGCAAGGCACCGACGCTTTCGTGGGCGTCTCGATCGGCATCGTCATCACCGGCACGGGCCAGCTCGATAGCCGCGAGCTGAGCCGCAAGGCCGACATCGCGCTCTACGAGGCAAAATCCGCCGGCCGCAACCGCGCCGCCATCTACCAGCAATCGATGGACGAACTGGTGCAGAGCCGGCACGTCATCGAGGCCGAACTGCGCGAAGCGCTGCGCACGCCCGGTCAGCTCTGGGTGGCGTTCCAGCCCCTATGCGGGCGCGGCGGCGATATCGTTGGTGCCGAGGCGCTGGTGCGCTGGACGCATCCCACGCTGGGCGACATTCCCCCGCTGCAGTTCATCGCCATCGCCGAGAGCACCGGCCTCATCGAGCAGGTCGGCGAGTTCGTTCTCCGCCGCGCCGCGCAGTTCGGCGCCCGCTGGCCGGGTCGCACCATGGCAGTCAACATCTCGCCGGCGCAGCTCAGGAACCCGACCTTCACCGAGCGCGTATTCGGCATCCTCGAGGAGACCGGCATGGAGCCGTCCGATCTCGAGATGGAGATCACCGAAGGCATCCTGCTCGACGATGAATCCACAGTGGCCCGGGCCATCCACAAGTTCCGCAAGGCCGGCATCAGCATCGCGCTCGACGATTTCGGCACCGGCTATTCCTCGCTCAACTACCTCAAGCGCTATCCCGTCGATCGCATCAAGATCGACCGGTCTTTCGTCAGCCAGCTGTCGAACGCCGACGGCACCGAGGCCATCGTCCAGGCCATGGTCACCCTCGCCCACGCGCTTGGCATCGAAGTCACTGCGGAGGGCGTCGAAACCGAGGCGCAGTACCGGCTGCTCGCTGCCAAAGGTTGCAACACCTTCCAGGGCTACCTCTTCTCCCCACCCCTGGCCGTTGGCGACATGACCGCGCTCCTGACCGAAGCGGTGGATGGCAAGGTATCCGAGGTCGCCTGATTACGCAGCGATCCCTTAACCCTCTCCGCTAACTCAGCTTTTTCATTCCGTCGCTATCGTCCCGCTCCGACATCAAATGAGTGGGGGCTCAAATGCGTCGCGAGCGTCGTGCCGGTTGGCAGTTTTCGTTCAAGGTCCTGATCCCGGTGATCGTTGCCGTCGCGGTGACGGCGGGAACGGCCGCGGGATTCGTCTTCTGGTCCGCCAGCAAGAGCGACGATCGCGCCCTGCAGCGGCAGACCCGGCTGGTCGATCACATCCTGCAGCAGGAGTGGACCTACATTTCCGGCGCAGAACAGGACGCAACCGGCTGGGATGAAGCCGTCACCGCTGTGCGCGACCGCGATCTCGCCTGGATCGACGAGAACCTCGGCCAGGGCATCTACGAGACCTACTCGCACAACCGCATCTATGTGCTCGACCACGCCCTGAAACCGCTCTACGCCCTGCGCGACGGCGGCAAGGCCCCCGCCGACACCTTCGAGACCGATCGTCAGGCGGTGACCTCCGTGCTCGAGCCGTTGCGTGGCATCGACGGTGACGCCGCGATCGATCGCTACAACAACGGCTTCGCCGACGACGGCATTCCCGGCGCAACCGACCTCGGAATGATCGATGGCCGTCCGGCCCTGATCAGCGCCGTGCCGGTGCTTTCCTGGTCCGACGAGTATGACGTGCAGCCGTCCGAAGTCGCCTACCACGTCTCGGCGCGCTTCCTCGATCGAGCACTGGCCAAGGAACTGATGGGCCAGTACCTCATCGACGGCGCCCGCTTCGACACCGTCCCGGCCGTCGACGCCGGCGAGGCCGCGTTCCCGCTCAGGAACATCGCCGGCCAGACAGTCGCCTGGTTCAAGTGGCTGCCCGACCGTCCAGGCACCCTGCTCCTCGCAGAAACCGCACCCGCGATGGCCATCGCCATCCTGATGGCCGGCCTCGTGATCTTCATCCTGATGCGCAGCCTGCGCCGCTCGTCGGCCGAACTCGAGGCCGAGCGCGCCAAGGCCGAACACCAGGCGCTGCACGACCCGCTCACCGGTCTCGCCAACCGCGCCATGTTCCAGCAGCGGCTGACCCAGGCGCTCGAGCGCCTGAGCCCCGGCGCCGATCCTGTGGCACTGCTGGCCCTCGATCTCGACCGCTTCAAGCAGGTCAACGACACGCTCGGCCACGAGGCAGGCGACGAGCTGCTCCGTCAGGTCTCGGGTCGGATCAAGGCGCTGCTCTCGAACAACGACACGCTCGCACGGCTCGGAGGCGACGAGTTCGTCATCCTTCAGAGCGCGATCAAGACCGTGAACGAGTCGAGCCGCCTGTCCGAAAAGATCATCTCGCGCGTATCCGAACCCTACAAGCTCGCCGGTACCGACGTCCGCATCGGCGTCTCAATCGGCGTAGCAACCGCCCGCGATTCCGCGCGCGATGGCCTCGACCTGCCAGCCCGCGCCGACTTCGCCCTCTACCAGGCGAAGGAAGCGGGCCGGAACACCTTCAAGCTCTACGAAGACCTGGCCGAAGAAAAGCAGACGGCAGCGGCTTAGCCCGCTGCTGCCAATACGGCTGCCAGCCGCACTTCGCGCTGCCGGACGCCGTTGGCGCCGGCGCCGCCATTGGCCCACAGCTCGGCGAGCCGGCCCTTGTCGAACAGGGCATAGAGGCATGGCGCAACATAGCTTGCGCGGCTGATCGCCGGCGTGTTCTGGAGGAAAGCCGCGACCTGCTTGGTCACGGCAGCCATCTGCCGCTTGCGGCCGGACATGCTGTCCGCCGGCTCAAGCTTTGCCAGCGCCTCTGCGGCTAGAGCACTGGCATGCAGCGTCCGGAAATCCTTCGCCGTCACCGGTGACCCACCGATGTCGCGCAGGTAGCGGTTGATGTCCTCGGTCCGGATCGGCCGCGCCTTGCCGTCCTCGTTGCGATACATCAGCAGGCGCTTTCCCGGGATACCCTTCACTTTGCGTACCGCCTCGGCCAGCGCCTCGTCGCGCACTTCGTAGCTCGCTTCCTTGCCGCTCTTGGCCGGAAAGCGCGTGGTGACCGTATCGCCCAAAACTGACACATCGCGGCTGAACAGCGTGCCCGCACCGCGCGTCCCACGCGCATCGAGATAGCGCTCGCGCCCGACCCGCATTGCCGTGCGATCGATCATCGCGACGCCGAGCGCCAACGCCAGCCGCTTGCTGCCAGCCGGCTCGCCGAGATCCTCGCGCACCCGCCGCCGTATCCGGGGCAGGGCCTCGGTCAAGCGCGTCAGCTGTTCCTGCTTGTGGCGCGTCCGCCGCGCCTCCCAGTCGGGATGGTAGATGTATTGCAACCGCCCGGCGGCATCTTCGCCGACAGCCTGGATATGCGCGTTCGCGGCCATCGCCACGCGAACGTGCTGCCAGGCCGGAGGAATCCCAAGGCCTCGCACCCGCTCATACAGCGCCGCGTCTGTAACCTTGCCACCTTCCGGGTCGCGCAATGCGAACCCGCGCCCATGCCGGACGCGCCGGATCGTCAGATCCTCGCGCCCGACCCGTTTCAGTCTCACCATGGCCGCACTACACGCCCGTCGTTGTGTTGGGCGGCGGCGACTGGAAGGCGAAGAAGAACAGGTAGATCAGTCCGAAGGCGAGGACGATCGCCAGCATCGACCAGACCAGCACGCGCAAATTCATGCGGCGCCCGCTGCCCTGACGGACCTCGTTGGTGGACTTGTCTGCATCGTAGGTGCGCATGGTGCTATCTCGCTAACAACAATCGTGAAAAACCAACGCTGCGTGCCCGGTCGGGTTCCGCACCCACTTGACCGTGACTGCCCGACGTCCCACGCTCGCTCATGCTGATCCCGGGCGCGTCATGACCATCTCACCCGAGCTTCTCACCCGCATGATCAAGGCCGGCGCCGGCGAAACGCCCGCCGATGTCGTGATCAAGAACGTGCGGCTGCTCGATGTCATTTCGGGCTCGATCACCCACACTGACATCGCCATCGTCGCCGGCCGCATCGTCGGCACCTACGGCTACTACAACGGCGCGCAGCTGATCGAAGGCGACAACCGCTTCGTCGTCCCGGGCTTCATCGATACGCACCTGCACATCGAATCTTCGCTGGTGACCCCGCTCGAGTTCGATCGCTGCGTACTGCCGCACGGTGTAACTACGGTCATCTGCGATCCGCACGAGATCGCCAACGTGCTGGGCGCCGACGGCATCCGATACTTCCTCGAGTGCGCCGAGCGCACGGTGATGGATATCCGCGTCAATCTGAGCTCCTGCGTCCCGGCCACGCAGCACGAGACCTCGGGCGCTCGACTCGAGATCGCCGACCTCGAGCGGTTCCGTGGCCATCCGCAGGTCATCGGCCTCGCCGAGATGATGAACTTCCCGGGCGTGCTCGCCGGCGATCCCGGCATCATCGCCAAGCTCGTCGCTTTCCAGGGCGGCCATATAGATGGACACGCCCCGCTGCTCACCGACCTCGCACTCAACGGCTACATCGCCGCCGGTATCCGCACCGACCACGAGGCGACCACCGCGGTCGAAGCGCGCGAAAAGCTCAAGAAGGGCATGGCGATCCTCATCCGAGAGGGCTCGGTCTCGAAGGATCTCGATGCGCTCGCCGAGATCCTCGATGCCAACACCTCGGCCTATGTCGCGCTCTGCACCGACGACCGGAACCCGCTCGATATCCTCGAGGAAGGCCACCTCGACAGCTCGATCCGCCGCCTGATCGCTCGCGGCCGCCCGCTGCACCACGTCTATCGCGCCGCGTCGCACTCGGCCGCGCGCATCTTCGGCCTCCGCGATCGCGGCCTCGTCGCCCCCGGGTACCGTGCCGACATGGTGCTGCTCGACAATCTCGAGCGCTGCGAAGTTGCCGAGGTGATATCGAACGGCCGCCTCGTACGCCCCGAGCTCTTCGAGGCCCGCAAACCCGTGCCACCCGTTGGCCTCGCCTCGATGAAGGCCGAGCGCGTCGGCGCCTCCACCTTCATCGTGCCGCCCAATCCGCGGCAGAACGAGACGCCGGTCATCGCGGTGCGTCCCGGCCTCATCATCACCTATCGCGAAACTGCGGTGCTCGAAGTCTCGGACAAGGGCACTCTGCCCGACATCGAGAACGACGTGATCAAGATCGCCGTCATCGAGCGCCATGGCATCAACGGCAATGTCGCCCGCAGCTTCACCAAGGGCTTCGGGCTGAAGCGCGGCGCCATCGCCTCCTCGGTCGGCCACGACAGCCACAACATCACCGTGGTCGGCGCCAATGACATCGACATGGCCGTCGCCGTGAACCGCCTGATCGAACTGGGCGGCGGCTTCGCGGTCGCCGACGGCGGCAAGGTCACGGCCGAACTGGCGCTCCCCATCGCCGGGCTGATGAGCCAGCTGAGCTTTGAGGCGGTGGCCGACAAGCTGCACCATCTGCGCCAGGCCGCCTACGACCTCGGCTGCACCCTACCCGAGCCGTTCCTGCAGGTCGCATTCCTGGCCCTGCCGGTGATCCCGCATCTCAAGATGACCGACCGCGGCCTCTTCGACGTCGACAAGTTCGATTTCGTCAAATGAGCATCGCCAGCCGCTTCCTCGCCGATCTCTACAAGCTGCCCAAGCGCAAATGCGGCATCGTCCGCACCCGCAATATCCGCATCCCGATGCGCGACGGCATCACGCTCGCGACCGAGCACTTCGCGCCCAAGCTGCCCGGTCCGCACCCCACCATCCTGATGCGCGAGCCCTACGGGTTGTCCGGCTTCGCCACGGTCGGCGAGATATATGCCGAGCGGGGCTACAACGTCGTGCTGCAAGCCTGTCGCGGCACCGACAAGTCCGGCGGCGAGTTCGACCCCTTCGGGCATGAGCGCGAAGACGGGCTGGCAACGATCGACTGGATCAAGCAGCAGCCCTGGTACGACGGCAGGCTCGGAACATCCGGCCCGAGCTACCTAGGCTACGCCCAATGGGCCATCTGCGACGCGCTTCCCAGGCAAGCCGCGATGGCCATCAAGGTCACCAGCGCCGAGTTCAAGTCCATCGTCTTTCCCGGCGGCGGCCTCGCCGTCGGCCTGTGGCTGAGTTGGATCCAGACCGTCGAGGGGCTGAAGGGCAACCAGTTGCGCACCGCCCGCCGCATGTTCAGCGGCGGCATCGAGCGCGCCACCTTGCGCGCGACGATGAAGCTGCCGCTGCGCAATGCCGACCGGCGCGTGACCGGACGCGTGGTGCCGTTTTGGCGGCGCTGGATGGATGAGGCCATCGGCAACGACGCCTTCTGGCAACCGCTGGACCATACCCATCGGCTCGGCTCCCGCACGCCGCCAGTGAGCTTCACCTCCGGCTGGTATGATTTCATGCTGGATCAGCTGCTGCGCGACTACGCCACGCTGGTGGACGCGGGCCAAACGCCGCAGCTGACCATCGGCCCCTGGGCTCATGTCAGCCCCGACCTGCAGATGGAAAGCGTCCGCCAGACGCTCGACTGGATGGATGCGAAACTCCTTGGCGACTTCTCGCAGCTCCGCGCCAAGCCGGTACGCCTGTGGCTGTCCGGCGAGAACCAGTGGCGCGAGTTCGACGCCTATCCGCCGGTCGAAGCCGAGCGACAGATCTGGCATCTGCATCCTGAGCGGGTGCTCTCGCAGCGACCCGTCCGCGCCGCACCGCCGGATACCTATACCTATAATCCCGCCGCTCCCACGCCCGCCATCGGCGGCGCCATGTTCGCATTCGTCGGTGCCGGTCCGGTAGATCAGGCGCAGCTCGAGAACCGGGCGGACCTGCTGGTCTATACGTCCGAGCCGCTGTTCAACCCGATCACCATTCTCGGGCAGGTGCGGATCGCGCTCTACGCCCGCTCGACCCTGCCGAACACGGATTTCTTCGTCCGCCTGTCGGATGTCGACGAGAAGGGCGTCTCAACCAATGTCTGCGACGGCTTCCTGCGCAAAACCTCGAGCGACCCGGCCGTTGTCGACGATATCTGGAAACTGAACTTTCGCATGCACGCCGCGGCCCACACCTTTCGGCGCAATCATCGCCTGCGCGTCGTCGTCGCCAGTGGGGCGCATCCGCGTTACGCCCGCAATACCGGTACAGACGAGGCCCTGGGCGAAGCGACACACCTGATGACGGCCGATATCGAGGTCTTCCACGATCCGGCGCGCCCGAGCGCCATTCACCTGCCGGTCGTCGAACTCGACCGCGTTGCCGCTCAGTAGAACCCCGCCTTGCGGCAATCGCGAAGGGTGAGCGTGTCGAGGTTCACCTTCGAGTGGATTTGGTCCACCTCGTTGGCCCCGTCGGCCCAGTAGGAAGCGGGATCGCTGACGGTTACGCCCGGCAATGGCTCTTCCGGGGCACTGGAACCCAGTGAGCCCATCTCACGGACCTTGAGCACGTCGCATTGGCGCTGCACGCGACCGATATCGGCCGAGCTAAGTTCCACACCGCGAATACTCGTCTGCGCCCCCACGGGGGTGGCAAGGAGGAGAAGCGGAACGATCAGGATGGCTGATTTCATTTCATGTGCCTGGAACTAGAAGGGGCGCGGCATGAGACCGCGCCCGATGCGTCAATGCAAGCCGTCGCTTATTCGACGAGCCCAGCGTCCTTGCAGGCCTGGTAGGTCAGCAGGTCGAGATCGATGCTGGTCGTCGTGGCGCCGGTCTCGGTCTCGTTGGTTGCCGCATCCGCCCCCTCGCCGCTGGTCGTCTCGTCGGTGTTGGTGCCGGAACCCTGCTTTTCATCCGCTGCCAGCGTATTGCACGCCGTCTGTACCTTCGGAAGGTCCTCGGCCGAAACGCTCGCGCCACCGACCATAGTCTGCGCCATGGCGCCACCCGAAAGGGTCATCGCGCCGACGAGGGCAATCACTGAAACAAGAGTGCGTGTCATTTGTTCTCTCCTAGTTTTCTTGCTTTTGGGCCGAAGCCTCGGTGCAGAAACTTAAGGAGAACGCGTTGGTTGCCCGAAAAACGCCCCTTGAGCCTCACGTACCCGCGAGCGACTTCACCCGCTCGCGAGCGGCATGGAGGATCGGCTCCGTATAGCCCGAAGGCTGGGCTGCCCCCTCGAGCGCCAGGTCGAGCGCCGCCTGGTAGGCGATCGAGGTATCAAAATGCCCCGCCATCGGCTGGTACAACGGATCGCCGGCGTTCTGCCCATCGACCACCGCAGCCATCTTCTCGAACGAGGCGCGCACCTCGGCCTCGGTGACCAGCCCGTGCTTCAGCCAGTTGGCCACTGCCTGCGAGGAGATTCGGCAGGTCGCGCGATCCTCCATCAACCCGACATTGTTTATGTCGGGCACCTTGGAGCAGCCGACGCCATGATCGACCCAGCGAACCACATAGCCGAGTATGCCCTGTGCGTTGTTGTCGAGTTCCCGCAGCACAGCCGCCTTGTCGATCGTCCCGGCCTCAAGCACCGGCATCGAGAACAGGTCGGAGAGCCCCGGCGTCGCCTGGTTGTGCCGCCGCTTCTGCGCCTCAAACACGTTGATCTGGTGATAGTGAAGAGCATGGAGCGTCGCCGCCGTCGGGGACGGCACCCACGCGGTGTTCGCGCCTGCATTTGGGTGCGCCGCCTTGCTTGCCAGCATCGCCGCCATGTCGTCCGGCCGGGCCCACATGCCCTTGCCGATCTGAGCCTTGCCGGAGAAGCCCGCGGCGAGCCCGATCAGCACGTTTCGGTCCTCGTAGGACTGGATCCACTTTTCCGCCTTCACGTCGTCCTTGCGCAGCACCGGCCCGGCCAGCATGGAGGTGTGGATCTCATCGCCGGTGCGATCGAGGAAGCCGGTATTGATGAAGAACACCCGGCGGCGCGCCGCATGGATCGCCGCCTTGAGGTTGGCCGAGGTCCGGCGCTCCTCGTCCATGATGCCGATCTTGATCGCCTCGGGCTTGAGCCCCAGCATCTTCTCGACGGCCGCGAAGATATCGCACGCGAACTGTACCTCGTCCGGCCCATGCATCTTGGGCTTCACCACGTAGATGGCGCCGGTGGTCGAGTTGACCTTGTCGCTCATCGCGCAGAGCGCCGTCACCGCCGCATCCATCAGCCCTTCGCCGATCGGTTGCCCCTGGGGATCGAGCACCGCCTTGGTCGTCATCAGGTGGCCGACGTTGCGGACGAGCAGCAGCGCCCTGCCCTTCAACACCAGCGGCTGGCCGTCGGCGTCCTTGTATTGCCGGTCCGCATTGAGCTTGCGGGTGACCTGCTTGCCGCCCTTATCGAACGTGTCCTCCAGCGTGCCGTTCATCAGCCCCAGCCAGTTCCGGTAGACGCCGACCTTGTCCTCGGCATCGACGGCGGCGACGGAATCCTCGCAATCCTGGATAGTGGTCAGGGCGGACTCTACGATGACGTCCGAGAGCCCGGCCTTGTGCGTTGCGCCAATCGGGCTCTTGGGATCGATGACAAGGATGACGTGCAGGCCGTTGTGGCGCAGCACCAGCTCGCCGCGCTCCTGCGTTCCGCCATAGCCAGCGAAGGCCGACGGGTCCTTGAGGCTGACGCGGCCTGCCGTAATATTGGCGACGAACACGCGGCGATCGCCTTCCTTGACCACGTGATAGCCCGTGACATCGGCATGGCTGCCCGAGGCGAGTGGCAGGGACTCATCGAGGAACTGCGCCGCACGAGCGACGACGGCTGCCGCGCGGGCCGGGTTCAGACCCTTGCCCGGCGCGAGATCGCCATCGCGCGAGATCGCATCGGTACCGTAGAGCGCATCGTAGAGGCTGCCCCAGCGGGCATTCGCCGCGTTCAGTGCATATCGCGCGTTGCTGACGGGCACCACGAGCTGGGGCCCGCAGATCGAGCTGATCTCGGCATCGAGCCCCTCGGTCTCGATAGTGAAGTCGGCCGGCTCCGGCACGACATAGCTGATCTCCCTGAGGAAGGCCTGGTACTTCGCCGGATCAGCGCCGACCGGGCCGTTCGCCTTGTGCCAGTCGTCGATCTGCGTCTGGATGCGGTCGCGGATGGCGAGGAACTCACGGTTCTTGGGCGCGAGCTCGGCGACCAGCCCGGCGAGCCCACTCCAGAACTGCTCCGGGGTTACGCCGGTGCCCGGAATGGCTTCCTTCTCGACGAAATCGACCAGCAGCGCGTCCACCTTGAGGCCGGACTTTTCCACGTAACCCATCAGCACATCCTTCAGGCGGCGAGCCCGGTCTTCATCGCCTCGCCCATCACATAGGTTTCGACGATCGCGCGATCATCGCCGCACGTTTGCAGCAGGAACAGTTCCTGCTCCAGCGAGTCGACGGTTTCCATACGAAGTTTCATCTGCGGCGTCGCCCCGGAATTAAGGACGACGATATCGGCATCCTTGCCCGTCTCGAGCGTCCCGATCCGGTCATCGAGGCTCATCGCCCGGGCATTGCCAAGCGTCAGGTGATAGAACGAGCGGAACGGCGTCAGCCGCTGCCCGCGCAACTGCATCACCTTGTAGCCCTCGTCCATCGTCCTGAGCATCGAGTAGGAGCTGCCGCCACCCACGTCGGTCGCAGTAGCGATGCGCACGCCATGCTGGTGCTGGCGCTCGTAGTCGAAGAGGCCCGAGCCGATGAAGAGGTTCGAGGTCGGGCAGAACACCGCCACCGAGCGCGTCTCGGCGATCACTTCGGTCTCGCGGTGGCTGAGGTGGATCGCGTGCCCGAGCAGCGTCTTGGGCCCGAGCAGGTGGTACTTCTCGTAGATGCCGACATAGTCGCCGTAGTTCGGGAAAAGCTCGTTGGCGAAAGCGATCTCGGCGAGATTCTCGCTCACATGGGTCTGGATGTGGAGGTCCGGGAACTCCCGCGCCAGCGCCTCCGCCATCGCCATTTGCTCGTGCGTCGAGGTGATGGCGAAGCGCGGCGTGATGGCATATTGCGCCCTGCCCTTGCCGTGCCACTTGGCGATGCCCGCCTTGGTGTCGTCATAGCCGGATTGCGGCGTATCGCAGAGCCCCGGCGGGGCGTTGCGATCCATCATCACCTTGCCGCCGACCATCAGCATGTCGCGCTTCTCGGCCTCCGAGAAGAACGCATCGACCGATTGCGGATGCACCGAGCAATAGGCTGCCGCGGTGGTGGTGCCATGCCGGATCAGCTCGTCGAAGAAGCGCGAGGCAATCCGCGAAGCATGCGCCTCGTCACCAAACCGCTGCTCCTCGACGAAGGTGTAGGTGTTGAGCCACTCGAGCAGCGCCCCGGCATAGGCGCCAATCACCTGCATCTGCGGGAAGTGGATATGGGTGTCGATGAACCCGGCCATGATCAGGTGTGGCCGGTGGTCGACAATCTCTGCCTCCGAGTGGTGTGACGCTGCGCGCTCGTTCCAGTCGCCCACCATGACGATCTTGCCGTCGCGGATGACCACTGCGCCATCTTCGATGAAGCGATAGCTGTCGTGGTCCTCGCGGCCCTGCGGCTCGGCGAGGAACGTCAGCACCCGCCCGCGCAGGATTTTCATGCTCACGTGCCGCTCTCGCGGAACCAGGCGACGATCATGGCGCGCTCTTCGTCGGTCATGTCGGTGACATTACCCGGCGGCATGGCATGCGAGTAGCCCGCCTGGATCGCCACCTGCTCAGCGTGGTTGGCGATGGCAACGGGGTTGTCGAGGATCACGTTCTTGGGCGCCTCATGGATGCCCTCCCATGCCGGCTCAGCCGCATGGCACATGGAGCAACGCCCGATCACGGCATTGCTCGCCGCCTCGAAATGCGGGCTCTGCATCCGTAGCGCCGCCTCGGGCGAGGGAATGCTCTCCGCACCCGTCGGCAGCTTCGGCCCGCTGGACAGCCAAGCGATCAGGATGAAGATCACGATGGTCAGCGCCCAGGTCCAGTGCGGGTTGCCCTTCCGGGCGTGGCGCGTGTTGAAATAGTGCCGGATCAGCACGCCGCAGAGAAAGATCAGCGACGCGATCACCCAGTTCCACTGCGTGGCGAAAGCCAGTGGGTAGTGGCTCGACAGCATGAAGAAGATGACGGGTAGCGTCAGGTAGTTGTTGTGGAGGCTGCGCTGCTTGGCGATCTTGCCGTACTTGGCATCCGGCACCCGCCCCGCCTTGAGATCGGCGACCACGATCTTCTGGTTGGGGATGATGATCATCGCGACATTCGCGGCCATGATGGTCGCGGTGAACGCGCCCATGTGCAGCATCGCGGCACGGCCGGTGAACACCTGCGTATAGGCCCAACTCATCGCCACGAGGATAGCGAACAGCACCAGCATCAGCCCGGTGGTCGAGTTCCCGATCTTCGATTTACACAGCGTGTCGTAGAACAGCCAGCCGAAGACGATCGAGGCCAGCGAGATGCCGATCGCCTGCCAGTTGGCAATATCGAGCACATGGCGGTCGATGAGGAACAGGTCGGCGCCGAAATAGTAGACGACGATCAGCAGCAGGAAGCCGCTGAGCCAAGTGGCGTAGCTCTCCCACTTGAACCAGGTCAGGTGCTCGGGGAGGAAGTCGGGCGCCACGAGGTATTTCTGGATGTGGTAGAAGCCGCCGCCATGCACCTGCCACTCCTCGCCATGCGCGAGCGGCGGCAGGCTCGGGGTCTTCCTGAGGCCGAGGTCGAGCGCGATGAAATAGAAGCTAGAGCCGATCCAGGCGATGGCGGTGATCACGTGCGTCCAGCGCACCGCGAAGCTGAGCCATTCCCAGAAGATTGCGAAATCGGTCATTCGGCTGCCCCTGCCGCGTTCAACAAGACGCGAAGAGGCGGACTCGCGTCCGCCTCCCCGTAACCTATCAGGCTTACGCCTCGACGCCTTCAGCGTACCAGTCGACAGCCCAGAACTCGCCGTCGTCGATCACATCGCCAGCCGGAACGCGCTCGGTGCCGGTGTTGTCGTTGATCGGACCCGCGAAGGGATGCAGCGTGCCGGCCACGATGTCGGCCTTCACCTTCTCAGCCGCGGCGACGACATCGGCCGGCACCTTGGCGTTGTAGGGCCCGATCTCGACCTCGCCCGACGCGATGCCGTCCCAGACACCACCCTCGGCCCAGGTGCCATCGAGGACAGACTGCACCGACTTGGTGTAGTGCGGGCCCCAGCGATCGATGATCGCGGTCAGGTGGGTGTTGGGGGCGAAGGCGCTCATGTCTGCGCCCTGGCCGAACACGCCGACAATGCCGCGTTCCTCGGCGATCTGCGGGATCACCGGGCCGTCAGTGTGCTGGGCGATGATGTCGATGCCCTGGTCGATCAGCGCACGCGCCTGCTCGGCTTCCTTGGCGGGGTCGAACCAACTGTCGATGTAGACGACCTTCACCGTGGCGTTCGGGTTCACCTTGCGCGCCGCGATGGCGAAGGCGTTGGCGCCCATGCGCACCTCGGGGATCGGGATCGAGCCGACATAGGCGAGCTTGTTGGTCTTGGTCATCAGGCCGGCGACGGTACCGATGACGGCACGGCCTTCATGGAACTTGGCGTTGTAGATCGACAGGTTCGGCGCCGTGGCATTGCCGGTGGCCCACTCGAACTTCACGTCCGGGAACTGCTTGGCGACCTTGTGCATGTAGTCGCCGTAGCCGAAGCTGGTGCCGTAGATCAGCTTGTGACCCTGCTGGGCCAGTTCGCGGAACACGCGCTCGGCATCCGGACCCTCGGGAACGTTGGTGACGACCGTGGTCTCCACCTTGTCCTCGCCGATGGCACCCAGCATTTCCTTGCGGCCGAGATCGTGGCCGTAGTTCCAGCCATTGTCGTCCGGCGTGCCGATGAGCACGAAGCCGACCTTCAGCTTTTCCTGGGCGAAGGCGCGCGAGCCGAGCAGCGGCAGGGCTGCTGCGGCACCGCCGATCTTCAGCATCGTACGTCTGTTGAACTGCGTCATGTGTCTCTCCTGTATGACGTTTCTTGTTATCCCTGCCTCAGGCCGTCGCGATGAACGGCTTCCCGAGACAGGCGGGTGCGGACGTGCTGCCTTCGCGCCTCAGCGAAATCAGCACGAGTACGACGACCGTCGCGAGATAGGGCAGCGCGGCCCAGAACTCCGACGGCAGTATCCGGAAGTTGCTCGACGACTTCGCATAGACTTCGAAGATCATCATCAAGCCGAAGAAGTAAGCGCCGGCCGCCAGCCGGAACGGCCGCCATGCGGCGAACACGACGAGCGCCAGCGCGATCCAGCCCTTGCCGGTGGTCAGCCGCTCCACCCATTGCGGCGTGAGCGACAGCGGGAAGCAGGCGCCGGCGATACCGGCCATCGCACCGCCAAAGGCGACAGCGAGGTAGCGCACGCCGATGACGGAATACCCCATTGAATGCGCCGAGAGGTCGTTCTCGCCCACCGCGCGGAGGATCAGTCCGCTGCGCGTCCGCTGCAGGAACCACCACACCGCGACGACCATGAACAGCGCGAGATAGACGAAGACCGAGTGCCCGAACAGCAGCCGCCACACCGGATCGGTGGCCATTTCCGCAGGGAACGGCGAGCCGACGGTCGGCACGCTCTTCCCCGTGAAGGGACGCCCGAACAGCGCCGAAAAGCCGGTGCCGAGGATGGTGAGCGCAAGGCCCGTCGCCACCTGGTTGGCGGAGAGAGTCAGCGTCAGCAAGCCGAAGATCAGCGCCCCGACGGCAGCTGCCAGCGCCGCGCAGACGAGCGCCAGCATGTGGTTGCCGGTGGTGAGCACCACTGCGACGGTGATCACCGCGCCGATCAACATCATGCCTTCGACACCGAGGTTGAGCACGCCGCTCTTCTCCACCACCAGTTCGCCAAGCGCGGCGAGCAGGATCGGCGTCGCCGCCGCGGCCATGGTCATGATGATGGCGATGACGATATCGCTGCTCATGCTGCGACCTCCGCGCGGCGCACGGACCGGATGCGGTACCGGACGAGAATGTCGCTGGCGAGCAGCAGGAACAGCATCATCGCCTGGAAGATACCGACCGCAGCGAACGGCAGCTGGATGGTAATCTGCGCCATCTCGCCGCCCACGAAGGTGATGGCGACGAGGAGCCCCGCCAGCACCGCCCCCAGGGGATGGAGGCGCCCTAGGAAGGCGACGATGATTGCGGTGAAGCCGTAGCCCGCGGGGAACTGCAGGATCAGCCGGCCAACCGGCCCCATGGCCTCCAGCACCCCGGCAAACCCGGCGAGCCCGCCCGAAATCAGCATGGCGAGCCACACCGTGCGATTGGCCGAGAACCCACCGTAGCGGGCAGCGTTGGGCGCAGCCCCGACCACGCGGACCTGGAAGCCGAACACAAAGCGCGAGAACACCAGCCACACCACCAGCGCCACGATCACGGCGAGAAGCGCGTTGAGCTGCACGATGGTGCCCGGAATGATGTAGGGCAGCGACTGGTCGGCGCTGAACATCACCGTCTGCGGCTGCCCCATCGAGGTCGGGCTCTTGAACGGCCCGGCCAGCAGGTAGTTCAGCAGGTACACCGAGGCATAGGTCAGCATCAGCGTGGTCAGGATCTCGTTGACCTTGAACTGCACCTTGAGGAATGCCGGAACGGCAGCATAGGCCGCGCCGCCGGCGACGCCCGCCAGCATCATCGCCGGCATGATCCACCAGCCGGTCATGTCGTTGGTGAGGATGCCGACGCCGGTCCCCGCGATGGCCCCGACGATGTACTGCCCCTCGGCGCCGATGTTCCAGACATTTGCCCGGTAGGCGATGGAGAGCCCCACGGCGATGATGATCAGCGGCGCGGCCTTCACCGCAAGGTCCTGCCACTTGTAGGAGTTCAGCAGCGGCGACAGGAAGATCTCGCGCACCGCCCCGAGCCCGTCATAGCCAAGCAGCGTGAAGATGATCCCGCCCAGCAGCATGGTCAGCAGCACCGCGCCGATCGGTGTCACCACCTGCATCAGCTTGCTCGGCTCCTGCCGCTTCTCAAGCCGGAACTGCATGCACCGCCCCCTCGCCGTGAATGCCACCCATCAGGAGGCCGATCTCTTCAATGTCCGCGCCCTCGACCTGCATCGGTTTCGACAGCCTGCCCCCGTTGATCACCGCCAGCGTGTCGCAAAGCGACAGGAGCTCGTCGAGGTCCTGGCTGATCACCACCACCGCCGAGCCCGCCACCGCAAGGTCGACGATGGCCTGATGGATCGCAGCGGCCGCACCTGCATCGACGCCCCAGGTTGGCTGGCTCACCACCAGCACGCCCGGCTTCTGCAGGATCTCGCGGCCCATGATGTACTTCTGCAGGTTGCCTCCCGACAGCGACCCCGCCGTCGAGCCTGGCCCCTGCGCCTTCACCGCGAACGCAGTGATCACCTCGCCCGCATAGGTCTTTGCCGACGACGACTTGATCATCCCCGCCGAAACCATGCCCAGCCGGTCGCGTGCCGTAAGGATCGTATTATCGGACAGCGTGAACTCGGGCACCGCGGCATGCCCGTTCCGTTCTTCCGGCACGCTCGCCAGCCCCTTGAGCCGGCGTTGCTTCGCCGGCATGCCGCCAACCGGCACGCCATCGATACTGATCGCACCCCTATCGGCGCAGAGTTCCTCGCCCGAAAGCGCCAGCAGCAATGCGTTCTGCCCGTTGCCGGCAACACCCGCGATGCCGAAGATTTCCCCTTCCCGCACCGTAAAGGTCACGTCGCGCAGCGCAATGCCGAACGGCCCCGCGGGCGGCAGCGACAGCCTGTTGACGATCAGCCGCTCCTTACCGAGCGCCCGGCCGGCGGGCTTCTTCACGTCCTTCAGCCCTGCGCCGATCATCTTCTCGGCCATCGAGCGCGACGTCTCGACCTTCGGATCGCAGGTGGAAACCACCTTGCCACCCCTGAGGATCGTTGCCGTGTCGCACAGCGCTTTGATCTCGTGCAGCTTGTGCGAGATGTAGAGGATCGAGCAGCCTTCCTTGGCCAGCTGCCGCAGCACCACGAACAGCTGCTCCACCTCCTGCGGCGTCAGCACGGAAGTCGGCTCATCCATGATCAGCAGCGACGGATTGAGCAGCAGCGCCCGTACGATCTCGATGCGCTGCCGTTCACCCACCGACAGCGTGGAGACGGTCCGGTGCGGTTCGAGATGGAGCCCATACTGGTCCATCACCTGCCGGATCCTGGCTTCCAGTTCCCGTGCTGGAATCTTCGCATCCATCCCGAGCGCGATGTTCTCGAGCACCGTCAACGCCTCGAACAGGCTGAAGTGCTGGAACACCATGCCGATGCCGAGCTTCCGCGCGGCCTTGGGGTTGTGCACCGTCACCGGATGCCCATTCCAGCGGATCTCGCCGGCGTCGGGCTGCATGATCCCGTAGATCATCTTGACGAGGGTGGATTTGCCCGCCCCGTTCTCGCCGAGCAGCGCGTGGATTTCGCCTGGCATCACGGCAAACCCGACATTGTCGTTGGCAAGGACGCCCGGAAAGCGCTTGGTGATTCCCGTAAGCTCAAGGCGTGGCGTGAGGCTAGTGTCCAACAACGGCTCCCGACTGCGTCGTGACCGGCCGTGCGACAGATGCTTCCCGGCCCCCAATGTGCACCAGTATCTCAGCTGCCGCCAGTGCGGCGATCACCTCGGGACGCTTGTCCCCAAGCCCGTGAGGAAAAGCCCGGCCGCCGATCGGAAGCACCAGACTTTCCAACCGGTTAGCCGGATAGCCGGACTCAAGGTACCAACTACGAAACCGCGCCCGCTTCGTCTTCGAACCGACCATGCCGACATAGGGCGCGTCGAGCCGCTGCAATGCCTCGGCCCCGATGAGGAAATCGAGCGCGTGGTCATGCGTCAGGATCACGTAAGAACTGCCCGCTGGCGCGGCGCGCACCACGGCCTCCGGCATCGGCACGGCATGCGTCTCTACATTGTCCGGCAGGTTGACCAGTTCGTCCGGCCGCGTATCCACGACATGCACATGCGCCGGCAGCGGCGACAGCGCCCGGGCCAGCGCGTGACCGACATGGCCCGAGCCGAACAGGAAAACATGCGGCAGCGCTTCGTCCTCGGCGACCAGCCTCGCCTTCAGACCCTCGACCAGTTCCGGCGTCGCCCGCCGCAGCGCCACATCCACCCGGCCCCCGCAGCACTGCCCGATCTCGGGCCCGAGCGGAATATCGAGATCATCCCGGTGCCCGCCGTTCCGCAGCACCTGCCGCGCCCGGTCGATCACCATGTATTCGAGCGCCCCGCCCCCGATGGTTCCGGTGATGTTGTGCGCCGAAATCAGCATGAACGTACCCGCCTCGCGCGGCGACGAGCCACGTACGGCGGAGAGTTCAGCGATGATGGCGTCCGGCTGGACGGCGAGGAAAGCATCGATCTCCCGGATCGAAATGCTCACGCCTCTGCCCCTTTCCGCATCCGCTCCACCGCCAGCAGCACGCGCTCGGGCGTGGCCGGCATGTCGAGCCGCGGCGCGATCCGGTAGTCCGCGACCGACGCCACCGCCATCGACAGCGCCTCGACCACAGAATAGCCCAGCACCAGCGGCGGCTCGCCGACCGCCTTGGAGCGCCCGATCGCCGGCTCCTTGTTGATGCTCCAGTCCGCCAGCCGCACATTGAAGATGCGCGGCACGTCCGAGGCCAGCGGGATCTTGTAGGTCGACGGGGCATGCGTCCGAAGCTGCCCCTTCTGGTCCCACCACAGCTCTTCCGTGGTCAGCCAGCCCATCCCCTGGATGAAGCCGCCCTCGACCTGCCCGATATCGATGGCCGGGTTGAGCGAGCGGCCGACGTCTTCGAGCACGTCGGCCCGATCGACCTGGTACTCGCCGGTCAGCGTATCGATCGTCACCTCCGACGCGGCCGCGCCATAGGCGAAATAGTAGAACGGATGCCCGCGGCCGGTGGTGCGATCCCAGTGGATCTTAGGCGTCTTGTAGAAGCCGGCGGCGGAAAGCTGCACCCGGTTCATCCAACACGACGTCGCCAGTTCGTCGAACGGCACGAACTGCTGTCCCGCCCGAACCCCACCGAACTCCCACTGCACGTCCTTGGGTTCCACCTCGTAGATGAAGGCGGCATGAGCTGCCATCCGCGCCTTGATCTGGTTGGCCGCATCGAGCGCCGCCATGCCGTTGAGATCAGTGCCCGACGAAGCTGCCGTAGCCGACGTATTCGGCACCTTGCCCGTATTGCTCGCGGTGATCTGCACCCGATCGACCGGCACGCCGAACGCGTCGGCGACAACCTGCATCACCTTGATGTGGAGCCCCTGCCCCATCTCGGTGCCGCCGTGGCTCAGGTGGATCGAGCCATCGCGATAGACATGCACAAGCGCGCCCGCCTGGTTGTGCCAGGTCGCCGTGAACGAGATGCCGAACTTCACCGGCACCATCGCGATGCCCTTCTTCAGCACCTTGCTGGAGCGGTTGTACTCGAGGATGGCCTTGCGCCGGGCGTGATAGTCCGAGCTCTGCTCGAGATCCTCGATCACCCGGTGGATGACGTTGTCCTCCACCTCCTGGTGGTAGGGCGTTATGTTGTTGCTGTCGGTGCCGTAGAAATTCGCCTTGCGGATCTCGAGCGGATCCTTGCCGAGCGCATAGGCGATGTCTTCGATCCAGCGCTCCGCCGCGACGATCCCCTGCGGACCGCCGAAGCCGCGGAAAGCCGTGTTCGTCACCGTGTTGGTGAAGAGCGGCAGCGAGTTCACCCGCACCGCTGGATACCAGTAGGCATTGTCGGCGTGGAACAGCGCCCGGTCCGTCACCGGGCCCGACAGGTCCGCCGAATACCCCGAACGCGCCGCATAGGTCGCCGTCACTGCCTGGATCTTGCCGTCGTCGTTGTAACCGACATCGTAGTCGACCACGAAATCGTGGCGCTTGCCGGTGATCTGGAAATCGTCGTCGCGATCCGGACGGATCTTCACGGCACGGTTGAACTTTTTCGCCGCAAGCGCTGCCACCACTGCGAAAAGGTTGCCCTGCGTTTCCTTGCCGCCGAAGCCGCCGCCCATGCGCCGCATGTTCACGGTCACTGCCGCATGCGGGATGCCGAGCACCTGGGCCACCATCACCTGGATCTCGGTCGGGTGCTGGGTCGAGGCGTGGATGGTGACTTCGTCGTCTTCGCCCGGCACCGCTAGCGCCGCCTGGCTTTCGAGGTAGAAATGCTCCTGCCCGCCGATGCGGACCCGCCCCTTCACCCGCCGCTGCGATGCCGCGAGGCCCGCGTCGGCATCGCCGCGCTCGAGCTTCAGCGGTTCGGTGACCAGCTTGCCGCCCGCCGCCAGCGCTGCGTCGACATCCGTGACATGCGGCAGGTCGCGATATTCGATCCGCGCCAACTTCGCCGCCCGCCGCGCTGCTTCGCGCGTGGTGCCGATCACCGCGAACAGCGGCTGGCCCCAGGTGACGACGCGCGTCGTCGCGAACACCGGCTCGTCATGCTTGTGCACGGAACTGATGTCGTTCTCGGCCGGCACATCCTCGGCAGTAAGCACGCCGACCACGCCCGGCGCATTGCGCACGGCATCGAGGTCGAGCGAGGCAATGTCGGCATGGGCCTTGGTCGAGAGCCCGAGATACGCGTGCAGCGTGCCCTCGGGTTCGACCAGGTCGTCGATGTAGTCCGCCCGCCCCGCCACCTGCTTGATGGCAGAATCGTGCGGCGTGGAAACGTGCAGCGGCGATGCCGTGATCGGAGATTGCTTGTTCATGCCACCTCCCGCGTGAGCCGCTCGCCCTCACCGGCCGTCTCGAGGAAGAAGCGCCGCAACAGGTTCTGCGCCGCCAGCATCCGATACTCGGCCGACGCGCGCATGTCGGTGAGCGGCTGGTAGTCCTCAGGATAGGCCGCGAGCGCCGCCTCGACCGTCGCCGAAGTCCAGGGTTTGCCGACCAGCGCCGCCTCGACTGCGCTCGCCCGCTTGGGCGTCGCCGCCATGCCGCCATAGGCGATCGTGGCCGAAACCACCGACCCGCCCTCGACCTTCACCCGGAACGCCGCGCAGACCGACGAAATGTCCTCGTCCTTGCGCTTCGAAATCTTGTAGGCCGCGAACTGCTCACCCGCGGGCACGGCTGGAATGATGACGCTCTCGACGAACTCGCCGGGCTGCCGGTCCTGCTTGCCATAGGCGATGAAGAAGTCCTCGAGCTTCACCTCGCGCCGCGTATCCCCCTTCCGCAGCACGATCGAGGCCCCGAGCGCCATCAGCGGCGGCGGCGTGTCGCCGATCGGCGAGCCGTTGGCGATATTGGCACCGATCGTCCCGGCATTGCGCACCTGCTGCCCGCCGATCCGGCTCCAGAACTCGGCCAGTTGCGGATAGCGCGCGACGATGGTCGCCTGCGCCTCGGTATAGGTTACGGCCGCGCCGATGCGCAGCGCGCCGTCGACCTCGGCGATCCCATGCAGTTCCGGCACATCGACGATGTAGATCATCGGGCCAACGTCGCGCATGAATTTGGTGACCCAGAGGCCGACATCGGTCGCACCCGCCACCAGTGTACCGGTCGGGTTCGCCACATAGACCTCGGCAAGATCGTCCGCCGAAGCCGGCACGATCACCCGGTCCTTGCCCTCGCCAAGCTCGACCCGCTTGCCGTCCTTCAAAGCCTCGAGCCGCGCCTTGATCGTCTGCCGCTCCATGACCAGCGGGTCGGCGACCACCTTGCCAAAGGCCGAAATCGACCGCCCGGCCTTGATGATCGGCGTGTAGCCCGTGCAGCGGCAGAGATTGCCCTGCAGCGCCACTTCCACGTCGTTCACCGACGGGTCGGCATTCTCCATCCACATGCCGTAGAGCGACATCACGATGCCCGGCGTGCAGAAGCCGCACTGGCTGCCATGGTGCTCCACCATCGCCTGCTGCACCGGATGCAGCGGCCCGTTGGCCGCGCTCAGGTGCTCGACCGTCACCACATGGGTGCCGTCGAGGCTGCCGACAAAGGTGATGCAGCCGTTGATGGCTTCGTATTTCAGCTCGCCCCCGCGCAGCCGCCCAACCAGCACGCTGCAGGCGCCGCAATCGCCCTCGGCGCAACCTTCCTTGGAACCCGTCATGCGCCGGTCGAGCCGGAGGTAGTCGAGCAGCGTACGGGTAGCCGAAATCTCGTCCAGCACGACGTCCCGGTCGTTGAGGATGAAGCGCAGCTGGTTGCGGATCTCAGTCATCAGCTACCCCGATATGTCGAGTAGCCGTAGGGCGAAACGAGCAGCGGCACGTGGTAGTGCGCCGCCTCACTCATCGTGAATCGCACCGGCACCGTGTCGAGGAAGGGGTTTTCGAGTTCCACACCGATCCGCTCGAAATACTGCCCCACATGGAAGATCAGCTCGTAGCTGCCCAGGTGGAACCGGTCGCCCTCGAGCAGCGGCTGGTCCACCCGCCCGTCGGCGTTGGTGTGTCCGCTCCAGATATGGTGGGTATGGTCGCCATGGACCATCAGCAGATCGAGCCGCATCCCGGAGGCCGGCTTGCCGTGGGTGGTATCGAGTACGTGCGTCGTCAGGCGTGCGGAACCCGCCATGCTCTATCCTTCATCGCCCCCTGCTCAGGGCAGCCCCTCCGGCTGCCGCTTGCCGTGGAGGCACTACGTTCTGATTGCCCGACTATTGAGCAATTCCGACCGGGTTCCAAGGGGGTATGGCGCGGTTTTTTACCAACTGGTCCACTTTTCACAGGCTTGCGCGACGGCGGCGGCGCTTGTGATATTTCTCGTTGAACGAGACGAGGTGAATCCATGCGCTATCCCCGCAACCTGCAGGGCTACGGCCCCAACCCGCCCAACGCGCAGTGGCCGGGCGGCGCCAATGTCGCGGTGCAGTTCGTCCTCAACTACGAGGAAGGCGGCGAGAACAACATCCTGCATGGCGACGCTGCGTCCGAAGCATTCCTCGTCGACGTGATCGGCGCCGCCCCCTGGCCCGGCAAGCGCCACTGGAACGTCGAGTCCATGTACGAATACGGCGCCCGCGCCGGCTTCTGGCGCCTGCATCGCCTGTTCACCTCGCTGAAGCTGCCCGTAACCGTCTACGGCGTCGCCACCGCGATGCAGCGCAGCCCCGAGCAGGTGAAGGCCATGCTCGACGCGGACTGGGAAATCGCCTCCCATGGCCTAAAGTGGATCGACTATCGCGACCACGACATCGAGCACGAGCGCGAGGACCTGCACGCCGCAATCAAGCTCCACACCGAAGTCGTCGGCACCCGCCCTACCGGCTGGTATTGCGGACGCACCTCGGTGAACACGGTCGACCTCGCCAGCGAGGAAGGCGGCTTCACCTATGTCTCCGACACCTACGACGACGACCTGCCCTACTACCGCGAGCACATGGGTTCGCCGCAGCTGATCATCCCCTACTCCCTCGCCACCAACGACATGCGCTTCACCACCGCATCGGGCTTCGCCAACGGCGAAGAGTACTTCCAGATGCTCAAGGACTGCTTCGACGTCCTATACGCCGAGGGCGAGGCCGGTTCGCCCAAGATGATGTCGCTCGGCCTCCACTGCCGCCTCGTCGGCATGCCCGGGCGTTTCGCCGGGCTGCAGCGCTTCGTCGAGTACATCATGGGCAAGGAAAAGGTCTGGATCGCCAAGCGCATCGATATCGCCGAGCACTGGATCAGAACTCACCCCTACGAAAAGCCCGAGATCGTCCCGAGCGAGCTGCATCTGGATGATTTCACCCAGCTCTTCGGCAATGTCTTCGAGCATTCCGAATGGGTCGCCGAGCGTGCCCATAAGCGCGAGATGGGCCCCGTCCACGACACCGCAATCGGCCTCCACGCCCTCATGTGCCAGGTCTTCCGCGCGGCCACCGACGACGAACGGCTCGGCGTGCTGAACGCCCACCCCGACCTTGCCGGCAAGCTTGCTGCTGCCAAGCGCCTGACCGCCGCGTCGGAAGCCGAGCAGGCCTCCGCCGGCCTCGACGCCCTCACCGACGCCGAGCGCGAGAAGTTCGGCGCCATGAACCAGGCCTATGTCGAAAAGTTCGGCTTCCCCTTCATCATCGCCGTCAGAGACAACACCAAGGCCCAGATCATGGCCGCCTTCGAAAAGCGCCTCGCCAACACCCGCGAACAGGAATTCGCGACCGCCTGCAAGCAGGTGGAACGGATCGCCGAACTGCGGATCGGGCAGATTCTGGGCTGATCCCTTGAGGAGGGGGCCCGCCCGCTCTCTCCTCCCCTCCGGTGTCATCCCTGCGAAGGCAGGGATCCAACTCGCACCCCGTACCAACCGATAGGTGGATCCCAGCTTTTGCTGGGATGACACCGAGTCTCGGTCGCTTTCCCCCGACACGCCGCCGTACCCAAACGGGTCTTTGTCACCCCGCTTGACATCCTCGCACCCATTCTATAACCATTCAGTTATACAATCACTGAGTTATAGAATGCCAGCCACCCCCGCCCAGCTCGATCTCACCTTCGCCGCCCTAGCCGACCCGACCCGCCGCGCCATTCTCGCCCGGCTGGCCCAGGGAGAGGCGACCGTGAACGAACTGGTCGAACCGTTCGAAATGAGCCAACCGGCCATCTCCAAGCACATCAAGGTGCTGGAGAATGCCGGGCTCGTTTCGCGCGGCAAGGATGCGCAGCGCCGGCCCGTAAAGATCGAGGCCGCCCCGATGGCCGAGGCCGTGGGCTGGCTCGAGAACTACCGCAAGTTCTGGGAGGCGAGCTACGGCCGCCTCGACAGCCTGCTCGCCCAGTTGCAGGCCTTTACCCCCAAAACCGACGACAAGAACTGAGGAGCTTTTGCCATGATGCCTCCGCTGACCATCAACCTGCCCTCGGACCGGGAGATCGCCATCACGCGCCAGTTCAAGGCGCCCGCCGATCTCGTCTTCGACTGCTGGACCATCCCTGCCCTGATCCGCCGTTGGCTGGGCTTTGCCGACTGGGAGTTCGTCACCTGCGAGTTCGATGCCCGCATCGGCGGCAAGTGGCGCTTCGTCGTGCGCAGCCCCGACGGCTACGTCATGGGTTCCGGCGGCGACGTGGTCGAACTGGCCCGCCCGGGCTGGATCAAGACCACCGAGCTCTACGACGAGGACTGGACCGGTGGCGAAACCCTCGTCACCAATCGCATAACCGAAACGGACGGGATCACCACCTCGGTGGTCACCATCCTCTATCCGACGACCGAGGCCCGTGACGGCGCCCGCGCCACCCCGATGGCCGACGGTATGGAAAACGGCTTCAGGCGGCTCGAGGAGCTGCTCGCCGAGATGCCCGCTTACTGACTACCGACTGACTGTTCCACCGCGACCCCGACCTGCCGCCGAAGCATCCCGCTTCGGGGATCGGGAGAACTCAACCCGAGGAGACGACCATGCCTACCCCCAAGATCATGCCCTGCCTGTGGATCGACGACCGCATCGAGGAAATGGTGAACTTCTACATCGCCACCTTCAGGGATGGCGAAATCCGCGAGGTCCAGAACTATCCGGACGGCCGCTCGCTCACCATTACCTTCCGCCTCAGGGACCAGGAGTTCATGGCGCTGAACGGTGGTCCCGCCTTCAAGTTCACCGAGGCGATCTCCTTCACGGTCGACTGTGAGGACCAGGCCGAAGTCGACCACTACTGGAACACCTTGACCGCCGACGGCGGCGAGGAATCCATGTGCGGCTGGCTCAAGGACAAGTACGGGCTGAGCTGGCAGATCGTACCGAAGCAGTTGCCGGAACTGCTCCGCTCCCCCGACCGGGCCGGCGCCGGCCGCGCTATGCAGGCGATGCTGCAGATGCGAAAGATCGTCGTCGCCGACCTCGAGAAGGCCTTCGCCGCCAAATGAGCGAACTGACCGCCGAGACCGTCCTCGCCCGGCTGCACGCGCTGCAGTCGGACGAGGAACTGAAGAAGTACCAGCGCTACTTCAAGTTCGGCGAAGGCGGGTACGCCCACGGCGATCGCTTCATCGGCGTCCGCATGGGGCACGTGTTCAACCTCGCCAAGGAGATGATCGCGCTCCCGCCCGCCGAGATCGAGCGGTTGATGGAGTCCGATATCCACGAAGCCCGTGCCGCCGCTATGAGCATCATGGCCAAGCAGTACGCGGCGAAGAAGACCACGCCCGTACGGCGCCAGGAGTTGTTCGATCTCTACCTGCGCCGCCACGACCGCATCAACAACTGGGACCTCGTGGATCTCGCCGCCTACTATGTGGTCGGCCCGCACCTCGTCGACCGCCCGCGCGACATCCTCTACACCCTCGCCAAATCCGGCAGCATGTGGGAGCGGCGCACCGCCATCCTCGCCACCTTCGCTTTCATCCGCCGCAAGGAGTTCGCCGAGACTTTCGCGATTGCCGGGCAGTTGATGGGTGACCCCGAGGACCTGATCCACAAGGCGGCCGGCTGGATGCTCCGCTCCATCCCGGATCGAGCCGCGCTCACCGCCTTCCTTGATATAAATGCTGCGGGGATGCCGCGCGTCATGCTGCGCAACGCCATCGAGCACTACTCTGCCGAAGAGCGCGCCCACTATCTCGGAATGGGCAAGGCAAAGGCGTCCTAGTCGTCGCCGCCGTCCGTGCCGGCATCGCCGTCGTCATCGAGCAGCGAGTCAACGCTGGAGCCGTCCCGTGCCCGCGTCATTGCGCCGGCGAACCAGCCAAGACCAAGCAGGGCGACCGTCGCGATGACCGGCCAATATGTGCCGAGAAAGGCGAATACGGGCTCCCGGAATGACTTCTGGAAGTCGAGGAGCCAGTTCACAGTCAGTGTCCGGGCGGGCCGATATCGGGGCGGTCCGACTTGGGTTCGCCGTCTTCCCAGGCGATCGAGGTATCATCCTCGGGCTCGGCATGGCCGAACAGCCGGTCGAGCCACACGCGGAACATGCGGCCCGCCTGCTCGAACTGGTCGGGATCGATCATCGGACGATGGGGCGCGGGATGCATGTGCGTAGCCATGCCGCTGAATCTGCGCCCGATTCCTAAACTTTTTCTGACGGCCGGGGCTTGCCTTTGGCCGATCCGGGGGTCGCGCGCCCACTGTCCGCTCCTCGCCTTTCGCGCTATGAGGGGCGCACTCGTCATTCCAGCTTTGTGGTTACATGCCCACGACCTACGCCAGCCCGATCGCGGGCCTGCCGCCCCAGACTGCCCTCCACACCGGCCGCGCCGTCTTCACCGAAGCCTACGCGCTGATCCCGCACGGGGTGATGCGCGACATCGTGACGAGCTACCTGCCGCACTGGAAGGATACCCGCGCCTGGGTCATCGCCCGCCCGATGACCGGCTTCTCCGAGACCTTCTCGCAGTACATCGTCGAAGTCTTTCCCGGCGGCGGTTCCGCCCGCCCCGAGCCCAATCCCGGAGCTGAAGGCGTGCTCTTCGTCGTCGAGGGCGAGGCTTCGCTGACCATCGCGGGCAAACCGCACCTGCTGAAGGCCGGCGGCTATGCCTTCCTGCCGCCGGGCTGCGAGTGGACTCTGACCAACAAATCCGCCGCCCCCACGCGCTTCCACTGGATCCGCAAGCGCTACGAAGTCGTCGACGGCATCGAGATCCCTGCTCCGTTCGTCGCCAACGAGCAGGACGAGCCGATCATCTGGATGCCCGACACCAAGAGCACCTGGGGCACGACGCGCTTCGTCGATCCCGCCGACGTTCGGCATGACATGCACGTCAACATCGTCACGCTCGAGCCCGGCGCCGTCATCCCCTTCGAGGAAACCCATGTCATGGAGCACGGCCTCTACGTGCTCGAGGGCAAGGCCGTCTACCGTCTCAACCGCGATTGGGTCGAGGTCGAGGCCGGCGATTTCATGTGGCTGCGCGCCTTCTGCCCGCAGGCCTGCTATGCCGGCCCGAACCGGTTCCGCTACCTGCTCTACAAGGACGTCAACCGGCACATGAAGCTCGGCCTATAGCGCGCGAACTGCTGCCCGGCTGATCGACCTCAGCAGCCCGTCCAGCTCATCGAGTGTGGCATCCACCCGGTCGTCGGGCGGCAGGTCGCTGGTCCCCTCCACGAGGTACCTGCGGTGCGCGGCAATCTCCGCCCGCAAATCGTCGAGCCGCCTCGCCGCTAGGTCGTGTTCGTCGCTGCCCGGCGAATGCACCGAGAGCTGCGCCCGCAGGTAGCCCGCGCGGAGCTGCCAGCCTTCGACATAGCGAAGGTACGGTTCGATGATTTCGGTGGTTGCGTTCCGCAGCAGGGCGTCGGCGACGCCACGCGCAGTCGGTTGAATCTGATTGTGCATTCTCAAACCTAAGTCACGAGCCCAACGAACGTTTTCGACCTCGCTTGGTTCACTGCCCGTGCAGAAATTTGCTTGCGGCGACCGCCCGTGCCCGCCATCGTCTTCCCACTGAGGGAGAACACGATTCAGATGACACGATTGAGAATGCTCGCCGTCCTTGCCCTTCTGGCGTCGCCGGTGTTGGCCGAGGACCTGACCCCGCAAAGCTACCAGAGCCTGCTGACCCCGCTGGTCCAGGGCGGCGCGGACGTGCTCGGCGCCCCCCTTGCCTATCCGGCGGGCACTCCGAACGTCACCTCGGCCATAGTCACCCTGCCTCCGGGCGGCGAAACCGGCTGGCACGAGCACGAAGTCCCGCTCTTTGCCTACATGCTCGAGGGCGAACTGACCGTCGACTACGGCACCAAGGGCAAGAAGACCTACCGCGCCGGCGAGGCAGTGCTCGAAGCGGTCGGCTGGGCCCATAACGGCACCAACACAGGCACCGTGCCGATGAAGCTGGTCGCCGTCTATGTCGGCAGCGACGCAGCCGCGAACACCATCAAGGTCGACGCCCCATGATCGAGATCGTCATCGAGCCCCTGACCCAGGAGGCCTACGCCCCCTTCGGGCAGGTGATCCAGGTCGAGGGCGCCCACCACTACCCCATCAACGGCGGCATGACCGAGCGCTACCACGATCTCGCCAGGGTCGAGCTCGGCGGCGTCCATGCCCGGCCCCTGGTCTCCATCGCGCGCGGCCAGCCCTACGACCTGCCGCTGACTTTGAAGATGATGGAGCGCCATCCGCTCGGCAGCCAGGCCTTCTATCCGCTGTCCCAGCGGCCCTTCCTGTCGATCGTCGCCCCGGACAACGGCGGCGCGCCCGGGTTGCCCCGCGCCTTCCTCGCCGGCCCCGGCCAGGGCATCAACATGGCCATGAACACCTGGCACGCCGTACTGACGCCGCTCGGAGAAACCGCCGATTTCCTCATCATCGATCGCGGCGGCGACGGTAATAATCTCGAGGAATACTTCTTCCCCGAGCCCTATCTGGTGGTCGAGCGCCGCTGATTTCTTTGCAGCCACGTAGCGATACGTCTCAGCTTCGTTGCATTTCCTCCATAATCTGGTGCCCAACTGTGGCTCAGTAGGCTTGGGAGGGGTCATCGCCATGCGCGTCTTCGTGGCAATTCTGGTCGTGCTTATGTCACTGGTCGGTCCGGCGTTCGCCGCCAAGCTCACGCTGAAGGGCGACGTGACCTATCGCGAACGCATCGCGCTGCCTCCCGGCGGGTCGCTGACGGTGTCGCTGATCGACCTCGCAACGCCCACCCAACCGCGCGTCTCGGCCAAGGCCGCGATCGCCAGTCCGGGGCAGGTGCCCCTCACCTTCACGCTCAATTTCGAGGAGAGCATCATCCTCCCCGGACACAGCTACGCCCTCGACGCCGAGATCACCGGCGAAGACGGCGCCCTGTGGTTCCGCACCACTCAGCCCTACCCCGTCGATCCGATGGATCCGGAAGCAGTCATCCTGATCATCGTCAACCGCGCCCCCGAACCGGAAGAGCCGCCCGTCGTTCCGACCGTTGTTCCGGACCAGCCGACGCCGCTGCCGCTCCTCAACGTCACCTGGCAGGCCCAGTCCATCGGCGGCAACCCGGTTGGCCGCAACCTCGTCTCCTCGCTCAACATCGCCTCCGACATGCGCGCCGGCGGCCGTGGCGGCTGCAATTCGTGGTTCGCACAGGCCGAGGTGAACGAGGAGCGCCTGCTGTTCAGCGCCGTGGCGGCCACCCGCATGGCCTGCCTCTCCGAGGAAGCGACAGTGCAGGAGGACACCTTCTTCGCCGCCCTCGCCGCCACCCGCTTCTGGCGGCTCGACCAGGGGCGCCTGACCCTGCTCGATAGTGCCGGCGCCGAACTCGTCGTGCTGGAAAAGTCGCCCTTCTGACGGTTGACGCGCCGACCGGCTCCCCGCACCTTCGGTTCAGCATGAACCGGAGACCCGAATGGATACGCCCGACCTTGTTTCCCGCCTGCTCGATGTCGTCGAGCACGACCTGTTGCCGCTGACCCGGCGCGGCGTAGGTGGGGGCAACAAGCTCTTCGGCGCGGCGATCCTCAGGAAATCCGACCTCTCCCTTGTCGTCGGCGAGACCAACAACGAGACCGAGAACCCGCTCTGGCATGGCGAGATGCACGCGATCAAGCGCTTCTACGAGATCCCGGCCGACCAGCGGCCCGCCGCGCGCGATTGCCTGTTCCTCGCCACCCACGAGCCGTGCTCGCTCTGCCTCTCCGGCATCACCTGGGGCGGCTTCGACAACTTCTACTACCTCTTCAGCTACGAGGAGACGCGCGACAGCTTCGGCATCCCGCACGACATCCGCATCCTCAAGGAAGTCTATGCCGTGCCCGACCCGGACCGCGGCTACGTCCCCGAGGAACGCCCGCTCTACAATCGAAAGAACGCCTTCTTCGAGGCCCACGACCTGCAGCGCATGATCGCCGGCATGGACCGCTCCTCCAAGGAGCAGCTCGTCGCACGCGTCGACGACCTCAACGCCGCCTACAACGATGTGTCGGCGACGTACCAGGCGACCAAGGGCAACAAGGGAATTCCGCTCAGCTAGAGCGGCAGGGTCACCACGCTGGCGGCGGCGAAGGCCAGCACGGCGAGGGCGGTGGCGAAGACCACGATCAGCAGGATTTGCGTCCCGGTCCCCAGCAGTTTCGGACGGCGACCGGGTTCGGTGCTCATTGGCTCAGCCGAGATCAGCCGTCTCGACGACGGAAGCGGTTTCGACCGGCAGGGACGAGGCGGCGATGGTCAGCGTGGCCATCGACATCACGAACAGGGCAACGAGAGTGATCTTGAGCATTTGTCAGCGCCCCCAAGGCGTTGTGTGCGGCCGACCCGGCCGGTTCATCTTGAGGGCGATAATGCGGCGGCGCGTTTGAACGTTCCCGGAATTGACCGTTTATCTGTCGTTCAGGAACACACGGCGTGGTTGCACCACCGAAGCATCCGGGCCGCAAGTGCGGCCACAAACTCGGCGTCATCCCCGCAAAGGCCGGGATCATCTGTCAGCTGGCTCGGAGGAGCGCTGGATCCCTGCTTTCGCAGGGATGACAACTGGTGAGGGGCGAAGCCCGCCCTGACCTGCCTCAGTCTAGAGGCGGAACCTCACGGTTCGCTGGCCTCGGCATCGGCTGCGACAGCGGATCGCTCGATACCGGCAAGCCCGGAATCTGCCCCTCGGGCAGGATCTCCACCGGCTGGTCCGTCTCGACGATATCGGGCTCTTCGCCCGGATTGTTGTCGCTGGGGAGTGGCGGCGTCTTGGGATCAGGCATGTCGTCCTCCGTCGGTTCAGTCATGAACCTAACGGAGGACCGGATGCTTCGTTCCCTTAGCCGGCAGCGGCTTCCGAACGACGCGACTTGGCGGCGTCCTTCTGCTTCTTGTTCCAGCGCTGCTTGTTCGCCTTGGGCGGGGTCGCCGGACCCGAACCGGTGGGCTTCTCCCACCAGCCTGGCGCTGTGGCTGCGGCGCCGCCGTTGCGCGACACATTGCTGCCCGCAACCGAGCCGCCCCGTACCTGCTGGGCGTTGCCGCCATGGCCGCGGCGCTCTTCTGCGATCGCCGCCTTCTTGGCGCCCGAGAAGTGCCGGCCGGCATTGGCCTGCTTGCGCTGGCCACCGGCCGGACGCTCGCCACCGCGCGGCTGGCCGCCACGGTTCTGGCCCTGCTTCGGCGGCGCCTTCTGGATCGGCTGCTTCACCACTTCCGAAGCCGGAATGATCTCGCCGCCGGCACCCTTGAGCTCGCCGCTGATCGGCAGCGTGCGGCGGATCAGCCGCTCGACATCACGCAGCTTGCCGCGCTCGGTGCCGTCGCACAGCGTGATCGCCTCGCCCGACGCACCGTTACGGCCAGTACGGCCGATGCGGTGCACGTAGTTCTCTGGATCGTCCGGCAGTTCGTAGTTGATGACATGCGTGATGTTCTGCACGTCGATGCCGCGTGCCGCGATATCGGTGGCGACCAGCAGCCGGACCTGGCCCGAGGAGAAGCCCTTGAGGGCCGCCTGGCGGGCATTGTTCGACTTGTTGCCGTGGATGGCCGCCGCGACGTGGCCGTCGGCCTCGAGGTTCTTGGCCACGCGGTCGGCGCCATGCTTGGTGCGCGAGAAGATGATGACGCGGCTGAGCGCCGGGTCCTTCAGCAGGTTGTTGAGCACGGCGCGCTTCTCTTTCGAACCCGAAAGGATCACGCGCTGCTCGATCGTGCCCGCGGTCTGGGCCGGCGGATTGGCCTCGACGCGCACCGGATCGTTCAAGAGGCCCTTGGCGAGGTCGGCGATCTCGGGCGCCATGGTAGCCGAGAACATCGCCGTCTGGCGACGCGGCCCGATGGCCCGCGCGATTTCCTTCACCGCGTTGATGAAGCCCATGTCGAGCATGCGGTCGGCCTCGTCGAGCACCAGCCAGCGCGTCTCGGTGAGCTTGAGCTTGCGGTCGTCCACGAGGTCCTTGAGCCGGCCCGGCGTCGCGATCACGACGTCGACGCCGCGCGCGATCTTCTGGATCTGCCCGGCACGCGAGGCGCCACCAAGCACCAAGACGGTCGACAGCTTGGCGCCGGCCAGCTTGTGCAGCACCTCGTCGATCTGCACCGCGAGTTCGCGGGTCGGGGCGAGGATCAGTGCACGTGTGGTCATCGGGTTGGGACGCCCGCCGAGTTCGGCGAGGCCCTGCAGGATCGGCAGCCCGAAGGCCGCGGTCTTGCCCGAGCCGGTCTGCGCGATGCCCATGATGTCACGGCGCTGCAGCTGCGGCGGAATGGCCTTGGCCTGGATCGGCGTGGGCGTGTCGAACCCGGCTGCGGTCAGCGCGCTCAAAAGCTGCGCGGAAAGCCCGAGTTCGGAGAATGAAGTGGTCAAAGCGATACTTTCTGTGTCGCGCTCCGGGCCAATCGGTGCGCGTGTGTCGCCGGAGGCCCATGCGAGGGCTCGGCGTGATCAAATAATGCAATGGCAGCTGGATTGCCGCACGGTTGCGCTGTCTCCCGGTGTGCCGCTGTTCGCGGAGACATTCCGGGGCACTTCGCCGCTCACCGTTTTGGCCAGTAAGAAGAGAAGTCCATCGCCCGCTTAGGGACGAATGGGCTGCATATGGGGGAAAACGCCGGATTTGGCAAGTGCGGGGCTGGTATGCAGGCACAGGACGCGTGTCCGCGAGCCAGGCTCCCGGACACGCGTCTCCATCGCGCAAGAGTAGGTTCCACCGTCAGTCGATGATTTCGCCGCCGTTCTGTCTCGCCCACTCGACATGGTCATGCATCGCCTGCACCTGCTCCGGCGGATGCCCTGTCCAGTCGGTGACTTCGCCGACGACCCGCAGCGGCTGCTGCGACCGATAGGACCTGGTCGGATTGCCTGGGAATTTCTTGTCGGTCAGGTTGGGGTCGTCGAAGAACGGCCCGGTCGGCTCGACGATGTAGATGCGCTGGCGCCCGTCGCCGACCGCCAGTTCGGCGCCCCAGATGGCCGCTTCCAGCGTCGCGGCGAAGTAAATCCACGACGCCCTGAAGCCATCGCGAAAGTTCGATGGCTTGCCTGCAACGAGCAGGTCGCCGACCTGCAGATCGGCGCGCGTGCCGTGATAGAACGGGCCGTTGCCCAATGGCGTGTCTGGCATGATTGCTCCCATGGATGCTTCCAAGGGCGCGGATACTAGGCGAGGCCGGGGGACTTGAAGCAAGCCCGTTGCGCTCCATATTTCAGGAGTGGGAGCGAGCCCCGGTTCCTCCTAAATCCCCCCGTACCAGTCATAGCCGTGGTCCTCCCAGTACCCGCCCTGTCCCAGGCCGTACTGCGAGAACCTGTCCACCAGCTCGATCGTGTGCACGTATTTCGGCTGCTTGTAGCCCAGCGCTCGCTCGATGCGGATGCGCACCGGCGCTCCGTTCGCCACCGGCAGCATGCCGCCGTTGAGGCCGAAGGCCGCGATGGTCTGCGGGTGGTAGGCGTCGATGAGGTCCGAGCTCTCGTAGTAGGCTTCAGGCGCCGAGAGCCCGCCGCCCATCTTGTCGTAGCAGTGATAGACGACGAACTTCGCCCCCGGCATCACCTTCGCTTCGTCCAGCAGCCGCCCGAGCGGCACGCCGGTCCACTTGGCGATGCAGCTCCAGCCCTCGACGCAATCGTGCCGGGTGATCTGCGTGCGCGTCGGCATGTTCTGCAGCTCGGTGAGCAAGTACTCCTTAGGCGTCTCGACTAGCCCGGTGATCCTCAGCTTGTAGCCGGCAAAGCCATTCGCCTCGAGCACCCGGTATTCCTCGATGTTCTCCCGCGGGTCGGTCGAGCCGTTCGGCCGCTGCCCCTGCCGGATTTCGCTCTCCGAGAACTCCCTCGCAAGCGCCTGCTCGCCCACCAGCGCCCGCTGCGCCGCGTAGGTCAGCGAGTTCGCGCGCTCGAGGAAATCGCGCACCGGATCGTTGCGCTGGCCGAGGAAATCGAACTGGTCGCAGCCCGCCAGCACCAGCGAACCCGCGCCGGCGGCACCCAGGCCGATCAGCCGGCGGCGATTGAGGATCAGCTTGCTCATTCCGCGTTCTCCCCCTTTTTCGCGTCCGGCTCGGTGCCGGGGCTGGTGCGGTAATAGCCGGTGATCATCGAGCGCAGCTCGTTGATCGGCCCCGCCAGCACCACCATCACGATGTGGACGACGAAGAACAGCACCAGCAGCATCATGACGATGAAGTGGATGGTCCGCGCTGTCTGCCGCCCGCCGAACACATCGACCAGCCACGGCCAGCCCGCGTTCATCGTCGGCGACATCGCGAGCCCCGTGAGGATGATCAGCGGGAACAGCACGAAGAACACGCCGAAATAGGCGAGCTTCTGCAGCGGCGTATAGCTCCGCCCGTGGTGGAATTTGAGCCGGATGTGGTCCCAGATGTCGCGCGGCAGCTCGCGCAGGTCACGCGGCTTGAGGATCACATCGCGCCATAGATGCCCGTTGAAAAGGCTCGATATCGCCCAGATCGCCAGCGCGCCGACCAGCGTCCAGGCGAAGAAGAAATGCACCACCCGCCCCGTCGCGAGATCGCGGTAGGAGGGGATCGTCGCCCAACCGGGGAAGCCGACGAAGTTGGTATTGCCGCGCAACTCGCTCATGCCGAGCACGCCCGTCGTATCGAACTTCTGCCCGAACACGGTCGTATATCCCCGTGCCCCGTCCGGCGTGTTCTCCGCCCCGATCCTGAGGATCGCGTTGTCAAACTCGAAGCCCGATTGCTGGCCGACATAGAGCGCCGGATGCGCGTTCCATATCTGCAAGCCCGAGAGCAGCAGGAAGAACATGGCGATCGCCCACACCCAGTGGGTGACGCGCGTCAGGATCGCCTGCCTGTAGATCAGCGGCCCCCTGGCCTTGGCCGGTTTCTCGAACGCAGGCCTGTCCATCACGTCGGTCATCGCATCTCCTGCGGTTCGCCCCCCGCCGATAGCCGAAGCAACGGTAGTTCGGGGGGCGATTGGAGCCTATCACGGATAGTTTATTGCGCCGCCGGGGCCATGGCGCCGCCCGACATCGCATCGGTGCCCATCATCGCCTCGCCCATCAGCAGGTCGTGCACGGTATGGCAGGCCTTCTCGTCCTCGGACTTCGCCATGGCGTCCGTGGCCATCGCCGCCTTCTCGAGGCACATGGCCATCATCTGGTCCGGGGTCATCATCATCGGCTCGGCCGCCATGGCGCTGCCGGCCATGGCATTGTCCTGCATCGGCGCCATGGCGTCTTCTGCGCTGGCAATGCCGGCCACACCCATAGCGGCCACCACGGCGATGGCGGAAAGGATCGACTTCATCTCGGTTCTCCCGTTGGCCGCTCCCTGCGGCGGCTATGACGGGCAATTCGCGCCCCACGCCGCCCCGGTTACCCGCTCACGCCAACGTGAGGCTTCCGCCGCAGCGATAGCGCGGTGTAACCTCCCACTGACTTCACCCGAACTCAGGCAGTAATGAGCGACCCTTCGGATATGGAAGCGCGACTGCGCCCCCTGATGCTGAAGGCGCTCGACGGCGACGCCGCGGCCTACCGTGCGTTGCTGGAAGAACTGCGCCGGCATCTGAGGGCCTATTTCGCCCGCCGGCTATCCCCCGCCCTCGCCGCCAGCAGCGACGATCTGGTGCAGGAAACGCTGATGGCCATCCACTCCCGCCGCGAGACTTATGACCGCAGCCAGCCCTTCACCTCATGGTTCCACGCCATCGCGCGCTACAAGCTCATCGACCATTTCCGCCGCAGCAAGCTGCGCATGACCCTGCCGCTCGAGGACGACGCCGCCATATTCGCCGACGACGAGACCGAGGCCGTCGCCGCCCGCATGGACGTCGATACGGCGCTTGCGACCATCCCCGACCGTTCCGCCGAACTCATCCGCCAGACCAAGCTCGAAGGCGCATCGGTCGCCGAAGCCGCCGAACGGCTCGGCATGACCGAGACGGCCGCCAAGGTCGCCATCCACCGGGGGCTCAAGTCGCTCACCGCCCGCTTCGGAGGCAAGGCCGATGAGTGACCAACTGCTCGAAAATCTCGTCGCCGACCTGAAGCCGACCGCCCCGCGCGCTCTGCCCCGGCGCCTCTTCGGCATCGCCGCCATCGGCGTCGTCGCCTCTGCCGTGCTGATGTTGCTGTGGCTCGGCCTGCGGCCCGATCTCATGGATGCGACCGGAACGATGATGTTCTGGTCGAAGTTCGCCTTCACCACCATCTTCACCGTCCTCGGCGCCCTGGCCGCGCTCAACCTCGCCCGCCCGGGCGGCAGCCTAAGGCGGCAGGCTGTCGGCATCGTCCTGCTGGTCGCGCTGATGGGCCTCGCCGGCATCGTCCAGATGCTGCTGATGGGCCCCGACCATATGCGGACGCTGGTGATCGGTGGCTCGGCCCTGCTCTGCCCGCTCTACATCGTCGCGCTGTCGGTGCCGATCTATGCCCTGACGGCATTGGCCCTCCGCCGCGCGGCGCCGACCAACCCGACGCTCGCCGGCTTCGCGGCCGGCCTCTTTGCCGGCGGCGCCGCAACCTGGATCTATGCCTTCCACTGCACCGAAAGCGGCATGCCCTTCGTCACCATCTGGTACACGACGGGCATCCTGATCGCGGCAGGACTGGGCGCACTGATCGGGCGATGGGCGCTGAGGTGGCGGTAGTCGGCTGGTAGCGGCGCAAGCCCAACCACTAATCTCTCAGTCGTCATCCGCGGGCTTGACCCGCGGACCCATGGGATGCCGCCACTTCGCTAGGTCCCCGGGTCTTCGACCGGGGATGACGGTGGATACCCGCAAGGCCAGGTGCTGGGTAAGCCGGAGATACCCGAGCCCTACTCCGCCTTCGCCGCCCAGTTGATGCCGCGCCTGAGGATCGTCGCCATGTTCGGGTTCTCGAACTCCGTCGCCCGGTGGCCGAGCGTCGAGTGGAACACCTTGCCGGCCCCATACATCCGCTTCCACACCACCGGCATCACCACATCCTTGGTCCAGGCCGCATGCTGGCCCGAAAAGGTCGTCGTCGCCAGCACTTCGACCGAGGGGTCCATGTGCATGTAGTACTGCTCGGACGTGTAGGGGAACGAAGCCGGGATGCCCGCCATGATCGGATCGTCGGCCTTGGCCACGTCCACCGTGTAGTCGATGATATTGCCCGGATGCGCGACCCACTGGCCGCCGACCATGAACTGGTACTCCACCGCATCGCGGAACGCATCGCTCATCCCGCCATGATGGCCGGCGAGTCCGACGCCGCCCTCGATCGCCTTCACGAGATTGGCCAGCGGCTCCTTCTCGATCTTGCTCATCGTGTAGACGGGGATGATGAGGTTCAGCTCGTGGATAGCGGGATCGGCCAGCACGGCGAGATCGGTTTCCACCCGCACGGAGTAGCCGTCCTCATGCAGCCAGCGCCGATAGATGGTGGCGCACTCCTCGGGATCGTGCCCGTTCCAGCCACCCCAGACGATCAAAGCACTGCGCATATCCGACGACTCCCGCACCCGAAAACGCGCGGAGAGTAGGCAGAACATCCGAGCCTTGGAAGCCCCAAAAGCAATGCCGTCCACCCTTCCGCTCGCCGCCGATCCATAGTTAACTTGTCGCTCCACTGGAGTTGCTGACGACGGCCAGAGGCAAGGGAAGGACCTGTTACACCGGCGTTGCAATGCAGTGCGAGAAGGGTCCGGGCCAACCGGATTCCAAGCAAAGGACAGGGATAATGAAGAAGCTGTTGCTCGGCGCCGCGGCGCTTGCGCTCTCCGCCGGATTCGCCAGTGCGGCGCAGGCGGAATTCTCGCTCACCATCCTCCACATCAACGATTTCCATTCCCGCTTCGAGTCGATCACCGGGACCGACTCGACCTGCGACGCTGAAGGTGAGGCCGCGGGCGAGTGCTTCGGCGGCATCGCGCGGCTGAAGACCGCGATCGACACGCAGCGCGACAAGGCAACGGCGGCCGGCGAGAACGTGGTGCTGTTCTCGGCTGGTGACGAATTCCAGGGCTCGCTGTTCTACACCCAGTACAAGTCCGAGATCGTCGCCGATTTCATGAACGAGATGGGCTTCGACGTGGTCGCCACCGGCAACCACGAGTTCGACGACGGCCCGGCCGAGTTCGCAAAGTTCCTCGCCTCCGCCAAGTTCCCGATCATCGGCGGCAACTTCGATACCTCCAAGGACCCTGACCTCAAGGGCCTGCCGCCGGGCGTGATCGTGCTCAACATCGGCGGCGAGAAGGTGGGCGTCATCGGCGCCACCACCGAAGAGACCCCCGATATCGCCTCCCCCGGTCCTAACGTCGCCTTCGAGAGCGTCACCGAATACGTGAAGGGCGCTGTCGGCGGCCTCGAGTCGGCCGGCATCAACAAGATCATCGTGCTGAGCCACATCGGCTACAACGTCGACCAGGATCTCGCCGCGGCCGTGTCCGGCGTCGACCTCATTGTCGGCGGCCACACGCACACTTTCCTCGGCACCGGCGAAGGCGAGGCCGGCCCCTACCCCACCATCGTCAAGAACCCCGACGGCGTCGACGTGCCTATCGTCCAGGCCGGCCAGTACGGCAAGGTGCTCGGCGAGCTCAAGGTCACCTGGGATGACGACGGCAAGCTGATCTCCGCCGCCGGCGCCCCGATCCTGCTCGACAAGTCCGTGGTACCCGACCAGGGCTATCTCGACCGCGTCGCCGAACTCGGCGTGCCGCTCGAGGCGCTGAAGGCCGAAGTCATCGGCACCACCACCGCCGCCATCCAGGGCGACCGCAACGTCTGCCGCGTGATGGAATGCTCGATGGGCAATCTCGTCGCCGATGCGCAGCTCGACCGCGTCGCCGACCAGGGCATCACCATCTCCATCGCGAACTCGGGCGGCCTCCGCGCCTCGATCGACGAGGGCGAGATCACCATGGGCGAAGTGCTGACGGTCCTGCCGTTCTCGAACACGCTCGCCACCTTCCAGATCAGTGGCGCCGACCTGCTCGCCTCGCTCGAGAACGGCGTCAGCCAGATCGAGGATGTCGCCGGTCGCTTCCCGCAGGTCGCCGGCCTCAAGTACACCTTCGACAAGTCGAAACCCGTCGGCGAGCGCATCACCGATGTGCAGGTGAAGGATGGCGATGCCTGGGTCGCACTCGATCCGGCCAAGACCTACGGCGTCGTCACCAACAACTATGTCCGCGGTGGCGGCGACGGCTACGCCCTGTTTGGCTCGAACGCCATCAACCCCTATGATTTCGGCCCGCCGCTCGAAAAGGTCCTGGCCGATTTCATCGCCAAGCAGGGCGGCACCTACACGCCCTACACCGACGGCCGCATCACCGACGCCTCGCCGGTCGAGGCCCCGGCCGCGGAAGCTCCGGCCGAGACCCCGGCCGCTCCTGCGGCAACCGAAGCCCCTGCTGCCGCCCCTGCGACCGAGGCACCGGCACCGACCACTGAGCCCCCCGCGGCTGCACCGGCAACCGACGCTCCCGCCATGGCTCCGGCACCGGACGCAATGGCCCCGATGGCTCCGGCGACTGACGCCCCCGCAATGGCCCCGGCGCAGTGAGGGCAATCTGCCGCTGAAACACGAAGGGCGCCTCCGGGCGCCCTTTTTTTCCTGCGCTACCATATCCACGGCACCGCTCTCGCCACCCACCACCGTCATCCCCGGGCGAAGACCCGGGGACCCAGCGATACCCGCCACATCCCATGGGTCCGCGGGTCAAGCGCGCGGATGACGACTGAGAGAACGAAGACTGGGAAGCAGCAAAGGATGTCGAGCGCCTGCACCCACTCGCCCCACCCGCACCGTGCGTGGCCTACCGCTCGAACAACACCACCTTGTCGTCGGCATAAACCGTCCGCGCGAACTCCTTGAAGCCCAGCCGTCCGGCGACCCGCATCGAGGCGAGGTTGTCGACATTGATGAGGCAGGTCATCCGCTGCGCCGGAAAGGTCGCGCTGGCCCAGTCGATCGCTGCCTGCATCGCCTCGGTGGCATATCCCCAGCCCTGCGCCGAAGGCATCAGGGCCCAGCCGGCCTCGAGCGTGCCTTCGAGCGATGGCTCGATCACCCGGCGCGCTTCATGGAACCCGGCCTCCCCGGCGAGGAGGCCTGAGTCCTTCTCCACCACGGCGAAGAAACCGAAGCCCATGTGCTGCCAGCCGCCGGCGCGCGCCAGGAACCGCTGCCACGATTGCTCGCGCGTAAAACTGCGGCCGCCGATGAAGTGCACCACATCCGGATCGGCCCACATGTCTGCGAAGGCGTCGAAGTCAGTTGGCGCGTAGCCGCGCAGGATCAGCCGCTCGGTTTCGAGTGTCGGAATCTTCATGTGGTCAGCGCGGCCGTGCCAGTTGCCGCCAGATCAGCAGCACGATGATGGCGCCGACTACGGCGCCGAAGAAGCCTGCAGCCTCGCCCGACTGATACCAGCCGATCTGTTGCCCCAGCCATGTCGCCAGCACTGCCCCGACGATGCCGAGCACGGTCGTCAGGATGAAGCCGCGCGGCTTGGGATCGCCGGGTGTGATCAGCTTGGCGATGATCCCGACGATGAAGCCAATGATGATGGCGCCTAGAATACCCATGCAAGCCCTCCTGCCCGCCGGCACATAAATGGACCCGCCGCCAATGGGTTGCAATGGGGTGGCGCCTGTTGATCCTCCCCCGCTGCGCAGGGGAGGAACAAGAGCTTACCGCGCCGCCAGTTCCTTGCGCTCGACTTCGGACACCGTCGCAAGGTCCAGCACGCGCTGTAGTTCCGCAGCATGGCGAAAGCTCGGCTCCTGCATCACGCCGGTCTTCACTGCATCCGCGAAGCGCTGGTAGTTGGTCAGCACCGGCGGCACTTCGACGTCCTTCCAGGTGGCCGTCTCGATGTCCTCGCCGAGCACCACGCGCAGGTGGGTCGACTTGCCGTTCTGCACCTCGACCGCGCCCTTGTCGCCATAGACGCGCAGGCGCAACTCGTTGAAGTGGCCGGTCGCCCAGCGGGTGGCATGGATCACGCCCAGGGCGCCGTTGCTGAAATCGACTGCCATGGTGAAGCTGTCATTGGCGTCGAGATCATACTCGCCGATCTTGTTGTCCGGCGCCTTGTCGAAGGTCTTGAGCCGCGCGAACACGTGGTCGATGTCGAGGCCCGCGCCATAGGAGGCGAAATCGAGGATGTGGACGCCGATATCGCCGAGCACGCCGTTCGAGCCGTGCTTCTTGCTCAGCCGCCACAGCCAGGTCGATTCCGTGCGCCAGTCGCCCCACGCCTTCGACACCAGCCAGCTCTGCAGGTAGCTCGCCTCGACATGCCGCACCGTGCCGATCTCGCCCGACAGCACGATCTCGCGCGCCTTCTGCAGCTGCGCGACGTTGCGGTAGGTGAGGTTCACCATGTTGATGAGGCCGGACTTTTCGGCCACGTCCACCATCTCGAACGCCTTGGTCGCGTCGGTCGCCAGCGGCTTCTCGCAGAACACATGCTTGCCCGCCTTCAGCGCCGCGATCGAAGTCGCATGGTGCACCGAGTCCGGGGTCACGTTGGCTACCGCGTCGAACTCGCCCCAGGCCAGCGCGGCATCGAGCGAGGCGAAGCCGTTCGGAATACTGTGGGTGGCGTTGAACTTTTCGAGCCGCACCGGGTCGGTGTCGACGCCGCCGACAAGGGTGACTCCCTCGATGGCGGCGAAGTGCTTGGCATGCTGGGCGGCCATGCCGCCGGTGCCGAGGATGAGCATACGCATGGGTGTGTTCCTTCAGTGGACGGGCGCTAGACCCGGTGTTCTTTCCTGTCGAGGTCGGCGACGAGCGCCAGATCGAGAATGCGCTGCAGCCCGGCGGCGTGGCGGAAGTCCGGGTCCTGCTGCACACCCGTCCGCACCGCCTCGACGAAGCGCTGGTAGTTGGTCTTCACCGGCTCTGCCTTCACCTCGCGCCAGGTCGATGTCGCCACATCCTCGCCGGCGCAGACGCGCAGCAGCGTGCCCCAATGGCCGTGGCTTAGCTCCAGCCCGCCCTTGTTGCCATAGACTCGCAGCCGCTGGTCGTTCGAATGCCCCGAGGCCCAGCGCGACGAATGGATCGTCCCGATGGCACCATTGGCGAACTCGGCCGAGATGATGAAGCTGTCATTGGCGTCGAGCACATACTCGCCGATCCGGTCGCCATCGACCTTGCGGAAAGTCTGCAGGCGGCAGTTCATCGCCACGATCGGCTGCCGGGCGGCAAACGTCGTGAAGTCGAGGATGTGTATGCCGATATCGCCCAGCGTGCCGTTCGAGCCGTGCCCGGTGGAGAGGCGCCACAGCCAGCGCCCCGACAGGTTCGCCTCGTCGGAGAAGTCGCGCTGCGCCAGCCAGTGCTGCAGGTAGCTCGCCTCGATATGCTTGACCTCGCCGATCTCGCCCGAGGCGACGATTTCCCGCGCCTTGTGAAGCTCGGCGACATTGCGATAGGTGAGGTTGACCATGTTGATCAGCCCTGCCTTCTCGACCGCGGCCACCATCTCCATGGCCAGGGGGTAGTTGGTGGCGAGCGGCTTCTCGCAGAAGATCGGCTTGCCGGCCGCGATCAATTGCATCACCAGCGGGTGGTGCCAGGCGTCCGAAGCGACCACTGTCGCTGCATCGAACTGCCCCCACTCGATCGCCGCCTCGAGCGTGCCGAAAGTCTTCGGCACGCCATAAGTGGTTGCGAATGCCTCGAGATTGGCGGGCACCGTATCAACGGCGCCCACGAGTTCAACGCCCTCGATCTGGCTCCAGCCGCGCTGCACCTGCAGCCCGGCCATGTTGCCAGTACCAACAACGAGTAGTCGCATCTGCCGTAGTCCGCTCAGCGCTTGTTCTTTTCAGCCCACTCGACAGCGGTCTGCTGCTCGTGGCTGTGCAGCTTGCCGCCACGCTCGACCAGCGGCTCGATCGACTTGTCGACCGGCGTGTTGGGCGCCTTCATCAGCTCGGCATGGCGATCGGCGTTGAACGCCCAGTTCGCGGCGTTGCGCAGCACGAGGCCGACATTCTTGTCGTGATAGGTCGGGTAAGTCTCATGGCCAGGGCGGAAGTAGAAGATATTGCCCGCGCCTCGACGATAGGTCAGGCCCGAGCGGAAGACCTCGCCGCCCTGGAACCACGACACGAATACCGTCTCGAGCGGTTCCGGCACGGTGAACGGCTCGCCGTACATCTCTTCCATCTCGAGTTCGAAATACGGGCCGAGGCCCTTGGCGATCGGATGCCCCGGGTTGACCACCCACAGCCGCTCGCGCTCGCCGGCTTCGCGCCAGTGCAGGTTCGCCGGCGAACCCATCAGTCCCTTGAACACCTTCGAGTGGTGGCCCGAATGGAGCACGATCAGGCCCATGCCCTGCCAGACGCGGTGCATCACGCGCTCGACGATCTTGTCGTCGACCAGGTTGTGGGCCGCGTGGCCCCACCAGACCAGGACGTCGGTCTCGTCGAGTTTGGCTTCGGTCATGCCATGCTCCGGATCCTGCAGCGTCACCGTCGACGTCTTGATGTTGGGATCTTCGCTCAGCAATGCGGCGATCTGGCCATGCATCCCCTTGGGATAGTTATCGGCCACGACCTTGTTCTTCTGCTCGTGGACGTTCTCGCCCCAGACGGTGACGCGGATCGGCATGATGGTCTCCTCGTATGCATGGATCGGGCCGGACGTTGCGCCGGCCCGAGGGTCTTCCAAAGCGGTTTGGTTATTGAAGCGATTCACTGCATCGGCGCCGCCGTATTGGCAAGCAGAGTGCGGCGAAAATCAGGGCCGTGCGGCAATTTTGCCGAACGGCGGAACGTCAGTGCTGCAGCGGCTTCCCCGCCTTGTCGAAGCGATGGATCTTCGTCGGGATCGGGGCGATCGAGATGATGTCGTCCGGATTGTGCCGGCTGGTCCCCTCTTCGCGCACGATCACCGGCTCGTCCGCTCCGATATCGACATAGGTATAGCTGTCCGAGCCGAGGTTCTCGGAGTGCACCACCTTGCCCTTCCAGGCGCCGTCGCGCTCGCCGATCTCGATATGCTCGGAGCGGATGCCGATGGTGTTCGCGCCGAACTTCGAGGCGATCTCGCCATTGAGGAAGTTCATCTTCGGCGAACCGATGAAGCCCGCGACGAACATCGACTGCGGGTTCTCGTAGAGCTCGAGCGGCGTTCCCACCTGCTCGATGATGCCGTCGCGGAGCACGCAGATGCGGTCGGCCAGCGTCATCGCCTCCACCTGGTCGTGCGTCACGTAGACCATGGTGGCGTTGTTCATCGAGTGGTGGAGCTTGGCGATCTCGAGACGCGTCGCGACGCGCAGCGCCGCATCGAGGTTCGACAGCGGCTCGTCGAACAGGAACACCTTTGGGTCACGCACGATGGCCCGGCCGATGGCCACGCGCTGGCGCTGTCCGCCCGAGAGCTGCTTGGGCAGCCGGCCCAAATACTGCGAGATCTGCAGCATCTCTGCTGCCTTCTCGACGCGCGCCTTGATCGCATCCTTGTCGGATTTCGCCAGCTGCATGCCGAAGGCCATGTTCTCGTACACGGTCATGTGCGGGTAGAGCGCATAGCTCTGGAACACCATGGCGATGCCGCGACGGCTGGGCGCCAGCGCATTGACCACAGTCCCGTCGAACTTCATCTCGCCCGAAGTGATGTCCTCGAGGCCGGCGAGAAGGCGCAGCAAGGTCGACTTGCCGCAACCCGACGGGCCGACGAACACCATGAACTCGCCCGAGTGGATCTCGAGATCCACGCCCTTGATCACGTCGACGAGGCCAAAGGACTTCTTGATATTCTTGAGTTCGATACGCGCCATGGTTCTTAGCCCTTTACGCCGCCGGCGGTCAGGCCGGAAATGATCTTGCGTTGGAAAACGAGGACGAGGATCACCAGCGGCACGGTGACGATGACCGATGCCGCCATGATCGCGCCCCAGGGGATTTCGTGCTGCGTGCCGCCCGAGAGGAGCGCGATGGCCACGGGCACCGTGCGGGTCGCATTCGACGAGGTGAAGGTGAGTGCGAACAGGAACTCGTTCCACGCGCCGATGAAGGCGAGGAGGCCGGTGGTCACCAGTGCCGGCCACATCAGGGGCATGAACACCTTGGTGATGATGACCCAGGGGCTCGCGCCATCGACGATCGCCGCTTCCTCGATCTCGATCGGCAGGTCGCGCATGAAGGTGGTCAGCACCCACACGGTGAACGGCAGCGTGAAGATCGTGTAGGAAAAGATCAGCGCCCACGGCGTGTTGTAGATGCCGAGGAACCGGATCACCTCGAACAGGCCGGCCAGCACCGCGATCTGCGGGAACATCGAGACCGCGAGGATGGTCATCAGGATCAGCCCCCTGCCCCGGAACCGCACGCGGCTCAGCGCAAAGGACGCGGTGATGGCGAGGAACAGCGCCAGCAGCACCGTGACCGACGCGACGAAGATCGAGTTCAGCACGTTGCGCGGGAAGTCGCCGACCGCCAGCACCGCCACGTAGTTGTCGATCGAGAACGACATCGGCCAGTAGGTAACGCGGAACAGGTCCGTGCCGGATTTGAAGCTCGTCAGGATCGCGTAGTAGAACGGGAACACCGCCACGACGACGATGAACACCACGAGCACGTAGAAGGCGACGCGCTTGGTGAGGGCCCAGGGGTCCATGGTCATCAGCGATCTCCCCCGTCGAAGCGAACCTTGCCGAGCCAGATGTAGAGCCCGGTCATCACCGCGATCATCAGGAACAGCAACGTCGATTGTGCCGAGCCGTAGGCGAACTTGTCGAAGTCGAACAGGTTCTCGCGGGAGATGACCGACATGGTCTTGGTCGCCTTGCTGTTCGGCGTCAGCACGTAGATCAGGTCGAAGATGCGCATGGCGTCGAGCAGGCGGAAGATCACCGCCACCATCACCGCCGGCCGCACCAGCGGCAGCGTTACCTTGAAGAACACCTTGATCGGATGCACGCCGTCGATCTTGGCGGCTTCGTAGACGTCCTTGGGCACCATCTGCAGCCCAGCGAGGATGAGCAGCGCCATGAACGGCGTCGTCTTCCAGATGTCGACGATCAGCACCGCGGTCATCGCCGTATCGGCCGAAGCGGTCCAGGCGACCTTCTGGCTGATGAGGCCGAGGTTGAGGAAGAGGTCGTTGATGATGCCGAACTGGTCGTTCAGCATCCAGCTCCACATCTTGGCGGAGACGATGGTCGGGATCGCCCACGGGATCAGGATGGCTGCGCGCACGATGCCGCGCCCCTTGAATTCCGCGTTGAGCACCAGCGCCACCATCATGCCGATGATGGTTTCGAGCGTCACCGACACCACCGCGAAGCGGAGCGTATTGCCAACCGCGTTCCACCAGGCCGGATCGACCAGGAGGCCGGAGAACACGGTGCGGCCGCTCTTCAGCGTGGTCCAGCTGAGGTAGTTCTTGAAGCCGATGAAATCGCCGCCATAGAGGTTGTTCAGCGACGTGTTGGTGAACGAGAAATAGATGGTCCGCAGCAGCGGCCAACCGGCCACGATGGCCAGTGCCACCAGCATCGGCACCAGGAACCACATCGCCGCGGCAACGCGCGACTTCATGAGTTCGGACTGGATCTGTGCCTGCGTGCGAACGACGGTACCGGCTGAGGCTTCAGCGGTCATCGGCTCCCCCTGCTGCAGAAAGGTGTGGCACGGGCAACTTACGCCGCCCGTGCCGGATAGTCCCGCCCGGTCTTACCAGGCGTCGCCCTTGAGCTCGGTGAGCTTGGCTTCGAGCAGTTCGAGGTTCTCGGCGCCGGTACCATTGCCCGACAGCGTGTCATGCACGGCCGACCAGAACAGCGAGGAGACCTCGTTGTACTTGAGGCCGGTCGGGCCCGACGGACGCGGAACGGCGTTCAGGAACACGTCCTTCCACAGCGGGATGATCGGTGCCTTGGCGGCCACATCCGGATCGTCATAGGTCGCAACGAGGGTCGGCAGGTTGGTCTGCTCGATCGCGCGGCGCTTCTGCTCGTCGGGCGACGAGAGGAACTTCACGAGACGGATCGCAGCTTCCTGGTCCGGCGAGTACTTCGACACGGCGAGGTTCCAGCCGCCCAGCGTTGCCGCAGGCGAGTCGCCCTCGGCGCCGATCGGCAGGGTCGTCACGTCGAACTTGCCCTTGACGGCCGAGTCATCGCCATTGCCGAGGCCATAGGCATACGGCCAGTTGCGCATGAACACGGCATTGCCGAGCTGCCACACGCCGCGGCTCTCTTCTTCGCCATAGGCGAGGACGCCTTCGGGCGAGATCGAACCGACCCAGCTGCGGGCCCGGTCGATGGCCGCAGCGGCCTTCTCATTGTTGATCGAGATCGTGCCATCGGGCTCGACGATCTGGCCGCCGCCGTTCGACTTCACCCATTCGAGGGCATTGCAGGTCAGGCCTTCATAGGCGTTGCCCTGCCAGACGAAGCCCCACATGTCGGCGTTGCCGGCGGCGCGCTCGCCATCCATCACTTCCTTGGCGGTCGCGGCGAGCTCGTCCCAGGTCTTCGGCACGGACTTGCCGTACTTCTCGAGCAGGTCCTTGCGGTAGTAGAGCGCCGGAGCGTCGGTGAACGAGGGGAGAGCCACCAGCTTGCCGTTGGCGGTCTGCGACTCGACGATCGCCGGGAAGTAGCCGCCGATGATGTCCTTGGTCGCCTCGGTGAGGTCGGTGAGGTGGTCCGCCAGCTGCGGGGCCCAGATCACGTCGGTGGTGTAGACGTCGATGTCGGCGTTGCCGGCAGCGAGCCACAGCTTGTACTGGCCAAACTGGTCGGAGGTCGACGACGGCATCGGAACGACCGTCACTTTGTCTTCCGGATAAGCCGCCTGGTAACGTTCGATCTGCGACTGCAGGAACTGCAGGCCGGTGCCGGTATCGCCGAGCACGATCTGCAGGTCGGCGGCCTGAACCGTCGCGACCACGGACACGCTCGCCAGCAGACCCAGCAACATGGACTTCATTTTCATTAGTGTTCCTCCCAAGGGACAGACGTGAACGGGAGGCAGCGCAAGTCGATCGGTCGCCCATGGGGCGCTGATCGAACGGTTCCTCCCACCAAAGCGCCCGGATGCGAAGGGCTTGGCCCCTCAATTGAACTTTCAAAGCGCTTTGAATGGAAAGTAGCCAGACCCCCCAAATTCTGTCAAGCGAGATTCAGGCGGCGTTCGTTAACACCGCTGGCGTCACGCGAAATACTTACATTTAATCAATGCATTAGCATGGACCAGACGTTAACGTTGGCGTTCCAGTCATTACATAAGCTGAGGTACGATCATCAGGAATGGTAGCGGCTCGGAGCCTCTTGACCTTTTCGATCCAAAACGCTTTGAATGCCCCTCTTGGTGAGGAGGACGTCCAGCGGTAAGCTCCTTGTGGGGCTTGGTGCGCGAGCGGAAAACCGCCGTGTCGCCTGTTTGGGCGCGTACGAATTTGGTAATGAAACTCAAGGACTTGGCCGAGGAGCTGGGCCTTTCGCAGACGACAGTGAGTCGCGCGCTGAATGGCTATCCCGAGGTAAACGAGGCGACCCGGCAGCGCGTCAGCGAAGCCGCGCGTCGTGTCGGCTATCGCGCCAATGTCAGCGCCCGCCGCCTCGCCACCGGCCGCTCGGGCGCCATCGGCGTCACCCTGCCCCTTCAGCGCTCCCTGCATTTCGGCCCGCACACTTCGGAGTTCCTCTCCGGCATTTCCGAGCGCCTGGCCCAGCACGACATCGACATCGTCGTCACGCCGATCGATGCGGACGACGAGATCCCCGTGTTCCGCCGCCTCGTGGCCTCGAAACGCGTCGATGCCCTCGTCCTTTCCGCGCCCGCGCCGGACGACAAGCGCATCGCCGCGCTGACCGATCTCGGCATGCCCTTCCTTCTGCACGGCCGCGCCGACAACGTCAAAATCCCGCACGCCTGGCTCGACATCGACAACGAGGGCGGCTTCCACCGCGCCACCAGCCACCTCATCGACCTCGGCCACACCCGCATCGCCATGATCAATGGCCCCGAGGACCAGACCTTCGCCATCCACCGCGATCGCGGCTTCCGCAACGCCATGCTGAGCCGCGGCCTGACGCCCGATCCCCAGCTGATCGGCGGCGGCCGCTTCACCGACGAGAACGGCTTCCGCCTCGCCCAGGCCTTCCTAGAACGCAAACCGCGCCCGACGGCCTTCCTCGCCGGCTCGATGATGACCGCCCTTGGCGTCTTCCGCGCCATCCGCGCCGCCGGCCTCGAGCTGGGCAAAGACGTCTCGATGATCGCCCACGACGACGTCTTCCCTTATCTCAACGCCGACAACATGGTCCCCTCCATGTCGACGACCCGCTCCTCCATCCGCGCCGCCGGCGCCCGCATCGCCGAACTCCTGCTCCAGATGCAGGACGGCAAGCCCCCCGGCTCGATCCACGAACTCTGGCCGGTCGAACTCGTCCTCCGCGAAAGCACCGGCCCAGCGCCGAAATAGCCGAGCCGTCACCCGAGCTGGTGCACCAGCCGCTGCGTCAGCTGCGGATCTTCCAGCACCGGGGTCAGGTCGCTGATCTGGTCGATGGAGCCGATCGTCGGCAACTGCCGAAGGACGGGATCGTCGATCCTCTCACGCACGGCTGCGACAGCATCGTCGGCGTTGATGGTGACGAACGGACGCTCGTGGTACGGCCCGACAACCGGCTCGAACGTCCCGACATCCATCGCATTCTGCCGGCGCGCCAGTTCGAGATAGGCCGCAGCCAGACCCTCCCCGCGCTCCTGCCATTCGTTGGCCCGAAGCGCTCGCTCAAGATGCGGCGCCAGTACCGTGGCGATGGGCAACCGTGCGAAGGCGCGGCCGATCCACTTGGCATACGGCGCATACTTCCGCTCGAGCAGGAAACCCATCCGCATCACGTCCCGCACGAGCCGCGCCGCAACGACCCGCGAGCCAAGATCGTCGCCCACCTGCCCGGTCCTCCCGACAAATGCCTGCTCCTCGGCGATCCGTCGCCACTGGCAAGCGATCTTGTAGAGCCACACCGCATCGGGGAAGTAGGCAAGGTTCTGCCGCGCCCTCGTCAGGCGACCGTCGGCGTCGTGAAAAACGGCACCCGCGGTAAAGGCGAGCAGCCGCTGTTCGGGAAACCCAAGCCACTGCAGCGAGGAAAGCCCGTCCACCGACGGCACGCCCAGCAGCCGCTCCAGCATCGACTCCAGCGTATGCACCTCGAGGCCGTGCTCGAACACGCCCTCCGCCCCTTCCCCGCTTGCCGGCGGATGCGGCCGGTTCCGCCAGCCGATCGGCTCGCCGGCGAAACTGTCCGGCGCAACGGCGGAGAATGCCTCCACCAGCCGCCTCGCCTCCCTGTCGAAATCGTCCCGCCGCAGGAATACCTGGACGCGCGGCCCCCAGTTGTGGTCGCGCGACGTCTCGTCGTCGAAGCCGAGCAGTTCCGACCCATAGCCAATCAGCGCGGCCGCATAAGGCAGTTCCGGCGCGACCTCTCCGAGCCACGGGCGAACCAGTTCGTCATGGAACCGTCGGGACAGTTCGATTCCCTGCATGCCACCCTCCTGCTGCATCGTCCTGCATAGCCGGAAAACGCATGCCGGATGTCAACGCCCGACCACGGCTATCATCCCCCACACGTCGCATCGAGCCTCGGCACCGCCCATTCGAGCGCCGGGATGATCGCCTGTTGCCAGGTGTCCCAATAGTGGTGCCCGGCGCTGACGCGCAGAGTCGTGTCCACACCCAGCTGCTTCAGTCCGTTGTGATAATCCACCGCCGCCGAGATCAGGTCGGGAAAATCGTCGTCGCCGATGGTGAAATAGAAGCTCGGCGCCTGCTCGGCCCGCCGCAGCTTGCCCATGAGGGTGAAGGCGTTGGCGGCATTGAAGCGCTTGGCGTCGAAGGGCTCGCCGAAGACATTCTTGTAGAGGCCGGGGATCCACCGGCTGCGCTCGTCGCCCGGCTTGAGCGGCTCGTGCAGCGCGCCCGAAAAGCTGACCGCTGCCGCCCATGTGTCCGGATGGTTCACCGCCTGCAGCACCGCCCCGACCCCACCCATCGATACGCCACCGATCGCCCGGCCCTCGCGGCACGCCGCCGTCGGCAGCGACGCGTCGATCGCCGCCACGAGATCGGTGGCAAAGGCAGTATCCACCAGCCCGAGCCCACCGGCATCCGGATTGTCGACGTACCAGCTGTCCCCTGCCCCCGGCGCCACCACCACCAGCGGCGGGATGCGCCCGTCGGCAATGGCACGGTCGAGGATCGGCCCGAGATCGCCCCAGGTGAACCAGTCGCCCTCCTGGCCGGTGAGCCCGTGCAGCAGATACACCACCGGCCAGCGCGTCCCCTCCATCGGCGCCGGAAACGGCGTATAGACCGCATACGGGATCGGCCGCCCCAGCACCGGGCTCTCCGCCTTGAGCCCGTACGTTACGATCCCCGCCCCCTGCGCCGCCGACACGGCAAACGCCATCACCGCCGCGCCCAGCGCAGCCCACTTCCTCAACATCCCCAATCCCCCTCGAGCCGCCTTCTGCGGGCGGCAACATCAATAGCTCAGCCCAATGGGAAAACGTTTTCCCATTGCATATTACGCGGTTGCGATTCCCGGCGCAACTGGCTGAATTCGCTAGAGGTGGCGAAGCCTTAGCTGGAGAACCGCTGCCGCAATTCGGCGCGCTTCACCTTGCTCGTGCCAGTGCGCGGAATCTCGTCGACCTGCACCACCCGGTCCGGCGTCCGGTCCGGCAGCCGGGCCGACAGCACGGTGCGGATGGCGTGTTCGTCGACCCAGTTGTCTGAAACGATCGCCGCCCAGATCTGGTCGAGCCCATTCTTGCCCGGGACCCCGAACACCGCGACATCCTTGACGCCGGGATAGTTGCGCAACGCGTCCTCGATCATCTCCGGCGCGACGATGACGCCGCCACGGTTGATCACTTCGCTGGCGCGCCCGGTGATGGCGAGGATGCCATCGGCATGCAACGTGCCGACGTCGCCCGGATAGAACCAGCCATCGCGGAACATCGCTTCGGTCTCGGGCGTCGTCATGATGTAGTGGTTCTGGAACGGCGTCCGCACGCGGATGATGCCCTCCTGCCCGGCCTGCAGCGGATGATGGTCGGCATCCACGATCTCGATACGAACTCCCGGCAGTACGTAGCCGACGCTCCCGTCGTACCGGTCGAGTAGCGTACCGGTCGCGAAGGCCATCAGGCTGGCCTCGGTCGATGAGTACATGACGTTGAAATTGGCGCAGAGCCGCGTGCGCAGGTCCGTGAGCAGCGGCTTGGGGATACGGCTCCCGAACGCGACTACGGTTCGCAGCGATCGTGGCGGCAGGTTGTTGCCCAGCGCCGGCAACAGGCTCTGCAACTGCCCCACGGCCCCGAACAGCGCCTCGAGGTCGAAGGCCCGGATCAGCCGCAGGACCTCGTCCGCTTGCGTCGCAAGCGCCATGAACCCACCCTGCGCCAGCACATACATGACGAGGCCAGATGACCCGGAGACGCCGGTCATGGCGAGGCAGCGCACCGCATGGGAATGTGGCCCGGCATGCAGCATGGCGCCTTCGAAGGTCGCCTTCTCGACCGTGCCGGCCGTGGTCGCGATCGCCTTGGGATACCCGGTCGTGCCGGACGAAAAGCTCACCTGCGCCACATCGTCGGGCGAGGCGAAGCCGGGAAGTGCCAACAGATGCTCGTAGTTGGCGGGCGCGACCGGATCGACGATGAACCACTCCTCGGTCAGCCGCACGACGCGACTGCCGGGCATGTCGAACTCGGCCTTGTCGGTAACCACCGCCGCGGGTGTCAGCCCGGAATACTGCACCTGCGCCGGCACGAAGATCGAGGCGGTTGGATGCCCGAGCAGTTGCAGCGCCAGATAAAGCGAGACTTGGTGGAACGGGTTCGAGACATAGAGGACCACCAGCGCGTCCCGCGCGAGTTCCAGCATCTCGATCTGTCTCACCGCAGCTTCCACGCCTTTGGCCAGAAGGCCATAGGTGACGACGCCGCCGGCAAACCCTAGCGCCGGATCCTCTTCGTGCAGCCGGGCCTGGAATATAGCGTATTTTGCCAGCTGCATGATTGCCTCCACAGTCCGAACTAGGGTCTAGCGCCTTGTGTATCCGCTATAAAAAGCCGGCGCCGTTGTAAAAATGAAGTAGCCGCCGAGCAAAGCGCCAGCTAATATCTGTTCTTCGCTTAAGGGGATTCTCGGTCATGCGCTTCAGCCTCCTTGCCGCCACGGCACTCGGCACGACGATGATGGGCATGGTTCCGGGCGTCGCGCAGGACGCGACCTACGACTGGAGCGGCTTCTATGTCGGCGCCTCGCTGGGCGTGAACAGCGTGGATACGACGGCAACCGTCGACTACCCCGATAACGTCACGGGCTCGGGCTTCAGCTTCGGCGACGACGACCTCTATCTCGACGGCAGCCAGGTGGACAGCGGACTACCCACGCTGTTCGAGCTGGATTCGTCCATGGCGGGGCTCGGCATCCAGGCGGGCTACAACTTCGTCAGCGGCAATCTCGTTTATGGCGTTCAGGCGGATATCCATCTGCTGAGCAAGGCGAACGACGTCGTCGGCTACTCCGACAGCGGCGACACCATGGTGTCGGTGCAGTCGAGCCTCGATTCACTGGGCACGCTGCGCGGACGCGTCGGCGTGTCGGCCGACAAGATGTTGCTCTTCGCGACGGCGGGTCTGGCGGCCGGTCAGGCCTCTCTCAACACCGATTTCCAGTATTCGAGCGAAATCGGCAAGGCAGCAGCCGGCCTATCGGGCAGCAACGCAGCCACCCTCATCGGCTTTGCCGCGGGCGCTGGCGGTGAGTTTGCCCTGAGCGAAAAGATCTCGCTGAAGGGCGAGGCACTCTACTACGACCTGGGCAGCACCAGCGTCACTGCCGAGGGCGACGGGGTGTTTGAGTTCGGCTCCGAGACGGCAGAGCCATACTCCGTCAAAGTCGACCACCGTGGCGTCATTGTCAGCACCGGCCTGAACTTCCGGTTCTGACCGATGTCCTTCGTAGCCTGGCTTGTGGCGGCCGTGCTGCTGCAAGGCCTGCTGACGCTCGCTGCGCTCGGCGTCCTCAGTTATGTGCGGGTACACTTCCTGCGCGTTGGCAAGGTCCGCGCCGCCGACGTCGTGCTGTCGCGCGAGCCCTGGCCAGATCGGGCCAAGCAGGCGTCCAACACTTTCGACAACCAGTTCCAGCTGCCGCTGCTGTTCTATGTCGGCGTCGCCCTTGCGATCTTTTTCGGTCCGAACCTGCTCGAGGTGGTCCTCGCCTGGGTCTTTGCCGTCTCGCGCTGGGTGCACGCCTTCATCTACATCGTCTGGAACCACGTGCCGTCGCGCGCCACGGCCTTCTCGTTCGGCTTTGCCGCGCTGATCGTGCTCTGGCTGGACCTCATGGTGCGCTTCATCGAACTGGCACCGACACTCGGCTGAGGGCGCCTCCCTACACCGCCTTCAGCAGCCGCAGGTGATTGTCGAAGTTCAGTTCGAACGTCGTCAGCGGGGCGGGTGAGCCGGCGAAGCCGCCGAGTTCGCCGTCCCCGCTCGAGATCAGCAGCCCCTCCCCGTCCGGCGCGATACCGCAGACGTTGCGCATGTTGTGCGCCGCAACCACGCTCGCCGTATCGGGGTCGATGGCGAGGATCGTGCTGCCCTCCGGCGAGGAGACGCCGATCAGCGCCCCATCCGCCGATGCCGAGACCGAGCCGATATAGTTGCGCATGTCGAGCAGCACGTCCTCGGGGAGCTCGATCAGGCGGATCTCGCCCTCGCGCGTCGCGTAGCCGACAAGCTGCGGCCGATCCTCCGCCTCCCCACGGAACTGGCATCCGAACCAGACGCGATCCTTGTGGTCGAAGGCCATGTGCCGGATCGACAGCTGGTGCAGCCCCGTCTCGAGCCGCAACTGGCCGATCAGCGCGCCCGTCCGCCGGTCGATGAAGGCGATCGACGGGTTCATCGTCTCGAGGTTCAGTTCCGCCCGGCCATAGTCCGGATGCGTCTCGATCCCGCCATTGGCGACTACGAAGGTTTCGCCGTCCGGCGTCAGCAGCATTTCGTGCGGCCCGGTGCCGAACGTATCGAATTCGCCGATCCGCCTGTAGCCGCCCGCCACGTCGAAGATGCCGATTACGCCACGCGCATTCTCGAAGTCGTTTTCGGTCGCATAGAGCAGCTTGCCGTCCGGGGAGAACGCTCCGTGCCCAAAGAAGTGCCGCCCCTCGACACTGGCGAGCGTCCGCGGTTCGGCATGCCCCCTGGGATCGAAGATCACCGCAAAGGTCCCCGGCTGGCGGGCGAACACCACCCCCTGCCCCGTGGTCGGTGAGAAAGTGATGTCATGCCCGCGCTCCGGCAGGTCGACGCTCGAAATCAGCGTTCCCGCCTCGTTCACCAGCGCCGCCGCAAAGCCCCCTGCGCGCTTCTGGATCGAGGAGGCGAACACCAACTCCGACCGCTCGAGCGCCAGCGCCGCCCGCGGCAGCAGCGACGCCGCGAAGCCCGCGCCGGCAGCCCTCAGGAATGCCCGCCGCTGCCACATGGTCAGTCTCCGTCCAGCGACGAAAAGCCGACCGAAAGTCCGAGCGCGGCCGGCAGGTCCTCGCCTGTCAGGTTGCCCAACACCTGGCTCGATATGACGACGTTGCCCAGCAGATCGACCTGCGCGGTGTCAGCCAGTGCCTGTTCGACCGTCCCCGAGACGCCCGACAGGTCGATGGCGGCATTGTCGAACTCGGCCATCGCCTGCTCGCCGATCCAGAACTGCTCGCTCGGCGCGCGTTCCCAGATGTGGGAATCGACAAGCAGCGTCCGCAGCCCGTCGAAACCGGCGAGGATCGACGGCACCGTCTGGTTCGAGCGCCAGAACAGCGCCGATTTCGGCTTCGGCTCCGCCCCGTTGCGGCCGAGGAACGGCAGAATGCGCTGGTCGCGGATTGCCTCGACTCCATGGGCCATTACGCCCACCAGTTCCTCCAGCACTTCATCATTGCTGCGATAGTCCGGATCGCTCTCGCTCGGCCGTATCAGGCGCGCCGAAATCCCCTCCGGATCATTCCATTCGGTACTCATCTCGACCGCCGTATCCGACAGCACGCTGCCGATCGCCGCGCCAAAACTGCAGCGAAACGCCCCCTCGGGGCCAGCCAGTGCTTCGGCCCCGGTGCCGAACAGGACAAACTCCAGCGCCCCGAGCCCCTGCACCGCTACGCTCTTAGCCTTCAGCGTTTCGGGTACCGTCGCACTGGCGTCCTGCTCCGCGAGGATCGCCTGCACCTGCTTGAGCGCGATGCCCTTGCGGTCCGGCCAGAACAGTACCCGGTCGCTGCGGTTCTCACGCATCAGCGGCCCGAAGCGAAAATTCTCGATGCGCGACCAGGCGGTGACCACCGGCCCGAACTGCTCGCGCGCAGCAGCAAGCCTCGCTTCCGACGCGTCACCGCAAAGCTCGGCCAGCCGCCCCTTCATTTCCTCCGTCTGGCTGGCGAATGCCGCAAAGCCCGGCCGGATCACCTTCTCGATCGCATCGGTCACCACGGCGCGCCCGGTCGGATGCAATTGCGCGAAAGCCGGCGTTGCCAGCAGCCCGAGGAGAAGTGCGATCAATAGGCGCATCACATGGACTCCAGGAACGCGATCAGGTCGTCGCGCTCGGCGGCGCTCATCGCCGCAAACGCCTCGCGTGCCGCCTGCCCTTCCCCGCCATGCCACAGGATGGCCTCGGTGAGGTTGCGCGCGCGCCCATCATGCAGGAACTCGGTGTGCCCCGACACCGTCTCGGTCAGCCCGATCCCCCACAGCGGCGGCGTGCGCCACTCGTAGCCGTCGGCATCGCCTTCCGGCCGGTGATCGGCAAGACCCTCGCCCATGTCGTGCAGCAGCAGGTCCGTGTAGGGCCAGATCAGCTGGAACCGGTGCTCGGCAATCTCCGCCGCCCGCGAGGTCACGTATTTCGGCGTGTGGCAGGCAACGCAGCCGGCGCCGTAGAACGCGGCCTTGCCAAGCAGCACCGCCGGATCGCCCACGTCGCGCCGCTGCGGCACGCCCAGATTTTGCGAGTAGAAGGTCACGAGGTCGAGCACCGGATCGGGCGCCTCCGATACGCCCAGCCGCTCCTGCTCGCCGGTCGGCGCTTCGAGGCATACCGCCTGTTTCTCGGTGCAATCGCCATGCGGCCGGTTCACCAGCGGCGTCGAAATGCCGATATCGCCGGCAAAGGCGCTCGCCGACTGCGCCCGGATAGTGGCCGCCCCAGCCTTCCAGCCGAACCGCCCGATCTTGATCTCGCCGCTGACCGGGTCGAGCACATGGTTCGGCTTGCCCGAAACCCCATCACCATCGCGATCATCGGGGTCGGCCTGCGCCAGCAGGTCCTCGTCGGCGATCGCCTCGAGCAGTCCCAGCCCCGGCATCTGCGGCGCCACGCGTGGCGACAGCATCACGCCCTCCGCCATTGGCCCATAGGCGAGGTTGGTGACCCCATAGGTGGGCTTCCGCAGCGTCACCACCGTCCCGTCGCCGAGCGTAACGGGCTCATCTTCGTAGGTGATCGTCATCTGCCCTTCGGCCTTGACGCCGGGGACTGCGAACACCTGCAGCTGCTCGCCATAGGTCGGCTCGGGGAACAGCAGCACGCCGCGCGTATCGATGAGGTTCTGCTCGCCCGCGTCCCGCGCGGGCACCGACAGCCGGAGGAACATCGAGATCGCCGGATCATCCGGCCCGTTCGGCGTATGCCCGCGCCCATCCTTCAGATGGCAGTTCTGGCAGCCACGCGCGTTGAACAGCGGCCCCAGCCCGTCCGACGCCTGCGTCGAGCTCGGCGAGGACACCCACAGCTTGCGGAACAGCGCGTTGCCGAGCTTGAACTGCTCTTCCTGCTCGAACGTCAGGTTGGCCGACGAGAACGAGAAGATGTCGCCGTTGACGCGCTTCTTCACCGTCGCCGCGCCGGCCGGCAACTGTTCGAAATTCTCGGGCTTGGAAAAGTCCGTCGTCGGCGCCGTCACGCGCTGCACGCGCGCCAGGTCCTCGGGCGACAAATCGGAACGGGTCTCGCCATCGGCTGCAATGGCGAGACCCGCGATTAGGGTTATGACCAGGAAAACGGTCAAGCGCTTGTGCATGTCTCGCACTCTAGGCTTCCCGGCCATAGACCGGGATAGAAGGCAGCACCGCAGATTCTGTCTACCCCGCGGTGCCGATAAACCTTTGGAAAACCCCAGCTTACTGGAAAACCGCATCCGGGTTGGTCAGGCTGTCGGACTGCTCGATGGTCACCGCGTCGTTGAGCTCGAGCAGCGCCACGGCACGCTCCACGCCGCGCGTCTGCGCGATCAGCGCGTCGATCGCGGCCTGCACGGTGGCGTTGCCGTCGGCATTGCCCTCGCCGATCTGCTGGTCATACGCCTCGCCCGCCGCAGCGCGATCCGCGATCGCCTGGAGCTTCGCCACGGAATCGTCGAGCTGCGCCCTGATCTCGGCATCGAGCGCCGCGTCCTTGGCCGCGATCAGTTCCGAAATCGACGCGCCTTCCACCACCGAACCGTCAACCCGGGTGTACTTGCCGAGATAGACGTTGCGGATACCGATGCCGTCGTTGAGGTGCGAGGCATGCGTGTTGTCCGAGAAGCAGTCATGCTCCTCTTCCGGATCGTGCAGCAGCAGGCCGAGCTTCATGCGCTCGCCCGCCAGTTCGCCGAACGACAGCGAGCCCATGCCCGTCAGAATCGTGCCGAGGCCCGACTCGGCCAGCGCCGTGCGCGCCGCACCGCCGTCGGCCCAGGCCGCGACCATTTCCTCGAGATCGGTGATCAGCAGGTCCGTCGCCGCATCGAGATACTGCGCGCGCCGCTTGGCATTCGCGTCGGTCGAGTAGTCGGTGGCCGGACGGGCGCCGGGGCCGGCCTCGGTGCCGTTGAGGTCCTGGCCCCAGAGCAGGAACTCGATGGCGTGATAGCCCGTCGCCACGTTGCTCTCGATGCCGCCCGCTTCCTGCAGCGTATCCTGCAGGAACGCCGGGGTGATCTCGGCCGCATCGACTTCGGTGCCGTCGATGGTGATCTTGGCATTGGCTATGACGTTGGCGGTGTAGAGCCCGTTCTCGTCGCTCTCGGTGCCGTAGCTCGCATGCACGTAGTCGATCAGGCCCTCGTCGAGCGGCCAGGCGTTCACCTTGCCCTCCCACTCGTCGACGATGGCGTTACCGAAGCGGAACGCCTCGGTCTGCTGGTAGCTCGGGCGCGAGGCGCGCCAGGCGTCGCGGGCCGCCGCCAGTGTCTCGTCGCTCGGGTTGGCGATCAGCGCGTCGGTCGCCGCATCGAGCGCCTTCGCGGTGGCCAGCGCATCTTCGTAACCGGCAAGCGCGATATCGGCATAGGTCTTGAGAATGGCGTCGGTTGTCGGCTCGGCAGCCACGGCGAAGCCGGCGCTCATCGCCGCCATGCCGATCGAGAGGGCCAGCGTGCTGATCGTCTTCATATGAAATCTCCGGAAGGACGGTTCGTCCGTCTGCGGCGGGGCCTAGCAAATGTGGACAGCAGCCTTCAAGAAATATCGACCAAGTTTGGAACGGCTCTAAGAAGAGCTTTCCGGAGATACTTCGGCGCCATCTCGACTCGCCTTGGCAAAACGGGCACTGTCTCGACTGTCACAAATGACTTCGGAGGGGGTCCGACAGTCGCAACGGCCGTAGCTGCGGGGGTTTCGCGGCATCGGCCACCTGGTAGCCGGAGCATCCGTCAGGAGCGGGTGTCATGCAGCTGTCATGGGGCCAAAATAGGCAGTGCGCGGCTTTTGGGGCTCCTCCCGAGTCAGGACAAGAAGCCAGAATTCCAGGGAGACTTAGAATGATCTTCAAGAATGCGCTTGTCGCTTCGGTTTCGGTCGCGGCTCTTGCCGCTTCGACCTTCTCCGTCTCGGCGCAGACCGATATCAACGCGCTCTACGAAGCCGCGAAGGCCGAGGGCCAGCTGACCACCATCGCCCTGCCCCACGATTGGTGCGGCTATGGCGCCATCATCGACGCCTTCAAGGCGAAATATCCGGGCATCACCGTCAACGAGCTGAACCCCGATGCCGGCTCGGCCGATGAGATCGAGGCCATCAAGGCCAACAAGGGCAACACTGGCCCGCAGGCTCCCGACGTGATCGACGTCGGCCTCTCCTTCGGCCCGTCCTCGAAGGCCGAAGGCCTGATCCAGCCCTACAAGGTCGCCACCTGGGACACGATCCCTGACTCGGCCAAGGATGCCGACGGTCACTGGTACGGCGATTACTACGGCGTTCTGTCTTTCCTCGTGAACACCGACCTTGTCTCGAAGGTGCCGGCCAGCTGGGCCGACCTCAAGGCCGCCGACTACTCGAACTCGGTAGCTCTCGCAGGCGACCCGCGCGCCTCGAACCAGGCCATCCAGGCCGTCTACGGCGCCGGCCTCGCCACCGGCGCGACCGATGCGAAGGCAGCCGGCGAAGCCGGCCTCGCTTACTTCGCCGAGGTCAACAAGTCGGGCAACTTCGTGCCGGTGATCGGCAAGGCCGCCTCGGTCGCCCAGGGCACCACCCCGATCGTAGTGGCATGGGACTACAATGCCCTGTCGTGGCGCGACGGCTTTGCCGGCAACCCCAAGGCCGAAGTCGTGGTCCCCTCGGATAGCGTCGTCGCCGGCGTCTACATCCAGGCGATTTCCGCCTTCGCCCCGCATCCGAACGCCGCCAAGCTGTGGATGGAGTACCTCTATTCCGACGAAGGCCAGATCGGCTTCCTCGCCGGCTACTGCCACCCGATCCGCTTCAACGATCTCGCCGCCAACGGCAAGATCCCGCAGGATCTGCTCGACAAGCTGCCGCCGGCCGAAGCCTACGCCAAGGCCGTGTTCCCGACCCTCGACGAGCAGGCTGCCGGCAAGGAAGTGATCACCACGCAGTGGGACAGCGTCGTCGGCGCGAACGTCCAGTAACAAATGGCCAATGTCAGCTCTGCAGCTGACACGACGACCGGCCCGGTTTCGACCGGGCCGGTTGCGCGCGTCGGTGGCAATCCGTTTCGCTTCCTGACGACCTTGCGGCTTGGCGACATTCTCGCCATCGCCCCCTTCATCATTTTCGCGCTGCTGTTCCTCGTCCTCCCCACGCTCGGCCTCGTGGTCGGCGCCTTTCAGGATCCGGACGGCAACTTCACCTTCGACAACATCCTGAACCTCGGCGATCCGCAGATCGTCGCTTCGTTCTGGATCTCGCTTCGCATCTCCGCTGCCTCGGCTCTCCTTGGCGCGATCATCGGCCTCGCCATCGCGCTGGCCATCATCCGCGGCCGCCTCCCCGGCTTCATCCGCTCGTCGGTGATGACCTTTTCCGGCGTCGCTTCGAACTTTGCCGGCATCCCGCTCGCCTTCGCATTCCTCGCAACGCTCGGGCGTCTCGGCCTCATCACCGTGCTGCTGAAGACGATGTTCGGCTTCGACCTGACGAAGTCGTTCAACATCCTCAGCTTCTGGGGCCTGACCGTTACCTACCTCTACTTCCAGATCCCGCTGATGGTCCTGATTATCGCCCCCGCCATCGATGGGCTGAAGAAGGAATGGGGCGAGGCCGCTTCGACGCTTGGCGCGACGAAGTTCCAGTTCTGGCGCTATGTCGGCTTCCCGGTGCTGTGGCCGAACCTGCTCGGCACGCTGTCGCTGCTCTTCGCAAACGCCTTCGGCGCCATCGCCACGGCCTACGCGCTGACCGGCTCGTCGCTGAACATCGTCCCCATCCTGCTCTTCGCGCAGATCCGTGGTGACGTGCTGCACAATCCGGGCCTCGGCGCCGCCCTGGCGCTCGGCATGATCGTCATCACCGCGCTCGCCAACGTCGTCTATCTGGTGGTGCGCACACGCGCCGAACGGTGGCTCAAATGAATCAGGGCAGGTTCTGGAGCTGGGTGATCTTCATCATCGGCGCGCTTTATTTCCTCATCCCGCTCTACGCGACATTCCACTTCTCGCTGCACATCCGGCGCGACTACCTGTCGTTCGATGCCTACGCCAACGTGCTGGCCGATCCACGCTTCCAAGCCGCGTTCAGCTACTCGCTGATAATCGGCGCGGCGACGATCGTCGTCGGCTTGCTGATCGTCGTGCCCGCTGCCTACTACGTCCGTCTGCGCGCGCCCCACCTCAGACCGATCATCGAGTTCGTCACGCTTCTGCCGTTGATCATCCCGGCGATCATCCTCGTGTTCGGCTATATCCGGATGTACAATACGAGTTCGTTCCTGCCTCTGCTGGGCACAAATCTCGGTACCGATGTCCTGCTGACCCTCGCCTATGTGGCGCTGGCCCTGCCGTACATGTATCGCGCCGTGGACACCGGCCTCCGCACCATCGACGTACAGACGCTCACCGAGGCCGCCAACATCCTCGGCGCCAACCAGGCGACCATCATCGCCCGGGTGATCTTCCCGAACATCATCGTCGCCGTACTGTCGGGCGCCTTCCTGACCCTCGCCATCGTCATCGGCGAATTCACCATCGCGAGCCTGCTCAACCGCCAGGTCTTCGGCGTCTACATGCAGAATGTCGGCGCCAACCGCGCCTACGAGCCGTCGGCGCTTGCAGTCATCTCCTTCGCCATAACCTGGGGCGCCATGGGCATGATCCAGTTGCTCGCCCGCTTCGCCCCCAAAACCGCCCGCAGGGACTAGACCATGGCCGACGCATTTCTCCACATCGAGAAGCTCGTGAAGACCTTCGGTGGCGTGCCCGTGGTGAAGGGTGTCGATCTAGCCTTCAACAAGGGCGAGTTCGTTTCCCTGCTCGGCCCCTCCGGTTGCGGCAAGACCACCATCCTCCGGATGATCGCCGGCTTCGAGCGCCCCGACACCGGCCGCATCGTCGTCGAGGGCAACGACATCGCCCATCTGCAGCCCAACCAGCGCAAGATCGGCATGGTGTTCCAGGCCTATGCGCTGTTCCCCAACATGAACGTCGCCGACAATGTCGGCTTCGGCCTCAAGATCGCCGGCATGCCCAAGCCCCAGCGCGAGGCCCGTGTCGAGGAGATGCTGAAGCTCATCGGCCTGTCCGGCTACGACAAGCGCTACCCGTTCGAACTCTCCGGCGGCCAGCAGCAGCGCGTCGCTCTCGCCCGTGCCCTCGCCCCCAGCCCGCGCATGCTCCTGCTCGACGAGCCGCTCTCGGCCCTAGACGCCAAGATCCGCGTCTCGCTGCGCGAGCAGATCCGCGAAATCCAGCGCGAACTCGGCATCACCACCGTCTTCGTTACCCACGACCAGGAAGAGGCGCTCTCGATCTCGGATCGCATCGTCGTACTGAGTTCCGGCAACGTCGAGCAGTTCGGAACGCCGTTCGAAATCTACAACCAGCCGCAGACCAAGTTCGTCGCCACCTTCGTCGGCCAGCTCAACACCCTGAACGCCACCGTGACCGACGTAGGCGCGAAGACCGTCGATATCGGCGGCACCACTGTCGCCATCCCCTCGCTGCCGGCTTCGGCGCAGCGCGGCGACGCCGTAGCGCTCACCATGCGCCCGGAAGCCGTCACCATCGCCAGCGGCCCCAACCACGACATCCAGCTCGAAGGCAAAGTGTCCGAGGTCCACTTCCTCGGCTCGGTCATCCGGCTCAAGGTCGATCTCGGCCACAACGCCATCAGCCTCGACACCTTCAACGACCAGCGTACCCCTCCGCCACCGCACGGCTCCTCCGTCCGCGTCGGCATCGCCTCGAGCGACGTGCTGGTCCTCGGGAACTAGGCGAGTGGGAGCCCCCACCCTCCCCCTCGCGGGGAGGGTAGCGCAGCTAGTCGCGCCAGCGGAGTAGCGGAGCTAGGGTGGGGGTGAGTTCGGCACAGCTCGGCGGGCAAGCGCAAATGAACATCCTCTTCATCACCGCCGACCAGTGGCGGGGCGACTGCACCGGCTATGCCGGCCATCCGGTGGTGAAGACCCCGAGCCTCGATGCCCTTGCTGCCGACGGCACGGCGTTCCTCCGGCACTATGCGCAGGCCGCCCCCTGCTCGCCTGCCCGCGCCGGGCTATATACCGGCCTCTACCAGATGAACCACCGCGTCTGCCGCAACGGCAGCCCGCTCGCCGACCGCTTCGACAACATCGCGAAAGCCGCCCGCCGCGCCGGCTACGATCCGACCCTCTTCGGCTACACCGACGTCTCGCTCGATCCCACCAACCGCGATCCGGCCGATCCCGACGTTACCACCTACGAGGGCATTCTCCCCGGCTTCACCACCCGTGTTAAGCTGCCCGAGCACGAAAAGGCCTGGCTGAGCTGGCTCCGCCAGCAGGGCCTCGAACTCGGCGGCAAGCCGGAAGCCGATTTCCCCGTCGGCGCACCCCCGGGCTCCGTCACCGCCGCCCCGCCCGCCTACTATTCCGGGCAAACCCAGACAGTTTTCATCGCGTCCGAGTTCTCCCGCTGGCTCACCGAGCAGGATTCCGGGCGTTCATGGTTCGCTCATCTGTCGTTCATCCGGCCGCATCCGCCGTTCATCGTGCCCGAGCCTTACGCCAGCATGTATGACCCGAACGACGTCGGCCCCTTCGCCCGCGCCCCTTCGCTCGAGGCCGAGGCCGCCCAACATCCGCTGGTCGATTTCGCCCTCCGTACCAACCCGCGCGAGCACTTCATCCCTGCCGGGACCGGCCTCGTCGCCGACTGGAGCGACGCCGAGTTCCGCCAGATCAAGGCCACCTATTTCGGCATGATTTCCGAGGTCGATGCCCAGCTCGGCCGCATCTTCGCGACGCTCAAGGCCCGCGGCGAGTGGGACGACACGCTCATCATCTTCACCTCCGACCACGCCGAGATGATGGGCGACCACCACACCCTCGGCAAAGGCGGCTATTTCGACCAGAGCCAGCACATCCCGCTGGTCATCCGCCTCCCCGGCACGCGCCCCGGCCGCGTCGAGTCCTTCACCGAGTCGATCGACATCTTCCCCACCCTGCTCGAGTTGCTTCAGGTCGCACCGGCACACCACCCCGACGGCACATCGCTGCTCCCGCTCATCGCCGGCGAGACGCCGCCCGACTGGCGCGACGCCGCGCACTGGGAGTTCGATTTCCGCGACGTCGTCGACGGCACCGCCGAGGCCTGGTTCGGCGCCCGCTCGACCCAGCTAAACCTCGCCGTGATCCGCACGGGGAAGTGGAAATACGTCCACTTCCCCACCCTGCCGCCGCTGCTTTTCGATCTCGAAAACGACCCGGCAGAAGTTCATGACCTAGCGGCGGACCAGGCCCATGCAAGCGTCAGGCTTCAGATGGCCGAAAGGTTGCTCGCCTGGCGCAGCCAGCACCTCGACCAGACCCTCGCCCTCAAGATGCTGACCGAAAAAGGCGTGGTGACCGGCCGGCGCTAGCCCTTCGAAAGACGCCAGCTCCGCACCTCGAACGGCCGCAACCCAGCACCCTCGCCGCGCTCCATCGGCTCCTCGAGAATGCTCAGCGCCTCCGACACGCTCCAACCCTCCGGCACCTTCACGGCCACGTCCCCACGCCGCCCCGAAGGCTCATAGACACGCAAAATCAATCCCTTACCATCCTCGGCCGGCTTCAACCCCGACAGCGCCGCCGGGATCCCCTCGACGCCCACCGGCTCGAAACTCACCTTGGCGACCCCACTTGCGGTCGCCGCCAGCATCGGCTGGTTCAGGTCCTCCGCCTCCTCCCGCACCCGCCCCTCATGCCACTCCCCGGCATGCGGATAGAGCGCATAGTTGAACCGCTGCCCGCCCTCGTCCGCCAAGGGATCCGGATAGACCGGCGAGCGCACCAGGCTCAGCCCCAGCACGTTGCCCTTGGCGCTGTGCCCGTACTTGGCGTCGTTCAGCAGCGCCACGCCGAAGCCGGGTTCGCTCATGTCGAGGAAGCGGTGGCCCGGCACCTCGAACTGCGCCTGGTCCCACGAAGTGTTCTCGTGAGTCGTCCGCCGCACGACGCCATTGGCATGCTCGAACGTCGCGTGCGTCGTGTGCACCGACACGGGCGTGATGGTCCTCAACAGGCAGTGCCGATCGTGCCAGTCGATTTCGGTGGCGACGTCGAGCCGCACGCCGCTGGCTTCGAGCACATAGGTCTGCGTCACCGTCGACGCGCGGAAGCGTCGCACCACGCGCACCGCGACGCGGGTCGGCGTGTTCTCGACCACCTTGATGCTCTCGGGCTGGTTCAGCTCCACGCCCTTGCGCGCATAATCCTCCTCGATGTCCCAGGCATCCCAGTCCCGCGGCTTGTCGCCCGGATAGACCCAGAGCTGGTTGCCGCGCCCGGCCAACGCCTCGCGCCCCGTCGCCTTGTGGACAAGGCTGGTCACCGTGCCGTCGGCGCCGATCGTCGCGCGGAGGTGCGCATTCTCGAGATGCGTCTCGCTCACCGACAGGCCGGTAAGCGGTTCGAGTTCGGAGCGCAGGAACACCTTGATGCCCAGCGGCGCCATCACGTCCGGGCTCGAGAAATGCGTGCCATCCGAAAGCGTGACGCGCACCGGCCGCCGGCTGAGCGAGGGGTTCACCACAATCACCGCATCGGCAACGTCGCCGTCCGGGATCAGGTTGACGATCGAGGACAGCGCCATCTGCTGGCGCGCCACCGCCCGGCCGACTGCATCGTTCAACTCGCGCTCAGCATCCTCATACACCTCGGCGATCGACGAGCCGGGCAGGATGTCGTGGAACTCGTTCTTCAGCACCACGCGCCAGATGTGCTCGAGGCTCTCCGGCTGCTCCCCGCCCAACAGCGCCGCAAGCGACGCCAGCGTTTCGGCCGTGATCAGCGCGCGCTCGGCCTGCCGATGCGCCTTCTTGGTGGCGCTCTGCGTGGTCAGCGTCGCGCGGTGCAGTTCGAGATAGATGTCACCCTGCCAGACCGGGAGCTTTCGCTCCTTGCCCGTCTCGTGGGCCGCGGCGAAGAAGTCCTCGACCCGGCTCCACCGCGCCTTGGGCAGCACCGGGAAGTCGCGCAGCACCATCTCGCGCTCGACATATTCCGGCGTCACGCCGCCACCGCCATCGCCATAGCCGACGGCCAGCAGCGAGGCCGGATGCATCGCCTTCTGCTTGAAGTTCTGCCAGGTCTTGTAGATCGAGAGCGGATTGACCGCCCCGTTGTAGCCTTGCCACGGGTTGTTGAACGTGTGCGTCAGCACGCGCGAACCGTCGATCCCCTCCCACCAGAACAGGTCTGCCGGGATCGTGTTGGTGTCGTTCCAGTTCACCTTGATGGTGAAGAACGAGTCGATACCGCCCTGTTTCAGCAGCTGCGGCAGCCCACCCGAGAAGCCGAAGCAATCCGGCAGCCAGCACACCCGGTGGCGCACGCCGAACTTCTGCTCGAAATAGCGCTGCCCGTAGAGAATCTGGCGCGCGAGACTCTCGCCCGTCGGCATGTTGGTGTCGGGCTCAACCCACATGCCGCCGATGGTCTCCCAGCCGCCCGCCGCCACCTTCGCCTTGATCCGCTCGAACAGCGCCGGATCATCCTCCTCGATCTGCGCGTAGTACTGCGCCGTCGACTGGTTGAAGCGGAATCCGGATTGGGCGATGTATTCGTTGCTCCCCTCCATCAGCGACAGCGCGGTAGAGAAGGTGCGCCGGGTCTTGCGCTTGGTCTCCGAGTACGGCCAGAGCCACGCGAGGTCGATATGGGCGTGGCCGGTCAGCGCAATCTCGCCCTGCTGCGGATAGCGGCGCTGCAGCTCCTGCAGCCCGGCAATCAGCTTCTCATCAGCGGCAATCACGCTGGCGCGCTGCTCGTCGTTGAGTGCATCAGGATCGGCCTTCAGCGGCGGCAACTGCCAGATCTTCTGCTGGCCGCCCTGCGGCGCGAAGCGCGAGACATAGTCCTGGCTCCCCGACGGCCACTCGAGCGCGTAGAACGCCTCCTCGGCTGCCTCGATCAGGTGCGGCACCACCTCGTGTCCGGCCAGTTGCTGGCAGAGTTCGTGGATGAGTTGCAGCCGCAGGCGCAGCCGGTCGACCGCCGTATCGAGCCAGTAGAGTCGCGCTCCGCTGAGGTGCGGATTGCGCACCGGCTCGCCGAACGGCAGCCGTGCCACGGCCTCCGCCTCGATGCGGAACTCATGCGCCCGAACCGGGAAATCCTTGTGGTACGGATCGTTGCCGAACGGCTCGCTTCGGTCGGCATAGACCAGCGTCGCAAGCGCCTCGCCGCCGAGGTCGAGGAACAGCCGCGTATCGACGATCGGCCAGTGCGAGGGCACGACGGCCGAGGCCTCGAACTTCTGTACGCCATCGCGGTTTGGCCATGCGGCGCCGAGCCCGATGGACGCGCCATTCAGCAGCCAGCCATCCACTTGCACCGTCTCGCGCGCCAGCCAGAAGAGTAGTTCATTGAGCCGAACTTTTACCCGGTCCAGCCGCTGCGCGATCGACAATGCCATTGCGAAAACCCCTCGTTGCAATGATCGAAACGCGCGGACGAAACCACACCGGCCCGCTCTCGGCTAGAGGCCCATTCAATGAAAAGCCCGGATTCCACGCACGTGGAATCCGGGCCCCGTCCTGCCGGTGAAAAGCGCTTAGGCCTTGTTCTTGTTGTAGAGGTCGAAGAACACGGCCGCGAGCAGCACCACGCCCTTGATCATCTGCTGCAGGTCGATGTTGATGCCCATGATCGACATGCCGTTGTTCAGCACGCCCATGATGAAGGCGCCGATCACCGCACCCGCCACCTGGCCGACACCGCCCAGCGCCGAAGCGCCACCGATGAACACGGCCGCGATCACGTCGAGCTCCAGCCCCTGCCCCGCCTTCGGCGTCGCCGAGTTGAGGCGGGCGGCGTAGATCATGCCGGCCAGCGCCGCCAGCGCGCCCATGATGGCGAAGATGTAGAACGTCAGCCGCTCGGTCTTGATACCCGACAGCGCCGCGGCCTTCGGGTTGCCGCCGATGGCATAGATGCGGCGGCCGAAAGTCATCCGCTTGGTCAGGAAGACGAAGCCGGCGATCAGCACGCCCATCACCACCAGCACGTTCGGCAGGCCCTTGTAGGACGCCAGCATGTAGGTGAAGAACAGCACCAGCGCCGCGATCACGATGTTCTTGATCGCAAACAGCGCAAAGGGCTCGGTCTCGTAACCGCGCGACGACCGGCGCGCACGGGTGCGGATCGCGAACAGGATCATCGCCACCACCGCGACGATGCCGATGGTAAGCGTCGCCCCGTGCAGCACCAGCGGCTGCACGCCTTCGCTGGCCGCGATCAGGGTGATCGGACCGATGAAGTCGGGAATGAAGCCGGCCGAGAGCATCTGAAACTCCGGCGGGAACGGACCGACCGACTTGCCTTCCAGCAGCGCCAGCGACAGGCCCTTGAAGATCAGCATGCCGGCCAGCGTTACGATGAATGCTGGAATCCGATAGTAGGCGATGAGCCAGCCCTGCACCGCGCCAATCACTGCGCCGACAATCAGGCAGATGATGCCCGCGACGAACGGGTTGGCAAGGAAGGCCAGCTCGGGCGGGAACTTCCAGCCGATCATCAGCATTGCGGCCAGTGCCCCGATGAAGCCCGACACTGAGCCGACGCTGAGGTCGATATGGCCGGCCACGATCACCAGCAGCATGCCGAGCGCCATCACGATGATGTAGCTGTTCTGCAGGATGATGTTGGTGAGGTTCAGCGGCTTGAACAGCACGCCGTTGGTGGTCCACTGGAAGAACAGCATGATCAGGATGAGCACCAGCAGCAGCCCGTACTCACGCAGGTTGGCCTGCAAGGCTCCCCAGATGGACTGGCGCTGCGATACGGCTGCTTCGGCCGGGTTTGCCGCCTGCTGAGCGGTTTCGGTCGTCATGATGCAACTTTCCCTTCGGCGCGCACGATGGCGCGCATGATCTTTTCCTGGCTCGCTTCGGCGGTCGGCATTTCACCGACGAGCCGCCCCTCGTTCATCACGTAGATGCGGTCGGTGATGCCCAGCAGTTCCGGCATCTCCGAGGAGATGACGAGGATGGCTTTGCCCTGTGCAGCGAGCTGGTTGATGATGCTGTAGATTTCGTACTTGGCGCCGACGTCGATGCCGCGGGTCGGCTCGTCGAGGATCAGCACCTCCGGGTTGGCGAACAGCCACTTCGAAAGCACGACCTTCTGCTGGTTGCCGCCCGACAGGTTGCCCGTCGTCTGGTAGACGCTCGAGGACCGGATATTGGTCTTCTTGCGATAGTCGTTGGCCACATCGAGCTCTTTGAGATCGTCGATCACGCCCCAGCGCGACACACCGACGAGGTTGGCCAGCGTCGTGTTGTGCTTGATGTGGTCGATGAGGTTGAGCCCGTAGGTCTTGCGGTCCTCCGTGGCATAGGCGATGCCGTGCGACACCGCCTTCTCGACAGTCGAGGTATCCACCTTCTTGCCGTGCAGCAGCACGTCGCCGTTCACCTTCACGCCGTAGGACTTGCCGAAGAGGCTCATCGCGAACTCGGTGCGGCCCGAACCCATGAGCCCCGCGATACCGACCACTTCGCCCTTCCTCACGTTGAGGTCGATGCCCTTGATCACCTGCCGGTCGCGGTGCTGCGGATGGTAGACCGACCAGTTCTTCACCTCGAACACCACTTCGCCGATGTTGGGCGTGCGCGGCGGATAGCGGTCCTCGAGCGAACGACCCACCATCGAGGTGATGATCCGGTCTTCGCTAATGTCGGCCTTGTCCATCGTCTCGATGCTGCGGCCGTCGCGGATCACCGTGATGCGGTCCGAGACCTTCGAGACTTCGTTGAGTTTGTGCGAGATGAGGATGCAGGAAATGCCTTGCGCCTTGAAGCCGAGCAGCAGGTTCAGCAGCGCCTCGCTGTCCTTTTCGGAGAGCGACGCGGTCGGCTCGTCGAGGATGAGGAGCTTCACTTCCTTCGACAGCGCCTTGGCGATCTCGACCAGTTGCTGCTTGCCCGTGCCGATATTGGTGACGAGCGTGTCCGGGTCTTCGTTGAGCCCGACCTTCCTCAGCACGGCCCGCGCGCCTTCGCGGGTCTCGTCCCAGTCGACGATCCCGGCACTGGCGCGCTCATTGCCCAGGTAGATGTTCTCGGCGATCGACAGGAGCGGCACCAGCGCCAGTTCCTGATGGATGATGACGATGCCCTTGTGCTCACTGTCGCGGATCGAGCGGAAGGCGCATTCCTCGCCGTTGTAGATGATCTGGCCCTCATAGGAGCCGTGGGGGTAGACGCCGGAGAGAACCTTCATCAGCGTCGATTTGCCGGCGCCGTTCTCGCCTACGATGGCGTGAATCTCACCGGCCTTCACATCCAGGTTGACATTCTGAAGCGCTTTCACGCCGGGGAACGTCTTGGTGATGTCACGCATCTCCAGGATGGTGTCGGTCATGGGCGGCCTTCTGGTTGGACCGGTCGCCTCGCGGCGCCTCGGGCCTGATTTTACTTTAGGGGATAGAATGCCGAAAGGGCCCCACCAGTGGCGGGGCCCCTCCCGAAGAAGTCGACCTTATTGCAGGTCGGATTCCTTGATGTAGCCCGAGTCGACGACCAGAGCCTTGTAGTTGGTGGCGTCGACGTCATGCGGAACGAGCAGGATCGACGGCACGACCTTCACACCATTGTCGTAGGTGGTGGTGTCGAGGCCTTCCGGCGTGCCACCGCTGATGACGGTGTCGACGAGCGCGGCAGTGGTCGAGGCCAGTTCGCGGGTGTCCTTGAACACGGTCGAGTACTGCTCGCCGGCGATGATCGCCTTGACCGACGGGGTCTCGGCATCCTGCCCGGTGATGATCGGCCAGGCCTGGTCGGCCGAACCGTAGCCAACGCCGCGCAGCGACGAGATGATGCCACGCGAGAGGCCATCATACGGGGCCAGCACGCCATCGACGCGGCTGCCGTCCGAGTAGTTGGCCGACAGGATGTTATCCATGCGGGCCTGCGCCACGGCGCCGTCCCAACGGAGCGTACCGACCTTGTCCATGCCAGTCTGGCCGGACTTGATCACGATGTCGCCCGAGTCGATCAGCGGCTGGAGGACGCTCATCGCGCCGTCGTAGAAGAAGAAGGCGTTGTTGTCGTCCGGCGAGCCGCCGAACAGCTCGACGTTCCACGGCTTCGTGTTCGGGAAGCGCTCCTTGAGGCCCTTCACGAGCGAGTTGGCCTGGAGCACGCCGACCTGGAAGTTGTCGAACGTGGTGTAGTAATCGACATTGCCGCTGTCACGGATCAGGCGGTCATAGGCGATGACCTTGATGCCGGCGTCGGCAGCCTGCTGCAGCACGGCAGACAGGGTGGTGCCGTCGATCGAGGCGACGACGAGGGCCTTCACGCCCTTGGTCACCATGTTCTCGATCTGCGCGAGCTGGTTCGGAATATCGTCCTCTGCGTACTGCAGGTCGACGCTGTAGCCCTTGCCCTCGAGGGCGGCCTTCAGCGAGTCACCGTCCGAGATCCAACGGAGCGACGACTTGGTCGGCATCGCGATGCCGATAGCGCCCTTGTCCTGGGCAAATGCCTGGCCGGCGAGCGCGATGGCGCCAACCGTGACGGCAGTCATAAGAAGCTTGAGAGCTTTCACTGGGTTTCCTCCCGGGTAAACCGTTGTGTTGCCGCGTCCGGCTTGACGGGCCGGCACGTGGGGAGGATGTCGACGGAAGGACGTTGGTACGGGTGGGGCGCGTGAGCGCTCGCCGGGCCAATTCTGCCTCCCTGCCCGCCCCTACTGTGGCGGGCCGCTCGTCCTCCAACGAGCGGCGCGGAACCTAGAGCAATCAGATATCTCTGTAAAGATCGCTACCCCGGACGCCCCCACGGCGATGGTAGCGATGACATTCTAGCTTGCGATTTAACCTACCATACGAGTAGCTTTGTCGTGAGGACGCGCGACACCGGCGGCTAAACACCGGGTCGCAGCGAGTAGAACATGTATGATATGTTTAGGAGGGGATATGGCCGCTACCGATGCCGAAGGCGACAGGTCGAACGCGGCGACGGCGGCTGAAAGCGTCGCCAATCGACTTGCAGATTTCATCCTGCGAGACCTCTCGCCGGGCCAGAGCATCCCGAGCGAAGCCGACCTCGCCCTGCGCTACGAAGTCAGCCGCCTTACCATCCGCGAGGCGGTCAAGATGCTGGTTGGACGCGGGCTGCTCGATATCGGTCGCGGCCGCCGCGCCGTCGTGCGCGAGCCCGACAGCTCGGTATTCGCCGGCATGCTGGTTTCGATCGTGCACAACGATCCCAAGGGGCTCTTCGATCTGATCGAGCTGCGCATGGGGATGGAGACGCTGTTGGCCGGACTCGCCGCAAAGCGCGCCAGCCGCGCCGGCCTGCAGGCGATCGACGGGGCCATGGAGAGCATGCGGCGGTTCGCGGCCGAGGCGACCAGCGAGGAAGGGGAAGCCGAAGCGCGTTTCCACGAAGCCGACCTGCAGTTCCACGAGGCCATCGCCATGGCCAGCGGCAACCGCATCATCGCCTTCATTTTTGAAGCCATGGCCCGCCCGCTGCGCGAAAGCTTCGTCATGAGCCGTCGCGGCCAGACCCTGCGCGGCGCCGGCCGCGACGAAACCCTCACCGCCCACCAGGCCATCCTCGACGCCATCAAGGCCGGCAATCAGCGCGCCGCCGCCGACGCCATGCGCGCCCACCTGAAGAGCACGGAACTCGACATCCGCTCCCACGTCGCAAGTGGTGTAGCCGGCGGGGGGAACTAGCCGCAACTCGGAGGGGGCGCAGGAAGCCCCGTCCTACCCGTGGTTGATCATCACGTGCCGGACCGCCGTATAGTCCTCGAGCGCGTAGCCGCTCATGTCCTTGCCGTATCCCGACTGCTTCAGCCCGCCGTGCGGCATCTCGTTGACCAGCATGAAATGCGTGTTGATCCAGGTGCATCCATACTGCAGCCGCGCCGCAGTCTGCATGGCCTTGTCGATGTCCTTGGTCCACACCGATGAAGCGAGCCCGTAGTCGCTGTCATTGGCCCAGGCGATGGCGTCCTCCGGCTCCGAGAAGCGGGTGATCGAGACCACCGGACCGAACACTTCGCGCCGCACGATTTCGTCGCTCTGCAGCGCCCCCGCGATGACGGTTGGCTCGTAGTAGAACCCTTTGTCGCCCGAAGTGTGCCCGCCGGTCGCGATCTTGATGTGCGGCAGTTCCGAAGCCCGCTCAACGAAGCTCGCCACCCGATCGCGCTGGCGCTTCGAGATCAGCGGCCCGATCTCGTTCAGCGTGTCGTCTTGCTGGTTGTACTGGATCGAGCTGACAGCCGAGCTAAGGTCGGCGACCAGCCTGTCGTGGATTTTTGGGCCCGCATAGATGCGGCACGCCGCCGTGCAATCCTGCCCCGCATTGTAGAAGCCGAAGGCCTTGAGCCCGCTCACCACGGCCTCGAGGTCGGCGTCGTCGTAGACGATCACCGGCGCCTTGCCGCCGAGTTCGAGATGCGTGCGCTTCACCGACTTGGCCGCCGCCTGCAGCACCTTCTTGCCAGTCGCGACATCACCCGTGATCGAGATCATGTTGACCTTCGGGTGGTTGATCAGCGCGTTGCCGACACTGTCGCCGCGCCCGAGCACGACGTTGACCACGCCCTCGGGCAGGATGTCGGCCATCACCTTCGCCAGTTTCAGCGCCGTGAGCGGCGTCTGCTCCGACGGCTTGAACACCACCGTATTGCCGCCCGCGATGGCCGGCGCGAGCTTCCACGCCATCATCATCAGAGGATAGTTCCACGGCGCAATCGACGCGACGATGCCGATCGGGTCGCGCCGGATCATCGAGGTGTGTCCCGGCAGGTACTCGCCGGCGATGGCCCCGTGCATGTTGCGCACCGCGCCCGCGAAGAAGCGGTAGCAATCGACGATCGCCGGGATCTCGTCGTTCTTCACGGCATTGATCGGCTTGCCGCAGTTCAGCGCCTCGAGCGCCGCGAACGCGTCGGCATCGTCCTCGATCGCCTGCGCGATGCGGAGCAGATAGTTCGACCGCTGGCCGGGCGTCGTGCGCGACCAGTTGCCGAACGCCTTCGCCGCCGCATTCACCGCCGCATCGATCTGCTGTTCCGATGCTTCCGGGATGGCCTCGATCAACCCGCCCGTGCGCGGATCGAGCACCTGCTCCTCGGTTTCCGTACCCGCCTCGAAGCGCGAGCCGATCAGCATCTGGGTGTCCATAGTCTCTCTCCCGAACGGATTACTTGCCCATGCCGGCGACGCTCTGTTCGCCGCCGCGGCTGAAATAGAAGGCTGCAAGGATTGGCAGCAGGGTCACGATCACCACCACCATGGCTACGACGTTGGTCACCGGGCGCTGGCGCGGGCGCACCAGTTCCTCCAGCATCCATATCGGCAACGTCTGCTGCTGGCCGGAGGTGAAGGTGGTGACGATCACCTCGTCGAAGCTCAACGCAAAAGCCAGCATGCCGCCCGCCAGCAGCGCCGTGCCGAGGTTGGGCAGGATGACGTAGCGGAAGGTCTGGAACTTGTCGGCACCGAGGTCCATCGCCGCCTCGATCATCGAGCCGGACGTTCGCCGGAAGCGCGCCACGGCGTTGTTGTAGACGACGACGATGCAGAAGGTCGCGTGGCCGAGGACGATCGTCCAGAACGAGAACGGGATGTCCATCAGGCTGAAGGCCGACCGCAGCGAGATACCGGTGATGATACCCGGCAGCGCGATCGGCAGGATCACCAGCAGCGAGATCGTCTCGCGGCCGAAGAACTTCGAGCCCGACACCGCCGCGGCGCAGAGCGTGCCGAGCACGAGCGCAATAGCGGTGGAGATGGCGGCGACCTGTACCGAAAGCGTCAGCGCCTGCCAGACATCGGGCCGGTTCCAGGTGACTTCGAACCACTTGAGCGTCAGCCCCGGTGGCGGCCACTGGTAAGTCCGCTCCTCGGAAGAGAACGCATAGAGAAAGATCAGCGCGATCGGCGCGAGCAGGAAGAACAGCCCTGCCCCGGCGGCGAGCTTGAGCGGCCAGCTGGCGCGTGGAGCATCAGAGCGCATCGAACGCCCCCATGCGCCTGGCGCCCCATAGGTAGAAGCCCATGATCACGATCGGCACCACTGTGAAGGCCGCCGCGAGCGGAATGTTCCCCGCCGTGCCCTGGTGGGAGTAGACGGCCTGCCCGATGAAGAAGGCCGACGTGCCGATGATCTGCGGGATGATGTAGTCGCCCAGCGTGAGCGAGAAGGTGAAGATCGAGCCCGCGACGATGCCTGGCAGCGCCAGCGGGAAGATCACCTTCCAGAACGTCTGCATCGGTGTCGCGCCAAGATCGGCCGACGCGTCGGTGAGGTTGGTCGGCACCCGCTCGATCGCCGCCTGGATCGGCAGGATCATGTAGGGCATCCACACATAGAGGAAGACGAGGAACGTGCCGGTGTAGCTGATGGAAAGGGACGGCCCGCCGATCACCGGCAGGCTGAGCCAGGCATCCAGCAGCCAGGTCAGGTGCAGCTGCGCGAACACCCAGTTGAGGATGCCTTCCTTGGCGAGGATCAGCTTCCAGGCATAGACCTTGACCAGATAGCTGGCCCAGAGCGGCAGCATGATCCCGAGGTAGAACACCGCCTTCCACGCGCCCTTCGCATAGCGCGCCGCCATATAGGCAATGGGGAAAGCGATGATGGCGGAGGCGACGGTCACCGCCGCGGCCATGATCACCGTGCGCAGGATCACATCGAGGTTCTGCGGCCGGAACAGTTCGGCGTAGGTCTTGAGCGTGAACTCGTAGTTGATGAGCCCGGAGAACTCGTCGATCGAGAAGAAGCTCTGCAGCAGCAGCGCGAACAGCGAGCCGACATAGACGATGCCGAGCCACAGCAGCGCCGGCAGCAGCAGCAGGAAGACGAACAGCTTCGGCTGCCGCCAGAAGGCATCGCTCAGCGCGCCGAGCGGGCCGCGCCGGTTGGGGAGGATCGCGCCGGGAGCTGTCGCGGCCACCGCGCTCATCCCTCGGACTCCATCAGGTGCAGCGCATCCTTGGCAAAGCCGACCGTGACGGTTTCGCCCTCGACCGGGTTGTCATCGGCCGACGGGACAACCGCATGCAGCAGCATGCCCCTGAGGTCGATGCCGAGCCGCGTCGTGGCCCCGAGATAGGAGCGCGAGGTCACGGTGCCGCTGAGCGTCGACAGCCCGCCGCCGGCACGGATGACGTGGATCGCCTCGGGCCGCAGCGACGCCCACCTGCGCTCGCCGACGATGTTGTGGACGAAGTCCGGTCCCAGCACGTTGGACGAGCCGACGAAATCGGCGACGAAGCGCGAACTGGGTCGCCGGTAGATTTCCTCGGGCGTGCCGACCTGCATCAACCGGCCGAGGTTGAACACGGCGACCCGGTCGGCCATCGACAGGGCCTCGCCCTGGTCGTGCGTGACGAAGATGAAGGTGATCCCCAGCGTCCGCTGCAGCGCCTTCAGCTCTTCCTGCATCTGCTCGCGCAGCTTCAGGTCGAGCGCGCCGAGCGGCTCGTCGAGCAGCAGCACCTTCGGCTTGTTGACGATGGCGCGGGCCAGCGCCACGCGTTGTCGCTGCCCGCCGGAGAGCTGCCCCGGCTTGCGTTCGCCATAGCCGCCGAGCTTCACCAGTTCCAGCGCCGCCTCGGCCTCGCGGGCCCGAACGGCCCTATCGACCTTCCGCAGCATCAGCGAGAACTCGACGTTCTCGCGCACATTCATGTGCGGGAACAGCGCGTAGTCCTGGAACACGGTGTTGACGTTGCGCCGGTATGGCGGCACGCCCTCGACCGCATCGTCGAAGATGCGGATATGGCCGTGGGTCGGCTGCTCGAAGCCGGCGATCAGCCGCAGGCAGGTGGTCTTGCCTGAACCCGACGGCCCGAGCATGGCGAAGAACTCGCCCTCACCTACCTCGAGGTCGACCTGATCGAGGGCCTTCACCGCACCGAAATGGCGCGAGACCTGCTGGAGCGAAACGGCTGTGGTCATTGCTTCACTTGTTCCTGGTCCACGGGCACTCCCGCGAAGCTGCGGTGGCCCCACCGAGCCCACCACGTACGGAGCTGCCGCGCTTCACGGGAGCGACACCGGGGACGGAAGCGGGACAGGCCAAGCCGCCCCGCCCCTTTCTCATCAGCGGCCGCCGATCACGCCGACATAGTCACTGACCCAGCGATAGTAGGGCACGCATTCGCCCGCCTCGCACTTGGCCGTCGGGGTGCGCCAGAAGCGGATATTGTCGAAGTTGTCGTAGCCGTTTGTGGAGCAGCCCTCGTCGGTGAGGAGCTCGTTGCCCTTGCATGCGGCGGGGACGGAGGGAACCGTGCCGAACCAGGCCGAGACGTCGCCCTGCACCTTGGGCGAGAGCGAGTGCTCCATCCACATATAGGCGCAGTTCGGATGCGCGCTGTCGGCATGCAGCATCGTAGTATCGGCCCAGCCGGTGATGCCTTCCTCCGGGAAGGTCGAGCCGACAGGCGCGCCCTCGGCCTTCAGCACGTTGACCATGAAGGGCCAGGACGACGAGGCCACAACGCCCTCGTTCTTGAAGTCGTCCATCTGGATGAAAGCATCGTGCCAGTAACGGCCGACAAGCGTGCGCTGCACGCGCAGCAGGTCGAGCGCCGCCTTGTACTGGTCCTCGTTGAGCGCGTACGGGTCGGTGATGCCGAGCTCGGGCTTGTGCTTCATCAGGTAGAGCGCGGCGTCGGCAACGTAGATCGGGCCATCATAGGCCTGTACGCGTCCCTTGTTGGACTTGCCATCCGGCAGCGTCGTATCCTCGAACACCACGTTCCAACTGGTCGGCGGCGTGTCGCCAAAGACCTCTGTATTGTACATCAGGACGTTTGCGCCCCAGACATACGGCGTGCCGTAGTGGACGCCGTCGACCGTGTGCCAGGCGGCGCTCTCGATGCGCGGATCGAGCGTCGACCACGACGGGATCAGCGAGGTGTTGATCGGCTGCACCCGCTTGCCGGCGATGAGGCGGAGCGAGGCGTCGCCCGAGGCGGTGACGAGGTCGAAGCCACCCTCGTTCATCAGCGCCACCATTTCGTCCGATGTCGCCGCGGTCTTCACGTTGACCTTGCAGCCGGTGTCGGCTTCGAACTTGGTGACCCAGTCGAATGCCGGATCGGTCTCGCCACGTTCGATGTAGCCCGCCCAGGCGACGATCGAGACTTCGCCTTCGCCGGCGCCAAGTGTCTGCAGCATCTCCTGCGCTGCCACCTGACCGGTGAAGGTCGCAACCATGGTCAAGGCGGTGCAGGTCTTGAGGATGGATTTCATCGTGTGCTCCCTGATCGGGCCACGCTCCCAAACGCGCATCCGGCCCTTGCATGCGACGTTATCGAACGGATGAACATTCGCAAATTCATTCGGCCGTGGGGAATTATCGGAGTTTCCGATACCACAATGTCGCAGGTCGGCAGCATCGCCATCGCTCGGTGCCCATGCCACCCACAATGTCATTCCCGCGAGAGCGGGAACCCAGTGCGATATCTCCCGTGCACCGTACCCGCCCTCTACCACCGTCATCCCCGGGCTTGACCCGGGGACCCATGGGATGCCGCGATGTCGCTGGGTCCGCGGATCAAGTCCGCGGATGACGGCTGAGAGAGCGGTTGAGCGGGCACGCCACGAAATCTTGTCCCCCCACCATTCCCCCGGCCTTATCCTCACCCCGTCCTCGCGCTGGGCGGCGTTCGCGACGAACGAACGGTGTGGGGATATCGGGAGCCATGGCAGTCGTGCCGTGGCGGGTTTGTGGGACCGACAACCAACCACCCATCCAGGCTCCGCCACAGTAATGTGGTGAGAG
>JAEWLC010000028.1 GCA_023393475.1 Pseudomonadota bacterium
GACCAGCGAAGCTGGTGGAGGGGGCGTTCACAAATACCGAGGCGGCGGCGATGGGGCCTTGCCCGACTAGCGTGGACGCCGGGCGTTGGGCTAGGAAGGGTGCCCTCCCCTCACAGACTCGAGTTCCCTCATGGCCAGCAACACCCCCATCGATCCAGTCAAGCTCGACCGGCTCGCCGAAGTGGCGATCAAGGTGGGGCTGCAGCTGCAGCCGGGGCAGGACCTGGTGCTGACGGCGCCGGTGGCCGCGCTGCCGCTGGTGCGGCGGATCGCGGCGCATGCCTACAAGGCCGGCGCGGGCTTCGTGCAGCCGATCTTCTCGGACGAGGAGATCACGCTGGCGCGCTACCGCAACGCCGGGGCCGACAGCTTCGACCGGGCGCCCGCCTGGCTGTTCGACGGCATGGCCAAGGCGTTCGGCAACAACGCGGCGCGCATGGCGATCTCGGGCGACAACCCGATGATGCTGAGCAAGGAAGACCCGGACAAGGTGGCGCGCGCCAACCGGGCGACCTCGATGGCCTACCGCCCTGCCCTCGAGAAGATCACCGGCTTCGACATCAACTGGAACATCGTCTCCTACCCCAATCCGGCATGGGCCAAGCTCGTGTTCCCCGGCGACGAGGAAGAAGTGGCGATCGGCAAGCTGGCGGAGGCGATCTTTGCGGCTTCGCGCGTGGATCGCGAGGACCCGATCGCCGAGTGGAAGGCGCATAACGCACGGCTCAAGGAGCGCTGGACCTGGCTGAACGGGCAGGCCTTCGCCTCGCTGCACTATACGGGGCCAGGCACCGACCTCACCATCGGGCTCGCCGACGAGCACCGCTGGAAGGGCGGCGCATCGGAGGCCAAGAACGGCATCACCTGCAACCCGAACATCCCGACCGAGGAAGTGTTCACCACCCCGCACAGCCAGCGCGTCGAGGGTTATGTGCGCTCGACCAAGCCGCTGAGCCACAACGGCACGCTGATCGCCGACATCGAGGTGAAGTTCGACGGCGGGCGGATCGTCGAGGCGAAGGCATCGAAGGGCGAGGCGGTGCTGCAGAAGGTGCTCGACACCGACGAGGGGTCGCGCCGGCTGGGCGAAGTGGCGCTGGTGCCGCATTCCTCGCCGATCAGCAAGTCGGGCGTCCTGTTCTACAACACTCTGTTCGACGAGAACGCCGCGAGCCACATCGCGCTGGGCCAGTGCTATGCGGACTGCTTCATCAACGGCACGAAGATGACGCCAGAAGAGATCGCTGCCCGCGGCGGCAACAAGAGCCTGATCCATATCGACTGGATGATCGGCTCGGACCAGATCGACATCGACGGCATCAAGCCCGACGGCAGCAAGGTTCCGGTGATGCGGAAGGGCGAATGGGCCTGAGTCAGGTAGAGTTACTGAAGGTCTCGCTCAGCACCCTTTAACCATCGAGCCAATTGTCGCCGTATCTGCTCGTTTTGCGAATACGGCGATTAATGTTTTCGATGTGGCAACGCCATAGCATCCGGGCAAGACCGAGGAGCTCATGGTCAATAGACGGGATTCCGTTGCGGGGGCGACCCGCATCAATGCCGAAGGCGCAACCGAGACCCTGCGGCAGATCAGCAGCACGGCAGGGATCACGGTCTGGCGCTGGGACGTTGCTGCCGACCGCGTCCACAGCGACCTGTTCGGCGGACTGCAGGGTGAAGGCACCACCCTGCGGGAGAAGCTGCGCGCCCTCCATCCCGAAGACGCAAAGCGCGGGCTTCGAGTCCTGCGCCGCGCCTCGAGATCGGAAGAGACCGGGTCGTTCGAGTTTCGCAGCAATCCCGCCCAGGGCGCGATCCACCACTACAGGGCGACGTATTTTTCGCTCAGCCCGCGGGTGATGCAGATCATTGTCCAGGACGTGACGCGGACGCTGCTGATCGAGCGAGCCCTGCGCGAAAGCGAGGACCACCACCGGCACGCAGTGGAGTTCGATCCGCAGGTGCCGTGGCTGGCCGATCCGGACGGCAGCATCATCGAATTCGGTCCGCGCTGGCTGGCCCTCGTGGAACTGAGCGCCGCCGAGACGCTGGGCGAAGGCTGGGCGAGTGCCCTGCATCCGGACGACCTCGAACCGACGCTGAGGGCCTGGCGGGCCTCGATCGAAAGCGGCGAGCCGCTCGACGCGAACTACCGGGTGCGCCTCAAGTCGGGCGCCTATCGCTGGATGCGGGCGCGAGCGGCGGCGCGACGCAACGCCGAAGGCCAGATCATCCGCTGGTACGGCACGCTCGAGGACATACACGACCGCATGGCAGCGGAGGCAGCGCTGCGCGAAAGCGACGCCTTCGCCCGCTCCATCCTCGAGGCAAGCCCGATGGCGATCGAGGTGCTGGACACCAACGGGACGCTGATCTTCATGAATGGCCCGGGCATCCGGGTCATGGAGGTCGAGAACTTCGAGACGATCCGGGGCAAGCCGTTCGTGCAGTTCTGGCCGCCCGACGCACAGGGGAACGTTGCTCGTGCCATCGCTCGGGCGCGGCTGGGCGAGACCGTCCGGCAAACGCTGTTCGGACCGACTGCCAAAGGGGCCCCGCGCTGGTGGGACATCACCATCTCGCCGATCCATGGCGAGGATGGCGAGGTGGCCCGACTGCTGGCGCTGTCGAGCGACGTCACCGAGGCCAAGCTCAACGAGGCCGAGATCGCCTATCTCGCCCAGCACGACAACCTGACGGGCCTGCCCAACCGGATGCAGTTCCAGGACCGGCTGAACGAGATGCTGGAAGCACTCACCGAGGGCCGGCTGGCGGTGCTCTCGGTCGATCTCGACGATTTCAAATTGGTCAACGACACGATGGGTCATCTCGCCGGTGACGAACTGCTGAAGGCGGTGGCCGACCGGCTGCAAGGCGCGGCGCGGAGCGCCAGCCTCGTTGCCCGGCTCGGCGGCGACGAGTTCGCCTTGCTGCTGCGGATGGACGATGCGACGGATGCCGCGGAGACGGCACGGGCCATCCTCGAAGCCATCGCCCAGCCCTTCGCCATCGATGGCGGCCAGGTGCAAATCGGCGCCAGCATCGGTATTGCCATCGCCCCGCGCGACGGCCGCGATGCCGGGAGCCTGATGCATGCCGCCGACGTGGCGCTCTATCGCGTGAAGGGACAGAAGGGCCGCGACTATCGCTACTTCGAGCCCGCTATGGACGAGGCGCTTCGCCAGCGGCGCGACATGAAGCGCGAGCTTGCCCTCGCGCTCAGCCGTGGCGAGCTCTACCTCGTATTCCAGCCGCAGGTCGACATCGAAGCCAAGCGCCTGACGGGGTTCGAGGCGCTCTTGCGCTGGCGCTCGCCGAGCCATGGCGAGGTACCGCCGATAACCTTCATTCCGCTGGCCGAGGAGAGCGGGCTGATCGAGCAGATCGGCGCCTTCGCGTTGCAGCAGGCCTGTGCCGAGGCTGTTCGGTGGCCCAGCAGCATCACTGTGGCGGTCAACCTGTCGCCGGTGCAGTTCAGGAACGGCGGCGTCTTCCGAGCGGTGATGAAGGCGCTGGAGAGCTCGGGGCTGCCGGCCAGCCGCCTCGAAGTCGAGATCACGGAATCGGCGCTGCTCGATGCCAGCGTCGAGGCGGTTTCCACGCTCGAGGAGTTCCACCGCATGGGCATCCGGGTGGCGCTCGACGATTTCGGCACCGGCTATTCGTCGCTGAACTACCTGCGCCGCTTCCCGTTCGACCGCATCAAGATCGACCGCTCATTCGTCGCCGACCTGCCCGACGCCGAGAGTTCGCGGGCGATCGTCCGGGCGATCGTCGGACTTGGTCGCTCGTTCAAGAGCATGGTAACCGCCGAGGGGGTGGAGAGCTGGGAGCAGTTGATGCTGCTCCAGGCCGAGGGCTGCAACGAAGCCCAGGGCTACCTGTTCAGCCCACCCATGCCAGCCGGCGCAGCACTCGAGCTGGCCCGGCGCGGACTGCCCGCGCCGCAGCAGAAGCCCCATGCGCGCCAGAACCGGGCCTGAAGTAGGGCTTTCGGCGCGAACCAAAGCTTAACCCCCGCAGTTTAGCGTCGCGAGCGATAATCCCGCGCGTCACGGGCCAACAATGTTCGACAAACAGGTTATTGCTACTTCCTCGGAGTCCCTTGCGCTGGTTGAACCGGCGCCGGCTGTCGTCGATGCCGAGCGGGCGCTTCAACTGCTCAGCCAGCACGAAGGCTACGGGCAGTGGAAGATCATCTTCCCCGGTACTGTGATGCTCTCGCCGCAGCTGGCGGAGATCTTCGGTCTGCCGGCAGACGTGGCGGTGCCCTTGCAGGACATGGTCAAGCTCTACCATGCCGAGGATCGGGGCAAACTGCTGACGCTGATTGCCCAGTCCCTGCAGGACCGGCGCGGCTTCCGCTGCCGGCTGCGTATCGAACGCCGTGACGGCCAGACCCGGGTGATCGAAACAATCGCCGACCTGCGCGTGCGCGACGGTCGCGTCACGGAACTGTTCGGCCTCAGCCGCGACGTGACGGCCGAGATGGAGCAGGAACTCCGCAACGAAGGCCGGCTTCAGCTCGTGCAGGACCTCGTCGGCGCGCTGCCGATCCCCATCGTCGTGCTGGACGACAAGCTGCGCGTGATGGATTGCTCGGTGCACTGGCTCAAGGCGCACCGGTTCGTCGAGCGGCGCGAAGTCGTGGGCAAGACCCTGCAGCAGCTCTTTCCCGAGATACCGGCCGAACAGGCTGCCGAGTACGATGCGGCGCTCAAGGGCCAGACCATCAAGACGCGGCGCACCTTCACCAGCCCGACGAGCGGCGCCGCCGTGCAGTTCGCTACCGTCATCGCGCCCTGGTTCGTTGCCGACCGCAAGGTGGGCGGGCTGACCATGGCCATCGGCTGGTCCGAGATCGCGACTGTGAAAGGTGCTGCCAACGAGACCGAAGTCATGGAAGGCTTTGAAGGCGGCCTCCTCGACATGCTCAAGCAGGTCGTCTGATCGCGGCTTGCGGCCCGGTCGATTTTCGCTGATTGAAGCGGCATGAACCTGCCGCCCCTCCCCATCGATGCCGCCTTGCCGGAGCTGACGAGCGCGCTCGCGGCCGGGCCATATGCGGTGCTGGTGGCGCCACCCGGGGCCGGCAAGACGACGCGCGTGCCGCTGGCATTGCTCGATGCGCCGTGGCGTGGCGACGGCAAGATCGTGATGCTCGAACCGCGGCGCCTCGCAGCCCGCGCGGCAGCACGGCGCATGGCAGAGACGCTGGGCGAAGAGGTTGGCGCAACGGTCGGCTATCGCGTGCGGCTCGACGCCAAGGTGACGAAGAAGACGCGCATCGAGGTGGTAACCGAGGGTGTTTTCACCCGCATGATCCTCGATGACCCCGAGCTCAGGGGCGTCGCCGCAGTGCTGTTCGACGAGTTCCACGAGCGTAGCCTCGATGGTGATCTCGGGCTTGCGCTGGCGCTCGATGCGGGAGCGCTGCGTGACGACCTGCGGGTGCTGGTGATGTCGGCGACGATCGACGGCGCGCGCGTTGCCGGGCTGCTCGACGGGGCGCCGGTGGTGGTGTCCGAGGGACGGGCCTTTCCGGTCGAGACGATCTGGCGCGATCGCGATCCGCTGCAGAAGATCGAGGACCAGGTGACCTCGGTGGTGCTGGAGGCGCTGCGCGAGCAGCCGGGGTCGGCGCTGGTGTTCCTGCCCGGGCAGGCGGAGATCTCGCGCGTGGCGGAACGGTTGGCGGGGCGCGTGCCCGGCGATGTCGAGATCGCACCGCTCTATGGGCAACTGTCGCCGGAGGAGCAGGATCGCGCCGTGCAGCCGGCGCCGGTGGGACGCCGCAAGGTGGTGCTGGCAACCTCGATTGCCGAGACGTCGCTGACGATCGAGGGGGTACGGATCGTCGTCGACTCGGGGCTGCGGCGCGCGCCAGCTTACGAGCCGGCGACCGGGCTGACGGTACTCGAAACGCGAAAAGTGTCACGGGCGGCGGCGGACCAGCGGCGCGGGCGTGCAGGTCGCGTCGAGGCCGGCGTTTGTTATCGGCTGTGGGCCGAGGGGCAGCATGCGGCACTTGCGGCGTTCGATGCGCCCGAGATGCTGGAGGCGGATCTCAGCGGGCTGGCCCTCGATCTCGCCGGCTGGGGGGTGAGCGATCCGGCGCAGCTGCGCTTTCTCGATCCGCCGCCGGGACCGGCGTGGGCCGAGGCCGTGGGGCTGCTGCGGGGGCTCGAGGCACTCGATGCCGACGGGCGGATCACCGGCGAGGGCAAGGCGCTGGAGCGGCTGCCGCTTCATCCGCGGCTCGGGCACATGGTGCACCGGGCAGCGGACGAGGACGACGCGCTGACGGCGGCCCAACTGGCTGTGCTGTTGGGTGAACGCGGCCTCGGTGGCGACGGCACCGATCTCGGGCACCGGCTGGATCGATTCCGGCGCGAGCGCGGCAAGCGGGCCGACGAGGCGCATGGCCTTGCGTGGCGCTGGGCGCAGATGGTGGGCGATACCGGCACCGGAGGCGACGTCGGCCGGCACCTCGCGCGCGCCTATCCGGATCGGGTGGCGCAGCAGGCGGGTGCGCGCGGGCGGTTCCGGCTCGCCAACGGGCGGCAGGCGAGTGTGGACGAGACCGATGCTCTGGCGGGGGCGTCGTATCTCGTGGTTGCCGATGTGACCGGGGCCGCGGCGACGGGACGGATCCGCTCGGCCGTCGCGATCGAACGAGCGACCATCGAGGAACTGTTCGCGGGCCAGATCGGCGACGAGACGGTGATGGCGTTCGACCGAAGCGCGAAGAGCGTCCGGGCGCGGCGGGTGCGCCGACTCGGAGCATTGCGGCTGGATGAGGCGCCGGTGGCCATCAACGACGCCGAAGCAGCGGCCCGGGCTTTGGCCGAGGGGATTGCAGGGCTCGGCATTGGCCAGTTGCCGTGGACGAAGGAACAGAAGGCGCTGCGGGAGCGGGCGGGCTACCTGCGGACAACGCTCGGCGGGGAGTGGCCGGACCTGTCGGATGCCGGGTTGGCGGCGGATATCGAATGGCTGGTGCCAGCGATCACCGGCAAGACGGCATTGAGCGAGATCGGGGCGGATGATCTCGCCGGGGCGCTCGAGGGATTGCTGCCCTGGGGCAAGCGGCAGGAGATGGAGCGGTTGCTGCCATCGCATTTCGATGCGCCGTCAGGCTCGCGGCTGCCGATCGACTATGGTGCTGAGAATGGGCCGGCGCTGGAAGTGCGAGTACAAGAACTGTTCGGCATGGACAGGCATCCGAGCGTCGCGGGCGGCAAGGTGCCGCTGCTGCTGGTTCTCCTGAGCCCCGCGCACCGGCCGATCCAGACGACGCGCGACCTGCCGGGGTTCTGGCGCGGCAGCTGGAAGGACGTGGCGAAGGACCTGAAGGGGCGGTACCCGCGGCACTACTGGCCGGAGAACCCGCTGGAGGCGGCGGCGACGGCGCGGGCGAAGCCAAGGGGAACCTGAGGGCGCGACCGCCCGTCTCTCCTACCCACCGCCGTCATGCCCGGGCCTGACTCGGGGCGCCCAGCGATATCAGCGACATCCCATGGGTCCGCGGGTCAGGCCCGCAGATGACGACTGATAGATTTGGGTGATCGGTGGAGTGCGCCCCCGGGCTAAGCCCGCCCCGCCGCCTTCAGCACGGTCAAAAACTCCGCGCCGTAGCGCTTGAGTTTGCTCTCGCCGACACCCGAGATCGTCGCCAGCTCGGCCATCGTCTGCGGGCGGTCCATGGCCATTTCGCGCAGCGTGGTATCGTGGAAGACGACATAGGGCGGGACGCCCTGCGACTTGGCGATCTGGGCGCGTTCGGCGCGCAGCGCGTCGAACAGGGCCTGCGCTGGACCGGGCAGCGCGACGGCGTTCTGCAGCGCCCGGCGGGTTTCCGTGGCCTTGCGCGGGCGGTCGCGGCGGAAGGTGATCTTGCGTTCGCCCTTGAAGACGGCGCGCGCCTCTTCGGCCAGATGCAATGCGCCGAAGGCGTGGTCGACGGTGATGAGGCCCATGGCCGTCAACTGCCGGAACACCGACTGCCAGGAGCGCTGGTCGAGGTCCCTGCCCTGCCCGAAGACCGGCTGGTCCTGATGGCTGAACTGGGTGACCTTGTCGGTGACCTTGCCGGTCAGCACGTCGATGATGTGGCCAGCGCCGAAGCGCTGGCCGGTGCGATAGACGGCGGCGAGCGCCTTGATGGCGGCGTCGGAGCCATCCCAGGTCTCGACCGGCGAGAGGCAGGTGTCGCAGTTGCCGCACCCGCCGCCATGCGCCTCGCCGAAATGGGCGAGCACGGCCTTGCGGCGGCATTCGGGAGTTTCGCAGACCGCGAGCAGCGCGGTGAGCTTCGAACGCTCGACGCGCTTGACCTCATCGGGGGCGTTGCCCTCGTCGATCATGCGGCGGCGCTGGGCGACGTCACTCATGCCGTAGCACATCCAGGCTTCGGCGGGCAGGCCGTCGCGGCCGGCGCGGCCGGTCTCCTGGTAGTAGGCCTCGATGGATGACGGAAGGTCCATGTGCGCGACGTAGCGCACGTCGGGCTTGTCGATGCCCATGCCGAAGGCGACGGTCGCGACGAGGCAGAGCGACTCTTCCTTGAGGAAGGCATCCTGGTTGGCAGCGCGGTCGCGGGCGTTCATGCCGGCGTGGTACGGGAGGGCGCGGATGCCCTCCTTGTTCAGCCACTCGGCGGTGGTGTCGACCTTGGCGCGGCTCAGGCAATAGACGATGCCCGAATTGCCCCTGTGGCGGGCGAGGAAGCTCTTCAGCTGGGCGCGCGCATTGTCGCGCTCGACGATCGAGTAGCTGATGTTGGGGCGATCGAAGCTGGTGGTGAAGACGCGCGCATCGGTCAGGCCGAGACGCTCGATGATGTCTTCGCGCGTCGTCGGGTCGGCGGTGGCGGTCAGCGCGATGCGCGGCACGCCGGGATAGTCGGCGGCGAGGTTGGTGAGTTCGCGGTATTCGGGGCGGAAGTCGTGGCCCCATTGCGAAACGCAGTGCGCCTCGTCGATGGCGATGAGGGCGATCTTCACGCCCTGCATCATCGACTTGAAGCCGGGCAGAACGATGCGCTCCGGCGCGACATAGAGCAGGTCAAGCTTGCCCGCCTTGAGGTCTCGGAAGGTCTTGGAGGACTCTTCGGAGCTGACCGAGGAATTGAGCGTCGCGGCGTTCACCCCGGCCTGCCGCAGGGCCTCGACCTGGTCGCGCATCAGCGCGATGAGCGGGGAGACGACGATGCCGACGCCGGGCCGGGCAAGGGCCGGCACCTGGTAGCACATCGACTTGCCGGCGCCGGTCGGGAACAGCACGACCGCGTCACCGCCGGCCGAGACATGGCGCACGACATCTTCCTGCTGGCCACGAAAACTCGCATGGCCGAAGACCGAACGGAGAATCTCCGCCGGATCCTGCGGGGGCGTGTCGAACAGCGACTCAAGCATGCTTCATCAAAACGGGAAGATGGGTCCCCGGGTCAAGCCCGGGGATGACGGATCGCCGTCTCTTGAGCGGCGCAGGCGGCACACCCCCTCGAGGCGGGAGGCGGGAGGGGGGTGACCAGCCCTACTCCTGATCGAGGAACGCCAAGGCCGTCTCCACCAGCCTGGGTTCTGTCATCATCGTGTAGTGGGTGACGCCGGGGAGGATGGCGAGGCGGTTCTGGTTCATGCCGGAGGCGTCCCAGCCGGCGTCCTGCAGGCCGCCGCCGAGGAGTTCGAAGAACTTGGTGGCGTGGCTGGTGCGCACGGCGTCCCAGTCGCCGTAGATCAGCTGGGTCGGGACTTTCAGGTTCGGGATTTCGGCCGAGTAGTCGTAGTCCTCGCCCATGTACTGCATCTGGTCGAGCAGCTTGGGGAAGTTCGTCTCGGGATCCGGGTTCACGGCCGCGAAGCTCTCGTAGAGCGGCGACCCCTTCATGCTCTCGGCCTGGCTCGAGTTGAGGCCGCGCATGCCCTGCTGGTTGTAGTCGTGCCAGCCGGTGAAGGCGAAGGGGGCCGAGGCGATGACGAGGCGATCGACCAGTTCGGGCTGAGCGAGCGCGAGCCGCAACCCGATGGTGCCGCCCATCGAGTAGCCGACCACATCGACGGTGTCGTAGCCGAGGGTGCGGACCACTTCGGCGACGTCGGCTGCCATGTTGTCGAAGGTCATGGGCCGGTCGAGCGGGCCGGTGTGGCCGTGGCCCTGGTGTTCGACCGCGATCACCTCGTGGTTCTCGGCGAGCAGCGAGAGGACCGGGCCGAAATTGTCGATGGTCATCAGGCCGCCGTGCAGCAGGACGACGGGATCGCCGCTGCCATAGGTGGCGTACCAGACCTGGCCGCCGGCGACGGAGACGTAGCCGGACTTGATGGGAGTTGGCATTGCGATTTCTCCTTGTTGGGCGACTGCCGGCAGGGCGAGAGCAAAGCCGGTGAGGGTGGCGATGGCAAGTAACGTGCGTCGGAACATGATGGGTCCTTTCGGGCATGGCTTCGCCTCTCCCCGGTATGGGGTGGCGAGTAGCGACTGAGAGATCGCGGCCCCCTCCGCCGCTTTGCCGGCACCTCCCCCGCCCCGCGGGGGAGGATGAAGAAGAGGGAGGACGGTGAACTAGCCCTGGGTCAGGGTTTCGATGGCTTTCTGAACTCGTCGCAGGCGGGTTTCGGCGGCCTTGGCGCCCTCAATGGCGGTGACGTGTGCCTTCTTGTGGCTGGGGGCGAGCCTGTCCCACGCCGCTTGCGCGACCGGGTCTGCATCGAGGGCGGCCTGGAGGTCGCCGGGCGCTTCGACGATGCGCGGCTGGTCGTCGAGAAAGAGGTCCACCTTGTGCGTTTCGCCGCCTTTCACGCCGGTGATCCTGCGGATTTCGGCGCTGACGCCGATCAGCAGCCGGTCGCCCATGGTGGCGATCTTGCTCTGCCAGCTGTGGCCGGCGAGCGTGACCTTGACCAGCGGGTTCCTGCCGCCGCCGAGGGCATCGCGCACCGCTGGTGGCACGTCGATGCCGGTGTTGTTGCCTATCTGGTGGATGTTGGCGGTGAACCTCATTTCGCTCCTCCTTCGAGATGGGCAGCGAGCTTGTCCCAGCTCTCGAGCGTGCCTGCCGCAAAGCCGCGGCGGACGACGGCGGCCTTTTCGACGGCCGTGTCGAAATAGGCTTCGAGCCGCAACAGCGTGGTGCCGTCACCGCGATCGGTGAAGGTGATGACACGCAGGAAGCTCGGCGGCGGGTTGCCCTCGAACACGGCGTCGTCGAGCTGGCGGTTGCGGTAGACGATGCGCTCGGGCTTCGCGATTTCGATGAACTCGCTGTCGGCCGGGTAGTCGCGGCCATCGGGGCCACGCATGACGTGATGCCAGCGGCCGCCAACCCGGAAATCCATCTCGACCACCGGATTGGTGAAGCCCGTCGGGCCCCACCAGCGGCTGAGGTGATAGGGATCGGCGAACATCTTCCAGACCAGCTCGCGCGGAGCGGGCAGCACCCGCTCCAGTTCGAGTTTCCGGTCGTCCGGAATGGCGGCGAGGTTGTCGAGCATCGATCAGGCCCTGGTCAGTTCGGCGAGGATCTGGTCGATGACGGAGAAGCCGTGCACCATGCCGACTTCCATACCCGAGGCGACCATGCCGTCGCGGTCCTCGATATTGTCGAACTGCGAAACCGACTTGTAGTGGGTCTTGCCGTCCACTTCCTCGAAGGTGTGGGTTTCGACCAGGTTCTTGCCGAAGAACATGTTCTCCATGCCGAAGGTCCAGACGAACTTCTCCGGCTCCTTCACCTCGCGGTACTCACCGACGAAGATGTAGACACTGCCGTCGGGGTCGCCGGACTCGATGCGCCACTTGCCGCCGGGGCGGACGTCGAAATCGGTGATGGTGTTGCGCTGGCCATCGGTGCCCCACCAGCGCACGACATGCTCGCGCTGGGTCATCACTTTCCACACCAGGGCCCGCGGGGCGTCGAAGGTGCGGGTGGCGATGACGATGGGCTCGTTGGTCGGGGCGTCGATCTTCAGGTCGGGCAATGCCATTTCTTCCTCCATCAATGCGGTAAGGTACGCGCTGAGGCGGTCCAGGTTTTCCTGCCAGAACCACCAGTAGGTTACGAACCAATGCCGGGGTGGCAAGGTTTCGCGGTTGAGCGAAGGCAAGGCTTCGTGGTCTCCACGTGAAGACATGGCTTCGCCGGTGACCTTCCGGAGGAGCCGGAAGGGAATGATCTTTGCTCGGTGCATTTTTTGCCGGTCGGGCCCGGCGGCGAGTTAGTTCTTCGTGCCGCCGGGGTCCCCCTTCTGCAGTTCGACGAGGTAGTCGCCGAGGCGATCGAGGCTCTGGTCCCAGAAGCGGCGATAGGCTTCGACCCAGTCCGCAACTTCGGCCATCGGCGCCGCCTCTAGCCGGCAGGGGCGCCACTGGGCTTCCTTGCCGCGCGAGATGAGGCCGGCGTTCTCCAGCACCTTCAGATGCTTGCTCACGGCGGCCAGCGACATGTCGTAGGGCTCGGCGAGCTCGCTCACCGTCGCCTCGCCCCGGGAGAGGCGCGCGAGGATGCCGCGGCGGGTGGGATCGGCGAGGGCCGAGAGCGTCTGGGACAGGCGGTCAGTCATTTTTGGTCTCTTTGGTCATTCGGCGGCGAGGCGCGAGGGCACGCCGTTGAAGAGGTCGATCAGTGTCGGCGCGATGGCCTCGGCCTTCACCTCGTGGGTCTGCCCCGGCAGCACCACCAGTTCGCAGCCGATCGTCTCGGCGCAAAGCGTGGCCGAGTCCTTCAGCACCGGCATGGTCTTCGAGCCATAGATGCCGAGCGACGGCGCGCCGATGCCGCGCATGCGGGCCTCGGGCGGGTTGAAGCCGTTCACCGCTTCCATGTCGAAGGGCAGGCTGGGCGCCTGGGCCGCGAGAGTCGGCCACATCTTGGTGAGCTTCATCGGGATGAGGAAGATCGAAGGCATGCCGATCAGCTTGGTCATGAAGTAGGCGACGGCATCGCCGTTCCTGCCCTCGGCGACCAGCTTCTGCACCGCTGCCTCGAAGTTGGCCGGGACCTTGCGGGCCTTCGGGCCGACCATGTAGGGCGGCTCGTAGAACGCCAGCCGCGTCACCGGCAGTCCCGCGGCCGCGGCCTCGATGGCGAGGCAGGCGCCGGAGGAGAAGCCGACGAGCGCCGCGCTGCCGCCCGCGGCATCGATCAAGGCCCGCAGGTCTTCGAGCTCGCGCTCGAGGTGATAGTCGGTCGACGGCGAGGAGTCGCCACGCGCCCGGCGATCATAGTGGTAGACGCGGAAGTGCTTCCCCAGCTCGGCGGCAAGCTTGTTGGACGGGCCGAAATGGCGGCCGCAGAAGGCGCCCTCGACGATGATGACGGGTTCCCCGGTGCCATAGACGTCGTAGGCGATGCTGGTGCCGTCGGCGGAAATCACGGTCTGCATTTTCTGAACCCGCTGGTTATCAACTATATGGTTGAATACACCGTCGAGAGATAGCTGTCAACCGTTCGGTTAAATACCTCAGGCGGGAAGCAGGGCGGCGGAGAGCAGCTTGATCGAGCGGCGCCGGTTGTCGGGGTCGTTGTCGCCCATCTGCTGGGCGTCGGGGAACCGCAGTTCCAGCTCCACCCGGCCGCCGGCGGCAGACGCAAGGTCTTGCGGAACAGCGATCCTCGCATCCTGCCGCGTCCCGGCGGTGACGGTGAGGATGGAGATCAGCTCGCCGTTGAACAGGATCTCGACCCGCTGCGTCGGCTGGTCGTCCTTCCTGATCGCGTCCAGCGTGAGCTTCAGCAGGGCCGGCGCTTCGGGCCCGGGATAGACGAAGCGGAGCCGCGAACTGGTGCCGACGGCGTGGAGGCCGTCGCCGACGGGGCCCTCCCAGCCGCAGACCCGATTCGGCCTCGACAGACTCCCTGCCCCCTTTGCGGTGAAGTCGATCACCTCGCCCAGCGCATAGGTGCCCACCACCGGCTGATTGAGGCAGGTCGTGGTCTTGTCGATGTAGTAGGCGCGGAAATCCGACGACACGTCGGGATGCAGCATCAGCCAGAACACGCCGAGCTCGAACAGGGCGACCAGCGCGACGAGGACATAGGTGCCGGTGCGGAGCGCGCTAGACAAGGCTCAGGTACTCCGTCAGCCAGCCGACGGTGGTGAAGTAGCCGCCCACGAGGAATACCAGCAGGGCGACGGCGAAGAGCCAGAAACGGACCGCAAGGAGGCGGCTCAGGAGGATCGACAGTGGCGCGAGACCCGCTGTGAAGCGCAGCATGGAGGCCATGCCGGCAAAAAGCGGTGCGGTGAGACAGAGCAGCGAGAAGACGCCCATCGCATATTTGCGCCTGACGATGAGCGTGATGGCCAGCGCATAGCCGGCGAGCGTCGCGACGGCCAGCTGCTGCGAGAAGGTGGGCAACCCCGCGCCGGGCTCGGGATCGAACAGCGCATCGTAGAGGAACATCGGCGGCAGGCCGGTGGGCCGCGCCCAGGCGCGCTGCACATGGCTGAAGGCGATGGCATCGCCGATATGGAAGTGCAGGAACAGCATGTAGGCGAAGAGCCCGAGGGGGGCGAGGAAGATGGCGAGCAGCCAGTCGGGCCGCTTCAGCACGCCGGGGACGAAGTCGCGCCAGCTACCGCCCGCTTCGCGATGGGCGCGCCAGAGTTCGATCACGATGGCAAAGACGATGAAGCAGCCGACGATGCGGGTGGCCGAGAGCAGGCCTGCGAAAATGCCGGCGAGCACGAACCGCCGCTTTTCCAGCGCCGCGAAGACGCAGACCGTGAGGAAGAGGAACAGCACTTCCGTATAGAAGGTGGTGAACCAGATCGAGAACGGCCCCGCCAGCAGGAAGGCCGAGAACAGGGTGTAGGCCCGAAGGTCGCGCCCGAGCAGCGGCCAGGCGACACGGGCCGAGCCAATGCAGACGATGATGGAGAGGCCGGTGGCGGCGACGATGGTGTCGAGCCCCGTGGTCGCCTTCACGATGGCGACCAGCATCGGGTAGAGCGGGAAGAAAGCCCAGTTGCCGGCGTTGATCAGGTTCGGCGTGGGAAAGCCGTCATAGCCCCGTTCGGCGAGATTGACGTACCACTCGCAATCCCACCGGCACATGCCATCGGCGAAGTTGAGCAGCGAGGCGTCGGGAACGGTGGCGGCATAGCCGAGATAGCGGATGGCCAGTCCCGCCAGCGCCAGAACGATCGGGATGAGGAGGAGAACCGCCTCGCGCGGCAGGCTCCTGGGGGAGCGCAAAGCGACGGCTTCGCTCATCTATGATCCCATGCGGTCCGGAAACGGCCAGAACTGCTAACGTATTGCGGCGAAATCATATCCATCCGGTCGGTGCATGCCTGCCATGCGACAACTTTCATGGCTCAACGGCGTTGCGAAACTCGTGTTCAGGTACCCGGACCCTCCCTCAGCGTATGCGTATGACGACCACACACTCCCCCCGGCTCGGTCGACGAGCTTTTCTTCGGGCCGCCGGCGCAGCTGCGGCCCTGTTGTCCACCACGTCCCTCACTCGCGTCGCCTTCGCACAGGATGCGGATGACGCCGAGGTATTCGATTTCGACGTCCTGACCGAGCAGATGCGGAAGAAGGCCGGCGAGCCGTTCAACGGCGCCGTCCCCGAGCTGCCGAAGCTCTTTGCCGGGCTCGACTACGACGGCTATCGCAAGATCCAGTTCGACGCGCAGCACGCGCGCTGGATCGACAACAATTCCGGCTTCCAGGTCCACGCCTTCCCGATGGGCTGGCTGTTCAAGGAGCCGGTGGGCGTGTTCGAAGTCGCCGAGGGCAAGGCGCTGCCGTTCGACTTCTCGAATGCCGACTTCATGTTCTACGACGCCGACATGAAAGCCGAAGCCGAGACGGAGCCGTTCCCGGGCATCGCCGGCATGCGGATCAACTACCCGCTGAACGAGGCCGGGAAGATGGACGAGCTGGTCTCGTTCCTCGGCTCCAGCTATTTCCGCGCGCTGGGGCGCAACAACATCTACGGGCTCAGCGCCCGCGGCCTCGCCATCAACTCGTGGGGCCAGGGTGCGGAGGAGTTCCCGCGCTTTTCGAACTTCTGGCTGGAGCGCCCGACCGAGGGCAAGCCGCTGGTGCTCTATGCGAGCCTCGAGGGCCCGAGCGTCACCGGCGCCTACCGCTTCGAGGTCACACCGCCGAGCAATGCCCAGCAGGAAACCATCATCGACGTCACGGCGCGGCTCAACTTCCGCGCCGACATCGCCGAGATCGGCGTCGCGCCGCTCACCTCGATGTTCCTCTTCGCCGAGACCAACCGGTCGCGCTTCGACGACTACCGGCCGCAGGTGCATGACAGCAACGGGCTGATCGTCGAGCGCGAGGACGGCCAGGTGTTCTGGCGCCCGCTCAACAACACCGAACTGCTCGGCAACTCCTACCTGTGGGAGAACAATCCACGGGCCTTCGGACTCTACCAGCGCGACCGCAGTTTCGAGACCTATCAGGATGCCGGAGCGCATTACGAGCGCCGGCCGTCGGCCCGCATCGAACCGGTCGGGGACTGGGGCCAGGGCCATGTGCGGCTGGTCGAGGCCCCGAGCCTGCTCGAGGCCGAGGACAATATCGTCGCCTTCTGGATTCCGGCCGAGCCGATCAAGGCAGGGGACAGCCGCGAATTCCACTACCGCCTCGTCTGGGGCGACCTGATGCCGAAGGACGATGCGCCGCTGGCCCACGTGGTCGAAACGCGCGCCGGCCAGGGCGGTGTGTCGGGCGTCAAGAACGACGAGAAGCTCAGGAAGTTCGTCATCGACTTCGCCGGCGGCGAGCTCAAGGACATGGCGCCCGATGCCAAGCTCGAGATCGCGGCGACCACCAGCGCCGGAGAGATCGTCTCGAGCGCGCTGAGCCGCATCGAGGCGAATGGCGCGTGGCGCGTGGCGCTCGACGTGATGATCGAAGGCGACGAGACCGTCGAGCTCAGCGCCAGCATCGCCCAAGCCGGCAAGACCATCAGCGAGACTTGGCTCTACCAGTGGAGGGGGCAGGCATGAAGTACGACGGACCGACGCCGTTCTCGGGCGCCCTGCCCGACGCTCCCATGTCCATGCCCAAGCAGGTGCTGGAGCGCCGCCGCAACTCGCTGTTCTCGGCGTTGCGCTCGGTGTTTGCCGCCGCCCTGCCCCGCTTCTGACCAGCAGGGAGTTCGACCCGATGGTGGCAGAGGCAACCAAAGCTATGCCGCCGGCGCATCGCATTCGCGCGGTGGCGCTTGCCCTATCGGCGCTGGTCAGCCTCGGTGCGGGCTGGCTCTACATGCGCTTCATCGGCAGCGACGGCACGAACCTGCTCGACGTATTCCGCACCGCGCTATTCGTGATGACCGGCTTCTGGCTGGTCTGGGGCGGCACGGCGGGCGTCCTCGGCGCGCTCAGCCGGTTGCCGCGCCGAGCGGTCGATGACATCGCGCCGCAGGCGATGACCGCCATCCTGATGCCCGTCTACAACGAGGACGCGGCGGCGAGCTTTTCGCGCGTTGCCGCGATGAACCGCAGCCTCGTGGCGCTGGGCATCGCCGACAAACTCCACTTCGCCATCCTGTCCGACACCAACCGCGACGAAGTGGCGGCCGAAGAGCTGGTCTGGTTCGCGCAACTGCTGAAGGAGCCGATGGCCGAGGGGCGGATGTTCTACCGCCGGCGCGAGCGCAATGTCGGCAAGAAGGCCGGCAATATCGAGGACTTCATCTCGCGCTCCGGTGCCGCCTATGACTTCGCGCTGATCCTCGATGCCGACAGCCTGATGGATGGCGCCACCATCCGCGCCATGGTCAGGCGCATGGAGACCGACGAGCGGCTGGGCCTGCTGCAGTCGGTTCCCGAGGTCATCAACGCGCATTCGATGTTCGGCCGGCTGATGCAGTTCTCGGCGGCGTATCTGAGCCCCTATTTCGCGCGCGGCACGGCGCTGATGCAGGGCGAGGAGGGGCCGTACTGGGGCCACAACGCCATCGTGCGGGTGAAGGCCTTTGCGGAAAGCTGCGGGCTGCCGGTCCTGTCGGGCAAGCCTCCGCATGGCGGGCACATCCTCAGCCACGACTATGTCGAGGCGGCGCTGCTGTCGCGCGCCGGTTGGAAGGTCGAGGTCGATCCGTCCCTCAGCGGTTCCTACGAGGAGGGGCCGGAGAACCTCATCGAATACGCCAAGCGCGACCGGCGCTGGTGCCAGGGCAACCTGCAGCACCGGCGACTGCTCGATGCGCCGGGCCTCCGGTTCTGGAGCCGCTTCACGTTCGTGCAGGGCATCATGGCCTACATGGCCTCGCCCCTGTGGCTGACGCTGCTGGCGGCCAGCATTCTTTCGGCGGCACTGCCCGGCCGCTACTGGTGGCGCGACGACGAGACCGGCATCTGGGTGCTGGCCGTGGCGGTGGTCGTGGTGCTGCTGGTGCCAAAACTGCTGATCCTCGCCCGTTCCACCCTTTCGGGGCGCAACCGCGCCTTCGGCGGCACGCTGCGGGCCGGGGTGTCGGTGCTGACCGAGATCCTCGTCTCGACCCTCCTCGCCCCGATCATGCTCTGCTTCCAGACCAAAGCGGTGACCGAGATCCTGCTCGGGCTCGACGGCGGCTGGCCGGCGACCGACCGGTCGGAGAGCAGGGTCAGCCTGTCGCTCGCTTTCGCGGCGAGCTGGTGGGTGATGGTGGCCGGCGCCGCCGTGATCGCCATCGGCATTTGCTTTGCCAGCGAACTGGTGCCGTGGCTGCTGCCGGTCGGCCTACCGGCGATCTTTGCACCGGTGCTGATCTCGTGGACATCGAACGGCGCGCGAGCCGGACGGCAACCCTTCCTGTTCGTGACGCCGAGTGAATCGGAAACCACGCCCGTGATCCTCGAGCAGCAACGCATCTATCTCAGCTGGACGCAGCAGGGCCCGGCCCTTGCCGATGGCACGATCGGAGGAGTGGCGCATGTCCACGCCTAGTGTCACCGCACTCGTCCGGCCCACGCTCGTCGAGCGGATCCGGGGCTGGCTGGAACTGCCGATGGCGGAGGACCGCACCGGGATGGCGCCGGGACGCGACGCGCGGCTCGACATGTTCCGCGGCCTCGCGCTGCTGATGATCTTCATCAACCACGTGCCAGGCAATGCGTGGGAGAATTTCACCAGCCGCAATTTCGGCTTTTCGGACGCGGCGGAAGCCTTCGTCTTCATGTCGGGGCTGGCCGCCGGCCTCGCCTATTCGGGCCGCTTCATCACCGGGCCACTCTGGCCGGCGATCGCGAAGGTCTGGGCCCGGGCGCGGCAGCTCTATTTCGTGCATCTCACCATCACCATGGTGGCGCTCGGCATCTTCGCCGCGGCCGCGCTGTGGTTCGGGCTCTACGACCTGCTCGGCAAGAACAATCTCGCGCCGCTGTTCTCCAATCCGCTCGAGACGATGATCGGCTTGCCGCTGCTGACGCATCAGCTCGGCTATCTCAACATCCTTCCGCTCTACATGACGCTGCTGCTGGCAACGCCGGTGGTGATCCTCTGTGGCCTCAACTGGCCCGGTCGCACGCTGATCGTCTCGATCGCGGTCTGGGTGATCGCCGGACAGTTCCGGCTCAACTTCCCGAACTTCCCCAATTCGGGCGGCTGGTTCTTCAACCCGCTGTCCTGGCAGTTGCTGTTCGTGATCGGGTTGCTGTCGGGCATGGCGATGAAGCAGGGCAAGCGCTTCGTGCCGCGCAGCCCGTGGCTCTTCGTCCTCTGCGCCGCCTTCGTGCTGTTCGTGCTCGCCTGGCTCAAGATCAAGCCGCTCGGCGATGCCGGGCTGCAGACCCTGGGCTGGTTCAGCAAGATCGGGCTGCCGTTCTACATCACCTGGTTCGACAAGACCTTCCTCGCCCTGCCCCGGCTGCTGCATGCGCTGGCCCTGTTCTACGTGCTGGCCTCGCTCGGTGGCGTGCGCCAGTTGGCCGAGAGCAGGTGGCTTGCGCCGCTGCGGCTGATGGGCCGGCAGGGGCTCGCCGTGTTCGCGGTAGGCACCGTGCTGAGCCTGCTGCTGCAGGCGGTGAAGGACGGCATCGAGGCGGATTACTGGCTCGATACGCTGCTCCTCGGCAGTGGCGTCGCGGTACTGGTCGGGCTCGCCTATGTGCTTACGCGCACTCAGGAAATGCAACGCGCAGCGGCAGCCGCCACGGCCAAGTCGTCGCGCAGTTGAGGGGCGCACGCTCCCCTCACTTTTCAGAGAGCGTTGCATAACGTTCGCTTTTGCACTTGGCAGCGGTGTTGCGGCTCAACTAGCCTTTCAAGGACTGAGGGAGGGGACTGCCTGTACTCGAGCGCGGGGAGCGTTTGATGGCGAGACGGCGACCGCTCTATAGCCGGTCACAACGACCCCGGGCCGAACAGGGCTCAGCATGGACGGCACCGAACGGCGTCGATCCTGTCTATGTCGAGTTGCCCGGCAGCGAGCCCGGCCCGACGCTGCGGCAACGTGCGGGAACATGGTGGCGCGGGCTCTACAGCCGGCGCCAGGGCCCGGTGCTCGTCGGCCTCGGCGCGCTGGTGACGCTGCTGCTGATCGGCGCCTACGACCTCATCACTCCCGATCCGCAGCGGATCTCCGACTGGCAGTTCACCAACGCCGTCAACAAGATCGTCGATGAACGGCCGATCGGCCCCTCGGTCGAGTCCATGGCGTTCGCGACGATCATTCCATCAGTGGTGCGGGTCGACGGCTACGACGACAGCGAGGACCAGCCCGCCGCCGAAAAGCCGGCCGAACCCGAGTATCCCACCGCCGAGAACCCCGAATCCGGCAAGCTCGAGGAGGATTTCCACGAGCAGTTCACCGCGGTCGGCACCGGTGTCGTGATCGACGACCAGGGGACCATCCTCACCAACCTGCATGTCGCGGCGGCGGCGAAGACGCTGCGCGTCACCTTCGCCGACGGCAGCGAGTCCCGCGCCATGCTGGTGGGGGCGCGGCCCGAGAGCGACCTCGCGATCATCCGGCCGTTCGACCTGCCCGACGAGCTGCAGCCGGCGACGCTGGCCGAAAGTACCAGCCTCGTGCCCGGCGACACAGTCGTCGCGGTCGGCTTCCCGTTCGGCATCGGCCCATCGGCCTCGGCCGGGATCGTGTCGGGGCTCGAGCGCGCCTTCGCGCAGGAGGGCCGGACCAAGCTCGAGCACCTGATCCAGTTCGACGCGGCGGCCAATCCCGGAAATTCGGGCGGGCCGCTGGTCAATGCCAACGGGGAAGTAGTGGGCATCGTCACCGCCATCCTCAACCCGTCCGGACTTCGCACCTTTGCCGGCATCGGCTTCGCCGTGCCGATCGAAACCGCCGCCGGAGCGGCAGGAGAGAACCCGCTCTGAACTGAAACACTAGCCCCCGACGGAGAAAATGGACGACACATCGAAAGACTCCGGCACCGCCGTCGCCTCGCTGATGGAGCAGGTGCTGTACGAGGTGAAAAAGGTTGTGGTCGGACAGGACCATTTCCTCGAACGGGTGCTGGTGGCGCTGCTGGCCAAGGGGCATCTCCTCGTCGAAGGCGTGCCCGGCCTCGCCAAGACGCTCACCGTCAACACGCTGGCCGAGGCGATCGGCGGGCAGTTCAAGCGGGTGCAGTTCACGCCCGACCTCGTGCCGTCCGATCTCGTCGGCACCCGCATCTACAACCAGAAGTCGGGCGACTTCACCACGTCGCTCGGCCCGGTGTTCTGCAATCTCCTCCTCGCCGACGAAATCAACCGCGCCCCCGCCAAGGTGCAGAGCGCGCTGCTCGAAGTGATGCAGGAGCGGCAAGTGACCATCGCCGGCGAGACGCACAAGGTGCCCAACCCGTTCGTCGTCATGGCGACGCAGAACCCGATCGAGACCGAGGGCACCTATCCCCTGCCCGAGGCGCAGGTCGACCGCTTCATGATGAAGGTCCTCGTCGGCTATCCGAACGAAGAAGAGGAGTTCGTCATCGTCTCCCGCGTTACCGGCGCCATGCAGGCAGTGTCGCGCGTGGCGACCACCGAGCAGCTCGTCGCGCTGCAAGCCAAGTGCCACAAGCTATTCGTCGATCCCTCGCTGATCAGCTTCGCGGTCAAGGTGGTGGCGGCGACGCGCAACCCGGCGTCGGTCGGACTCGACGACATGCAGCGCTTCATCACCTATGGCGCCAGCCCGCGTGCGACGATCAGCATGATCGAGGCCGGGCGGGCGCTGGCCTTCCTTCGCGGCCGCGAATACGTGCTGCCCGAGGACGTCGTCGACGTGATCGGCGACGTGCTGCGGCACCGGCTGGTGCTCAGCTACGAAGCGATCTCGGAATCGATCACCCCCGACGACATCGTCGCGCAGGTGCTCAAGGCCGTCCCCGCCCCCGCCAAACCCCTGGAGTCCAATGTCCGCATCGCCGCGACAGGCTGAAAAGCTCCTCGGCCGCCTCGAGTGGACGGTGATCCGCCGGCTCGACGGATTGCTTCAGGGCGACTATCGCACGCTGTTCCGCGGCTTCGGGCTCGATTTCGCCGACCTGCGCGAGTACCAGGCGCATGACGACGTGCGCCATATCGACTGGAACGTGACGGCCCGCACTCAGGTGCCGCATGTGCGGGTCTACAACGAGGACCGCGATGTCACGGCCTGGTTCCTGCTCGATCTTTCGCCGTCGGTGGATTTCGGCTCGACCGAGGTCAGCAAGCGGCAGGTGCTGACCGAGTTCACCGCCGTCGTCTCGCGCCTCCTTGCCCGGCAGGGCAACAAGGTCGGCGCCATCCTCTTCAACGGCCAGACCGACCTCGTCATCCCCCCGCATGCGGGGCGGCGCCACATCCTCCACGTCCTCGACAAGGTGATGACCAACCCGCGCCTGCTGCGCTCGCCCGAGACCGACCTCAACGCCTTCTTGGGGCGCGCGCTGGGCGTGATCCGGAGGCGCTCGATCTGCTTCGTCGTCTCCGATTTCGTGTCGAAGCCCGGGTGGGAAACCGGACTGTTCCAGCTCAGCCAGCGGCACGAGGGGATCGCGGTGCGGCTGCTCGACCCGCTCGACATGGCCCTGCCCGATATCGGCATGCTGCTGTTCCAGGACGCGGAAACCGGCGAGCAGATGTTCGTCGATACGGTCGACAAGCGGTTTCGGCGGCGGTTCGCGGCGGCGGCGCAACAGAACGAGGACGCTCTGATGACTGCCTTCGCGGCGGCGGGGCTCGACGTGCTCGAACTTTCCACGACGGACGACCTGGTCGATGCGGTGCTGCGCTTTGCCAATATGCGCAAGGCGCAGTCGCGGCTCGGCGCGGGCGGCGGCATGCCTGCGGCGGCGGGCGGATAGACGGCGGTGACGACATGACCTTCATCTGGATGGATATGCTCTGGCTCCTGCTCCTCGTCCCCCTCCTGGTGGCGGCCTATGTCTGGCTGCTCAGGCGGCGGAAGAAGGCCGCGGTTCGCTACGCCAATTTGGCGCTGGTCAAGCACGCGATGGGCCGGTCGGTGGGCTGGCGCCGGCATGTGCCCCCGGCGCTCTTTCTCGCCGCGATCACGGTGCTGATCGTCGCCACGGCCCGCCCGGCCGCAGTGGTGGAACTCGCGTCCTCGCGCGCCACGGTGATCCTCTCGATGGACGTTTCCGGCTCGATGCGGGCGCGCGACGTGGAGCCTTCGCGCATCGCGGCGTCGCAGGCCGCGGCCAAGGAGTTCATCCGCAGCCAGCCGGCCGATGTGCAGGTCGGCATCGTCGCCTTCGCTTCGGCGGCAGTACTGGTGCAGGCACCGACCGTCGATCGCGAGGCGCTTTACCAGGCGATCGACGCCTTCGACCTGAGGCGCGGCACGGCCGTCGGCTCGGGCGTGCTGGTGGCGCTGAAGACCATCTTCCCCGACGAGGACTTCGAAACCGACGGCGATCCGCGCGACGAACTGGGCCTGCCGAGCTTCAGTTTCGGCGGCGCCTTCGACCAGCCCGGCAAGACGGCACAGCCCGTGCCGGACTCGCTGCTCACGGCGCAGGAACCGACGAGGCACATGCCGGTCGAGCCAGGCTCCTATGACAGCGCGGTGGTCATCCTGCTCACCGATGGCGCGACGACAACGGGGCCCGACCCGGTGGCCGCGGGGCGGCTGGCGGGCGACTACGGGGTCAAGGTCTATACGGTGGGGTTCGGATCGGCGAGCGGCGACGTCGTCGATTTCGGCGGGCGCTCGATGCGGGCGCAGCTCGACGCCACGACGCTGCAGGCCATCGCCGATGCCACCGAGGGCGAGTACTACGAAGCGACCAGCGCCACCGACCTGACCGCGGTCTACAAGTCGCTTTCGACCCGCCTGATCAGCGAGAAGAAGCTCACCGAGATCGCTTTCCTGTTCGCCGGTCTCGGCGCGCTGCTGGCGGGCCTCGCGGCCGGGCTGTCGCTGTGGTGGTTCGGCCGGATCGCCTAGCCCAGAGATCCCGTTTCTCCTGACAAAGTGTGGGGCATCGGCTGCCCGCACTTTGTCGCGCTTGCGCGTCCGCTGAATTATGATAATCACAATCAGCTTTTAAGTCGGATGGGCAGCCAGGCGGGTGAGCAAGGTGCGAATGCAGGATCAGCGGGAGATGACAGCGTTACCGGGAGATGCGGTGGCGCTGGACGTTCCGGCGGGCCAGCCGGTGTTCACCACCGAACAGTTGTTCGGCCCCGCCAACGAAATCGCCATCGTCCACCAGGGCCAGACCTACCGCCTTCGCATCACGCGGCAGGGCAAGCTCGTCCTCAATAAATAGGAGATGGCCGTGCGCCTCGTGCCCCTCGTCACCGCGGCGATGCTCGCCGCCTCACCGGTCCTTGCGCAGGAAGCCGCCGCGCCCGCCAGCCTCGCGCTGGAACTCAACGCCGTGACGCCGAGCGAAACCGGCTGCCGCGTCACCTTCCTCGCCACCAACAGACTCGGCACCGAAGTGGCGCGCTCGGCCTTCGAGATCGCGCTGTTCGGCGCGGGCGGCGGTATCGAGCGGCTGGTGTCGCTCGAGTTCAAGGCGATGCCCGACGGCAAGACACGGGTGCTGCAGTTCGACATCAGTGGCATCGGTTGCGAGACGCTGAGCCGCGTGCTCATCAACGACATCACCGCCTGCGATGGCGAAGGGCTCGACCCCAAGGTCTGCTATGCGGCGCTCAGCACCATGTCGCGCCTCGACAAGGTGGAGTTCGGCGTCTGATGGAAACCGTCGTCGAAAGCGTCGAGCCGATCATCGCGGCGCATGACATGTCGATGTTCGCCCTGTTCATGCAGGCGGACTGGGTGGTGAAATCGGTGATGCTGGGGCTGCTCTTCGCCTCTGTCGCCTGCTGGGCGGTGATCCTCGCCAAGGCCACCGCCTATGCCAAGGCGCGCCGGGAGATGAAGAACTTCGACAAGGTGTTCGCTTCGGGCGAGCCGCTGGGCACGATCTATACCCGCATCAAGGACGGTCCGCGCCAGGGGCTCGGCGCGCTGTTCGCCGCCGCGATGGAAGAGTGGAACGGCTCGCATGCCGACAATGCGGCCAACCCCTCCGGCCTCCAGGCCCGTATCCGCATCGTGCTCGACACCACGGTCGCCGCCGAGAGCGAGAAGCTCGATCGCAACCTGGGCCTCCTCGCCACCGTCGGCAGCGCGGCGCCATTCATTGGCCTCTTCGGCACGGTGTGGGGCATCATGAATGCCTTCACCTCGATCGCCGCGGCCAAGTCGACCAGCCTCGCGGTCGTCGCGCCGGGTATCGCCGAGGCGCTGTTCGCGACGGCGCTCGGCCTTCTCGCGGCTATCCCGGCGGTGATCGCCTACAACAAGTTGTCCAGCGACTCGGGCCGCATCATCGCGCGCTTCGAGGCCTTCGCGGACCGAGTCTCGGTGCTCCTCTCGCGCCAGCTCGATGCCAAGGGGAATGCCCCATGAGCATGTCGCTGCAGAGTGGACGAGGCCGGCGCGGCGGACGTGCGCCAATCGGCGACATCAACGTGACGCCGCTGGTCGACGTGATGCTCGTGCTACTGATCGTGTTCATGGTCACGGCGCCGCTGCTCGCCACCGGCGTTCCCATCGACCTGCCGCAGACCGATGCACCGGAGATGAAGGTCGACACCGGCAAGCCGCTGACCGTCTCGATCAACGCCAGGGGCGAGATCTATCTCGGCGAGGACCAGATCACCGTCGATACGCTGCTCGCATCGGTGGCGGCCAAGGCCGGCGAGGCGGGCAAGCAGCAGCGCCTTTACCTGCGCGGCGATGCCGACGCCGACTACGGGCTGATCATGGAAGTGATGGGCGCATTGTCGGGCGAGGGCTATGCCCGCATCGGCCTCATCACCCGGCAGCGCGAGGGCTGACTATGAAGCGGGCCATGGTGGCATCGGCGTTCATCCACTTCGGCCTCATCGCCGGAGCCTGGGCTGCGCTGAACATGCCACCCGAGGTCAACGAGAGCGATGCCGAGTCGGTGTCGGTCAGCATCATCTCGATGGACATGGTCTCGACCGAGCCGAGCGAGATGGTGACATCGAGCAGCCAGAACCTGGTGTCGGCTGGCGCGCAGCACGAGACCATGGAGGTTCTCGACGCTACCGAAGCCGAAACGGTGACCGAGGAGACGGTCGAGGCTGTCGAGGTCGAAGTTGCCGAGCCGGTGGCGGAGACGCCGCAGGATGTTGCCGAAGCCCCTCCCGTCGAGACCGTGACCGAGGCGGTGGACACCGAGGAGCTGGCCTCCGCCGCCGTCCTCACCGCGGCCGCCGACAGTGTGCAACCGGTCGAGGCCGCCATTCCGCAGGTGGTGAGCGAGGCGGCGAGCGTCGTCGTCGATACGGTGCAGCCGTCGCAATCCGATCCGCTGGAGCAGTTGCGGACCGCCTCGATCAGCGAGCTCACCCCGGCCGAGCCGGCGCAGAAGCTGCCGGAAACGCTGGCGAAGCCGGTGGAGACGATCAAGCCGATGCAGGAGGCGAACCTCGCCCCCGTGGTCGAAGAGATCGAGGAAACGGCCGAGACCGTGCCGGTGCCGCTGCCCCGCATCGTGCGGAAGCCGATCGAGAAGACCGCCGAACCAAAGGAACAGCCCAAGAAGGCCGAGCCGGCCAAGAAGCCAGCAGACCCCAAGCCGCAGAAGCAGCAGCCGACCAAGCAGGCCAATCTCGGCAATGGCGGCAACTCCGACGCCGATGCAGCGGCCAGCGCCGCAAAGGCAAGCGGCGGCAAGGGCAAGAAGGACGATGGCGGCAGCGCCGCGGTCAGCAAGTACCCCGGGATCGTGCAGGCCAAGGTGGTGCGCGCGGCCAAGCAGAAGGGCAAGAGCGGCGGCGTCGAGGTGACCGTGCAATTCGTGGTAAAGTCGGACGGCAGCGTGAGCAATGTCGTTCTGGCGCGCAGCTCGGGCAACGCCAAGGTCGACAAGACGGCGCTGGCAGCGGTGCAGCGGGCCGCGCCGTTTCCGCCCATTCCCGCTGATGCCGGCCGGTCGAGCTGGCAGTTCAGCGTACCGATCTATTTCAAGTAAGAACGCCCCGGAGAGAACCGATGCAGGATGACGCCAAGAAGGACGTACGCCAGGCCACCACTCCCGAAGCGGTGCGGCAGGCCAAGGGGCTGATCCGCTCGGCCCGTTCTGCGTCTCTCGCGACGATTGCGCCCGATACCGGCTGGCCGCTCGCGACGCGTGTCGGCCTCTCCACCGATATCGACGGCACGCCGGTCATCCTGATCTCGAGGCTCGCCGCGCATACCCCGGCCCTCCTCGCCAACTCACGCTGCTCGCTGCTGGTGGGCTACCCCGGCAAGGGCGATCCGCTCGCACATGCCAGGATCAGCATCGCCTGCGAGGCACGCGAGATCGAGCGCGACAGCGACGAGCACAAGCGGCTCGACCACCGTTATCTCTGCCACCAGCAGAAGGCGGCGCTCTATTCGAGCCTGCCGGATTTCCGCTACTTCCGGCTCGAGATCCAGGGCGCCTCGCTCAATGCCGGCTTCGGCAAGGCCTTCGACCTGACGCGCGAGGACCTCGTCAACGCGAACCCGGCCAATGCCGAGCTCGCGGCCGCCGAGGCCAATGCGGTCGAGCACATGAACGACGACCACGCCGACGCCGTCGGCATGTATGCCGAGTATTTCGCCAAGGCACCGGCCGGCAACTGGCGGCTGGTGGGCGTCGACGCCGAGGGGATCGACATCGTCGACGGCGACGATATCCGCCGCGTGTGGTTCGAGACCGAGCTCACCTCCAGCCACGACATGCACATGACGCTGGTGCGGATGGCCGGCGAAGCGCGGCGGGGCCTCGATCGCCCGCTGAGGGACGCGCGCGTCACCCACTAACGCGCAACCAAACGGCTGCTGCTGCATTCCGACCCTTGGGACACCGGTGCGCGCAATGCCGCCCCGTGTTCTCGCGAGGGCACGGGGCTATGGCGAGTTGCTCAGGCAGTGGCAGGTGCGCAACGCTTCTGGGCGTGTTCGCGTCCGCGCTGCTGTTCGGCGTTGTGCCAGCTCCGGCCACCGATTTCGGCGCGCCCGCCTTCGAGGCGGTTTTCGGGTTCACCGGCGCCGTGTTCAAGCAGATCGACCCGCCCACCGAAGGGTTCGAGGACAACTATGTCCTCGGCGGCGGCTACCAGCAGGCCTGGGGCGACATCCACGGCGGAGTCTATGGCTGGGAGGCCGGCGTCGCGGGCCGGTTCGGCGAGAGTACGTCGCTCGAGGCCTGGGGCGGCCTGTTCGCGCGCTACAATTTCGAAGTTGGCCCGGTGAGGGTAGCGCCGGCCATCACCTTCGGACTCAGCGCCGTGACCGATACCATGGCCGGGGGCGAGACCCGGCGCGTCGAGCAGGTCGACGGCGACGGGCACATACTGTTCTACCTCGGCCCCGAGATCAGCATCGGCCCGACCGATGGCAATTTCGAGATCTTTGCCCGCATGCACCATCGCAGCGGCGCCTGGGGCACACTCGGCGGCGTGAGTGGAGCCGCCGATGTCGGGACCATCGGCTTCCGCTCCTTCTTCTAGCTGTCGAATCCGGGCATCCCTGTTCGACCATTGCCAGGAGCACTGACCGAAGGACGCTGCCGCATGGAATTTCGCGACGATACGCTTGAACAGTTCGCGGCAGCGGGACCGCCGGCACTGCCGGACGCTGGCACTGCCGGGTTCACCGAGAACGACGGCGCCAGCATCTGGTCGTCGAGCTACGGATTCGGCGCGCCGGTGATCCTGCTGCATGGCGGCATGGGCAATGCGGGAAACTGGGGCCACCAGGTGCCGGCGCTGGTCGCGAGCGGCCGGCAGGTGGTGGTCATCGACAGCCGGGGACATGGCCGCAGCACCTGGGACGGTCGGCCGTTCAGTTACGAGCAGATGGCGAGCGATGTTCTCGCGGTGATGGATGCGCGGCAGATCGAGCGCGCCGCGATCGTCGGCTGGAGCGACGGCGCCTGCACCGGCCTCGCCATGGGCCGCAGGCAGCCGCAGCGGGTAGAGGGCGTGTTCTTCTTTGCCTGCAATGTCGATGAGACCGGCACGCACCCGTTCGAGTTCACCGAGCGGATCGGGCGCTGCCTCACGCGCCACAAGGCGGACTATGCTGCGCTGTCGCCGACTCCCGACCGGTTCGATGCGTTCGGCGAGGCGCTCGGAGTGATGCAGCGCACGCTGCCGAACTACTCCGCCGCCGACCTTACGGAAATCACCGTACCGGTGCTCGTCGCGCAGTCCGAGTTCGACGAGTTCATCCGGCCCGAGCATGCAGAGTACCTGGCAAGGACCCTGCCCCGGGCCGGCCTGCTAATGCTCCCGGGCGTCAGCCACTTCGCCCCGGTCCAGCGGCCGGCCCTGTTCAACACCGCAGTGCTGGACTGGCTGGACTCGCTGGAAGGCTAGCGCTTTGTCGGCCGGCCTCTAGCCGTTGGTTGCCGACTGTCCGATAGGAGGAGGCTCCGGCGCGGGCGCGTCGACCGTCGCCGGCTGGGGAGCCGGCCGCCGGGTCTTGAAACGGAGCGCCGGCTTTTCGACCAGCAGCCAGGATGCGAGCGCGACAAGCATCGTGGCCGGCAGGGCGATGGCAGCCATCTGGTAACCGTTGAGATCCGGGCCGACGAAATGGCGGATCAGTTGAGTGACCGGCCAACCATAGAGGTAGACGCCGTAGGAAATATCCGTGCCTTCATAGAAGCGCGGCAGCGGGATGAAGGTCGCGGCGCCCAGCCAGATCACAGGGTAGGCGACGAGGAACGGAAACAGCGCCGGCAGCAGGCCACTGGGAGCTAGCAATACGATCCCCACAGCACAGGCCAGCGCCGCCCAGCCATTGGGGCGGTGGTGCTGCACCAGCCAGTTCATGAAGATGCCGCACAGGAACGAGGGCAGGACGAAGAAGAGTTCCGACAGGAACTGCGTGCTCATCGGCTTGGCGATGATCGCGACTGCCGTCAGCACGACGAGTACCAGGACCAGCACCAACTGGCGTTGAGCGGCGAAAAGTCCGATCGCGGCCATCAGCGCGATCAGGCAGTAGCCGGTAACCTCGAGCCGAATGGTCCACAGCACGCCGTTGACCAGCCCCGGAAGCCATTCGGCGCCGGGCTCGGCCGGATAGAAGACGACATTGTCGAAGTGAAAGTTCGTCGCCCGGAACGTCAGCAGGTCGACGACGCGCTCGAACACATAGGAATCCGTGGCGAAAGCCCATGCGCCATTGCGGTCAAAGAGCGGGGCCATCAGGTAGGTGACGACCAGCACGCTCACCACCAGCGCGGGGTATATGCGCAGGAAGCGCTTGCGGGCGAACTCGCAAAGAGAGGATGAGCGCCGCGCGCTTTCGGTCACGAGGAAGCCGCTCAGGATGAAGAAGACGAAAACGCCGTAGACCCCTGTCACCTGCCCGGTGAAATGCAGTGGTTCGGTCGCCTCTGATCCGGTGGCGATGAGAAACGAATGCGAGAACACAACACTTGCGGCTGCGATCAATCGCAAGACATCGAAGTTCCGATAATGGACCACGACCATCCAGCTCCGACAGAACATCGGCAGCCTATATGGCGCGTATCGCCGCTACAATTCTGACTGAAGTCTGTACTTAACGGCGGTCGCCCGCAGGACAGTTCACAAGAACCCCGCATCGACTGGTAGGCTTCTCAGATCGGCGAGTGATTTACGGCAGACCTAGTCGGCCCGACTCTCCCTGCACCGCGGCCCGCCGATGTGGATCGGCAGGCCCGGTGTGTGCGGCTCAGGCCAGTGGCTAGAGCGGCAGGTTCTGGGCGTGCGGTGGCTCGAACTCGGCCTTGCCGAAGGTTGCCGGCAGGTTGATGTTCATCCACTCGTAGGGATAGCCGAGCTTCAGCGGCATGGCGTCGGTGAGCTTCTGGCGGATGTCTTCCGGCAGGTCGAAATCGCCGGCCAGCATGTTCTCTTCCACCTGCTCGACGCGACGGGCGCCGATGATGGCGGCGGTGACGCGCTTGTCGCCGAACAGCCAGCTGAGCGCCACCTGGCTCGGGGTCTTGCCTAGTTCCTTCGCCGTCTCGACCACGAGGTCGATCATCTTCAGCGAATCCTCGAACCAGTAGCGCGGCAGCGTGATGGCGGCCTGGATGCCGATGCGCGAATTAGCATCCGGCTTCTGGTCCCCACTGTACTTGCCCGTCAGCATGCCGGCGGCGAGCGGGCTCCAGCAGATCATTGCCAGCCCCTGGTCGTCGCATGCCGGCAGGATCTCGCGCTCGATGTCGCGGCGGACGAGATTGTAGAGATGCTGCGCCGAAACCAGCGGCTCGTAGCCCTTGAGCGCGGCGACACCGTTCGCCTTGGCGATCTGGAAGCCATAGAAGTTCGAGCAGCCGAGATAGCGGATCTTGCCGGCCCGGATCAGGTCGTCGGCGGCGCGGAGGCTCTCCTCAATCGGGGTGTACGGATCGGGGCCGTGGAACTGGTAGAGGTCGATATAGTCGGTATCGAGCCGCTTGAGGCTTGCCTCGCAAGCCTCAACGATGTGCTTGCGGGACAGGCCGCGTGCCGTGATCGCCTTGTCGGACGGGAACCAGCACTTGCTGGCGATGACGAGGTTGTCGCGATTGTAGTCCTTCAGCGCCACGCCCAGCATCTTCTCGGATTCGCCGCCAGAATAGCCGTCGGCCGTATCGATGAAGTTGCCGCCGCCCTCGACGAATTTCCTGACGATGGCGCTCGAGCCTTCCTGGTCGCAGCCCCACTGGGCGTTGCCGAACGTCATGGTGCCGAGGCACAGGCGCGAGACGAGCAGGCCGGAACGGCCGAGATAGCGGTACTTCATCGATTATCCTCCACGCACGGCTCCAAACATGGCCGCGCCGTCCGGCGCGATGGAACATGAGCAGGCACCGGAGGTAAAGCGGTCCATCAGTCGAAGGTCGAAGACGGGGCCCGTTCCGATCGCAGATATCGGTTGCGTCGCAAAACAGAACCTGCGTTCCATACCAGTGGAGAAAACGAACATCCGTTGCATCCGGCAACTCGCCGGCAAGTCCGCGCCAGGCGGCTGACAGCGGAAACAGGGGGACATCCATGAAGCTCGGCATCCTGACCGCGCCGTTTGCAGACACATCGCTCGATGCGGTCGCCGACTGGTCGCGATCGGTCGGGTTCGAGGCGCTGGAGATCGCCTGCTGGCCGCGCAGTTCTGGGCCCACCCGCCGCTATGCCGGCACCAGCCATATCGATGTCGCGAACCTCACGGCCTCGGAAGGCAAGGACATCACTGCCGGGCTCAAGGCCAAGGGCATCGAGATTTCGGCGCTCGGCTACTATCCCAACCCGCTGCACCCCGACGCGAGCCATCGCGAAGCCGTCGCGAGCCACATCAAGCTGGTGATCAGCGCTGCGGCGAAGATGGGCGTCGGGCTCGTCAACACGTTCTGCGGCGGCGATGCCAAGAAGACGCTCGACGAGAACTGGGCCGATGCCGAGAAGGTGTGGCCTGATATCATCGCCCATGCCAAGTCCGAGGGCGTGCAGCTCGCCTTCGAGAACTGCCCGATGATCTTTTCGCATGACGAATGGCCGGGCGGGCACAACATCGCCTACTCGCCGAAGATCTGGCGCCGCATCCTCGAGACCTGGGACGGCGCGATCGGCATGAACTACGACCCCTCGCACCTCGTCTGGCAGATGATCGACCAGGGCCGGTTCATCCGCGAGTTCGGGGCGCACATGCACCACGTCCACGCCAAGGACCTGATGATCGACCGCGACGGGCTCTACGAGAACGGCATCATGTCACTCGGCATGGGCTGGCAGGTACCGCGCATGCCGGGACTGGGCGAAGTGAACTGGAGCGAGTTCTTCTCGGCGCTCTACCGCGTCGGCTACGACGGTCCCGTGATCATCGAGCATGAAGATCGAAGGTTTGAAGGAACCGACGAAAAAGTGAAGCGCGGCTTCCTGCTCGCGCGAGACATATTGCAGCCATACGTGAAGTAGCGGCAATCTGACGACTATGAGTTCTGGGAGGAAATAAAACTCATGCGTATCAATCTGAAGAGCGTTCTGCCGATTCTGCTGGCCGGTACCGCCCTCGTGGCGGCGCCCGGTGCTTTCGCGGCGGGTCCGTACACTATCGGCGTCTCCAACACCGTGGCCGGCAACGGCTGGCGCGAGGAAATGATCTGCTCGATCAAGGCGCAGGCGCTTGCCTCGGGCGAAGTCGCTTCGCTCAATATCGCCCACCGCAATACCGACGCGGCCGGCCAGCTCGAAGACATCCGCAACCTGATCAGCGCCAAGGTCAACGCCATCGTCGTCAACCCGTCCGACCCGGCCGGTATCCAGGCGGCGCTTGCCGAGGCCAGTGCCGCAGGCATCGTGGTGGTGGTCGTCGACCAGAACGTCACCGAGCCGACGGCCTACATTCTCCAGAACAACCAGGAGCAGTATGCCTATCTCGGCGCCAAGTGGCTGTTCGAACAGATGGGCGGCAAGGGCAACGTGGTCTACATGCGCGGTGCTGCCGGCGCTTCTGCCGATACCGATCGCGACCGCGGCTTCAAGAAGGCCCTCGCCGAGTTCCCGGACGTGAAGGTCGGCCAGGAGACGTTCACCGGCTGGCAGCAGGACCAGGGCAAGCAGCAGATCCTCGACTACATCGCGACGGGCATTCCGTTCGATGGCGTGTGGACCTCGGGCATCGACAACGTCATCGTCGACGCGCTGGTTGAATCCGGTGCGCCGCTGGTGCCGGTGGTCGGCGCCGACAACGCAGGCTTTGTCGGCCAGCTCAACTCGGTCGAAGGCCTCAAGGGCGCTGCCGTCACCAACCCGGGTTCGGTGGGTGGCGCCGGCGTGACGCTGGCACTGCAGATCCTCAACGGCCAGAAGCCGGCGAGCCAGTCCGTGCTGGTCGATCCGTCGCTGTGGGAGAACGTGACCGACGCGGGCAAGGCCCAGCTCAAGGAAGCCGCTGATCCGTCGCTGAGCCCGGAATGGCCGGTGTCGATCTCGATCCCGGGGTGGACCACCTACACCAAGGAACAGATCGTCGCCTGCAAGGGCCCGGGCGAATAAGCCCGGCCTGACGACGACTTCGGGGGAGCGACAAGGGCAAGTCCCTCGTCGCTCCCCTATTGATCCGGGGGCCGCGTGACGACAGAACCGCTTCTCGACGCCACCGGCGTCGCCAAGACCTACGGAGCCGTGGTGGCGCTGCGCGATGCATCGCTGCAGGTTCGGCCGGGCGAAGTGCATGCGTTGATGGGCGCCAACGGCGCCGGCAAATCCACGCTGGTGAAAATCCTCACCGGGGCGATCAAGCCGACGTCCGGGCGCATGCTGTTGCGCGGGGTGGAGAAGAAGGTCGGCTCGCCCGCCGAGGCGCGACGCGCCGGGCTGGTGCCGGTGTACCAGGAACCCTCACTGATCCCCGATCTCGACGTGCTGCAGAACCTCAGGCTGACGCGCACGCCCGAGGACAAGTTCCGCCACTGGATCAAGGAGCTCGGGGTCGACGACCTCGACCTGTCGACCACCGCCCGCGACGTGCCGCTCGCCATCCAACGCGTCCTCGACCTCGCCCGGGCCCTCGCGGTCGAGCCCGACGTGCTGCTGCTCGACGAAATGACCGCGGCGCTGCCCGCCAACCTCGCCGAACGCGTGCTCGAGGTGGTGAAGGCGCAGAGCAAGACCGGCCGCTCCGTCATCTTCATCTCCCACCGCTTCGTCGAGATCGCGGCGCTCTGCGACCGCGCCACCGTGCTGCGCGACGGCGAGACCGTGGGCGTCGTCGATATCGTGCCGGGCATCGAGGAAAAGATCGTCGAGCTGATGCTGGGCGAAAAGATCGAGCGCCGCCGCGCCGGTGGTCCGGCGGAGGCGGCACCGGCGGCGACCGGCAAGCCGCGGCTCAGCGTGCGCAACCTCAAGCTCGGCGCCAAGCTCCACGATGTCTCGTTCGACCTCTTCAACGGCGAAGTCGCGGGCGTTGTCGCGCTCGAGGGCCAGGGACAGGACGAGCTGTTCGCGGCCCTCGCCGGTGCCATGAAGCCGGCTGGCGGGACCATCGAGGTCGACGGCACGCCCGTGAGCTTTGGCCACCCGCGCGACGCCATCGACCATGGCCTCGCCTATGTGCCGGGCGACCGCAGCGAGGCGCTGCTGATGCACCGCTCGGTGCGCGAGAACATCGCCCTGCCCTTCTCGGCGCTGGTGCGCCGCTGGGGGCCGATCAACCTCGGCCGCGAGCGCACTATCGTCGGCGACGCGATCAAGCGGCTGCAGGTCGATACGCGCGCCCAGCGCGAAGTGCAGCGGCTTTCAGGCGGCAACCAGCAGAAGGTGACCATCGCCCGCTGGATCGCCGCGGACGCGCGCACCGTCCTCTGCTTCGATCCGACGCGCGGCATCGACGTGGGCACCAAGCAGCAGATCTACGGGCTGATGCGCGAGCTCGCCAACCAGGGCAAGTCGGTGCTGTTCTACACATCGGAACTGGCCGAGATCCAACTCGCCTGCGACCGGGTGATCGTGATCTTCGGCGGCAAGGTGGTGGACGTGATGCCGGTGGCCATCGCCGACGAAGCGGCGCTGACCCGTGCGGCCTACGGCCTGCCGCGCGACGCGGTCGATGCAGGGGTCCTCGCCCAGCCCGGCGAAGGAGCCTCGCCATGAGCGCCTTCATTCGCCGCAACAGCTGGGTGATCGGCCTCTGGGCGCTGTTCGTCCTGCTGCTGATCTTCACCCGCATCATCCAGCCCAACTATGGGGCCAACGACTTCGGCTCGCTGGTCCGCGCCGTGCTGCCCTATGCCTTCGCCGTCGCAGCGCAGGCAATCGTCGTGATCGGCGGCGGCATCGATCTTTCGGTCGCTTCGATGATGGCGGTAACCAGCGTCACCGCCGCCGTGCTGATGAACGGGGCTAGCGAGGAATTCGCCATCCTCGTCGTGCCGCTGGTGCTGGCGCTCGGTTTCTGCCTCGGTGCGCTCAACGGCATCCTGATCGTCCTCACCCGCGTGCCCGATATCGTCGTGACGCTCGCCATGCTGTTCGTCTTCCAGGGGCTCGCGCTCCTCATCCTCGCCTCGCCCGGTGGTGCGGCGGCGCTGTGGCTCAAGGCGACGATCGTCGGCACCGTGCCTATCCCGGGCCTGCCGCCCGAGATCGCCGCCTGGATTCCGAATGCGCTGATCCTCCTCGTCGCGCTCATCGCGATCGTGTGGATCCCACTCAAGCGCTCGCAGCTCGGCCTTTCGATCTATGCCGTCGGCTCGAATGAACTCGCCGCCTTCCGCAGCGGCGTGCCGGTGGCGCGCACCAAGATCATCACCTACGCCATCGGCGGCCTGTTCGCGGCGATGGGCGGGTTGTCGCTGACCATGAGCACCGGCATTGGCGCGCCGATCCCGGGCCCGTACCTCCTCGCCAGTATCGCGGCCACCGTGCTCGGCGGCGTGGTGCTGGGTGGCGGGCGCGGCGGCCTTGTCGGTCCGATCGTCGCGGTGTTCGTGCTGCGGCTGGTGCGCACCGACCTGACGCTCCTTGCTGTCGACCCCAACGTCGCCACCATCGTCGAGGGCACCATCATGGTGGCCGTGGTGATGCTGGGCGCCTTCCTTGCCATGAGGGCCGCATCGCGATGACCGACCTCGCTTCCGCCCCTGCCCCGCTGCCGTTCGGCCGCCGCTTCAAGCGCTTCATGAGCGACAACCCGCTCATTCCGCTGCTGGTGCTGCTGGTCCTGCTGATCGTCGTGCTGCACTTCATCCGGCCGGGCATCATCAATGCGCGCTGGGCCGCGCAGACGGTGCAGTTCGCCATACCTCTGGCGCTGCTGGCCGGCTGCCAGACCATCACCATGCTGACGGGTGGCATCGACATGTCGGCCGGCACGGTGGCGAGCGTTTCCGCTTTCGTCCTCGGCAGCCAGGTGCTGCATCACGATCCCGCCGTCGCGATCCTCATCGCCATGGCCCCGGCGCTGCTCGTCGGCATCGTCAACGGCATCGGCGTCGGCGTCTTCCGCGTGCATCCGCTGATAATGACGCTGGGCACCGGGCTCATCGCCTTCGGGGCGCTGCAGGTCTATCAGCGCACGGTGATCGCCACCGGCTTCGAAGTGCCGGGCTGGCTCGAATGGCTCGGGACGGGCAATACGGCCGGGTTCCCCAACTCGCTGCTGGTGTTCGTGCCGCTGGCGGCGCTCATCATCCTCACCCTGCGCTACACGGGCTTCGGACGGCTGCTCTATGCCGTCGGCGACAACGAGAAGGCGTCGCGCCTCTCTGGGGTCCAGTACTGGAAGGTGATCCTCGCGCTCTATGTCTGCTCGAGCCTCCTCGCCGGCGTCACGGGCCTGCTGTTTCTCGGCCTGATCAAGACCGCGTCGCTGACTCTCGTCGATCCGCAACTGCTGCCGGCCGTGGCGGCGGCGGTGATCGGCGGCACGTCGATTTTTGGCGGGCGCGGCGGCTATATCGGCACCATCGTCGGGGCGCTGATCCTACGCGTGATCACCACCATGCTCACCGTGATGCAGATCCCCGAGGGCGCGCGGATGATCATCTTCGGCTCGATCATCCTGCTCGTGACCGCAGCCTATCTCCGCATCATCGAGGATCGCTGAATGGTCTACGTAACCGCCGACGGCCGCGCTGCCGACAAGCTGAGGGTCGGCATGGTCGGTGGCGGACGCAACGCCTTCATCGGGGCCGTGCACCGCTTCGCCATGCGGCTCGACGACCAGATCAGCCTCGTCGCCGGTGCATTGTCGTCGGACCCGGCCAATGCCGCTGCCTCCGCCGCCGAAATCGGCATCGCGCCGGAGCGCAGCTATGCCGACTATCGGCAGATGGCGGAAGCGGAGGCCAAGCGCGCCAATGGCATCGAAGCCGTAGTGATCGTGACGCCGAACCACCTTCACGCGCCCATCGCCACGGCCTTCCTCCAAGCCGGCATCGACGTCATCTGCGACAAGCCGTTGTCGGCCACCCTGCCCGAAGCCGATGCTCTTGTTGCGCTGGCCGACCGGCTTGGCCGCAAGCTGCTCGTCACCCTCAACAACACCGGCTACGCCATGGTGCGGCAGGCGCGCGAGATGGTCGGGGCAGGCGAACTGGGCAATCTCGTCTCCGTCCATGCCAGCTATATCCAGGACTGGCTGACCAAGCCCGTCGACGCCGATGGCAACAAGCAGGCCGAATGGCGGACCGATCCCGCGCGGGCGGGCGAATCCGCCGTCCTCGCCGATATCGGCGTCCACGCCTTCAACCTCGCCTCTTTCGCCTCCGGCCTCGATGCGGAGGCCGTGGCGGCTGATCTCTTCACCGCCGTGCCGGGCCGCCGGCTCGACGATAACGCGCATGTGCTGATGCGCTGGAGCAAAGGCGTGCGCGGCACGCTGGTCGCAAGCCAGACCTCGCCCGGCCACTACAACGACCTCAGCGTCCGCATATATGGCGACAAGGCCGGCATCGAGTGGTGCGGCAGCCGCCCCGAGGAACTGCGCTATTCCCGCTACGGCGAGGAAAGCCGCACCATCATCCGCGGTGGCGCCGGCTCGGGCCCCGAAGCGCAGCGCGCCTCGCGCATGCCGGCAGCCCATCCCGAGGGCTATATCGAGGCCTTCGCCAACTACTATCGCGACGCCGCCGCCATCATCCGCGCCCACCGATCGGGCCAGGTGCCGGACCCGAAACTGGTCGCGCTCGTCCCCGACGTCCGCGCCGGCGCCCGCGGCGTCCGCTTCGTCAACGCCGCAGTCCGGTCCGCCACGGCGGGCGGCGCATGGACCACGCTCGGCTGACGCACGCCTAAACTTTCAGCAACGATGCCGATTATCTCGGCATGGGCCCGGCCTGCCCCAATGCCAGCCTCCTGAATCCAAAGCGGTTCAGGCGCTGGCATGCCGATTGCATTGTAGCTCCCGAGTTGGCGGCTAGGGTTCCGGCGGATGACGCGACTGGTCCGAGAGCTGCCACTGGCTGGGAGAGACATCCCACCAGATGCACGGCGGGACAAAAGCCCGGGAGACCTCGTTAGCCAAGGGATTGGCGAGCGCGAGCGTCGCCGTCCCTCAACCTGAGGGAGCAATGACTCAAACCGCCCCGTTGTCCACACCGCCTGCCGCCGTGCCTAAAGCCCTTACCGAAGCCACTCCCATCCTCTCGATCCGCGGCCTCCACGTTCAGTTGAGCCGCGACGGCCGCGCCAGCACGGTGCTCGACGGCATCGACTTCGATCTCGGCGCCGGCGAAGTGGTGGCGCTGGTGGGCGAAAGCGGTTCGGGCAAATCGACCATCGGCCTGACGCTCCAGGGCCTCCTCCCCACCGAAGCGCAACCCGAAATCTCGGGCAGCATCCGGCTCGCCGGGCGCGAGATCGTCGGCGCGAAGCCGCATGAGTTGCGCGAGGTCCGCCGCAGCCTCGCTCGTGCCGTGCCGCAGGATCCGATGGGGGCGCTCAACCCGACGATGAGCATCGGCGCGCAGCTGCGCGAAAGCGGGCTCAGCCAGGACGAAGTGATCGCGTGGCTCACCCGCACCGGCCTGCCCGATCCCAAGCGCATCGCCGCCGACATGCCGCATCGCTTGTCCGGTGGCCAGCGCCAGCGCGTGCTGATCGCCATGAGCATGGCGGCGAAGCCGCGTGTGCTGATCGCCGACGAGCCGACGACGGCGCTCGATGTCACGGTGCAGGCGCAGATCCTGACCCTGCTCAAGGAGCTGGCGCGCGCCCACGACACGGCGATCCTCTTCATCACGCATGACCTTGCCGTCGCCGCCGAACTCGCCGATCGCGTCATGGTGCTCTATGGCGGCCGTGTCGCCGAAGTCGGCGATACCCGCGCGCTGATCGCGGCGCCATCGCATCCCTATTCCGCGGGGCTCTTGTCGGCGCGCTTCGACCTCGATTCCGATCGCAACCGCCAGTTGGGCACGCTCGCCACCGATCAGGTGCGGGCGCGGCCCAGCGGCGCTCACTGCAACTACGTCACCCGCTGCCCGCTCGCCGAAGCCGAGTGTTCCGAGCGCCGGCCGGACCTCGTGAAGCGCCAGGACGAGCGGCAGGTCGCGTGCTTCCAGTCGAACCGCGTGCCCGACCTCCTCGCTCGCGTCCGCGAGGCGCCGGCATGGCCGGAAGCGGCGGCGAGCGAGGCCAATGCGCTCGAGCTCTTTCGCATCGAGAAGAGCTTTGGCCCCAAGCGCGGCCTCTTCCGCCCGGCGCGGCAGGCGAAGGTGCTCGCCGGCATCGACCTCCGCATCCGGCAAGGCGAATGCGTGGCGCTGGTCGGCGAGAGCGGCTCGGGCAAATCCACCCTCCTCCGCATCGCTGCGGGCCTGCTGACACCCGACGAAGGCGACGTCTCGTGGTTCGGCGGCACTCCCCCGCAGGTGGTGTTCCAGGATGCCGTCGCAGCGCTGACGCCATGGCTGACGGTGGGCGAGCAGATCCGCGATCGGCTCCGCCCGATCGGGCTCAGCCGCGCCGAACAGGATGTGAGGATCGCCGAGGCGCTGAAGCTCGTCGGCGTCGATCCCGCCCTGCAGCATGCGCTGCCGAGCGAGCTTTCCGGCGGCCAGTGCCAGCGCATCACCGTCGCGCGTGCCGTGGTGGTGCCGCCGAAGCTCCTGCTCTGCGACGAGCCGATCAGCGCCATGGACGTGTCGCTCGCGGCGCAGACGCTCAACCTTCTCGGCAGCCTGCGCCGCTCGATGGGCATGGCCATGCTGTTCGTCACCCACGACCTCGCCGCCGCGCGGCTGATCGCCGACCGCATCGCGGTGCTTGAGAAGGGCCATCTCGTCGAGATCGGCGAGCCCGACCAGGTCATCTCCGCCCCGCAGGCGCCCTACACGAAAATGCTGGTCGGCGCCGTGCCGCGGCTTGCCAGCTGAAACGAGACGCAGCATGGCCCTCGCAACTGAACTCTCCGCCCCCACCATCCCGCCCGCATTCGCCTGGCTTCGCCGCGTCGGCTGGCTCGAACGCATCGGGCTCGCCGGCGTCATCGTCATCACGCTGGTCGCCATCTTCGGCCCGTTCTTCACGCCGTTCGATCCGATGCTGCGCGTTGCGGCCGCCTACCTGCCGCCCGATGCGACGCACTGGTTCGGCACCGACGAGATCGGGCGCGACCTCTTCTCGCGCGTCGTCCTCGGCGTCCGCTACACGTGGCTGCCTGGCCTCGCCATCATCGGCATCGCGCTCGTCATCGGCACGATCGTGGGCGTCTTTGCCGGCATGGTCGGCGGCTGGGTCGATACGCTGTTGCAGCGGGTGGTCGAACTGTTCCTCGTCCTCCCCTCGACGCTGATCGCGCTAGCCGTGGTCGCGGCGCTCGGACCGGGCCTCGTCAACACCATGATCGCCATCACCATCTTCTGGTGGCCCTGGTATGCGCGCATGGCGCGCGACGAAGTTCGCCGCATACGCGCCCGGCCGCATGTCGAGGCCGCTCGCATCGCCGGGGTGAGGGGGCCGCGGCTGATGTTCCGCTACCTGCTGCCCGGCGCCGTGCCGGCGCTGGCGGTGGCGGCGACGCTCGATGTCGCCAACATCATCCTGACCCTGTCGGTGATCTCCTTCCTCGGCCTCGGCCTCCCCGCCCCGGCGCCCGAACTCGGCGCCATGACCTCGCGCTCGGTCGACAGCCTCACTGCCTACTGGTGGCTGCCGATGATCCCGGCGCTGGCAATCTTCGTCATGTCGATGCTCGCCAATCTTGCCGGCGACGGCATCCGCTCCGCGCTTCGAGGTGCATGACATGCTGCCCTATCTTGCCAAACGCCTCGGCGGCCTCGTCCTCGTCCTCGTTGTGATGAGCTTCATCGTCTTCTGCCTGCAGGCGATCATCCCCGCCGACCCCGCACGTGCCCTCGCCGGGCCCTCGGCGCCGGTCGAGACCGTGGAGCGCATCCGCAGCGAGCTGGGGCTCAATCAGCCGCTGCTGGTGCAATACGGCCAGTTCATAAGCCGGCTCGTGCAGGGCGACCTCGGCACCTCAATCCGTACCCGGCAGCCGATCGCCGCCGATGTGCTGAAATACGGGCCGGCCTCGCTCGAACTCATCGTCTTCGCCATGCTGCTCGGCACGAGCTTCGCCTTCCTCCTCGCCTTCGCGCAGACGACGATGGCGCGGCCGGGCGGCGTGCGGCTCGGCATGCTGGCGGCGGGCTCGTTCCCGATCTTTTTGACGGCGCTGCTGCTCGCCTATTTCCTGTGGTTCAAGCTCGGCCGGTTCCCGGGCAGCGGGCGGCTCGATATCCGCCGCTTCACCGGCCCGACCGGGTTCTTCGTCCTCGACGGGCTGCTGCTAGGCCGGCCGGACATCTCGCTGAATGCGCTCTGGCACATGGTGCTGCCGGGTCTCGCGCTGTCGGTGCCCATCGCCATTGCCGTTGGGCGCTCGCTCAATTCGGCTCTCATCGACGTGATGCGCCAGCCCTATATCCGCACCGCGCGCGGCAAGGGCCTTGGCGGCGGCCGCATCTTCTTCCGCCACGGCCTCCGCAACGCCGCCTCGGCCCCACTCGCAATGCTCGGGCTGCAGGTAGGGCTGCTCTACGGGAACCTCTTGATCGTCGAGCGCATCTTCTCGTGGCCGGGGCTGGGGCTCTACACCGTGCAGTCCTTCGCCAGCTCGGACCTGCCGGCGATCCTCGGCATCGCCATGGTGTTCGGCGCCTTCTACATCCTCGTCACCATGCTGGTGGAAGTGCTGCAGTCGGTCGCGGATCCGCGGATTGCACTCTGAGCTTTCGAGGCACCTCAGTGCCAACACCACCGGAGAAGGCTTCGGTATACAACTCCACGATTTTGCATATTTTTCGAGCACTTTTCTCGCTCGGATTATTTCGTGATCAAATGCGGACCGGCCCTCTTGCCTGCTTGAGCAAAAACACTTGCGATTCCAACGCCTTACCCATTCCACACCGGTGGCACAGGCCTTGCATCTTCATCCCTGAGACTGGTGGCTAGGGTTCCGGCGCTTTTGCGTGGCTGGTCCGAGAGCTGCCACCGGCGGGCACCACAGCCTGCCGGACGCACGGCGGGACAAAAGCCCGGGAGACCTCGTAAAGCCAAGGGATTGGCGACGATGGTCCGTCGATCCCCGTTCAAGGGAGCGACCTCATGTCGTCAACGATGAAACCATTCAGCCACATCACCGGCCGGCTGCTCGCCGGCGCCGCACTGCTCGCAATCACCCTCGCCGCCGGCGTGGCCCAGGCGCAGGAAACCCTGCGCCTGCCGATCGCCACGGACTTCGACTCGTTCGACCCCGACAACGCTTTCGAGATGGACGGCCTCGCCGCCATCAACAATGTCTATGAGGGCCTCGTCGAGTATGTGCCGGGCAGCGCCGAGATCCGCGGCCTCCTCGCCAAGGACTGGACCATCTCCGAGGATGGCCTCACCTACACGTTCAACCTCGTCGAGGGCGCGACCTTCCATGACGGCACGCCGTTCAACGCCGAGGCGGTGAAGACCTCCTTCGAGCGCCGCCGCGACAGCGAACTGATTCTCAGCTACTTCCTGTGGAACGTGAAGGACATCGCGGCGCCCGACGACAAGACCGTCGTCATCACGCTCGGCATGCCGCAGCCGTCGCTGCTCGACAGCTTCGCGAGCCCGTGGGGTCCCAAGGTCATCAGCCCCAAGGCGCTCGCCGACAATGGCGGCGGCAAGGAAGCGGGCGCATGGCTCGACACCAATGCGGCCGGCACCGGCCCGTTCAAGCTCGCGAGCTTCGAGCGTGGACAGGGCTACACGTTCGAGCGCTTCGACGGCTATTATGGCGAGGCACCGTATTTCTCGACCGTCGAGCTGCCGCTGGTTCCCGATATCGGCCAGCAGCTGCTGAACCTCCAGGCGCAGGAAACCGATGCGGTTTCGGCCAATTATCCGTGGGCGCAGCTCGCTTCGCTCCCCGCCGACCTCGAGGCCACCGCCGCGCCGAGCACATCGGAAATCATCGGCTTCGTGAAGCCGACCGGCCCGCTCACCGACGCGGAAATCCGCACCGCCTTCCTCACCGCCATCAACCCCTCGACCTGGGTTGCGGACGCCTTCGGCGCCTATGGCCATCCTGCCAAGTCGGTCTATCCGGAGATCATGCTCGATCCCGTGACGCCGGTCGCCTTCCCCAGCGACATCGAGGCGGCCAAGGCCATCGTCGCCGCCAAGGGCCCGATCACCCTCACCATCGGCATCAGCACCGAAGAGGCCAACGCGGTCGGCCGGGTCGGCGACCTGATCGTCGCGCAGCTCGCCGGCATCGGCATCAATGCCACCGTCACCATCCTGCCGCAGGGCGCCTCGTTCGGGCTCAAGGATAATCCGGATGGCCCCGATATCTACCTCGGCAAGATGACGCCGGACGCGCTCCATCCCGAGAACCAGGCCGGCATATTCTTTGCCTCAGGCGCGCCGATCAACTTCTACGGCCGCGGCCTGCCCGAAGCCGACGCGCTGCTGCAGGAAGCCGGCACGCTCACCGACATCGCGGCGCGCAATGCGCTCTACGAGAAGGCGGGCCACCTCTATTTCGAGAACGGCCTGTTCATTCCGCTGGTCGGCGTCGATGACGTGGTCGTCCACCCCAAGGGGCTGGTCAATCTCGACCTCCGCGCCGCCTATGCGCCGGGCAATATCGACTTCGGCTCGGTCCGCTGGGCCGACTGATCCTTCCGGGGCGGCGCAGCATCGCCGCCTCTCCTCCATTTGACCGACCGGAGGCATCATGCCGACCAAGATCGCGCTCGTTGAGCGCAACACCGACCTCGTCCGCGAGCCCTTCGTGCCGAAGCTGAAGATCTCGCATATCAACGACTACCTGATCTGCTTCTACGACGGCCGCGACATCGCCGATTACCCGGCCTGGCTGCACACCAACATCGACATGCAGCTGGGCGTCTGCAACTACGTGCTGCACCGCGGCGACCAGGCGATCATCTTCGATACGATGCTCTACAAGGAGCACATCCTCGCCATCGACAAGTACATCCGCGACATGGGCATCAAGCATGTCTCGGTGATCAACTCGCACTGGGACTGCGACCACATCGCGGGCAACTTCCTCTACAAGAACAGCGACATCATCTCGACCAACAGCACGCGCTGGAAGCTGCAGGCCGGGGCCGAGCTGTTCCGAACCGGCGAGATCTGGGCTGCGGCGGGCGATCCGAACTATCCCGGCATCGACGATTTCGTGCTGCCCAACCGCACCTTCGACGGGCGCATGACGGTGTGGCTCAAGGACCTGCAGATCGAGCTGATCGAGACCTTCGTGCACCAGCTCGGCCACCTCGTCGCCTACCTGCCCAAGGACAAGATCCTGCTCGCGGCCGACGCGGTGGAAGACACCGTGCCGTTCAACACGGCGGCGATGACCTCGGAAATGCCGCTGCAGCTGATGACCTACAAGTCGCTGCTCGCCATGGACGTGAACAAGATCTACCCCTGCCACGGGCGCTTCGAGGTGATCGACGGCGGCGGCTACACGCAGGAATTCACCGAGGCGATGCTGGACTACAATATCCAGCTGCTGCACCGGAAGGACGACCCGGACTACCTGACGGCGCCGCTCGAGAGCTTCATCCAGCCGTGGCTCGATCGCGGCGTGCTCGGCATGCACGAGCCCTACCGGTCGCTCCACGACAACAATGTCACCCTGATCGACAAGTCCTATGGCGGCCGCTCGATGCCCGCCATCCCGGAATGATCCATCACTAGGCACTGCCTAGAGAATAGGCATACCGCACGTTCGATCCGCACAGGGAAAACAAGCCAGCAAGCGACGACACTGCCAACACGCTGAAATCATAGCATTTCCTCGTCTGGCACGTCGCTTGCTCAAATGTATGCAGAGACTAGGGGCTAGGGTTCCGGCGCCATGCAAGGCGTGTCTGGTCCGAGAGCACCCACCGGAGCGGGAGACATCCCTCCGGGACACGGCGGGACAAAAGCCCGGGAGACCTCGTAAGCCAAGGGATTGGCAGGACGGGTCTTAGCGCGCCCAAGCCAATCCCCAAGTCGACAACAGGGGATTGCGTATGAAGTTCACCAAACTCGTTTCCGCCCTCGCCCTCGCGGCCCTCGCGGGCACAGCGACCTTCGCCACCGCCGAGGAAAAGACCGACTTCAAGGTCGCCTGGTCGATCTATGTGGGCTGGATGCCCTGGGGCTACGCGGCCGACACCGGCATCGTGAAGAAGTGGGCCGACAAGTACGGCATCACCATCGAGGTCACCCAGTTCAACGACTACGTCGAGTCGATGAACCAGTACACCGCCGGCGCCTATGACGCGGTGACGCTCACCAACATGGATGGCCTCTCGATCCCTGCCGCCGGCGGCGTCGATACCACGGCCGTCATCATCGGCGACTTCTCGGCCGGCAACGACGCCGTGATCCTCAAGGACAAGACCACGCTCGCCGACATCAAGGGCCAGCCGGTCAATCTCGTCGAGTTCTCGGTGTCGCACTACCTCCTCGCCCGCGCGCTGGAGTCGGTCGGTCTCACCGAGCGCGACGTCAATGTCGTCAACACCTCCGATCCCGACATGGTCGGCGCGTTCCAGACGCCCGATGTCACCGCCATGGTGACCTGGAACCCGATGGTCTCCGAGATCGTCGCGCTGCCCGGCGCGACCAAGGTGTTCGACAGTGCCCAGATCCCCGGCGAGATCATCGACATGATGGTCGCCAACTCGGTGACGCTGAAGGACAACCCGAACTTCGGCAAGGCGCTGGCCGGCATCTGGTACGACACCATGGCCGTGATGACCGCCGATACGCCGGAGGGCGCCGCCGCCCGCGCCGCGATGGGCGCTGCCTCGGGCACCGACCAGGCGGGGTTTGAGGCCCAACTCGCCGCGACCAAGCTGTTTGCGACGCCAGCGGAAGCCGTGGCCTTCACCGACAGCCCGGACCTCAAGGTGACGATGGACAAGGTCCGCACCTTCCTCTTCGACAAGGGCCTCCTCGGTTCGGGCGCCGCGTCGGCCGACGTCATCGGCATCGAACTGCCCTCGGGCGAGGTGCTGGGCGATGCGGGCAACATCAAGCTCAGGTTCACCAGCGCGTACATGAAGGAAGCCGAGGCGGGGACGCTGTAGGCACCTCCCCTCGCATGCTGCCCCACCCTCATCCGGGCTTCGCCCACCTTCTCCCATCAGGGGAGAAGGCCCGACTGAGAGCCCTCGGCGATCGCCTTCTCTCCTTGTGGGAGAAGGTGCCCGAAGGGCGGATGAGGGGTCGGCCCCACGCACTGAGTAACCGACCATGCGCCTGATCAACCTAAAGCCCAGCCGAATGAACCAGCTGCTGCTCGCGCTGGCGCCGTTCGTGCTGTTGATCTTTGCCTATGCGCTCGGCTCGGCGGCCCGGCTGGCGGAGAACCCGTCCGACAAGCTGCTGCCGGCTCTGGCGTCTCTCGCCGACGCCATCAACCGCATGGCCTTCATCGCCGATCCGCGCACCGGCGAATACCTCCTGTGGACCGATACGCTCGCGAGCCTCGGGCGCCTGTTCTCCGCGCTTGGCATCTCGACGGCGATCGCGCTCGTCTTCGGCATGGTCATCGGCATGTTCCCCTATGCGCGAGCCCTGCTGGCGCCGTTCTTTGCCGCCGTCTCCATGGTGCCGCCGCTGGCGCTGCTGCCGATCCTCTTCATCGTCATGGGCCTGGGCGAGACGTCCAAGATCACCCTCATCGTCATCGGCGTCGCCCCGATCATGATCCGCGACCTCGCACTCAAGGTGATGGAACTCCCGCGCGAGCAGACGGTGAAGGCCGAAACGCTGGGTGGCAATTCCTGGCAGATCGCGCTGCGCGTGGTGCTGCCCCAGATCCTGCCGCGGCTCATCACCTGCCTCCGCCTGCAGCTCGGGCCGGCCTGGCTGTTCCTCATCGCCGCCGAGGCGATCTCGGCCGACAGCGGGCTCGGCTACCGCATATTCCTCGTCCGCCGCTATCTCTCGATGGATGTGATCTTTCCCTACGTGATCTGGATCACGCTGCTCGCCGTCCTCACCAACATCGTGCTGGATTGGCTGCGCATCCGCCTCTTCCCGTGGTCCGAACTGGGGAAGGCGTCATGATCGTCGTCGACAATGTCTGGAAGGAATATGGCGACCAGATCGTCCTCGAGAAGGTGTCGCTCACCATCGAGGACCGCGCCTTCGTCGCCCTTGTCGGCCCCTCCGGCTGCGGCAAGACCACGTTCCTGAAACTGCTGCTCGGCGAGGAGCAGCCGACGCAGGGGACCATCACCCTCGACGGCAGGCCGCTGGCGCCCGAGCCAGGTCCGGATCGCGGCGTCGTCTTCCAGCGCTATTCGGTGTTCCCGCACCTCACCGTGCTCGGCAACGTGCTGCTCGGCAAGGAATTCAAAGCCTCGCGCTTCCGCGCCCGCCTCGTCGGCCCGGCGCGCCGCGACGCCATCGAGGAGGCGCGTGGGCTCATCGCCGAAGTCGGGCTCTCGGGCAGCGAGGGCAAGTACCCGGCCCAGCTCTCGGGCGGCATGCAGCAGCGCCTCGCGCTTGCCCAGGCGCTGATCATGAAGCCGCGCGTGCTGCTGCTCGACGAGCCTTTCGGCGCGCTCGATCCCGGCATCCGCGCTGACATCCACGTGCTGATGAAGCGGCTGTGGAACGAGACCAGCCTCACCGTGGTGATGGTGACACATGACATGCGCGAGGCCTTCACGCTCGGCACCCGCGTCATCGCCTTCGAGCGGCCGCGCGACCGGCCCGACGAGCGCGAGCGCTACGGCGCCTCGCTCAGCCGCGACATCGACATCTGGCCCCCGCGCCGCGCCGGCCTGCAAGACCCTGACGCATTTCCAGACAGCCCCGACCGGGACGACCCGGTCACCGCAGCGGGCGCCCCCCAGGACGACCTGGTTCCCGTACCTCAAGGAGCCCCGGCATGAGCCGAACGCCCGAACAGATCGCCGCCGATCGAGCGCGCTACGAAGCGCACCAGCGAGCCGGCCTCGCCTTTGCCACCAAGGCCCTGCCCGAAGCGAGCGCGCTGCCGGCCACTCCGATCGACCCCGACAGCATCATCGCCACCGAAACCATCGCCGGCGGCTGGTACTTCTCGACCCGCCTCATGAAGGGCGAAGCCCTGCGCATCGCGCAGGCCCAAGGCCCTGCTTCGGTGGCGCTCGTCTGCTGGAACGCTGCGGACACCTCGGAGCGCCTCAACCTCCCCGACACCGTGAAGGTGCAGTGGGACACCCGCATCCAGAAAGGGCGCGTGCTGTTCTCCGACATGGGCCGGGTGCTGCTCTCGGTGACCGAGGACTCCTCGGGCGGCGCGCATGACCTGCTGGTCGGTGGCTCCACTGCCGTGGCCAATGTCGCGAAATATCCGGGCATCGCTACCCGCAACACGCGCGACAACCTTGTCCTCGCCGCCGGCAAGCTCGGGCTCTCGCGTCGCGACCTGCCGATGGCGCTGACGCTGTTCGCGCCGGTCCGCGTCTCCGATGACGACGGCCATTTCGCCTGGCAGCCGGGCCTGCTCAACAGCGGCGACTATGTCGATCTCCGTGCCGAGATGGACCTGCTCGTCGCGCTCTCCACCTGCCCGCATCCGCTCGACCCGAGCCCGGACTATGCGCCGAACCCGGTCGAGATAACGCGCTATCGCGCCACGTTTGCCGCCGACGATCTCTGCCGCACCGCCACCGCCGAGGCCGTTCGCGGTTTTGCGAACAACGTCCGCGCGGAGGCCTGATCATGCGCAGCGAAGCTTCCGCCATCCAGTCGCATTTCATCCCCGCCGAGGCCCCGTGGTCGGGCGTCGTCCGCAAGGGCCAGACCATCCGCATCATCGACAGCGAAGGCCAGCAGGCCATCGACACGATCTTCTATGCGGCTTCCGACTTCGCCGAGCGCTACAGCGCCCAGGACACGCTGCGCGTGCAGGGCTCGGCCTATGTCGGGGTCGGCACCAAGGTCGTCTCGAACGAGGGCAACGTCATGCTCACGGTCGTCGCCGACACCTGCGGCCGCCACGACACCATGGCCGGCGCCTGCTCGTGCGAGAGCAACACCGTGCGCTTCGGCCACGAGACGCGCTACCTCCACGCCTGCCGCGACAACTTCGTGCTCGAAGTGACAAAGCACGGCATGACCAAGCGGGACATCGTCCCCAACATCAACTTCTTCATGAACGTGCCGATCTCCCCCTCCGGCGAGATGACCATCGTCGACGGGCTTTCGAAGCCCGGCGACTATGTCGAGCTGGTCGCGGCGATGGACGTCCTCTGCGTCATCTCCAACTGCCCGCAGATCAACAACCCCTGCAACGGCTTCAACCCGACCCCCATCCAGGTCCTGGTCTGGGACGCCGAGTGATGTTTCAGAAAGTCCTTATCGCGAACCGCGGCGAGATCGCGGTGCGGGTCATTCGTACGCTCAAGCGGATGGGCATTGCCTCGGTCGCGGTCTATTCCGATGCCGACCGGTTCACCAAGGCGGTGCAACTCGCCGATGAAGCCGTCCGGCTGGGCCCTGCCCCCGCCGCCGAAAGCTATCTCGACGTCGACGCCGTCATCGCCGCCTGCAAGCAGACCGGCGCGCAGGCCGTTCATCCCGGGTACGGCTTCCTCTCAGAGAACACCAACTTCGCCCGCCGGCTCGAGGCCGAGGGCATCGCCTTCATCGGGCCGACGCCCGAGAACATCGAGGCGTTCGGGCTGAAGCACACCGCGCGCGAACTGGCGAAATCGAGCGGCGTGCCGTTGCTGCCGGGCACGGGCCTGCTCGCGACGCTCGACGAAGCGCTCGCTGCAGCCGAAACCGTCGGCTACCCCGTCATGCTCAAATCCACCGCCGGCGGTGGCGGCATCGGCATGTCGCTCTGCGCCGATGGGGCTGCGCTCACCGCCGCGTTCGAGGGCGTGCAGCGCACGGCCCGCGCCAGCTTCGGCGATGCGCGCGTCTATCTCGAGCGCTTCGTTTCCGATGCGCGCCATGTCGAGGTGCAGCTTTTCGGCGACGGCAAGGGCAAGGTCATCGCGCTCGGCGAGCGCGACTGCTCGCTGCAGCGCCGCAACCAGAAAGTGGTCGAGGAAACCCCGGCTCCCGGTCTGTCCGACGCCACCCGCTCTCGCCTTCACGAGGCCGCTGTGAAGCTCGGCCGTGCCGTCGGCTATCGTTCCGCCGGCACGGTCGAGTTCATCTACGACCCGGTGCGCGAGGAGTTCTACTTCCTCGAGGTCAACACCCGCCTCCAGGTCGAGCACCCCATTACCGAAGCGGTGTTCGGTATCGACCTCGTCGAGTGGATGATCCGCCAGGCCGCCGGCGAGGATGTTGTCCCCGCCACGCCGCTGACGCCGAAGGGCGCGGCGATGGAGGTGCGGCTCTACGCGGAAATCCCGCACGCCAACTTCCAGCCGAGCGCGGGCCTCCTGACCGAGGTGGAGTTCGGCGATGCGCGGGTCGACACCTGGGTCGAAACCGGCACCGAGGTCACGAGCTTCTACGACCCCATGCTGGCCAAGATCATCGTCGCCGCCGACGATCGACCCAGCGCCATCGAAAAACTCCGCACTGCGCTCGCCGGCACCAGTGTCACCGGCATCGAGACGAACCTCCAGTATCTCCGCGCCATCGCCGCGTCCGACCTCCTCGCATCGGGCAAGGTGGCCACCACGGCGCTCCGCAGCTTCGCCTTCACCCCCGACGTGATCGAGGTCATCGCGCCGGGCGCCCAGTCCTCGCTGCAGGAACTGCCGGGCCGGCTCGGGCTCTGGCATGTCGGCGTGCCGCCATCGGGGCCGATGGACGAGAAGAGCTTTCGCCACGCCAACCGGCTGGTCGGCAATACCGACGAAACCACCGCGCTTGAGCTCACCGTCTCCGGCCCGACGCTGCGCTTCCACGCCCCCGCCACCATCGCGCTCTCCGGCGCGGTGATGCCGATGAGGCTCGGCGGCACCCCCTTGCCGCACAACGAGGCCATCGCAGTTGCCGCCGGCCAGGTGCTCAGTATCGGCACCATCGAGGGCCCCGGGCAACGCTCCTACCTCGCCATCTCCGGCGGCATCGCAGCCCCCGAAGTGCTGGGTTCCCGAGCCACCTTCGCGCTCGGCAAGTTCGGCGGCCACGCCACCGGCACGCTGCGCACCGGCGAAGTGCTGCATCTCGCCCGTACACCGCAATCGGCCAGGCCCGCCGACGATCCCGCCCCGCTCACCCGCGAGTGGGAAGTCGGCGTGCTCTATGGACCGCATGGCGCGCCGGATTTCTTCCTGACCGATGACATCGAGACGCTGTTCTCGACGGCCTACGAGGTGCACTTCAATTCCGCCCGCACCGGCGTCCGGCTGATCGGGCCGGCGCCGAAATGGGCGCGCACCGATGGCGGCGAGGCGGGGCTGCATCCGTCGAACCTCCACGACAACGCCTATGCCATAGGCGCCATCGACTTCACCGGCGACATGCCGATCATCCTTGGCCCCGATGGTCCGAGCCTCGGCGGCTTCGTCTGCCCGGCGGTGATGGCGCGCGATGAGCTGTGGAAGCTCGGCCAGTTCAAGCCGGGCGACACCATCCGCTTTGTCCCCGTCGATCGTCCCGGTGATAAGCTTGCAGGGCCTGCGATCCACCGGCCGAGCGAAGCCGGTTCGGCCATCGTCGGGCATTCCGACAATGGACCCGTGCCGGTCGTCTACCGGCGGCAGGGCGACGACAACCTTCTGGTCGAATACGGCCCGATGGCGCTCGATCTGGCGCTCCGTTTGCGCGTTCATCTGTTGATGGAAGCCGTTCAGGAAAGCCCGTTCATAAGGTCAGTGGACCTGACCCCTGGCATCCGTTCGCTGCAGATCCACTACGACTCGACCGAGGTGAAGCGCGACCACCTCCTCGGCCTTCTCGCCGAGATCGAGCAGTCCCTGCCGCGCCCGGAAGAGGTCACCGTCCCCTCGCGCATCGTCCACCTGCCGCTGAGCTGGAACGATCCGCAGGCCCAGCTGGCCATGACGAAGTACCAGGAGCTGGTGCGCCCCAACGCGCCGTGGTGTCCGGACAACATCGAATTCATCCGCCGCATCAACGGCTTGCGGGATATCGACGCGGTCAGGAAGACCATCTTCGATGCGAGCTATCTCGTCCTTGGCCTCGGCGACGTCTATCTCGGCGCGCCGGTCGCGACCCCGATGGATCCGCGCCATCGGCTCGTCACCACCAAGTACAACCCGGCCCGCACCTGGACCCCCGAGAACGCCGTCGGCATCGGCGGCGCCTACATGTGCATCTACGGCATGGAAGGTCCGGGCGGCTACCAGCTGTTCGGCCGTACCATCCAGGTCTGGAACACCTGGCGGCGCACCCCTGCCTTCGCCAAGTCCCCGTGGCTGCTCGACTTTTTCGACCAGATCCGCTTCTTTCCGGTCAGCCATGACGAGTTGATGGAAGCCCGCGAAGGCTTTCCGCACGGGGCTTATCCGGTCCGGATCGAGGAGACGAAGCTCTCTTACGCCGACTACGCCGCGGACCTCGCCCGCAACGCCGACTCGATCGCCGCCTTCAACCACATGCGGCAATCGGCCTTCGAAGCCGAACGGCAGCGCTGGAAGGACGAAGGACTCGACAGCTTCGTCGCCGACGAGGGCGCAAGTGCTTCCGACACAAGCGAAATTCCGGCCGGGCATTTCGGCGTTTCGACGTCGGTGCCGGGCAATATCTGGAAGATCCTGGTCGAGGACGGCGCCCATGTCGAAGCCGGCCAGCCAGTCGCCATCATCGAATCCATGAAGATGGAAATCACCGTCACCGCCCACGCCGCTGGCGCCGTCCGCGACGTCCGCGCCGGTCCGGGCCGGAACGTCAAGACCGGCGACGTCATCATCGTACTCGAGGAGAACTGAGCATGTCCGACACGCAGACCGACCTGTTGCCGATCGTCGTGGTCGGCGCCCACCTGAGCGGTTTGCCGCTCAATCCGCAGCTCACCTCGTCGGGCGGGCAGTTGCTGCGCGCCTGTCGCACCGCGCCGGATTACCGGCTCTTCGCCCTGCCCAACACTACGCCGCCGAAGCCCGGCATGGTGCGCGAGCCGGGCTTTGCCGGCCCCGGCCTCGAGGTCGAAGTCTGGTCGCTCCCCTCCGATGCCTTTGGCCGGTTCGTTGCAAATATCCCCGCGCCGCTCGGCGTTGGTAAGATCACCCTCGACGATGGCTCCGCGGTCTCGGGTTTCCTCTGCGAATCCCACGCCGTGGCCGAGGCAAGGGAGATCACGAGTTTTGGTGGCTGGCGGGCCTTCCTCGCGGACGCTGCGAAATGAGGCGGCTGTTGAGCGGCGCGGTATCCTGGCTCCTGGCAGCACTCCGCGATGGTGTCGCGGCCCGCAAGGGCCTGCGCTGGCCAGCATCGCGGCGGCACTGAACGCATCGCGTTGCGGCGCCATTCAGCAAGGCAGGCACGAACAAAGAATCACATCCGACCGCGCCGAGCGAATTACCAGCGGCCGGATGCGTATAACTGTGTTTAACTCTTGTTAACTTCTCTTGACGCCAGCAGCCTCGCATGGGGAATTGAAGAGACTGAGAGGTCCGACCGTTGGGGGCGGGCTTTCGTGTCTCTGAGTAGCTGTTGCGGCAATAGAGTAGACTGACACTTCCCGCGCGGAAGTGCATCTCGCCTGCAACCTGCTCGTCCGAAAGAAAGGCAGGGCTGTATTGGGGACGCCGCTGCAACATCGTCAGCCACACGCGGGCCGCAAGGCAATTCTTGCTTGCGTGCTACTAGGGCTTTTCCTGCCGATTGTTGCGGCTTGCTCGAGCCTGTCGCCGACTGGATTTGGCGGTGTTGCGCGCCCCCGGCTCGAGAACGGTGAAGCCGAGCGCCGCGGGCCGATCATCAACGAAGCCGCCTTCAACAATGCCGCGATCCAGCAGACGCTGGCCCCTTATTCCGGTTTCGTCGGGCAGGTGCGGGTCAATTATGAAGGCGACCGCCGCGTGGTCGAGAGCGACCTGCGCGACCTGAGCAGCATTGCTTCGTCGGACTTCGATCCCAACGAGACCGTCTCGGTCAATTTCACCGATGCCTCGCTGAGCTTTATCCTCAAACAGCTCCTGCGCGGCGCGTTGCGTGTCGACTACATCGCGCCCGACGGCCTGCCGACGGGGATCAATTTCCGCATCGAGACGCCGCTGCCGAAGAGCCGGGTTGTCCAGGTCGTGCGCGATCTGCTGGCCCGCAACAACCTCGTCATGCGCCTCATCAACGGCGTGTACCAGATTGGCCCGGCCGAGCTGATCCAGTCGCTGCAGGCAAACTCCAACCTTGGGCGCCCCGGCGACGACGCGACCAAGATCATCGACCTCGGCACCAACAATGCGCCGCAGGTGGTCGCCATCGCCTCGCAGCTGCTGCCGCAGGACGTGAGCGTCATGGTGTCGAGCTCGTCCGACAAGGTCGTGGTCCGCGCCAACCAGAACGACATCGGCTCCGTCGAGGCGATGCTGCGGCAACTGTCGCAGATGGCGGTCGGCAGCGACCAGGTGGCGATCATTCCGCTGCGCCGGAGCGCGCCGGAAGCGGTGGCCGCGCAGCTCAGCCAGTTCTACGGCGACCTCATCGGCGAGGGCAGTGACGCGCGGGTTTCGATCATTCCACTTCAGAACCAGCAGGCGGTGCTTGTCGGAACTTCCGATCCGGCCCTAATGCGCGGTGTGCAGCAGCTGGCCCAGCAACTCGACCGGTCGGTGACCGATGCGAGCGAGCTGCGCGTGGTGGCGCTCACCCATCGCAAGGCCGCCGAGCTGGTACCCCAGCTGGTGCAGCTCTTCGGCTCCACCGCCGCCCTGCCGGCGCCTACCGAGACGGCCCCCAGCGGCCCGACGACCGGCGTGAGGTCACGCCTCACCGTTCCGGGCGCGACCCCCCAGACGGACAATGCGGATGGCACCGCCCTCTCGGTGCCGATGCCCGCCGATGCCCTTGCCGGCGGCGAAGGCGGCGGCGGGAATGGTCCGTTCACGGCGTCGACCACCGCAGCACCGCAGTCGGGCGAGACGCGCATCGTTGCTGACGAACGCACCAATGCCATCCTCGTCTTCTCGACCTACTCGGTTTACAAGCGTGTCCGCGAAATGGCGCTGACGCTCGACGTCGCCCAGGCGCAGGTGATCATCGAAGCCACCGTGCTCGAGGTCGAACTCAACGAGACGATCGAGACCGGCGTCCAGTTCTTCCTGCAGGCGCGTGGATTTGCCATGGGCTCGGGCATCCCGGCTGGCGCAAATACCGCCGCACGCGGCGGCATGGCGGGGTTCACGGGTACGATCGGCGATGTCAGCGTCGACGCCGTGGTCAAGGCGCTGCGGCAGGTGACCGATCTCAAGGTCGTTTCTTCGCCCTACCTGACCGTGGTCGACGGCCAGCCGGCACGGCTCGTGATCGGCGACCAGATTCCCTTCGCGACCAGCGAGCAGACGTCGTCCAATACCGGTGGCACGACGGTCACCCGCAATGTCGAAATCCTCGATACCGGCGTCGTGCTGCAGATCACGCCGCGCATCCACGCCAACAACGCGGTCGACCTGACGATCGTGCAGTCGGTATCGACGCCCTCATCCAAGGACGGCACGAACCTGACGCCGGTCGTCGCGACGCGCGACATCTCCTCGCAGATCCTCGCGCAGTCGGGGCGTACGCTGCTGCTCGGCGGCATGATCCAGGATCGACAGGAGCTTACCCAAGAGGGGGTCAATGGCCTCGACGAGATGCCGCTGATCGGTGGCTTGTTCCGCCAGAACAAGGGCATGGCCAAGCGCACCGAACTTCTGGTGCTGATCACGCCACGCGTGGTGCGCAGTTCGTCGGAAATCGAGAACATCACCCGCCTGCTGCAAAGCTCGCAGCTGCCGTCCGGCGGCCCGGTCTACAAGGACTGATGCAGAGGGGTGACGTAGAAGTCCGCGTTGCCACCCACCCACCACTGTCATTCTCGCGAAAGCGGGAACCTAGTGGGATGCAGCAACGATCGCGGATACCGACAGCTCGCACTGGGTTCCCGCTTTCGCGGGAATGACGCCGGCGTTTGAAGCGGGCGTAGAAGGAAAATCTGCCCAGTTCAGCGCCGCTCGTCCGCCGATACCCTGTCCTACTGGGTGCGCCAGTTGAGGCGGGAATCGAAGACGTAGGTCGAATAGCCGTCGTCGCGCTGGAAGGCGGCGCCCAATTCACCGACGAGCAGCAGCCGGCTCGACTCGTCGGGGGCCGCGCCCTCGCCCATCTTCACGCCGGCGCGGGTCTGGATATAGCGGTCGCCGGCCGTGTTCACACCGGCGACCTCGATGGGAAAACTCCCCATGTCGCGAGCGATATAGGCCACGAAATTGGGGTTGCGCGACACCTCGTAGAGATAAGGCGACTGCAGGACGCCACCCGCAGCCTCGGTCGCGCAGGCGGCGGTCCATTGCGGGCTGAGCGCCGCCTCGAGCACCAGGGCCTGGGTTGAGCGATCGAGGTCGACCAGCGAAAGCTCGCGCGAGACGCTGAGGAGATCGAGCCAGAACAGCGCGCCCGTCACCGTGGAGCGGTTGAGGCGGGAATTGTGCCAGCACGGATCGTAGCTGCCGGCCTTCGGCACTGCGCCCGCGAGCATCGGCGCATAGCGCTTCGCCAGCGGCTGTGCGGGGCCGGCGAGGCTGGAGCTCTCCAGCCGGGCGAGATCGGCCACGAGAGAGGCGGCTGCCGACGAATTGCCCAGCGAGCCGTCGCGCCAGCGCGTCACCAGTTCGCGCCCAAGCAAGCCGGGGTCAGTCGGCAGATCGAGTGGGCCAGCGCTGGCTGAACTGTCATCCGCAGTCGCGGTGTCGTCCTTGGGCAGCGGGGAGGGCGGATCGAGGTCTTCTTCGACCGGTGGAAGACCGAGGAGGCCTGCGACATCAATCCCCTCGCGCTCTTCCCTCGGTTCCGTCGTGCGCGTCTCGGCGCTCTCTTCAAGCTGCCGTGAAATCTCATTGGCGAAGACGTCTGCGAGTTCGAAGCTGCCGTTCTGCAGCCGCTGCAGATCGATGGCGACATCTCCGCTCGAGACTGTTCCGGGCCCGAGATAGAGCGCGGTCTGGGGTTGCTCTGCGCCGGCGACGATGGTCGTTCCGGGGCTCTGCAGTTGCACGAACGAGCGCAGCGCGATGATCGGCGCAAACTGCCTCGCGTAGGACTGGAGGAACCCCGCCCAGGCGTCGATCTTTTCCGTGGGCAGCGCGCCGGTCGCTTCGAGCAGTTGGCCATCGATGCGAAGCAGGACCAGCGGCTTGATCTGGGCCCGGTCGGCCAGCCCCTCGACATCGGCAAGCAGGGTTGTGGACGTGCGGATCTGCGAGTCCACCGAAGCAAGCCCGGGGACCTGCTCCTTGACCATCTCGACCAGGGTATTGGCCCGATCGGGATCGAGGATCACGCCGGTCAGCGTCAGCACCCCAACGGGCGACAGGTCGAACTCGATGCCGGCACTTTCCGATTCCAGCAGGCTCGCCACCCCTTCGCGGATCGTCGAGAGGACGGTGAGGCGGGTACGGACGGGGACGCCCGTCGCCTGCACCGCGGCAATGACGCCGCGCCGCTGCGCCGCATCATCGACGTAGCCGGTCAGCGACAGGCTGCGGTCCAGCTCCTCGGTCAGGGTCAGCCGCGAGCGGAAGTCGAAGCCGGCCAGCGCCTCCTCGACGATCGAGAGGTTGGTGCGAACCGCCTCCTCTTCGGGCTTGGCTGCCTGCGGCGCGTTCAGTGTTGCAACTGCTACGCCAGCTGCGATCGCCCCGAGGGGAATCGCGACGGCCAGCGCCACCGGCCAGCGCCAGCGCGGCTTTTCGGTTTTCGGCTTGCGCGGCTTGGGATCGGCATAGATCCCACCGGGATCATCGCGCTCGGCATCGGTGATGCTGGCCCAGTTGGCGACGCGGGGGCCGAGCGCGAAGCGCGTGGTGCCCACCGTCACGATATCGAGCGGCTCGATATCGACCGGCGCGGCGCCCGCCTCGAGGACGATGCCATTCCGGGTGCGCAACTGGCCGGCGCCACCGGCGATCTGCATCGTGCCGGCGCGGATCGACAGGCGCGCATGAGCCGGCTTCAGGCTCACGTCGAAGAACTGGATGTCGTCGTCGTCGCCCGAGCCGAGCGTGTACTCGCCATCGCGCAACGCGATATCGACGCCCGCCTGGACGCCGCTCAGAATCTTGAGAATGACCCCCGCAGGATCTATGGCGTCCACCATAACCAGCCCCAACAGTCGCGCAGCTGCGTCCTGCGCTTCGTCAACTTCAGCGCTACCGGATTTTGCCGCGAATCAACAGTGTTTTTCCCGAGATTCGCATCTGTTCATCCACCGCCCGCGACATCGTTGCACAGGTGCGCCGCCGGACACTTCTGAGCGTTGCGAAGTTTCGGTAATGGGGTGAAGATGCCGCCGCCGTGACTGTATGGTGGATTGGGATTCGCCAGCGGCATCTTTGGGGCGCAAGATTTACAGCCGGCTGAGCACATTGCCGCACTTTCGCACGTCAAGCTTCGGCAGCCTCGATGCAGAGGCGGAGGCCGCGCTAGACGCCGCGACCACGCATCGCCTGCTTGGCCCGAACGAGTTCGTCTACCTGCAGGACGACGACGCGAGCCATCTCTACTTTGTCCGGTCCGGACACGTGCGGCTCTCCTACCTCCTCGAGGATGGCTCGCCGATCCTCTTCGGGGTGTTGCCGGCCGGGCAGAGTTTCGGTGAGCTGGGCATTTTCGAGGACGGCCAGCACGCCGACATGGCCACCTCGATCGGCACCAGCTCGGTCTACTGCATACCGGCGGGAACGTTTCGGTCGCTGCGCGCGCGCTATCCGGCGCTGGGCGAAGCACTGGCGCGCACGGTGGCGAAGCGCTACCGCTCCTACATCCTCTTGACCCGGACTCTTGGGCTCAAGACACTTCAGGCCCGCCTGTCGCAATGCCTGTTGCGCGTCGCCGACGGCCTGGGCGACCGGGCCGACAGTTCTGGCCGACAGGTGCTGCAGGTCGGGGCCTTCGTGACGCAATCCGACCTCGGCTTGATGGCGCGCGGGGCGCGCGGCAATGTGAACCGTGCGCTCAAGCTCTGGGAGCGGGAAGGCTGGATCGCCATTCGCGACCGCAACATCCTTATTCTCGACCGAGACTGCCTCGAAGCCATCGCGCTCGACGATGGCTTGGCCTGATACTGAAAGAGAGAACCTGATGGATCAGGAAACTGGTGCAGAGACTTTCGACTTCACCGACCTGGGTGAGAAACTGCGCGGTCCCGACGGCCCTAACATTGCCGCCGCCAGCATCGCGCGAATCGCTCAACTTAAGAACGACGTCGCTGCAAAGCGCGCTTCGGGGCTTTCGCCGAGCGAATACGAGCGTCATTCGGCACTTCTTGACGCGCTTGCCGCCGCAGAGTCTGTCGTGGTACGAATTTCATCACTCATGATTGTACATCCGGGCACGCCCGCAGGTTTGTCGCCCGACAGCAAGGGGGAATGACATGGCTAATACAGTAGCTACCTGGAACAACCAGCTCGTCGGTGGAGAGGTTGGCTGGACGCCGGACCCGGCGACTTACACCAACAAGAATGGCTTCGACCTGATCTGGCGGCAGAAAGAGCTGCAGGCACAGATGGAGGGGGTCGAAGCGGACATCCGTGAGATCGAGGCCAACGCCAACCTGTCCGACACCGAGAAGATGTTCTCGATGCAGATGGCGATGAACACCTGGTCGGCGATCAGCAACCTGCGCACCAACATGCTGAAGACGGTCGCGGACACGCTCAAGTCGATCGCACGCAACGTCGCCTGATAGCTGGCGTCGAGCAATTTGGGGCACATCCGCCGGAAGCGGGTGTGCCTTTTTGTTGTTCCGCGCGGTGCGCTGTCACGTAAGTGACTCTCCACCAGGGGTGGCGTGCTAGCGTCGCCGGTATCCACAGTTCCGGGCGAGACCATGTCTGGTTCAATCGAGACCCTGCGTCAGAACATTGCCGCGCTCAATGTCAGCTCACCGACGGGCGCTGAGATCGCCCGCGAGGTTCGCGGCAGCTATCGCGGTGAGCAGGTGGCAACCAGCACCGAGGCTTCGAAGCTTCAGGACGCGTCGGAAGAACTGGGCATGTCGGTGGCGCATCGCGCCGACAAGCGCAGCCTCGACCGGCGCGAAGTCCGGCAGGGCGCCGGAGCGACCCTCGAGGCACTGGCCCGTATCGCGGACTATTACGACAAGCTGCCGGACATGCCGCGCGAGGCGCAACTCCGCACCCTTGTCGAACAGCTCGAAACCTTCGAGCGCCTGATGAACGAAGGCGGCAGCGGCGGCGGGGTCACCAAGGATGACATCCTCAAGGCGCTGCAGCAGTTCGACGGTGACGTGACGCATCAGTTCGCCGGCCTCGACATCGCACGCGAGTTCTTCGCGACGACCGGCGCCAGTGAAGAATTCATGATGCTGCTGGAACAGGCGCATGCCGAATTCAGCAAGGGGGACCTCGGACGCGAAGTACGCGCTGGGCTTGCATCAGCCAAGGAAGCGGCGCAGGCGACCGTCACGCTCGAAACCGATCCCGCGGCCGTGCGTGAGGCCTATCGCTCGCTGCTGCGTGAGACGCGCAGCATGGGCCAGCTGTTCCAGTCCTTCCAGCGCTTCGACATGATGAAGAACTTCGACGAGGTGGTGAGCCTCTTCATGTCGGTGGCCGGCCAGGACCTGGCCAGCACCGGCCCGTCGACGGACCCGACCTATCTCCACAGCCTCCTCACCGAACTCAGCAAGCTCAAGCTGATGCAGAGCACGGTCAGCATGGCGCTCGACCTCGTCCGAACCACGGACCGCCAGCTCACGCCCGGCGAACAGCCGCAGGGCACCCCGGCCGATGTGGCCGAGCGGATGCTGCTTTTCGCCTCGAACGCCGCCGCCGGACCGATGGATGCGCGCGCCATGCTGCAGCGCTATCTCGCCTGCTCGATCGCGAGCCGCCTCGCCTTTGCCAACGGTTTGCGCGGCATGCATGGCGAACTGCCGGATGAAGTGATGCCGCACCCTCAGGCGCGGCTGCAGCAGCGAACGGCCCTCATGACGATGCTCGACGAACTCGTCGAGGAGGAAGAGGCCGAGTACACAGGTCGCGCGGGCGCAGGTGCCCAGCAGGATTAGCCGGAAGGTGCGATAGTTGGCATTCTCAAATCAGGCACTGCAGGTGATCGAGGGCTTCGCCGCGAGCCTCGGCGTGCCGCTCACTCCGGCGCCGGACGGCAGCTACAGCTTCGTGTTCGAACGATCAGGCACGCTGACGCTTACCTCGGCCGGCGACGGCGAGCGGACGCTTGTCAGCCTCGCCGCCCGTCCGCACCGGCTGGACCAGGAGATCGAGGCGCGCCTCCTGGCGCTGGCCGGCCCGGACATGACCACCGAACGCTTCCTCTCGACCGGCCTCACACGCGACGGCGAGGCCATGTTCGTCGTTAGCATCGGGGATCGAGAGATCAGCCTGCCGGTGCTCGAGACCTGCATGCAGCAGATCTTCGCCGCCCGGGCGGCCATCGCCTGACCGTCAGATCGGGGCCTTGTGGCCCGGCTGGGAATAGACGCTGCCCGACTCGATCTCCCCGGCCGGATCGACGGAGTTGCCCTGCTTGGCTTTTCCCAGCGTCAGGATCGCGGTGTCGTTGAGATAGTCCTCGAAGGCAGCCGTCTCATCCTGCACGTCATCCTCGCGAATATCGTCGCCGACGCGCTGCTGCTCGCGGGCCGAATTGACCGGCGACGGATCCTGCGCAGCCTTCCCCGTTTGGACGGCTGGGAGAGGAATGCTGCTGGTACGCTGGATCGGATCGACCATGGGCCGGGGCTCCATCAGGATTTGAGTGATTGTTCCCGCAAGTGAACAGATTGTCCAGACCTGAGCCGGTGGCGCTCGATCAGGACGACCATGGCAAGGCCGATGAGCGGGAAACCGAAGGCCGCCAAGAGGGCGAGCGCCGCCGATAGCCGTTCGAGCAGGGACGCGCCAAAGGCGAGCATGCCGCCACCGCTCCGTGCGGACGCCGTCCCCTCCTCCGTCCCGCCCTCGAGCAGCCGTGCCAGCTGCTGGCGAAAAACCGGCAGGTCGGCGCGCTCGGCATCGAGCGCCAGGAACTCCGGCCGCCAGTTGCCGCCCGCATCCTGCAACGCACGCGGCACGCTCATTTCCATCGCGGCGCGGTCGCCAAGCGCTGCGACGACCTCGTAATAGAGCACGTTGGAGAAGATATAGAGCCGAACCGGCTCCTCAGCAGACGCCACGCTCGGGGCAACTGCTTCACGCGCGAGCCTCGTCCTCCCGGCGCCGGTCTGCACTTCGACGCGGTCGGCGAAAATGTCGATGCTTGTCCCTTCGGCACTCGCGTGGTCATGGAGAAGATCAACCAGCGCGCCCGGCGCGGGAACGGTTCGTGACACGAGATTGAGCTCGGTCGTCGCTTCGATCGGCCGCGGCTGGGGGGCATCGGCCTGTTGGGCGAGGCTGAGAAAGATCAGCAGGATCATGAAGCAGGCCGCGAACATCGAGGCGGCGAGGTCGGTCAGCACCGTGAGATCGATCCGCAGCATCAGAGGCTCGCCCCCAAGGGCCGGCAACCGACGCCGGCGGGATCGGCGATGTAGCGGCAGCCGGGATCGAGACGCAGTTGCAGGATCGTGCCGATCCCTTCCATGCCGGCGAGGCTGTTGAAGAGGAACGCCGCCTCCTGCCCGCCTTCTGCGACAACGAGCAGGATGTCGTCGCCGGTTGCCGGTAACGAGCCCGCGAGGCCGGGGTCGCCCAGGATGGCGTCGAGCGGCACCAGTTGGCCCTGCTGGCCGATGCGGAGGCCATTCGCTTCGGCGACGAAGACGGTTGCGGGCCGGCTCTCGACAAGGATCGGCGACGCCATCAGATCCGCCTTCTGGGTCGCCAGCGCGCCGGGCATGCGGATCGCAGGCGCCAGCGACAGGAGCATCACGATCACCACGGCAACGAGGGAAAAGAAGATGTCGCTCATCGTCGCCGGCAGTCCGGTCAGGTCGTCTTCGCTGTCCTCGTCAGGCATTTGCGCCGGCCGCGAGCAGGTGGCGCGTTTCGGCGATCATCTCGCCTTCGCGCCGTTCGACCAGCGCCAGCAACAGCGAGGCGATGAGCGCACCGACGAGGCCGATCAGTGTGGTCTCGAACTTCACCGAAAGGCCGACGAGGCTCGCGCCGATATCGATATTGCCCGCCGCTTCCGGCCCGAGGTTTTCGGGCAGCCCGCCGATGGCGGCGGTGAGGCCGATGACGGTGCCGAGAAAGCCGAACAGCGGCAGGAAGGAAACCAGCGCCCGGATCAGCCGGCGCGAGGCCTGGTGCAGGCCGACAAGCGCCGACTGCTGGCCGAGCAGTTCCTGTAGCGGGCGCGTATGCGAGAACCGGGACAGCCGCGCTGCAACCTCGTCGCGCGGTGTGGCAGCGAGCATACGGCGGAGGGCAGCCAGGCCCTGCAGGTCGCCGGCAAGCGAGAGGGCCGCATCGATGATCGCGGCGAGCACGATGGCAAAGAGCGCGATGATGGCGACGTGGATGAACGTCTCGCCCACCAGCGCGCGATGGACGATCGACCACGGGTCGAGGGCATCAGGCGCAATGCGGGATGTGTCACCGGCGAACTGGTAGAACACGAGGACGAGGCAGGCTCCGGTCACGACGGCCCCCGCCAGCGACTGGGTACGGGCATGTGCGTGGTGCGCCGGATCGCGCCAGAAGGCTACGAAGCGCTGCTCGGCATCGGCGGCGAGGACGCGCCCCGCAAAGAGCGTCACGAGGATCTGCGGCCAGACGACGTTGCCTTGGATGGCGGCGGGAATAGAGGTGCCGCCCCAGACGATCGCGCCGAGCGGCACGGCCAGCGACAGTGCTGCTGCAGCAATGGCGGCGAGCCGCACGATGATGTTGCCGCCCCAGTTCAGGAGGCCGAAGCACGCGATAACCAGCGCGGCAAGGACGAAGGCAGCGGCGAAGGTGAACCCCAGGCCCAGCGCGGCCGAGTTCACCGCGAGGTAGATGGCAAAGGCGACAGCGAGGCAGATGAGATAGGCCCGTCGCCGCAGCGCGAGACCGTCGGCTATGTCGGGTTGCCCGGCCTTGCTCATTCAGCCGCCGACAGCTGTCCCTGGCGGGTCATGCGGATGCGCTCGAGCGGCTGGATGTTGGCGGTCGGAGTCAGCTCTTGGTACGAGAGGACCGCGAGGCTCGGGAAATCGCGCTCGATGATCTTCCGCATGAAGCGGCGGATATCCATGGGCGCGAGCACCACGGGGCTCACGCCGGCGCGCTCGGTCGTCCCCACCGCATCCTTGATGCTGGCGATCATTTCGCGGTGCACATCGGGCGACAGCGCCAGGTAGGAGGCGCCGCTGGTCTGGCGCACGGCGCCGCGCACGGCATCCTCGATGTCCTTGGAGAGCAGGTAGGCCGGGATGATGTTCTGGCCGCCCGAGAACTTGTGCGTGATGTAGCGGCCCAGAGCACCGCGGACATGTTCGGCAAGGACGATCGGATCCTTCTCGCGCTGCCCCCAGGTCACCAGCGCCTCGAGCACGGTGCGCATGTCGCGAATCGAGATCTCCTCGCTGACGAGGCGCTGCAGCACATCGGTTATCGCGGTCGCGGGCAGAATGCGGGTGGCTTCGCGCACCAGTTCGGCGAAGTTCTTCTGCATCTGGTTCATCAGGAACATGGTTTCCTGCACCCCGATGAACTCGGCGGCATTGGCCTTGAGCACATGCGCGAGGTGGAAGGTCAGCATGCTCGAGAGCGTCATCACCTGCATGCCGGCGCGCTCGAGCAGCGGCATGTGCTTCACACTCACCCACAGGCTCGGCGTGTGGGGCAGGAAATCGGCGCCGCGCTCGAACGGGATGTTGAACATGTTGAGGTTGGCTTCGGTCTCGCGGACCATGACGAAGCCCGGCCGGGCCTGCCCCGCCGCGACGGGGATCTCGTTGACGAGAATCCGGTACTCGCCGTCCTTGAGGTTCTCGTTCAGCCGCAGGTGAATGCCAGGGAACGGCACGCCGAGATCGAAGTAGAGCGCACGCCGTACGCGCGCGACTTCGCGGTCGAGCTTTTCTGGCCGGATCGAACTGCGCACGCTCGCCGCGATATCGACGATGAGCGGTACGGTGAGCGCGAAGGTGACGTTCTCGACGGGACCGGCGTCTTCCTCGTCGTCGGGGAATTTCTGCGGCGCAGCCTCGGGCGTGAGCGCGCTGGTGAGGGCCGGCATTTCCGAGGAGCGTCGCGTCTGCGACGCCTTGGTTCGCCGACGCGACATCAGGAAGCCGCCTGCACCGGAAATGGCGGCGAGGACCAGGAACACCGGCCAGGGGAAGCCCGGGATTGCCGCGAAGATCAAGAGGATCGCGCTCGTCACCATCAGCGCATTGGGCTGGCTGACCAGCTGCTTGGCGATATCGCTGCCGAGATCCTTGCTGTCCTCGTTGGCGACACGCGTGACGATGAAGCCGGCGGTGATCGACACGAACAGCGCTGGGATTTGCTGGATCAGGCCGTCGCCGATGGTGAGCAGGGCGTAGAGGTTCAGCGCCTCGCCGGCTTCGAGCCCGCGCTGGAACATACCGATGCTGACGCCACCGATGAGGTTCACGGCGATGATGATGATGCCCGCGATAGCGTCGCCCTTCACGAACTTCATGGCGCCGTCCATGGCGCCGAAGAGCTGGCTTTCCTGCTCGAGCTTGTTGCGCCGGCGCTTGGCCTCGTCGAGCTCGATCATGCCGGCGCGCATGTCGGAATCGATCGACATCTGCTTGCCGGGCATCGAATCGAGCGAGAAGCGGGCTGAGACTTCCGCCACGCGCTCTGAGCCCTTGGTGATGACCATGAAGTTGACGATGGTCAGGATCAGGAACACCACGAGGCCGACCACCAGATTGCCGGCGACGACGAACTCACCGAACGTCTGGACGATATGACCGGCATCGCCCTGGATCAGGATCAGGCGGGTGGTGGTAATGGCAAGACCGAGTCGAAACAACGTGGTCAGCAGCAGAATCGACGGGAAAGCTGAGAGTTGCGTGACATCGGTCAGGTAGACCGCGGCCATCAGCAAGATGACGGTGAGCGCGAGATTGATGGCGATCAGAACGTCGACCAGCCCCGTCGGCAGGGGCAGGATCATCATGAAGATGATACTGATGAGCAGGACCGCCAGAAGCAGGTCGGTTCGCTTCGACAGCGCAATTAGAAAGCGTTGCATGCCCGACCCCCGATCCCTGTCACCCAGCAAAATTGCATTTCTGCTCGGCGGCTTCAATCATCGGCAGTAAACAACGGGGGATGGACTGTCACACCTCGAGCCGGAGTCTGTTGCCGACGTTGCGACCGGCGGGCGGCGCACCGGAAGCAGTGTCCCCGAGGCCTTCGAGCGCCTGCACGATATCCGAGATGGCAGCGAGCAATCCGCGCGCGATATCCTCGATGCGATCGAGCTTGGCATCGTCGGTCTTGTCGGCGTTGATCAGAGCTTTCGTCAGCCGCTGGCTGGCCGCCTGCAGCTCGTCGGCGATCTCATCGAAGCCGCGCTCGACGCCGATCTCGCGATGCGCCTCGGAGCCCGTCGACTTCTCGGCGTTCAGGCTGGCTGCCGTCTGCGCGGCGATCGCCAGCGCCAGCGTACCGAGGTTCTCGAGCGCGACGTAGCCGGCATCCAGGATCTCACCGAGCTTCGCCTGGGCCTGGTTGAAGCCGGAGGTGAAGTTCGTTTCGATGGCGTTGTGGCGCGAGTTGCCGGAGCTCTCGGTATAGGTCTCGGTGCGCAGGTCATCGAGCCTGCCGCGCATCGTGCCGAGCTTGCCTTGCAGATTATCGATCAGGTCCCTCAACTCGCTCGCTTCCTCGGTGCCCTCGGGGGCGGCGGCCAGTTGGGCCTCGAGGTCGGCGACCTGAGCTTCGAGCGTCTCGATCTTCAGCTCGGCCAGCGCGATTTCAACCGCCTTGCGCTCGGTGAGCGCTTCGTTGCGCGCTGTCCTCACGCCGCTCAGCGTGGTGTTGACTGCGTTGATCTGGGCCTGGATGGCCGGCTTGTCGGCATCCTTGGCTTTCGACAGCTGAGTCTCGAGGTCGGCGAGCTGCCCTTCGAGATTGGAGATCTGCGTGTTGTAGTTGCCGATCCTCGTGTTGAGGGTGTTGCGCTGACCCGCAAGACTGGCCGACGCCTCGTCATATTCTGCGCGGCGGGCCGCGGCGCCCTCGACGGCGCCCTCGTTGCGGACGATCAGTTCCTTGATCGCGTTGATGCCGTAGGCACCGAGTGCCGAGGCGAGCCGGGCGAGCCCCGACAGCGCCTTGTTCTTCTCGCTCTCGTCAATCGACAGCTCGAGCGTCAGAGAAATCTGGGCGAGCAGCGCCGCGACATCGCCCGAGGCATTGGGCAGGCGCATGCCGAGCATCTCGAAGGCATTGCTGCCGACGCTGTCGTTGACCATCCAGAGCGGCGTATAGCTCTGTCCCGTTTCCTGTGGCGCAGGCGTCTCCGCGCCCTGCACGGACGGAGTGGTGAAGCTGGGTATAATGCTGGGATTGAGGCTTACATCCGGCATCTGTCCCTCCCGAGGCGGAGATCGCGTTGGTGCGAAGCTACCCGCTCCATGCCCGCGCGCTGTGCCAAACGTGACCGCCTAGCGCAGAGGGAGGCGTTCGCGCCGCAGCTGGCCGGCGCGGGCTTCCTTGAGTTCGGCGGCAAGCGCCTCGATCTCGGCCTGCACCGCACCGAGCACCGTGCCGATATTGGCGAAGACCTGTGCGATCGCCTGCAACAGCTTCGAGCGGTTGGTCGCGGCGGCAACGAGCTTGAGGATGCGCGCCAGCTGGGTTCGGTTGAGCCCGAAATTGGCGAGGTAGGTGAGCATGGCGATATCGTCCTTGCTCAGCTTGGGGTCCTTGGCCAATTGCGCGACGAAGGCCTTGGCCTCGACATCCTGCACGGGCCGCAGCGGCGGCCAGCCCGGCTGGAAGTGCGCATTGAGGATGAAGGAGGCGATGATGCCCCCCAGTTCCGTGCGCATGGCAGCGGAAGTGGCGGCGCCTTCTGCAAGTCCGAGGCTGGCAAGCGCGTGCTCCACTACCGACTCGGTCGCGGCGCGCGCATCGACGGCGCTGGTCTCGGCCGGCGTAGCGATGGCTGAGGCAATCGGAGCGGAGGCGCCGTCGAGAGTCCTCGACCGGGCTTCCGTCGCACCGCTCGCTGCCGTTGCGGCGGCCGTGTTGCCGGAAGCTAGCTCACGTCGCAGGACAGACGACCGCGCGGATTCGTGAGCGGAGTCGGCAGCTGGATCGGCGCCGGCCGGATTGACCGGAGCGCCAGGAGCGCCGTCGGGAGTTTCAGCCGCCAGGGCGGCGCTAGCTCCGAGGGTTGCCTGCGCATCCGGGTTTGCCGGGTTCGCCTCCGGCGAGGCACTGCCGCCCGTCATCGCTGCGAGGACCGGATCGGAAGTCGCCAGCTTGGCCAGCACCTGCAGATAGGCCTGCGGCTCGAGGAACATCGGTTGCGGCAGGCGCAGGCCGGCAAGCCGCGTGGCCTCCGTTCCGGCCTGTCCCGGGCGGGGGGCGACCCGATCCGCGAGGAGGGCGTCATCCGCGCCGATCGCGTCGAGTTCATTGGGAGCGGCGACTCCACCGGCCTGGCCGGTGCCAAGTGAGCCGGCGCCGGTCGGAGAGGTTCCGGCAGGCCGCGCTTCGCCGACAAGGTTGCGGGCAATCTCCCGGATCAGCGCCAGCCGTTCCGTCTGGAAGGCGATGCCGAACCTGAGATCGGCCATCTCACCTCACCGCCTGCTTCTGGGCTCCAAGCGCCCGCTCCACGCGCGCCGCCTCGTCGCGCAGGCGCTCGGGCGTGGTCGCGTCGGCGAGCCGGCGGAAGCGACCGATCTCGGCCTCGGCTGTGGCACGGTCACGCCGCTGCAATGCGAGTTCGGCGGCATGAAAAGCGGGCACCGCCCAATCGGGCCGCAGGTTCCCGGCCATCGAGAAGGCCAGCGAGGCGCCGGCATAGTCGCCCTTGAGGCGCAGGCAGATGCCGAGGCCGATCCAATAGTCGGCTGTGCCACCGTCCGCCGCGCAGAGCGCGCGGAAAAGGGGTTCCGCCCGCTCGGACCGACCGGCCACAAACCAGCGGTGGGCTCGCGCGTAGATGAGTTCGGTGACGTCGGTCGGCAGGCCAAGGGCATTCCCGAGGCTCTGGCCCTGCCTGAGGCGGGAGAAGAAGCGGGTGCTGTCCACGCCGGCAGCGCCCAGCACTTCGCCGCAGACCTGCTCGAGCAGATCCGCGTCGGTGCCGGTCAGCCCGATCAAGGCCCCGGCGGTTGCTTCGGTCGTGTCAATCTGGGCGGGATCGCTCAACACCGGCCCTATGCGGTTGCGGCGGATTCAGCGACGGCGGCGATCCGGCCGAGAAGGAGCTTCGCCTCGTTGGCCACCGCCGTATCTGAGCCGGCCAGCGCCAGTGCATCTTCGAGGTCTTCCTTAGCCTCGGAGAATGCGCCGATGCCGATGCAACTGCGGCCCGAAAGCAGGTAGCCGCGCGCGTCCTTGGGCGCGAGGGCGATCACCACCGACGCCGCCTGGAGGGCTAGGTGATGCTCCCCCAACAGGCCGGCGCAATTGGCGAGGCCAATCTGGAAATCGACATTGGTCGGCTCACACAGCACCAGCGGAACATAGATTCGCAGCGCATCGAGCGACGCGCCACGCGCAAGATGATTGCGCGCGACCGACAGGCCGACGCGCAGTTGTTCGCTGTTGAGGCCGAGTTTTTCTCGCAGCTCGCCTCGAAGCAATGCAGCAAGAGTCTCGTCGGCGCCATCCGGCTGCGTAGCAGTTGCAACGCTCATAATATCCCCCTTGTCGTTCGGCGATCGTCAGGGCCGGAAGATCACTTCCGCCCCGAGTGGATCCGGCAATGCCTGCGCCGAACGTTGCGTCACGACCGAAGTGACGGACTTAAATTCTGATCCGTAGTATTCGGCCACCCGCAATACATCCTCTATTATTTTGACGAGGTAATCCAGATTAGTCCGCCGGTAGTCGTAGACGGCGCGGCCGGTCAGCGATTTCTCGCCGTTCGGGCGGGTCTTCAGATAAGTCCCGGCGTCGCCGGAGGGCACAAAGCCCAGGTTCGTCTCCAGTACCCGCCGTGTCTGGCGCGCCCGGGCGACGGGATCGCCAGCAAAAACACCCGCACCGCCTTCCACCACAAGCAGCCCACGGCCGCTGTCGGTGAGGTCGAGGCTGATGCCGTCGATGCGCAGCTGCACTCGACCGGGTTCGTTGAAGCGCGGCTCGCCGATACCAAGCCGCGCCCACAGTGCCGTGACGACGGAGCGGAAGTCCTGCATCGCCGGCGGCTCAGACCCTGGTCAGCGAGCGCATGGCGTCGACTTCGGCCTCACGCAGCTCCTTCAGGAAGTTGATGATCTGCTTCATCATGTCGTTGAGCGCTTCCTCGATCTGCTTCTTGTTGTCGGCGGTCTGCTGAGATTCCTGCGCTTCGGCGGCGTTGCGCGAGCCCTCGGCTTCCATCTCCTTGGCCTGGGCCTGTGCCTTGGCATCCTGGCTCGAACCGGCCGCGTTGATGCCCTGGCCTGCGGCCGTGCCGATCTGGCCGATGGCAGTGAACACGCCGCCGAGCGCACCCGCCTTGTCGAAGAGTTGCTTCGTGGCCTGCAGTGCGTGGTCGACGGCCTTCTGGGCCGCCTCGTCGAGCGTCTTTCCGGCGACATCATCCAGGGTCTTCTGGGTCGCCTTCTGTGCGTCGCTCATGCCACCGAGGGCCTTGAGCGAACCGACGAGGCTGACTGCCGACGCAAGAATCTGCAGGCTTGCCGCGACGAGGCCGGTGATGAGGGCAGTGTTCGCGCCCTCCATCATCTTGGTGGCAGCCTCGTCGAGCTTGTCGGCCTGCCCCATCAGATCGGCCTTGGCCTGCTCGCGCGCGGCGAGGCGATCATTGAGGGCGTTCTGGCGCTGTTCTGCCGTCTGCTCGATCATGATCCGGGCGAGCAACCTCGCGATGTTGCCGACAAAGACGGCCGCACCGCTGTTTGAATCCCCGAGCTGGCTGAGGGCCGCCTCATACATGGCGAGCGTCGCCTCGAGCTTCAGGGGCGTATCAACGTCACCCGGCGTGAGATCGGCGACCATCTGCAGGAAATCGTTCCGCATCGCAGGCGGAAGGCTATCGAGCTTGGCCTGGATGCCCGCCTGGACGTTCCGCGCGGTCGTTTCGTCGATCCCGTCCTTGAGTTCGGTGGTTCCCGGCTTGAAGAACGAGGTCGGCAGGAGGTTGTAGGCAGTGTTGTTCTGGATCGCCATGACAATGGTCCTTTTCCTTGGATGAGGGCGGCGCTCCGGCTCAGCCGGCGAAGCGGGCCTTGCTCATCGTGTTGCCGCGATCGTTCATGGCCTCGACGATGTCGTCGAGGATGGTGTTGAAGCGGTCGGACGACGCCATCAGTCGGGCCAGCGCCTGGTCGATCAGGTCGTCCAGCATCTGGATCATGGCCTCGTCCTGCTTGGCCTGCGATTCGAGTGCCTTTGCCTCTCCGGTCGCGGTGGTGGCTTCCGAACGGGTCACCGTACTGCCGGCATTGGTGGCGGCGGTGCCGATCGCGTTGACGGCGGAGCCGATTTCGAGCGCCTTTCGGGCCATGTTCGCCGTCTGGCTCAGGGCCTGGCTGGATGCCCGCAGGGCTTCGAAGAAGGCGGTCTTGGCCGCCATGACGACATCTTTTATGCCCGACGCCGCCCTGCCGGCATCGACAGCGGCCTTGAAGGCACCGGCTGCTCCCGCACCTCCGGCGACGATGGTGGCGACGATGCCGACGACCGCCATTGCGATGCGGAACCCCATGTCGGCCTTGGCGGCATAAGCCTTGGCTTCCTCGTCGGTCTGGCCGCGGGCCTTGGCGTCGATGTAGGCGAGGTTGCCGGCGATGCCCATGCCGGTTGCCATCTGGACTGTTGAGTCTATCGCCATGACGATGGCGGCGACGGCGGCGACCAGAAGGGCCGCGCCGACCACCGCGCCGACGCCGGTGGCGATCATCACCACGGCCAGAGCAGCGGCAAGGGCCGCACCGATCCACTCGAAGGCCAGCTTGATCTTGTCCCAGATGCTGGCGCTCTTCCGCTTGGCCTCGGCCTCGTCCATCTTCTTCTGGGCTTCTTCAAGCTTCTCCTGCTTCTCCTTGAGCTGGAGTTCCTTGGTCTTGGAGTCGGTGTCGATCTTCTTCTTCTGCGTTTCGGCCTCGGCGTCGCGCATGGCGACTGCGATCTGGACCAGCAGCACGTCGACATCGACGCCGGCGCCGCCGGACATGAAGGCCGAGAGACTCGCCAGTGCGTCGGCTACCGTCTGCGGCGACGGAGCAGGCGGAGCTTCGCCGCCCTCGCCGATGGTGCCCGAGCCGATGCCGGGGTTCTTGGGATCGAACTGGATCTCGGGAGTGAACTGGGTGGGACCGGTACCAACGTTGCTAATCTGGCTCATGGCGTGATCCTTCGGACCTGATGTGTTCGCTGATCGGGCTAGTTCGCGGCCGCGGCCGCGGAGGCGACTTCGGGAATGGCGAGGAGCTTCAGTGCCTGCTGCAGGTTGCCAGGCTCGCCCTTGCCCTCCTCGGCAAATTCCTTGGCGGTGAGGAACGCCGCCTGCGCTTCGGAATATTCCTTGGCGGCTAGCAGGCACTCGCCGAGCCGCAGGTAACCCATCGGGTTTGTCGCATCGAGCGCGATGAACTGCAGGTACATCTGCGCGGCCTTGTTCAGTTCGCCGCGCGTCTGGCTGGCAACGCCGAGCGCATAGAAGGCGCGTTCCTGGAGCGGATCGAGCTGGATGAGCCGCATGAGCACATCGACGGCCTTGTCGGTATCGCCGACCTGCAGCAGGCGGCAGCCGAGATCGAGCAGCGCGGCCTTCTGTTCCTTGGTGATGCCCAGGACATCGCCGAGGGTGGAGCCGTCCTTGGTCGCCTCGATGAGGTTGCGCGACGTCTCGTCGAGACTCGGCAGCATGTTGGCGATCATGTCGTTGGCGAAGACAGCAGCGTCGGTCAGCGACTGCTTGCTCGAAAACGGCCCTTCCAGAATGGACATACCGGGTGCTCCCTCTTGATGAGGAGAGACTAGTGCGACCCGATCAGTGTGCTGTGTCGTAAGTGACAGGCCGCATCACTTGGCGACTACTCGATATCCGCGGCGCCCGCCTCGCCGTGGCGCATGTAGGCGTCGATCGCGTCGCGGGCCCGCGCCTTGTCGCCGAGTTCATAGAGGCTGCGCGTCTTGAGGTAGCGCCGCATGCGCTGCTTGTCGGTCAGCCTGTAGGCGCCGAAGCGTTCCATCGGGGCGATGCGGTCGAGGCTGTCGAGCACTTCGAGCGTCTCGCTCCACTTGCGTTCCGAGAAGCGCAGCACGGCGCGGGCGAGCAGGACCTCGGCGCTCTCGTCGCCGAGCTCGAACATGGCATCGGCAAGGATACGCGCCCGTTCGGCGTAGCCGTGGCGTGCGAGGACGAAGATATTGAGCAGCAGGAAGTCACGCTGCCGGCGGGTCAGTCCGCGGGACCGCCGCGGCGCGGCAGGAAGGACCGTCTGCGCGCTCATCCGCGCAACAAAGCGGCCAGCGCCGCCCGAACTTCGGCATCGAGCCCGTCATCAGCCTCGAGCAGGCGCGACGCCTTGTCGAGGGTTTCGGCGGCCTTGCCATGCCCCTCGCGGGCGTTGCGCTTGAAGAGGAGCGCAAGGTCCTGGCGGGTGGCGGTGAGGGCAGCGGGATCGAGAAGGCCCGGATCGAGGTCGGCCGGCTGCAACAGATCCGGCAGGCGCTCGTCGAGCGAGGGGCGGCGAAGCACTTCGTCGAGCGGGCGGTATTGGGGCAGGAAGGCCGGTGCCGGCTTGCCCTCGAGCGGCAGGTGGAACTCGTCGCCGATCTCCCAATTGGTGATCCGCTCCAGTCCGACGTCGAGGTTCCTGATCCGGTCGACCATCTCAGCCTCAGGAGCGCGCGATGTTGGCGATGATGTCCGCCATCTTGGCGAGCGCATTGTTCGCCAGCTCGAAGTGGCGGTTGCGCTCCTTGTCCATCGAATTGATGTCGTTCATCTGGATCTGGCTGTTCTGGTTGATGATCGTCACCGACTCGGACAGGCGCGTACCTATCGTGCTCCACTGCGTATGCGAGTTTTCGGCGAGGTCGTAGTGGTAGTGAACCAATACGTCCTTGTCGGTGGTATCGCCGTCGCCGTCGCCATCGGCCGGATCGGCCCAGTCGCGATAGTCGCCGCTCTGTGCGTAGAATTCCGACAAGGGGCGGCTGATGCCATTGAGGACTTCGAGGGGGTGTTTCTGCCTCGCGCCGAGAATGTCCTCGAACATGGCAATGGTGTACTTCTGGGTCTGCGACAGGCTGTCGTAGTCGTTCGCGCCCAGCCCGAGGACGCGCTTCTTCGTGTCGTCGGCCTTGGTAAACTTCGCCAATGTCTGGTTCACGATATCCTGGATGGCCGCGTAGGTCTTGAGCAGCGCGTTCTGCTGATTGACCTCTTCCGTTTCGGCCACGACCTGAGCTTCGAGAGACAGGTTGTAGAGGCTCTGGAACTTGTAGACGAGGTAGGGAACGTCGAGATTCTTGCCGTTCAGCATGCCGTTGTCACGGACCAGCTTCATTCGGGCCTCGGCCAGTTCGGCGATGCGTTGCTCCTGGGCGAGGAAGACGGCGTAGCCGCGGTTGATGCTGGTAAGATCGCCGTCCGCGGTTATGACGTCGGTGTAGGTGGTGATCGGACTGTCGTGATCATCCACGTCTCCATCGAGATATGCGGTGACTGGGACAGGCACCCTGACGTCGAAGAAGGCAAAGAGCCGGTTGAACCGCTCGCGCAGTTCGTCGACCTTCTTCTTTATGTCGTCCTTCGACACGATCGCGGAATTGGCCAACTGCTCCTTGAGAATATTGAGCTGCGAGACGAACGCGGTCCTTGCCTCCTCCGGCATCACGATGTTGCCCTTGTCGGGCGCAGTCGTGTTGTTCACGGCATGGATCAGTTCGTCGATATAGCCGGCCGGAGTGACTGCGGTGTTGGCCGCGACATTCAGTGTCAACGTGCCTCCGTTCATATTCGCACCAAACGCCCTGAGGCTGGTGCTGCCCACCAGCGCGAGGCCCAGACCTGAAGCGATGTCGGAAAATGCATCCGTGGCAGCAACGACATCCTGCTCGCTTTTCGTCATGCGCGCGACGGCGGCCTTATCCAGCGCCTGGACGATGAAGTGCTTGGTCGGATCGTCGGGCGAGACGACCGCGGACAGCCGCGCTTCGGGGGACGTAACTTCAATATCGAGCTGCTTGACCACGATCGAACCGACATTCAGGTCCGTGCCGTGGGTCTTGATATACTCGAGCTGATACGCCGAGTGCCACTTGACGAAATCCTTGAGGAAGGCCGTCTTCTCCGCGTCGGTTGCGGTCGTAGGATCGAAGGAGAACTGCGCCGGTCGCTCCGAAACCGGCAGCTTGTGGTTCGCGCCGTCGAGCGAGGGAAACAGCCATTCGGCGCTGGTCGAGACCACCGTCGAGGGCGTGCCTCCGGCACTTCCCGACAAGTGGTGATAGGGGATCGGCTCCCCTGCCGTCGGGTGAAGGACGCCAGCGGCGATCATCTCCAGCACACCCGATGGCAGGACCCTGGCGATTGCACCATTGATGGGCCCACCAAGGCTTACCACGCCAGCGTTGCCGAACTCTGCGATGAACCCAATCTGGTTGTCCCTGGTCCAGGTCACGAAGTCGTCTGGATTGATATCTGCCGCCACAAGGTCTGAGAAATCCAGCGTCGGCGGCGTTGACAGCGTGTAGCCCAGGGTGAAGGTCGGCTTGGGATAACCGGGGTCTCCCACCTGCCCGGGATCGCCGATGGTGACCTTCTTGGGAGAGCCGGTTCCCTTGGCCTCAATGTAGGCGATCTGATCGTCGACCGACCATTTCATGAATTGCTTCAGGGAGAGGGCCGTGGGCAGCGGCATTGTGGCCGGCGGCGCAACGGGCGTTGTGCCCGATCCCGTCGAGAAGCTGACCATCGCGTTCCAGGAGTAGTTCACCATGGCTCGTTCCCTACAATCTCAGCAATGTACGCGGTGGCCGCTCGCGGCGGGCGGAGGAAGACGGCGTCGAGATGTCCTTCTGCGCCAGCAGAACCCTGACCCGGTCGTCCAACCGATCGAGCAGCACAAGCAACTCCTCCGGGCCGGCGTCGCGTGCCATGTCGTCGAGCAATCCCTGCGCGACGGCATCGTTGCGGATCAGCGGCAGCTTCACCAACTGGTCGAGCCTGGGCTGCAGCGCCTCGAACACGGCTTCGAGGTCCACCTGCGACCGGGAAGAGCCACCGTTCGCGGAGCCGATGCCGATTGCTCTGTCTGCGTCGCTCATCTGCTACCCATCGCGCGACAAGGTCGAAAGCTCTACCATGCCCTCAGAGACCGACTATTAGGAGAGGGCAAGACTCCCCGGTGTGCCATACGGCACAGGCTTGGATCGGGGCCGCGTTACAGTGCAGCGTGGCCGGCATCCTTCGCGCCGCGTGGGAATCGTCCCAAGAGTTCATGATGAAGCCAGTTTCCGCGGCAGACGGACCGCGCGCCGAAGTGTCGGGCGCCCTCCCCGCCGTTCCCCCGCCGACCAATGTCGACCGCCTGACCCGCGAAGCCGTCGCCGCGAGTCTTGCAGCGCTACGGGCTGCCGCGAAGGATGACGCTGGTGCGAAGGCGGCGCTCGCCATGCTCGGGGGCCGGGCCGAGGCGCTCGACGAACTTGCTTCGCAGACGGATGGTGGCGCCTATGCACTCGCAGTGCGCCTCGATGGCGCGGGAGACGCAGCCGGAGCCGCCGCCGCCCTTGCCGTCCTCGCCGGAATGCCCGGCAGCTCCGAAGCCGGCTATCTGGGCCTTGCCGTACTCGCGACCCGAGCGGCCAGCATGGACCTCGTGGAGGCACTGGTCGCCCCCTGCCTCGCCGCCGAGGACCGGCATCCGCGCGCCTGCAGCGTCGCCGGAATCATGGAGCTGGCGCGTGGCAACCGACAGGGGGCGCAGGCCTGGCTAGCTGCCGCGTCGCGCGTTGCCCGCCGCCGGCCGGAATACCGCGCAGAACTGCAACTGGCGCAGCGAGCACTGTTGTTGATGCACCTTGGATAGTGCATCAACGCACAGTCCCGCGCCGTTGCCGCAGCGACAACGCCACGTTATGATTCGGTTATTGCGCCTGGGGTTGGTATTTTGAACGATCTGCTTGAGACCGAAGATACGCGCCTGCTGACCGAGATCGGCTTTATTGCGCTATCGGCAGGCCTCGACGGGCCGGCCGAGAAGATCTTCCTTGGCATCGAAGCGGCGCGCCCTGGCCAGGAAGCCGGGCCGATCGGGCGCGCGCTGGTCTCCATGTCACGGGGCGAACTCGATGCGGCAATCGCGATCCTGCGGGCTTTGCCGCCGAGTGACGCGGCACTCAGCTACCTTGGCCTGTCGCTTGCCCGGCGCGGCGACAGCGCGGAGGCGAAGGCAATCCTGCAGCGCGTAGCCCGTACGGCTTCGGACACGGCCTTCGTCGATCTCGCCTTGGCAGCACTTGAGGGGCTGCCCGGCTAAACAATTCGTCCGGCGGCTCGGGCAAGACCATCTGGCGATGGCTTTCCAAGACCCCCGGGATGAGCAATAAAGTCTGGTTAGGTCGCCAGTTCTGGGGGAATGCAGAGAATGGTTGCGCCTGTCATACTGACCACGAACAACTTGCCGGTGCCGGCGAGCACAGTTGATGCGCCGATGCCCGCTGCGCGGATCGATGCCTTCGAGCAGGCCATGGCCCGCCAGACGGTCGAGCCGGAGGTGACGCTTGTTGCGCAGGCCGGCCCGGCTCCAGCCGTGACACCGCCCGCTGCGACGGTCGATGCCGGCGCCACGGATCGCGCGCGCCAGGGCCTTGGGCTCGATGGTGCCCCGGCGGCGGTGCCACCGAGCGCCGGCGACATGATTCTCGAAGGCATGCAGCAGCTGCGCGGCGTGTTCGACGCGCGCGAGACACGGATCTCGCAGCTGATGAGCACCGAGTCGGTCAACGCCAACACGATGATGGCGATGCAGATGGAGGTCGCCAACTTCACGCTACTGGTCGACATCAGTTCCAAGCTCACAGGCAAGGTGACCCAGTCGGTCGACACCCTGATGAAGGGCCAGTGAGGCTAGTGGGACCTCTGTTCGACCATGTTGCCGGCCCCGCACTGCGTGCGCTCAAGCTGTGTGTGCTGCTGACCTGCCTGGCGCTCGCCGCCTGCAAGGTGGACCTCTATTCGAACCTCAGCGAGGTCGAAGCCAACCAGATGCTGGCGGTGCTGATGTCGTCGGGCATCGTGGCCGAGAAGGCGCATGTGGGTGAGGGTTTCCAGGTCCGGGTCGAGGACCGCGACATGGTGCAGGCCATCGCCGTCCTCACCGCCAAGGGCTTCCCCAAGAACACCCGCGATTCGATCGGCACCGTGTTCCAGAAGTCGGGGATCATCTCGTCGCCCTTCGAGGAGCGCGTCCGCTACATCTACGCACTGGGCGAAGAGGTGGCGCAGACGCTTTCGGAGATCGACGGCGTGGTCACGGCACGCGTGCATGTGGTGCTGCCCGAGGAGCCGCAGCTGGGCGAACCGGTGGTGCCGTCGTCGGCGGCCGTGTTCATCAAGCACGAGGCCAATGTAGATCTCGAGTTCCTCGTGCCGCAGATCAGGCGGCTCGTGTCGAGCTCGATCAAGGGCCTGCAATACAATGCTGTGACGGTTGTCCTCACCGAGGCATCGCCGACCGAGGTGGCGACCACGGCAAGTAATGAGCGAGTGGTGGACGTGATCCAGGGGCTGGGCGTCCGCGAGGCGAACCTGCCGCTGTTCTGGACCATCGTCTATGTCGCGGGGGGCGCCATCATCGTGCTGGCCATCTTCGCAGTGGTTGCGGCCGTGCTGCTGTTCGCGCGGCGGCGACCCAAGGGTTCGGGCGGCCAGGCAGGCGTATCAGCCGAGGGAACGGCGCTTGAGCCGTCATGAGTGGCGCAGCGGGGGCAACAGGAGTGGACGGGGCTATCGCATCGCCGGCATTTCCGGTCCTCGGCGCGCTCAGCAGGCTCGCCGCGGCGGTGGCCGACCCGTTCGCGACCTTTGACCGCGAGAGCTGGAGCCTCGGTAGCCTTTCCCCCACCGAGGTGGAGGCATTTGCTGCCGACCCGGCTTTCCGCCGCCCCCTGCGCCGCGCCGTAGCCGCGCAGGCGACGTCCGGTCTTTCGGCGGTATCGCGCGACGAGTTCATCAGGATCGCTGGCGCGCCCGAAGGCCGTCTTGCGATCTCGATGCTGGCCGCTCCGGTCAACGAAGTGCTCGAACTCGCCCTCCTCTCGGCCGGTGCGGCAGTGCACAAGGATGTACTGGCGACCACCGGCAAAGCGGAGCGCGCCGCGCTGCGGGCGCGGCTCGGCAACGAGGCTTATCTGCTGGCAACGCAGGAGGCGAGCGGGCTCTATCCGGCCCTCTCCGCGCTGGGTGACACGCAGCAGTTCCGAACGGCCGTCGCCGCCGAGGAGGACGCCGGGCGCCGGCACTTCATCGGGCTGGGCCTGAGCCTGTTGTTCGCACTGATCAATCCCGTCGCGCCATCGCTCTGCGACCTCATCGCGCGCCGCCTGCCGCCCGACTATCGGCCCGGCAAGGCGCCGTCGGCCAAGTCGACCGAAGTCGGCCGCCTCCTCCGCCTCATCGACAGGAGGAGGCCGTCATGGCTGGCTACTATCGGCTGAAGGAACTCGGCTTCACTCTCGCCGCCGGCGCCCATGTGCTGTCGAAGGACGCGGCCGAACCGATCGCGGCCGCCACTACTCTCGTCGAGGAAGCGCATCGCTCCGCCGAGCAGATCGTCGCCGATGCGCGTGAGGCCTACGAGGCCGAAAAGCGCCGAGGCTACGACGAGGGGCTGGCGCTGGCCAAGCTCGAGGCCGCGCGAATGCTGCTGGCCGAGACCGACCTTCTCGATCGCAAGCTCGCCGGGGCCGAGGCCGAACTCACCGATGTTGTCGTCACCGCCGTCCGCCGGCTGGTGCAGGGTTTCAGCGACCGCGAGAAGGCTGAAATCCTCGTTCGCGCCGCGCTGAAGCAGATGCGCCGCGAGAAGAAGGCCGAGCTCCGCGTCTCGCACGAGCAGTATTTCGAGCTGCGCGAGTCGATCACCGGCATCCTGCAGGAGTTCCCCGAAGTCGAACTCGTCGACGTGGTCGAGGATCCCACGCTCGTTGCGCCTCAGGTGATCGTCGAGACCTCGATCGGCCGCGTCGAGGGCGATATCGGCCGCCATCTCGATCAGCTCGAAGCCATCGTCACCGGCACGATCCGGTCGGCGGCGCAGAGCGACAGCGAGGTCGCGGCATGAACGTCGTCGAGACACCGGGCACCCGCGACGCCGCAGCCGAGATCGAGAGCCTCCTCGCCGAACGGCGGCGCCGGATCGGCGGGCGCATCGATGCGCTGCCGGGACGCCTCAGGTCCGACCTCGAGGGCTTCGTGCCCTACGTGCTGACCGGTCGCGTGCGCAAAGTCGTCGGCACCATCATTCACGCCGCGGTGCCCGATGTGCAGGTCGGCGAGATCGTCGAGCTCTACAACCGCACCAGCGGCAGCCGGCTGCTGGCCGAATGCGTGGGCTTTCTCAACGAGGAGGCCCTGCTCTCCCCGATCGGCGAAACCCAGGGCGTGAGCCCGCAGACCGAAGTGCGGCGTACCGGACGCGTGCAGCAGATCCCGGTCGGCGCTGAACTGATGGGCCGGGTGATCGACGGCCTGGGCAGCTTCATCGACGGGCTCGACACCCCGTTCACGCCCGAAGCCTTCTACCCGATCTACCAGGATCCACCCGAGCCGATGACGCGCCGCATCATCGACAAGCCGCTTTCGCTCGGGGTACGGGCCATCGACGGCATCCTCACCTGCGGCGAAGGGCAGCGCATGGGCGTATTCGCCGCGGCCGGCGGTGGCAAGTCGACCTTGCTCTCAATGCTGGTGAAGGGCGCCGACGTCGACGTGACCGTGCTGGCGCTGATCGGCGAGCGCGGCCGCGAGGTGCGTGAGTTCATCGAACACGATCTCGGCCCAGAGGGCATGAAGCGCGCCGTCGTCGTCTGCGCCACGTCAGACAAGAGTTCGATGGAGCGCGCCAAGGCCGCATTCGCCGCCACGTCGATCGCCGAGTATTTCCGCGACCAGGGCAAGAAGGTCCTGTTCCTGATGGACTCGGTCACCCGCTTTGCTCGCGCCCAGCGTGAGATCGGCCTCGCGGCCGGCGAACCGCCGACGCGGCGCGGCTTCCCGCCATCGGTGTTCGCCAACCTGCCCAAGCTGATGGAGCGGGTGGGGATGAACGACAAGGGCTCGATCACCGCGCTCTACACCGTGCTAGTCGAGGGCGACGACATGAACGAGCCGGTGGCTGACGAGACCCGCTCGATCCTTGATGGCCACATCATCCTGTCGCGCAAGCTCGCGAGCGCCAACCACTATCCGGCGATCGACATCCTCAATTCGAAGAGCCGCGTGATGATGGCGGTGACGACGCCCGAGCACCGCGCCATGGCCGGCCGGGTGAACTCGTGGCTCGCCACCTATGCCGATGTCGAGCTGCTGGTGAAGGTGGGCGAATACAAGAAGGGCAGCGATCCCGACGCGGACCTCGCCATCGCCAAGTACAAGGAGATCAACGCCTTCCTGCAGCAGCGCACCGATGAGTTCGACGCATTCGACACCACCCTCGAAAAGCTCGGGGTGCTGACCAGATGATCGCGCAGATGAAGACACTGCTGCGGGTCAAGGACCTCAAGCTCGAACAGGCCGAGCGGACCATGCAGGCCAAGCGCGCGCAGCGCGACGCGGCAAGGCTCGAGCGCGAGCAGGCCGCCGAAACCGTAGACGAAAGCGCCCGAACCTACGCCGCACGCGAGGACGCGATCTACGACGACATCATGGGCCGCGAGATCGGGCAGGACGTCGTCGACGAGACGCGCGGCCGTGTCGTGCAGCTCGAGAAGGCGCACGCGGCGCTCAAGGACGAACTCGACCGCGCGCTGCATGTGGAGGCGCGGCTCGAGCAGGAGTTGGTGGCCGCGACGGCCGCCTTCTTCGCCGCGCAGCGGGCGCGCGACAAGTTCACCATCATCACCGACGACCTGAAGCAGGCCTTCAATGCCCTGGTCGAGGGACGCGAGGAAGTCGAGGTCGAGGACCTCTTCGCCCGTCCGCGAAAGAGGGCCGGCTGATGGATATTCGCCCCCGCTCCCCTTCCATCGAGGATCCGCAGGCCGTCGATACCCGGCGCAGCCTGCCCGACGAGCATGAACGCCGCGCCGGCCGCAACCACACCAGCCTCGGCGACATGCGCTCGAACGATTTCGGGCTTGGGCGCGAACTCGCCGACGAGCGCGAACAGGCTTTCGCGAGGCGCCTCACCCAGGCGCTCGGCAATAACGATGCAAGGCCGGAAGCCGCACCAGCCGAGGAAGCGCTCAGGGTCCTCGCGGTGGCGGGACTATCTCTTCCGGTTGCGAGCCCCGTGGCCGGCGCTCGTCCGGAAGCAGCAGGCGAAACCGGCCGGCTCGATGCGATGATCGAGCGGATCGAAAAGGCCGTGAGCGCGCGAGCTGTCGAAACGCTGCCGGGGGCGGTCAGCCTGAAGCTCGATTTCGGCGATCTCGGTGGCAGCATTGGCGGCGTGACCATCACCCTCGCACCCGGCAGCATCGACCTGGTGCTCTCCCGTGTCGGCGAGACGGCGGACGCGCCATATCTCCAGGCCGCGCAGGCGCTGGCCGACCGCCTCCATGCCCGCTTCCCCAAGCGCATCGTGCGCGTGCTCGAGGCGGAGCCGCAGGCCAGCGCGCCGGCACAGGGGCTCGCGGCCTTTTCGCGATTGCTCGATCCATCGGGTGATCCATCGTGACTCTGGTCGCCCTCCTGCCGCAGATTGCCGCCGGCGCCTTCAACGCGGAGCTGTGGAACGGGCTCGTCGGTCTCGCGGGCGAAAGCCTGCCGCTGGGCGATAGCGGCAGCACCGTGCGCTTCACCCTGAGTTCGCCGCCGCCCACCGATGCCTGGCTCGCCTCGCTGCGGCTGAATGGCGGAGCCCCGGCCTATCTGCATGTGCGCGAGTTCCCATTCCGCCAGATGTTCAATGTCGCCCTCGATGCCGCCGATGTCGCGGCGCTGCCCGATGGGTTGCGGCAGGCGCTGCTCGACGGCATGTTCGCGACGATCCTAGCGGCCCTGCCCGAGCCCGCGCGGGCTGGAACCGTCGTTGCCGCGCAGGGCCTCGCGTCCACCTTTCCTGAACATGCAGCAAGCCAGCTGCAGTGGTTCGATGTCGCGCTGGTCAGGGCCGATGGCAGTACGATCAGTTTCGACGCCGGCTGCGACCGGGCGACCCTCTTAAGCATGCTGGGCGAAGGCCTTGCAGCCCGCGCGCCGGCCGAGGGGCCGCTGGCCGAGCGCCTCGCCTTGCCGGCCTACGCGACGCTGGGGCGGGTGGAGCTAAGCTACGGCGAGTTCACCCAGCTCGAGCCCGACGCCCTGGTGGTGTTGGCCGAACGCGAGACGGGCCGCCTGGCAGTGCGGGTCGATACCGCGCTCTACGAATTTCAACAGGCAGACGAGGGCTGGACCTGTCTAGGCAGCCATATGGCTCCGCACGCAGCCCGGGGGGCAAGCATGGACGAACCGGACGATCCGACCGACGCCGCATCGGAAGTGCCCGAGGCCGCTGAGGCGGCTGTGCCTGCGGTAGCTGAGACGCCAGAGGCGGTGTCGGTGTCCGGGCTCAAGATCGCGCTCGATTTCGACATCGCCCAGCTGTCGGTGCCGGTGGGCACGTTGGCCCAGTGGCAGGCTGGATCGGTGGTCGATATTGGCGTGCCGGCGATCGGCGACGGGCTCGAAGTCACGATCCGTGCCGGCGGCAACGTGATCGGACAGGGCGACCTGGTGCGGATCGACGAGCGGCTGGCGGTGCGCATCACCCGCCTGACCCTCAGCCCATAAGGCGGAGAGACCCGGGGGCAGCAATGGTCGATCCGCTAAATCTCATCTTCATCGTGGCCGCGGCCGCGATCTTTCCGTTCCTTGCAGTGGTGGCGACGAGCTTCATCAAGCTGTCGGTGGTGTTCCTGCTCGTGCGCAACGCCATCGGCGTGCAGAACATCCCGCCCAACATGGCGCTCAACGCGCTCGCTATCATCCTGTCGGGCTACATCATGGCGCCGGTGATCGTGGAGACCTACAACATCCTCGCCGCCGGGAATTTCCAGTACGACACGATGGATGGGCTCACGGCCGCCTATGATGCCGGGCACGGGCCGCTCGAAACCTTCCTCAACCGCCACGCGGCCGAACGGGAGAAGGCGTTCTTCCTCCAGGCGGCGAAGACCCTGTGGCCGGCCGAGATGTCGAGCGGGCTCGATGCCAGCAACATCATCGTGGTGCTGCCGGCCTTCACCGTGACGCAGCTGCGCGAGGCCTTCGAGATCGGCTTCCTGCTCTACCTGCCGTTCATCGCCATCGATCTCATCGTCTCGAACATCCTGCTCGCCATGGGCATGATGATGGTCAGCCCGCTGACCATCTCGCTACCGTTCAAGCTCTTCCTCTTCGTCATGGTCGATGGCTGGTCACGGCTGATCCTCGGCCTCATCACCACTTACGTCTAAGGAGCCGCCCGCATGTCACCCGATATCGCGCTTCAGCAGCTCACCGAGTCCATGCTGCTCGTGCTGGTCCTGTCGCTGCCCCCGATCCTCGTCGCGTCGGTGGTGGGTATCGCCATCAGCCTGTTGCAGGCGCTGACACAGGTGCAGGAGCAGACCGTGTCCTTTGCCATCAAGCTCATCGCCGTCGCGGCGACGATCGCGCTGATGGCGGGCATGCTCGGCTCGGAGATGGTCAACTTCACCAACAAGCTGTTCACGGATTTCCCGAGCATGACATGAACGACCTGAGGGCGGTGGCCAGCCTCTATTTCGGCTTCTTCGATCGCGAAGTCATCGCGCTGCTGCTGACGCTGCCGCGGCTCTATGCCTTCCTCTCGACGTCACAGCTCCTCGCCTCGAGTGCCGTGCCACGGCTGGCGCGCGTCGCCGCGATCCTGATGCTGGCGGTGATCGCCGTTCCGATCAACCTTGTCCATGTCGATGCGTTCGACCGGACCATCCCCTCCTTCGCCATCTATTTCGTCAAGGAATACGCGATCGGCTTCGTGCTCGGTTACGTGGTGGGCTGGATCTTCTGGGCGGTGCAGTCGGCCGGCGCGCTGATCGACAACCAGCGCGGCGCGGCCATCGCCGCCTCGATCGATCCGCTCCAGGGGCACGAGACCTCGCCGCTCGGCATCCTCTTCAGCCAGGCGTTCCTCACCTACGTCTTCATCTCCGGCGCGGCGCTGCCGATCCTGATGCTGATCTACCAGTCCTACACGCTGTGGCCGGCAACGCTCGGACTGCCGATCATTACCGACGAGTTCCCCGCGCTCGTACTCAGTGTCGCGGATACCGCCATGCGGATCGTCGTCATCATCGCGGCGCCGATCGTGGGCATCATGTTCCTCGCCGAGTTCGCCCTCGCCATGGTGAGCCGCTTTGCGCCGCAGGTGCAGGTCTTCATCCTCGCCATGCCGATCAAGAGCATCCTCGCGATCCTGATCCTCGTGTTCTTCTTCTGGCGCCTGCTTCCCTACGCGACCGACCAGCTCGGGCTGTTCGACCCGTTCATGCAGCGCTTCTACGAGATCATGCGCTTCGTCTCCGGAACGGAGACGCAGATTATCGTCGAGGCCCCGCCGGGGCGCCCATAGATGTCAGGGAGCTCAGGCGAAAAGACCGAACTGCCCACTCCCAAGAAGGAGCGGGATGCACGCCAGAAGGGTCAGGTCGCCAAGAGCCAGGACGCGGTGATGACCATCTCGCTGTTCTCGGTCATCGCCTATATCTGGGCTACCTGGGACGCGACCAACGCCCGCTTCATCGGCATGCTCGACCAGGTCGCGACCTTCGCGCAGGTCGATTTCGCCACCAATGTGCTGAACGTCGTCACCGTCATCGGCATCGAGATCGGCATGATCCTGCTGCCGATCATGGGCGTCGCCGTCCTCACCGGTGTCGCGGCGAACTACTTCCAGATCGGCGCACTGTTCAGCTTCGAGTCGATCATGCCCAAGGGCGAGCGCATCAGCCCGGCATCCGGCTTCAAGCGCATCTTCTCGATGAAGAGCCTCGTCGAGCTGCTGAAGACACTCGCCAAGATCGCGGTGCTTACGGTCCTGCTCTATTTCGTCATCCGCGATGCGATCGCGCCCTATACGAACTCGCTCGAGTGCGGCCTCGCCTGCATGGGCACCATAACAGTGTCCTCGCTCGGGCTGACGCTCGTCTATTCGGGGCTCGCCTTCATCGTCGTCGCCCTCATCGACTTCGTCTACCAGCGCCACACGCACACCAAGAGCCTGATGATGACCAAGGACGAGGTGAAGCGCGAGTACAAGGAGAGCGAGGGCGACCCGCACATCAAGGGCAAGCGCCGGCAGCTCGCGCAGGAATTCGCCATGGGCGACGGTGGGGTGGCGGCGCGGAAGGGCACGGCCGTGGTGGTCAACCCGACGCATTTCGCCGTGGTGATCGAATACTCACCCGAGCGCATGCCCCTGCCGGTCGTCACTGCCAAGGGCCGGAACCTCCATGCGCATTACTTGCGCGGCGAGGCCGAGGAGGCGGGCGTGCCGATCTTCCACAACGTGCCGCTGGCGCGCGCCCTGTTCGCCGATGCGCAGCTCTACGAGCCGATCCCCGACGAGCTGTTCGATGCGGTGGCCGAGGTCCTCGCCTGGGTGCAGAAGAACCGGCACGTGCTCTACAAGGGCCGGCTCGACCATGGCGTCATCGACATGGCAGCCGGCGACCACAAGGTCGCCGGCTAACGGGCTGGAACGCGGCCCGGCGAGACTTTCGTGCCCGGTCGTGTTCGATCCGGGGGATCGCCCTCCGGCATCAGCCGAAGCACCGCTTCTTTTCGCCGTTCTGCGATCTGCCGGGCCTAGACCTTCTCGTCGTCCTCGCCACCCGTTTTCCGGGTACCGGGCGTCGGCGTCTGCGGCAGGGGCGGCATCGCATCGGTCCAGGCGTCGAGTGCTTCCACCTCCTCGGGTGGAGAGCTGATCATCGACTGCGGGGACGGGTCGGGGACCTGCTTTGGCGCCAGCTTCATGTCCTGAGGCGTGACCAGGAACCTGGGATCGATGGACAGTTGCGACTGCGAGGTGTTGTCCACGCCCTGCTTCGGCGCGCCCACCAGTGTCACCTTGTCCAGTTCCTGCCTGGCGTTGGAGATCTTGGTGGGGCCTCCGCTCTTCAGCGCCACGATCAGGCTGCGCGCCTTGCTGTCGACTTCGTTGCCCTGGGTGTTTAGCGCGGGGTGCTTGAGCAGTTGGCTCGTGCTCCAGCGATCACGCGGATCCGGCATCAGCATCTTGCTGAGCAGGTCATCGATCTGGCGGTTGCCGGTTTTCAGCGCAATGGAGCCGTTCTGCGGGTTGCCATTGCCGTCGGGGTCCGACAAGGGGGCGTTCCCGCGCTTGGCGCGGAAGTTGACGAGATCGTCTTCGACGCCACTGTTGAACGCGTGCTGGTGACCGATCTGCCGGCCCGAGAACAGGTGGCTGGCCGAAGCGCCCAGCCCCCAGATATCGACCTTGCTGTCGAAAAAGAGCTTCGCCCTGTCGCCTTGCTCCTTGTTCAGCGCCCGCTGGATCTTGTCGGAGAACACACTCTGACCCAGGTTCGCCAGCGCGCCGTCACCGGCCTTGGGCAGCATCTTGCCCAGCAGCGTCTTCAAGCGATCCTTCACCACTCCGGCAATATCGGAGATGCTGTGTTTGGCGTGCACCAGCTCCGGCGCGAGGAACCGTGGCTGCTCCACCCCATGGTTCGGATTGAAGCCGACCCTTTTGCCAGATGCCTCGATGGTGGTGCCGAAGTCGCCGACCTTGACCGTGCCATCGCTGCCGATGAAGCAGTTGGGACTCTTGAAGTCGAAATGGATCTCGCCCTGCTTGGAATGCATGTGATCGAGGCCGCGGATCATGTCCTTGATCATCGTCAGCCGCACGATATTGGCCTCGGCTTCGGTGACGACGTTGGCTTTCACCAGCTTCTGCAGGTCCTCGCCCATGGCGAACACATCACCATGGGGGGCACTTTCGATCGCCACGGCGACGCTGCCATCCGGCATACGCAGGCTGCCGACCAGACCGATGATCTCGTTGCAACCCTTCTTGCCGAGCACGGCCCGGTGCTGCGCGATCTCATCGACGCCACCCTCGATCAACTTGGCGCGCTGTTCCGGCTTGTGGAGGCCCTCGAGCTCGGGGTCCTTGGTGACCTTGAGGGCGATCTTGTTGTCTGGCTTGCCGACTTGCGCGTACTCGAACACATCGGCGAAGCCGCCGCTGCCATAGAAGCCCTTGGGCTCGTACTCGGTGCCGCCGATGGTGATATTCGGCATCGTCCGGGTCTTGCCTTGATCCATCGGGATGGACATGGACTTGGGATCGACCGTGCCGTCGGGTCGCGTCGTGGGGGGCACAGCCTTGTCGGTGAGGATGCCCGACAGGAAGCTATTGAGTGCCTCGTTCACCAGGCTGTCGACAGCCTCTTCCTCGACGTCGTTGGGCCCCGGATTGGCGTTGATGAGGCCGACGATCTTGGCCTTGATATCCTGCCTCAGCGTCTCGCCATCCGAGTACGCGACCGTGTCCTTCAGCGCATTGGTGGGATTGCTGCCGATGAACTCTTTGCGGATCGCGTCGCCGAGCTGCTTACCCAGTTCCTTCGCCTGGCTCGAATCCGTCTTCAGGTCACGGGCGGTGTCGCCAAAGCTGTCGGAAAGGGCCTTGGACTGCTGGGGGAACAGCTTGCCCAGCCCCAGGGTGCGATCGATGTTGTCGGGCACGCTGACCTTGCCGGGCAGGACGCGCACGATCTCGGAAACGTCCTTGAGATACGAACCCATGATCGCGCCCTTGGCGCGCTGGTCCTGGATCGACGTCCTGAAGAGCTTGGTGATGTCGCGGTCGTAGCCGACATCCTTGCGCAGGTTGTTCAGCTCGGTGGTCAGGACGGTCTTCAGCTGGTCCCAGGCCCGATCGGTGCGGCGGTCGGTCTTGCCGCTCTGGCGGTCGATGGAATGGGCGATCCTGTCGAAGACATTCTTGGCGTGCGGCCGCTCGTACAGCACGAGGTCGCCCTGGGAATTCTTGCGCGCCAGGATCTTGCTGTCCGAACCGACATTGTCGATGAATTGCCTGATCTGGTCGACCGACTGCTGCTTGACCGTGAGTTCGTTTGCCACAGCGTTCTCCTCAGGCCCGGATGAAATCGCCAGTCGAGACAGGCTCGGGGGCGGCGAGGTCGCTCCCTTCCGACTCGAGGAAGGCACGCCAGATTTCAGTGAGGCTGGCGAGATTGACGGCCACCGTGGCGATGCTGGTGGGATTGATCTCGGTGCCCGTGAGATCGACGAACTGCACGACGTTGCCCCCCTTGCCCGTGAGCGCCATGCGCACGCCGCCGGTTTCCTGCCACAGGAGGTTGTAGCTCAGCAGCGTCTCGTAGACCGACAGCGCATTGGTCGGTTGCGGAGCGCCGATTTCCACGGACAGCGCTATCCGGTCGCGATCCCCGTCGCGCTCTACCAGAACGTCTACCTCTTCGAAGCGGATGGCATAGGTGCCGTCAGGGGTCTTGATGCAGGCAAGGATCGTCTCATCCAGCGGCCCGACCTCGCTCATCAGGCGGTCGAATTCGGTGTCTTCCATGATGTCCCCGTCGATTTTCGGGCGCCTTGGGCGCACGACTTGTCGAAGGGTATCCTGCCACTCAGGAAGATGGCTCGATGTGACGAACGTAACAGGCCCGGGCCCATAGTCCGTCCTCGAACGGCTTCGGTCGGTTGCAGAACGCAAGTGCAGCAGCAAACCGCCCAGGCGGCAGGGGCCATTCCTCTGGCCGCCGCCACTGCGCCGGCCACAACAACTATCGAGGAAACGCTAGAGCAGCCCGAAGAGGAACGTGGCGGCAAGAATCATCGACGCCCACGCAACGAGGCCGAGGCCGATCCACAATACGGACTTGGGCAGCGCCGGCAGGGAGCGGCGCATAGTGGAATCGAGAATTGAGAGGACACGGTCGACCATGGTGGGACCATAGGGGCGTGTCAGTTATGCGAGCGTTATGCCGATCATCGCAATTTTACGCTTAGCGGCTGCCGTCCCGGGCGACGACGACCTTGAGAGTCTTCAGCAGGATGGCGATATCCTCGAGGAGCGACCAGCGGGCGACGTAGCTCGAATCGAGCTCGACGCGCCGGGCGTAGCTGACATCGCTGCGCCCACTCACCTGCCAGAGGCCGGTCATGCCCGGGCGGGCGCTGAGATAGTCGGCGTAACGGTCGCCGTAGTACTCGGCCTCGTCGGCAACGATGGGCCGCGGGCCGACAAGGCTCATCTCGCCTTTCAGCACATTGAACAGCTGGGGCAGCTCGTCGAGGCTGGTGACCCGGAGAAAGCGTCCGATCGGCGTGATACGCGGATCATTGGTCAGCTTGCGCGAGGTTTCCCACTCGCGCCGCGCCACAGGGTTGCGGGCAAGGTAATCGGCCAGCGCCGCTTCGGCGTTGGGCACCATCGAGCGAAACTTGTAGCAGCGAAAGGTCCTGCCGCCGAAGCCCACGCGTTCGTGCGCGAAAACCACCGGCCCCGGACCTGCCAGGCGAACTGCAAGCGCAAGGAAGCCAAGGAGGGGAAGGAAGAATAGGAGCAACAGGGTGGCACCGGCAAAGTCCACAATGCGCTTGAGCAGCCCACCAAGGGGCAAATCCCGATCGGCCGCTGCGCCAGTGCGGAGCGAATGAAAGTCGACGGTCATCGAGGGAAGGTTTCAATCTATGTTAACGCTGTCCACCCGTTAGCAGGCACCCGCAGCCCCAGCAACTGCGCGAGGACAGATGTGATCACATGGGAGGGTTGCGTGGCTCGCGTGCGGCTTAGCGCGTGCCTTCGGCCAACGCGGCCCGTACGGCCCCGATCCCGAGCCCCAACAACACGGCCATGAACATCGCGACCGCGTGGATCTCGAGGCTGAAATCCACGGCCGAATGCAGCGCGAACACCGGAATGGAAGCCGCCGTCGCCAGGACGATTCGGCTGACACCATGCCGAAACAACCATCGCACGCACTGCATCCAGAGGCCCGCGACGATCAGGATAGGAATGCTGCCCGCCAGCAGTCCGTATTCAAACCAGAGCGCCAGATAGGTGCTGTGCGCGCGCTGCCAGACCAGGTCGCCGGGCAAGGGGGCGTGCTGAAAGACTGGAAACACGCTGGCGAAGGATCCACCGCCGTAGCCGAACAGCGGACGGGCAAGGATCGCCTCCCACACCTGGGCGTAGAGCGTCAGCCGGTTGGCAACGTCATCGCCGGGATCGACAAGACGCTGGAGCAGCGGGGCTCCAAAACCGGCCACGACCAGCACCACGCAAAGCGCCCCTCCCAGCAGGACCGGTATCCGCCCGCGACCTCGGCCAGTGGCGAGAATCAGCACAACTGCTAGGGCTGTGCCGACTGCCCCCGCGACGAGCCCCATGCGGGATCCGCTGGCCAGCAGGGACGCGACCAGCACCAGCACGCCCGCCGCCCGGGCTGCGGTGATCCAGCGTCGACTGACGGGATCCCCGTCCGTGTCCCGCGTCGCGAGAATGGCGACGCCGATGGGGATGGCCGCGGCCACGTAGGTCGCAAAGGAGTTGCGGTTGACGAAGGTGCCGGTGGCGAAGCCCTGGTACTGTGTCTTGGCCGCCCCCAGCACCGTGTCGCCCATGGCGAACAGGCCGACGAGCCCGACCGCCGCTTGGGCGCAGGCGAGCCAGAACAGCGTCTCGAGCATCCAGCGACCGCGGCGCCGGCCGCCTCCCGCGAGCATCGCAAAGGCGAACAGCAGCCCGTACTGAACCCAAGTCAGCAGCGAGAGTACGGAGTCCGTTGGCGACAGGGACAACGTTGCTGCTTCGATGATTTGACCGCCAACCTGCAGGCTGGATGCGATCGGGAACAGTTGCATGACCGCGAGGGCGAGGAAACCGGTGAACGCCCAGGCTTCCCAGCGCCAACCCGGCAGCGCCGCCGCCTGCCACCAAGCCGCAAGTGCGTAGCCCAGCACCACGAGCGAGAGGCCGAGCCCGATTGCACCCCAGACGAAGGGGCGATTGCCGCCCAGCGGAATCACGGCCAGCGCGACGATTGCGAGCAGCGCAATCGCGAGCAGGTCGAGGAGGCGGGAAATGCCTGGGCGCTCGCTCATTTCTGGCCCGACGCCGCCACCAGTTCGCGAATCCTGTCGAGCAACCGCTGCTGCAGCGCGGGATCGACCTCCGCCGCAGCGGATTCGAGCCGGGCACGCCGCGCCGCGTCGCCGGCCAGCCATTGGCGCGCCAATACGCGGGCGCCGGCATCGCTCTCGAGCAGGGCGGCAACATCCGCGGCATAGGAGTAAGTGCCGAGTTCCTCCGCCTTGCCGGCCAGCACCAGCCTTCGCTCTGCCAACCATTGCACCGAGGGGGCAAGCCGCTGAGAGCGCCCGAGCGCATCGGCGAAAGCTTGCCGCTCATCGAGGTCGAAAGAGGTGGCTGCCACGAGCAGCTGGGCCCGCGCATCGGTCGGCCAGCGGCCGCTGATGAGGTAGGCCTGGGCTCGGCACCCCTCCACGACCGCCCGCCACTCCGCCGTTGGGAGCACGCGCGTCGCCGGCCGCGCGAGATGCTCCTCGCAAGCCTTCAGCGCGGCCGTTGCCGATCGGTACGAAAGGCCGAACAGCGGTTCGGCCGTTTGCCCGGCCGACGCCACGACCTGTCGCGGCATGCGCAACTCGCCGCTCATGGCGAAGATGGAGAGAAGGCCAAGGGCCAGGGCCGCGGTTCCCCAGCCCAGCGCGTGCAGTGCCGTGGTCCCGCGCACGCGACGCGACTTAGTCGGCGCTCGCCAGCGCGTCGGGGGAGATGGAGGCCGTTACGCCGGTGCCGCAGTTTTCCACCATGGTGTCGGCCACTTCGACCAACCGCTCGGCCTGCAACTGGTCGGCAAGGGCCGTGCTGGCGATGCGGATCGCTTCGGGGATCTCGTCGTCGTATTCCGCGCACTGGTCTTCCACGACCCAGGGCAACTCGGCCAGCTTCACGACGAGGTCGGTGATGACCTGGTCGGTCTCGGTGCCGGCGGGCTGGGGAATGGCGGCAACAAAGGCACGGGTGGCCGTTACGCAGATGCCGGCTTCGCGGTCGGCGATCGCGGGGTCATCCGACACGATCTTGCACTCGGCGTAGACTGGCGCGTAGTCGAGCGGGGTCGCCGCCTCGGCACCGGTGGCAAGTACAATCGCCACAAGGGTGGCTGAAACCGCAAATCTGAACATGTCGTACCTCGGGAGATGGCCCGATATCGGGCACAAACGGGGCTTGGTCAACCGGATAACGCCGTCCGCTCGATCAACTTGAATAGTAGTCGGCGAACTTGCCCGCGACTCGGCGCGACTGGGCACTCTGGTTGAGCACCGTGACCATCGGAGTATTGGGACGCACCGACGAGCGCATGGTCGACGCAGCCGACTTGATCTCGGCCTGCGACGTCGCCGCCCACTTTGCCACCAGCACCACCGCATCGGCGAACCGCGCCATGTAGGCGCCGTCGACGACGGGGCCGAGCGGCGGGGAATCGAGGATGATGATGTCGAAGGACTTGCGAGCAACCTCGATCATCGCCTTGAACTTGGGGCCAGTCACCAGTTCCTCGGTCGCCCCCTCGCTCCGCCGCGAACCGACGATCACGTCGAGATGACTCGACTGGTCGACATAGACCACCGACTCCAGCGAAGGGCCCTCGCCGGTCGAGAGCAGGAAATCGAGAAGGCCGCGCTGGTTGCCGATGCCGAGCAAACGGTGGAGGCTCGGCTTGCGGAGGTCGCAGTCGATCAGCAGGGTCGCAACGCCCGAGTGGGCGTAGGCTCGCGCCAGCGACAGCCCGATGGTGCTCTTCCCCTCCCCCGGCAGCGCGGACGTCACCAGCACCACCTTGCCGCCCTCCACGCCGGGACCGACGCCGCTCACCTGGTCGATGGAAAGCCGGATCTTCCGGACCGCCTCGGAATAAACCGAGAGCGGCGCGACCTTGATCATCTCGGGGATTGTCGCCGCGCCCTTGAGGTCTTTCTGCCGCGGCACGACCACGACGTCGTTGACCTTGATCAGGTCGCGCATCTGGTCGGCATCAACCACGCCGCCAATGAGGTTTTCACGCACGAAGGCGGCGGCGACCGCCGCAACCAGCGATCCGATCGTCGCGAGCGCCAGCATCAGCCCCATATTGGGGAACGAGGGCCGGCGCGGCGGAATGGCCTCGGACACGATGCGGCTGTCGGCGACCTGCAGGTAAGCCTGCGCATCGAGGTCCTTGAGCCGCGCCAGAAGCGTATCGTACTGGCTCCGCGCGATGCGGGCCGTCTGCTGCAGTTCGTATAGCTCGGTCAGCTGGCCGGAGTTGAGGTCCGAGGTCAGGTCGGAATTGTAGAGCCTCGTCCTGAGGTCGTCCTCGCTCGCCTGCGCCGTTGCCGAGCGAGCCCGCAGATCGACGACAGCAGCCGTCGCGGTGTTGCGCAGGCTCTCCTCGATGCCGCGCAATTCGGTGCGCAGGTCGGTCAGTTCCGACGCAGAGCCGCTTTCGACCCGGCGCTGCGTTTCCGCGCGGCGCGCCTCGAGCGCCTCCAGCGCTTCCGACTGCAGCGAATCAGCCAGCGCACGCCAGTCATTGGACTTGAGGCTCGCATCCGCCGCGGCGAGCGAAGTGGCGAGTTGCTCGCGCTCGGTGGACAGCGACTTGATCTGCGTCATGAGTTCGGAGAGGTCGGCGCGCCCGCCCGCAGCGGCGATGACCGAAGCATTCTGGTCGATGAAGCGGTCGATCGCATCTTCGGACTCGGACACCGCCCTGCCCGCTTCGACGATGCGCGACTGAACAACATCGCGCGACCCTAGAACGGCGTTGATCTTTCCGTCGAGCTGCGCGGCGATGTAGGTCTTGGCCACAAGGTTGGCGAGCGCTGCCGCCTCGTCGGGATCGGGCGATCGCGCATCGACGGCCACGAGGAAGGTCAGGCCGCGCCGCGATACCGAAATCGCGCGTTCGAGCTTGTTCAGTACTTCGTCGAGCAATTCCTCGCCGGTCGGCGCCTGATACTCCCGCATGCCGACCGCATCGAGCAGCGAGGCCAGCCAGCTGGGCTGTGGCGCGAAGGAGCCCTCGTTCAAGAGGTTGCCGTCGCGTATCGCCCGCAGCAGCACGGCATCGGATTTCGCCAGTTCGACCTCGCCCTCCACCCGACCGCTGTCGGACGCCGAGCCGGGCAGTTCCGCGGTCGGATCGAGCAGGTTCTTCTGCGAAGGGTCGATCTGCACCAGGGCGGTGCTCGTGAAGTCGGGCCTCAACGAGAAGATCATCAGGGTCGACGCAACGAGCAGCACCACGAACACTGCGAGGATCAGCGCGAACTGTCGCTTCAGCGGGCCGAAAACTGCACGAAGATCAAGCTGGCGGTCGTCCAAGGCGGTAGTCTCCAAGCGATGCAGAACGGCGCATCCAATCAGGGCTACTGCGGCCAGCCATCGCCCCGATTTGTTTACGCTTCCAATCACATTGTCAGGGCCGCCGCCACATTAGGGTGGCCGCTTAGTAAATTGCCGCTAATAGAAGATTCGATGGCGTGGCCGTATTGGGCCGGCCCATCAAGGGTTATCGATGGCCAAGCTGGTGGCACTGCTATCCTACGCTTACCAGGCGCTTCTGGCGTTCGGATCGCTGCTGGTCATCGCGCATCTGCTCACGGCGGCCGACTACACGGTCTATTCCCTGTTCATGGCCACCACGCAGCTCGCCGCGATCGCTGCATTCGAGTGGATCCGGTTTGCGTGCTCGCGCTTCTATCCCGGTCCAGACGGCGTCTCCGAGGCGCTGCAGCGGGGCACGATGCAGCGCGAGTTCGCGGCGAGCATGGGGATTTGTGCACTCTTCGCAGCGTTTGCCGCTCTGGCCGGCCCCGTGTCTCCGCTTCTCGCCGCCCTTGGCCTCATCGTCGTCGTCCTCCAGGGCTGGACCGACCTGCACCTCACCATGCTGCGGTTCCGACACCAGTTCACCGCCTTCTCTTCCCTGCAGGGCCTCCGCGCCACGGCTTTGGCTGTCGGCTCGGTTGTCGGAGCGATGTCGCTGCACACGGTGGAAGGCGCGGCGGCGGGCCTCGCCACGGGCTATGTGCTCATGTCCATCGTTGCCGTCGCCGTCGACCGCCGGGCCGATCGCGCCGCCGGCCGATGGGATGCGGCGACGGTCCGGCAGCACCTCCACTATGGCAGCGTTTCGGCCGGGGCGTCGGTGCTCGGCCTCGTCGCGCCGCTTGGCCTCCGCCTCATCCTGCAAGGCACATTCGGGCCCGCGGCGGCGGGCGCACTGCTCGCCATCGACCTGCTGCAGCGCCCGTTCGTGCTGGTGATTTCGGCCGTCCAGGGTGTTCAATACCCGGTAGTGGTGCGGTCCTACGACGGCAGCGAGCCCGGTTTCGAGCTGCATCTCGGGCGCTACTATGCCCTGCTCGTATCGCTGGCCCTGCTCACGGCCGGCGGCGTCGCCGCTATCCTGCCGCTCGTTGCGGGCTGGCTCGTGGCCGAGGACATGCGCCCCGCCTTCATTGCCACCGCCCCCGCCGTGCTCATCGTCTTCCTCATGCGGGCCACGACACAGAACGTCCTCGCAACGCCTGCACATCTACTGAAACGCATGCGCATAATCACGCTCCTCGCCGTTAGCGATGCCGCGCTGCTCAACCTCTCAGCGGGGACCGGCGCGGCGTTGCCGGGCGCCACGCTGGCCTCCGTCTGCCTCGCCGCCGCCGTCGGATCGGTGATCTACGCCGTCGCCGGACTCGTCACCCTGCGCGCCCTGCCCTTCAGCCTGGTGACGAAGCCCGTGCTCCCGGCGCTCGTGGCAATCGTCGCCTGCCTCGCGATTTCCGCATCGACCTGGACGCTGGTCGGCGCGCTCTGGTCGATGGCCATCGGCAGTGTGCTCGGCGTGCTTTCGCTGTGGCTGCTCTATGTCGAGTATCGACCTAACCGAACGGCGGGCCTCGATGTCGCTGGATGATCCCGCCGCCAGTGTGGTGATGAATGGCCGCATCCTCGCGGTGCAGTCGAACGGACAGAAGCGCGTGGCGCAGGAGACATCCCGCGCACTGGGGCTACGCATCATCATGCCGCCACCGGGGATCGTGTCCGGAGTGAAGGGGCATCTGTGGGAACAGACATCGCTGCCCGCGCAGTTGCGTGGGGCCCCGCTCTGGTCGCCATCCACATCGGCGCCGGTGTTCTACCGCAACCAGGTGATCACGGTTCACGATCTCGCATTCGTCGACGTCCCCCAGTATTTCAGCCGCTCATTCACGCTGCTCTATCGCACCATCGTGCGCTTCGCCGCGCATTCCGCCCGCCACCTCGTCGCCGTATCGGAGTTCTCCCGCCGGCGCATCATTGAGGAATACGGGGTGCGCCCCGAACGCGTCACACGCATCTATCCCGGCGTCTCGGCCGGCTATCACCCGCGCCCTGCTGCAGAGCAGTCGGCCATCCGGCAGTTACTCGGCATCGGCGACGCGCCCTATCTCGTCGCGATGGCGCTCAACGATCCGCGCAAAAACCTGCCGGCGATCATCGAAGCGTGGCGCTCGCTCGGCACGATGCGCCACGGCGCGCGGCTAGTCTTCTTCGGCCGGGGCGCAAATCCCAGGGCCTTCGCGCAATCCTCATCCGACACTGGCCTCCCCAGCGACGACATCGTCGCGGCCGGGGCGCTAACCGACGACCAGGCGGCAGCCCTGCTGACAGGCGCGCACGGCTTCGTCTTCCCCAGCCTCTATGAAGGCTTCGGCCTCCCCATCGTCGAGGCCTCGGCCTGCGGCACGCCGGTGCTCACCAGCACCATCACATCGATGCCGGAGGTCGCCCCCGCAGGTTCGCTATTGGTCGATCCCACCAGCACAGCCGCGATCGCCGAGGGAATGGCTGCCCTGCTCGCTGCGACGCCGACGACTGCTCATCGCCGGGCGCTGGTCGAGACGGCCCGGACCTATTCCTGGACCGATGCCGCCAGCCAATACCGCTCCGTATTCGAGGAGGCGTTCAGTTGAGATCCCTGCGCGTCGATCTCGTGCTCGAATCCGGGGGCGGCGGCTCCGGGCGGCATGTCCTCGACCTGTTCGATGGCCTGTTGCGCCGCGGTCACGACGCGCGCCTGGTCCTCTCGATGCTGCGCGCCGACTCCGCCTTTGCCGAGGAAGTCGCCACCCTGCCGCCCGATCGCGTGATCGACCTGCCGATGCGCCGCTCCGTCGGGCCGGGCGATCTCGGCGCGGGGCTGGCGCTACGCCGGATATCCAGCGGCCGCGACCTGATTCATGCCCACTCGACCAAGGCCGGCATCGTGGGCGCCATCGCTTCGCCTGGTGGCCTCCCGATGGTGCTGACACCGCACGCCTATCGCGGCATGGACGACACGCTCGCGGGTTGGAAAGCGGCGGCCATCGGCCTCGCCGAGCGCACCCTGTCGGCCCCCTACCGCCGCATCATCGCGGTTTCGCCGAACGAACTCGACTATGCCCGCGACCGCCTCGGCATCGCCCCGGCTCGGCTCACCTACATTCCCAACGGCATCGACGTGGCGAAATGGGCGGCGCTTGCAATGCCCAAGCCGCCGGCCGGCGCGCCCTACACGATCGGCTTCGTCGGTCGCCTCGCCGACCAGAAGAATCCACTCGCCTTTGTCGAGGTCCTCGCCTGCCTCGTCGGCGCCGGCGAGCCGGTCAAGGCGACGATCGTTGGCGACGGCCCGCTGCTGGGCGACGTCAAATCGCTCGCCGCCGACCGCGATGTCGCCCACCGGATCAACTTCCGTGGCTGGGTGCGTGGCCCGGAAACGCTCGAAGGGATCGACGTCCTCGTTCACACGAGCAACTACGAGTCCCTGCCCTACGGCCTGCTCGAGGCTATGGCCGCCGGCGTCCCGATTGCTCCGGTGGCAAACGCCGGAACGCGCCTGCTGCTGTCCGGCGTCTATCCCAACCTGCCGTCGCCGAATGCCGCCGAGGCCCTGGCGGAGCAGATCCTGCGGCTGCGCCATGATGTGCGCTACGCCACGGCGACAGCCGAAGCATCGGCTCGGGTGGTTGCCGGGTACTCGCTCGATAGCATGGTCGACGCCATTGTCGATCTCTACGAACAGGTGATGGAGGCGCAACGTGCGTGACCTCACCCTGCTGCTCTGGATCACCGCCGAAATCGTCGTGGCCGGCAGTTTCCTCTGGGTGCTGATCCGGCACGGCGTGCGCTCGTGGATGCCGGTCTACGGCATGTTCATCCTCGCGCCGCTCACCATGGCGCCCTTTGCCTATGACGAAGCGAACCGCACGGCCGTTGCTCTCTATTTCGAGACCATCCGCAATTCGATGGACTGGGCCATCACACTCACCATGATCGGCCTGGCGCTCTTTGCCCTCGGGCTTCTCGCGGCAGCCACAATCTGGCGCCCTCGCACCGATTCCGGGTTCCTGCCGCAACTGGTCTCCACCTGGGAACACCAGGTGTGGACGCCGGTCAGCTTCTGGATACTCGTCGGGCTCAGCCTCATGCTGACGGCCGCGCTCGCTGCAGCAGGCGTGCCCTTCGGCAGCGGGCTGACGGAGGCATTCGCCGGCAGCGGCATCCGGCCGATCATGAACCTGTGGCAGAGCGTCCTGTCGGTCAGCGTGCCGTTCTGCGTCTGCTACGTGCTCTGGCGGCGCTCGTTCCTCGCCATCCTCGCGGCGGCCCTCGTGGTCGGGGCTTCGTTCTACACCGGGCAACGCACCGTCTCGCTCATAAACCTGATCATCGGGGTCTGCGCCTGGCTCGCCTTCCGCAACCAGGGCCGCCTCAGCGTCGGCGGACAGGTCGGGTTCGTCGTTGGCGCGCTGGCGCTGCTGCTGAGTTCTGCGCTCGTCTATCAGGTCCGAGCTGGTGGCGAGATCGACCTCAGCCTTGCCATCACCTCGTTCTACGGCGATTTCGCCTATGGCAACCAGTTCTCGGACGTGCGCGATTTCGCCTGGGTGCTGTCCGGCTATGACGGGCAGCCGCTCCACGGCCTCAGCTATCTCGCCGGCGTCGCGAGCCTCTTCCTCAGCGCCGACTCCCCGCTGCGCGCGGAATATGCCATCGGCCGCTGGACCTTGTGGACTGCGGGCCTCGACACCAACGCGCATGGCGGCTTGCGCATGCCATTTTTCGCCGAGCTCTACTTCAACTTCGGCATGCTCGGCCTCGTCATCGTCACGCCGATCCTCGGCTGGCTGACCGCCGCCATCGTCACCACCACCCGCCGCTACACGCTGACGTTCGGCCGCTCTCCGTCGGCGGAATTGCTTTGCGCGCTGCTGCTGTTCATCGCCCGCGACGTGGTCTTCACCTCGGCGATGTTCCGCGTCTACGTGGTCGTGGCGCTGTTCGCCGGACTGTGGCTGGTCAACGCCGTTGCCTACCGCAGCCCACGGCACGTCTGAGGATCCCTGCACCTTCCGGACCGCATCCGTATCAGTCCGGAAAATACGCAAGCCGCCCGCGACGGCTTGATGCCTCCGGTGCGGCCGCTAGATTGCCGATGGGAGGATCTATCTTGGCACCATCACGCTTTGTCGTGGTCGGCGGCGGCACCGCCGGCTGGATCGCGGCTTTCATCCTGCAGGACAGCATCAGGCGGCTTCAGCTCGATGCGAGCGTGCATGTCGTCGAATCCAGCAAGATCCCGACGGTCGGCGTGGGCGAGGCGACGACGGCGGCCTTCCACGTCTTCCTCCGCCACTTCAACATCGACATCTTCGACTTCATGCGGAGCTGCGAGGCGACCTACAAGCTCGGCATCCGGCACCAGGACTGGCGACGGAAAGGCTACACGTACTACGGCCCGATCGACGACCCGCACCAAGTGGTGGAGGCGCCCGGCGCGCCATCCGACTACCTCAACGTCTATGCCGTCTCGGTGGGCAAGCCCGTGCAGGACATGCACATGTTCGGCCCCCTGCTCGAGCGCAAGAAGGCGCCGTGGACGACGAAGGACGACGACAGCCTCCTCGCGCTCGGCCCGTACCTCCCCGCCTATCATTTCGACCAAGCCCTCGTCGGCAAGTACCTCAAGGCCCACTCGCAGGGCGTCGAGATCGTCGACAACGTGCTGACCGGCGTCGAGCGCGATGCCGAGAGCGGCGATGTCACGGCCATCATCTTCGAGGACGGCCAGAAGCTCGAGGGCGATTTCTTCATCGACGCGACCGGGTTCAGGAAGCGCCTGATCGTCGGCGAGATGAATGCGCCCTGGATCAGCTACCAGCATGAGCTGCCGGTCAACCGCGCCCTGCCCTTCTGGCTGCCGATCGAGGAGGGCGAGGAGATCGCCAACTACACCCGCGCCTGGGCCCAGGAAGCCGGCTGGATGTGGCAGATCCCCACCCAGTTCCGCTATGGCTGCGGCTATGTCTTTTCCGACGAGTTCCGCACGCCCGACGAGGCGCATGCCGAGATCGAGCAGGTGCTCGGCCGCAAGGTCGAGGTGCGTGGCGACATCCAGTTCAAGATCGGGCGGCTGGAGAAGGCGTGGATCAACAATGTGGTCGCGGTCGGGCTGTCATCGAGCTTCCTCGAGCCGCTGGAATCGACCTCGATCCACGGCACAATCGTCCAGATGATGCTGTTCGGTGGCGAGTACCTGCGCGACCCCAGCACGATGGGCCAGGAACTGCGCGACCACTACAACGCCCGCGTCGGCCGGCAGGTCGACGACTTCCGCACCTTCGTCAACACGCACTACGTCACCGAGCGCGACGACACCCCGTTCTGGCGCGAGGTGCGCGAGCACCGCATCCATCCCGAGACCAAGGAGCGCCTCGCGCGGTGGAAGAAGGAAATGCCGCGGCACGAGCATTTCCCGCAGTATCTCTCAGGCCTGCCGCACATGGAGACGCAGCTCCACTACCCGGTACTAGACGGCCTCGGCCTCCTCGACCGCAACGTCGCCAAGGCCGAGATGGCCCGCGACCCGAGCCTCAGGAGTTTTGCCAAATCCACCCACGACGCGCTGGTGAAAGAGTACAAGCAGGCCGCCACCAAGGCGCTGGGGCATGCGGAGTTCTTGAAGGGGGTGCGGGAGAGAAGGTGGAACTGAAAGGTCGGCGCCGAAGCAAAAACCCCCGCAGCTTCACGCTGCGGGGGATAGTCGGGAGGTAACTCTTTCGTCGCTTACCGGTGCGCGCCCTTGAGTTCGCGCAGTTCTTCCACCGAGCGGACGACCTTGCGAGCGGCGCCCTGCCAGTCGCGGGTCTTGACAGTCGCCTTCTCGAGCCGCGCCTTCGCCGCCGGGACGGCGTCGGCGTATTGCGGCAGCCACTGGGCCTGGGCGACGACCATCTCGTCGACCATCTGCCACACCTCGTCCGGGGTGCAGATGGCGCCGACCAGCGGGTCATGCAGCACGGCGAGCTTCAGCGTGTCGATATTGCCGGTCATCGCCGCCTCGACGCTGAGGCGCTGCACCGACACCGACACCGAGCAGGTGGCGGCGCAGGCGGTCGGCAGCGTGATGCCTTCGACCATGTTGATGCCGAAGCGGTCGACGAAGCCGGGGCTTTCGATGATCGCGTCGGCCGGCAGGTTGCGGATGATGCCGTTGTTGCGGACGTTGAAGTGGCCGCGATAGGTGCGCCCGGTCTCCAGTGCCTCGATGATGTGGCTGGCGTGCTCAGTGGTGCGCTTGTGCTGGTCGAGGGGCTTCGCCGCCTCGGCCTTGAACCTGGGGAAATCCGTCTCGAACCAGTTCCGGCGCTCCGTCGAGTAGCGGAGATAGCCGCCGGTCTCGCCGTGAATCCAGTCGCTCATGTCGATCCAGCGCTCGATCTCGTCGGGGCGCTTGCGATACCAGGGCAGGTACTCGCTGAGGTGCCCGTTCGACTCCGTCGAATAGACGCCGAAGCGCTTCAGCACGTCGATGCGGACCTTCTCCTGCTTGGAGTAGACCGGATGCGCCTCGAAGCCGGCGATCAGTTCGTCCGCCTCGATCTTGCGGCCCTTGGCCTTGATGTCGATGTACCAGGTCTGGTGGTTGATGCCGGAGCAGATGTAGTCGAGCTCGCTGTCCTCGACGCCGAGCACCTGCGCGATCTGGTGCGCGCCATGCTGCACGCCGTGGCAGAGGCCGACGGTGTTGACCCCGCCATATTCGAGCGCCGCCCAGGTGTTCATCGCCATGGGGTTGGCGTAGTTGAGGAACAGCGCACCGGGCTCCGAAACCTCGCGGATGTCCTTGCAGAAATCGAGGATCACCGGGATGTTGCGCTGGCCGTAGAGGATGCCGCCGGCGCAGATGGTGTCGCCTACGCACTGGTCGACGCCGTATTTCAGCGGGATGGAAATGTCGGTCGCGAATGCCTCGAGCCCGCCGACGCGCACGCAGCTCATGATGTAGCGCGCACCGGTCAGCGCCTCGCGCCGGTTGGTGGTCGCCCTGACCCTGGCGGGCAGGTTATTGACCTTCACGATCTCGGAAATGATCTCGTGGATCATCGAGAGATTGTGCTGGTTGAGGTCCGTCAGCGCGAACTCGACATTGGCGAATTCCGGCACTTTAAGCAGGTCAGAGATCAGCGTCTTGGTGAAGCCGACCGAGCCGGCGCCGATAATGGCGACCTTGAACGACATGACGTTTATTCCTCCTCAGGCAGTGACGACTGACTACCGCGCCGCCTCGCGGCGGTGTAGAGAAATGCTGTGCGCTTGAGGGTAATTTTGTGCTTTCACAGCTGATCGAGCATGGCCATGCACTGCGCATGAGCGACCCGCCGAAGGGCGCCCTGCCGCTCCATTGCATGGCGCGGGGCGCCGGGTTCGAGCGGCGTTTCAACGAAGCCTATTCCTGGGAGGGGATGAAACGTGGCTTCCAGCCCTTCGCGCTGATCCAGCACACAATTGCCGGACGCGGCGAGCTCGATTTCGAGGGTACGCACCATGCGCTCGGGCCGGGCGACACCATGCTGCTGACCTTTCCGCACCGCAATCGCTACTGGCTCGCGGCGGGCCTGAGCTGGGAGTATTTTTGGATCACGCTCAATGGCCGCGAGGCGCTGCGTATCGCGCGCGCGGTGATCGATGCCAACGGCCCGGTGATCCGGCCGGGCGGCGACGCGGTGGACCGGTTGGCGGCCGGGTGCCTGTCGCTGCTCGGCAGCGACCTGCCCACCGGGCTCGCCTCCGCCGCCGCCTATGCCGCCATCATGGCGGTGCATGATGGCGCGATGACCGGCGAGACCGAGACCATCGACGCGCCGGTCGCGGTCCAGCGCGTCCTCAGCCACATCGACCGCAATCTCGGGGCCAACCTCGGCATCGATCGCCTCGCCGGCATCGCCCAGATGAGCCGGGCGCATTTCGTCCGGCTGTTCACTTCGGCGGTCGGCAGCGCGCCTTCGGCCTATGTCTTCGCTCAGCGCATCGAGCGTGCCGAGCGACTGCTGATCGCCACCGACTCCGGCATCGGTGAAATCGCCGCGGCCTGCGGCTTTGCCGACGGCAACTACTTCGCCAAGGCCTTCCGCCGCGCCCACGGCACGACGCCCGGTGAGTTCCGGGCGTCGGCGCATCGTGGGGAGTTCTAGGCCGCCTTGCGGCTGTTCGGGCGAGCCCAGGCCGGGATCCAGTCGCCGTGGGCGGCGAGCAAATCGTCGACGAGGTGCCAGATCTGGTCGAGATCGAGCTCGGCCGCGGTGTGCGGGTCCATCATCGCGGCGTGGTAGAGATGCTCCCGGTTCTCGGTCATCAGTGCCGCGACCGTCAGTTCCTGCACGTTGATATTGGTGCGGATCAGTGCGGTCAGTTGCGGAGGCAGGTCGCCGATATAGGTCGGCTGGACGCCCGATGCGTCGACGAGGCAGGGCACTTCCACCGCCGCATTGTCCGGCAGCGAGGTGATGACACCGTTGTTGCGGACGTTGCCGTAGATGACGCCCGGCTCGCCGGTCCAGACCGAGTTGACGATCTCCGAGGCGTACTCCTTGCTCTGCTTGACCTCGATGCGGTTGGCCTTGCGGTATTCCTCCGAGGTGGTCTTCCACTTCTGGATCTGCTCAACGCAGCGCTTGGGGTACTCGTCGAGCGGAATGCCGAACTTCTCGATCAGGTCCTCGCGGCCTTCCTTGATGAAGTACGGGGTGTATTCGGCGAAGTGCTCCGAGCTTTCGGTGACGAAGTAACCCAGACGGGTCAGCATCTCGTAGCGCACCTTGTTGGGGCAGCGCGGGTTCCAGGTTGGCTTGGGCGCACGGCCTTCGCGATAGCCGCGGACGAGGTCCGGGTAGAGGTCGCGATAGCTGCCGTCGGGCATGCGCTGCTCGAATTTCAGGTAGAAGGCCATGTGGTTGATGCCGGCCGAGCGATAGCGGATCTCGGAATAGGGAATGTCGAGATCGTGGGCGAGCTCCATCGCCGTGCCCTGCACCGAGTGGCAAAGGCCGACCTGCTTGATGGTCGGGTATTTCTCGGCGATGGCCCAGGTGTTGATGGCCATCGGGTTGACGTATTGCAGCATCACCGCTTCGGGGGCGACCTGCAGCATGTCCTCGCAGATCGACCACAGGTGCGGCACGGTGCGGAGCCCGCGCATGATGCCGCCGACGCCGAGCGTATCGGCAATGGTCTGGCGCAGGTTGTATTTCTTGGGGATCTCGAAATCGACCACGGTCGAGGGCTCATAGCCGCCGATTTGGAAGCAGACGACGACGAAGTTCGTGCCGTCGAGCGCTTCGCGCTGGTTCGAATAGGTCTTCACCGTCGCGGGCACGCCGAGCGTGTTCACCAGCTTGCCGGCGATGATGGCGCTTTCCTCAAGCCGCTGCGGGTTGATGTCCATCAGGCGGATTTCCGCGCCGGTCAGCGCCTCGCGCTGAAGGATGTCGCCGACGATGTTCTTCATGAACACCGACGAACCGGCGCCGATAAAGGTGATCTTGGGGTTGGCCATAAAAGTCTCTCCGATAATCCGTCCTTGGCCGCTAGGCGGCGATTTCAAATGCGGCCCGCACGAGGCGGGAGGTGTACTCGGTCTTGGGGTTGCTGAGGACCTCGGCGACGGGGCCCTCCTCCACAACCTTGCCATGCTGCATGACCATGACGCGGTGGCACAGCGCCCGCACCACCTTGAGATCGTGCGAGATGAACAGGTAGCTGAGGCCCCGCTCGTCCTGGAGCTTGCGCAGCAGGTCGATGATCTGGGCCTGTACCGAGAGGTCGAGCGCCGAAGTCGGCTCGTCGAGCAGGATGAACTCCGGCTCGAGGGCAATCGCCCGGGCGATGGCGATGCGCTGCCGCTGCCCACCGGAGAATTCGTGCGGGAAGCGGTTGAGAATGGTGTCGGGCAGGCCCGCATCGCGCAGCGCGACGCGCACCCGCTCGACCCGCTCGCGCGAGTTGGCGCCGATCCTGTTGACGATCAGCCCTTCCTCGAGAATCTGGCGCACGCTCATGCGCGGGTTCAGCGAGGCGAACGGGTCCTGGAACACGATCTGCATGCGCTGGCGCAGCGGCCGCATCTGCTCGCGGTTCTTGTCGTGGATCGACTGCCCGTCGAAGAAGATCTGCCCGCCCTGGTTGCCGATCAGCCGGATCAGCGCCTGGCCGAACGTGGTCTTGCCGGAGCCCGATTCACCAACGAGGCCGAGAGTTTCGTGGCGCTTGAGATTCAGCGACAGGTTGTCGACGGCGACGAGCTCGAAGAAATCGGGCTTGAAGACGCCGCCGCGCTTCAGCGTGAAGCTGACCTTGACCTTGTCGCCCTCTAGAATGGTGGGCTCGTCGGCCGGCAGGGGCTTGGCGCTGCCCTTGGGTTCGGATGCGAGAAGGTGCCGGGTGTAGGGGTGGCGCGGGTTGGTGAACAGCGCCTCGGTGGTGTTGTGCTCCTGCACGCGGCCGTGCTGCATCACGTAGACGTAGTCCGAGAACTGCCGGACGATGGTCAGGTCGTGGGTGATAAGGATCACCGCCATGCCGTACTTGGCCTTCAGGTCCTTGATCAGGTTGAGGATCTGGGCCTGCACGGTGACGTCGAGCGCGGTGGTGGGCTCGTCGGCGATGAGGATGTCGGGCCGATTGGCGAGGGCCATGGCGATCATCACGCGCTGGCGCTGGCCGCCCGAAAGCTGGTGCGGATAGGAGCGGAGACGCGCCGCCGGCTCGGGGATCTGCACTTCCTCGAGCAGCTTCTCAGCCCGCTTCATCGCCTCGGGGCGACTGATCCGGTTGTGGAGGTGGAGCACTTCGCAGAGCTGCTGGCCGATGGTGTAGACCGGGTTCAGCGAGCTCATCGGCTCCTGGAAGATCATCGACACGTCGTTGCCGCGGAGCTTGCGCATCTGCGTGTCGCTGAGCTTGTAGATGTCCTGCCCACCGAGCTTTATGCTCGAAGCATTGCCAACGCGGGCCCGCTTGGTGAGGAGCCGCATGATGGTGCGGGCGGTCACCGATTTGCCGGAGCCGCTTTCACCGACCAGCGCGATGGTCTCGCCCTTGTGCAGCTGGAACGAGACGTCGCGTACCGCATGCACCGTGCCGCCTTCGACCTTGAAATCCACTGCCACGTTGCGCGCATCGAGGATCAGCTCGCGGCCATGCGAGCCGAGGTCGTGCCGTTCCGAGGGGCTGAGGTTGTCTTGGGTGGTCATGGCAGCCTCAATAGGGGTCGATCGCATCGCGCAGGCCGTCGCCTAGCGCGTTGAAGGCGAAGACGGTGACCAGCACGAACACCACCGGCGACAGGATCCACGGGTAGGAGCCGATTACCGAGAAGGTGCCGGTGTCCTGCAGCATCAGGCCCCAGGAGATCAGCGGCGGCTTCACGGCAAAGCCGAGGAAGCCGAGGAAGCTCTCGAGCAGCACTACGGATGGCACGGCCAGTGTCACCGCCACGATCACGTGGCTGAGGACGTTCGGCAGGATGTGGCGGGTGATGATGCGCGCATCGCTCGAACCGACGGCGATGGCGGCCCGCACGTAGTCGATTCGCGCCAAGGCAAGGGTTTTCGATCGCACTTCACGGCTGAGCTGGGCCCAGCCAAGCACTGCCATGACGCCGATGACGAAGGCGATGAAGATGTTGGACGGCGCCGTGACGGGGATCAACGAGGTCAGCGCCAGGTAGAGCGGCAGCTGCGGGAAGGCGAGCACGAACTCGACGAAGCGCTGCACCCAGAGGTCGAGCCTGCCGCCGAGATAGCCCGAGGCGATGCCGACGAGCGAGCCGACGATCGTGGTGATCGCCACCACGACCAGCGCGATAGTCAGCGAAATCTGCGAGCCGACGATGCCGCGCGAGAGGATATCGCGGCCGAGCTTGTCGGTACCGAGCAGATGCATCGGCCGCCCGTCGGTGGTGCCGAAGAAGTGGATGTCGGTCGGAATGATGCCGAGCAGGCGGTAGGAATGCCCGCGGACGAAGAAGCCGACCGGCGTCGGATCGTCCAGCACCGGCCCGGTGAGGGGCTGGAAAGTGATGGGATCGAACTCGCCGGTCTCGCCGATCGGGTAGATATGCGGGATGAGGCTGAAATTGCCCTGAGGGTCCTGGAAGGCGATGACGTCGGGCGGGGCGAAGGGCAGCTCGGTTCGCTTGGGGTCCATCGGGGCGAAGAAATCGCCGAACAGCGCAATCACCAGCAGGGCGACCACCAGCCACAGGCCGATCATGCCCATGATCGAGCGGCGGAATCGGCGCCACACCAGCGTCGCGTAGCCCTCGTTGCCCTGGCCGAAGCGCGTGACGCCAGCGGACTGCGTCGCCTCGTCGGCGATGCGCGATGCCTCGCCCGCATCGGTGACTTCGGTGCTGGGCGCGGGACCCGCGCCGACATCTGTCGGCAGCGGTGGGGCGTCGTGGGCCTTGATTTCGGTCATTCGGCCGACCCTCCGAGGCGGATGCGGGGATCGAGCGCGACGAGCAGCAGGTCGGCGATGATGTTGCCTATGATCAGCGTGGTTGCGAGCACCAGCATGAAGGTCGCGGTGACATAGACGTCGCCGACGCCCATCGAGCCGACGATGGCCGGGCCGACGGTTGCGAGGCCGAAGACAATGGCTACCTCGATCTCGCCGGTCAGCATGTAGGGGAGCGCCACGCCCTGGTAGGCGAGCAGCGGATGGAGCGCGTTGGGCACGGCGTGCTTCATGATCACGCCGGATTCCGGCAGGCCCTTGGCCCGCGCCGTCTCGACATACTGGCTGTTGAGCACGTCGAGCAGGTTACCGCGCATCACCCGCATGTTGTAGGCGAGCCCGCCGAAGGTGGCGATGAAGATCACCGGCCAGACGTGCTGGACGAGGTTGACGAACTTGTCCCAGCTCCACGGCTGTCCGCCGTACTTGGCCGAGAAGAACATCCCGACTTCGCTGACATTCAGCCGGAAGACGAGGAGGTAGAGGATGATGATCGCGAGCAGGAAGCGCGGGATCGTCATGCCGAGGAAGGAGATGACGCCAAGCAGCGTATCGGCCCACGAGTACTGGCGCGTTGCGGCAATGATGCCGAGGCCGATGCCGAGGGCCGACGCGAGGAAATGGCAGACCAGCGCCAGGAGGATCGTAGCCGGCAGCCGGTCGGCGACCACGATGCCGACGTCCTTGTTGTAGTAATAGGAGTGGCCGAAATCGAAGCGGGTGAGGATGCCCCAGATCCAGTTGAAATACTGGACGAGGATCGGCTGATCGAGCCCGTTGGCGACACGGTAGGCCTGGGCCTGGATCTCCGCCTGGTCGGACGGCACGCCGCCCTGGTTGATCAGCATCGACTTGATGTAGTCGGCGTAGTCGCCCGGGGGCGCCTGGATGATGGCGAAGGTCACGACGCTAAGCAGCAAGAGGAGCGGGATCGCCCCCAAAATGCGCGTCACCAGAAATCTGAGCATCGATCGGCAGCCCCGTTAGAGCGCTTTCAGGAAAAGTTGCAGACTTTACGAGAGCGCGACGTCTTCATTCCCAGGAGAGCAGGGGGACGTGCCCCCCTGCCATGATTGCATCCTCAGGGAGGGATTACACCGGCCCTGCGGAGCCGGGAGCGCCCGGCAGGGTCTGCGGATGCAACTCGTTGGTCGACTGCTTGTCAGCCGGCACGAACACGCGCTCGCGGATGATGTTGTCCTCAGCCCAGTTGAACATGAAGATCGGGGCACCAGCCGGGATGTTGGCGAAGCGCTTGTTGATGATGAGCGCACCAGGGTACTGCGTCAGGCCCACCGAGTTGACGTTCTCGGTGAACAGCTTCTGGTACTTCTTCATCAGCTCCTTGCGCTCGGCCATGTCCGAGGACTTGATGAACGCGTTGACCGCATCCACCATCTCCTGCTCGTAGGGCAGCAGGTCGACGGTGCCATCGGTGCCGCCGCGATGCATCCAGCTGGTCCGCGGCCCGGTCGGAGCGAGCGTCGCGGTGCCCTGCACCACCGACACCATTTCCGAACCCTGGCGGCGAACCTGCCAGTCCCACTGGCCCGAATCCGCCATGTCGTCACGCGCGGTGCCGGTCTGGAAGTTGGCCACGACGCGCAGGCCGAGCTGTTCCATCTGGGCAATCACGCCTTCGGCGAGGTTCGTGTCCGTGCCGTAGTCGGAGTTGGCGAGGAGGGTGATTTCCACGTCAGCGCCGCCGTCCGCGAAGTTGCGGATGCCGTTGCCGTCCGTGTCCTTCAGCCCGAGGCCGTCGAGCAGAGCTTTCGCACTCTCGAGGTCGTACGAGTAGTAAACCGTCGAGTCCTTGTCGTAGAAGGCCGTGCCGGCATAGAGGCCGCCCGGATAGATGGCGGTGAACGGACCGCGCACCAGCGAGTCGCCGAGCCGCTGGCGATCGGTGGCGATCGAGACGGCCTTGCGGAAATCGAGGTTGCGGTTCAGTTCGCGCACCTTCTGGCCGCGCTCGTCCGGAGTGCCCCAACCGTTGCCGGAGAGGTTCATGTCGAGCGTGTAGCCGATGGTGCGTGCACCGAAGGCGAGACGGGCGGGGGCGTTCGGATCGGCGGAGCGCTTCAGCGCCTCGACATAGCTTTCGGCCTGTTCGAGGTTCGAGAAGTCGCCAGAGCCGGCAACAGCCTGCACGTCGCGGTCCGCCCAGGTCGAGAGGCGATAGTGCATCTCGTCGAGATAGGGCAGCTGGTTACCGGCCTCGTCCACCTTCCAGTAGTAGGGGTTGCGGCGCATCACCACGATGTCGTCGGGCCGGTATTCGACCGGCACCCAGGCGCCCATGGTCGGAATATTGAGGTATTCCGGCGGGAAGGCGTTCTTGTACTGATCGTAGGTGTTGGCCGAATTGTACTTCGGGTGCTGCGGCTTCAGGATGTGGCTCGGGCCGGGGCAGAACGTGCCGTACGCCATGGCGTAGAGGTACTGCGTCGGCTTGGTTTCCTTGAACGTCCAGACGACGGTGTAGTCATCCACCTTCTCGAGCGTGGTGCCGGCACCGAAGGTCTCGGGCGTCGCGCCATTGAGCGGGGAGACGTTCGGGTCGAGGACGTTATCCTCCCAGTAGAACATCAGGTCATCGGCGGTGAACGGGGCGCCGTCCGACCACTTCGCACCTTCGATGAGGTGCATGGTCAGCTGGTGGCCGTCTTCGGACCATTCCCAGCTCTTGGCGAGGTTCGGCAGCGGCTCGAGCTCGTCGGCCTTCACCTGGAACAGCGGACCCGTGCGGGTCAGGCATTCGGAGAGGCCGATATCGATGCCGCCCCAGCCCTGCGACTGGCCGCCGATATAGTTCCAGCCTTCCGGCCGGCCACCGATCACGTGGCGCATCACGTCGCCATAAACGCCGACGCCGTCGGGCATGTTCGCGGTCTTGTAGACCAGCGGCTCCTTGGGCAGGCGCTCGGCGACGGGCGGCAGCGTGCCGGCGTCAACATACTTGGACGTAACCCAGGCCGGCTCGTGGTATTCCGGCAGGGCCTTGAACTCGAACATATCCTTGATACCGACGAAGTTCGGCGTTCCCTGCGCCTCGAATGTCGGTGGATCGGGCGGCGTCGTCGGGGTGACGGTCTGCGCCTGTGCTGCCAGGATAGAAACGGACAGCAGAAGGCCTGCCCCGCCAAGGGCATATTTGGGCTTTCGCATGATACCTCCCATTGCGCTGGACAGCACAAAGCGTGCCGAAGAATGGGCCTCCCGCCCGGTTCCCCCTCGTCCAGTGTGCTGACCGTACGACTTGCAGCGGGCGCAACAATCCGATTATCTGGATGAGTATTTCCGGTTTTTAAAGGTTTCGGCCATGGCCGTCACACTCACCAAGATCGCCAAGGCGCAACCGCCGGTGCCGCGGCCCGACAGGCAGTTCTACGCCAAGACCTCGGCCTTCGGCCGCTTCGGCATCCGCTGGTTCGACCCGCAGTTGATGGAGCAGGAACACCTACACGGCCATATCGAGATGAACTGGCTGACCTCGGGCAGCATGGACTATCTCGTCGACGGCAAGCCGGTGACGGTGCCGTCGCGGCACCTGGTGCTGTTCTGGGCAGGTATCCCGCACCGCACGACCAGCATCGACCGCGGCCCGGCTGGAGACAGCCGGCAGTGCAATATCTACCTGCCGCTCGATTCCTTCCTCCACATGCCCAAGCTCGGCAAGCTGACCGACACCATGATGGGCGGCGGCCTGATCGCCCTTCCGGAGGGCACGATCGGCGACGACACCCTGGTCCGCTGGTACAACGACTATCGCCGCGGCGATGCCGAGCGCGGCGACATCCTGCGCTCCGAGATCGCGCTGATGCTGCGGCGCGCCGCGGTCGATGGCTGGGAAGAGTTGCTGCCGCCCTGGATCGAGGCGGTGAACCCGGCGATGCGCGGGGCGACGCCGCTCCGCTACGTCGTGGCCATGATCAAGCACATCCTCGAGAACCTGAGCGAACCGCTGCGGGCAGAGGACATCGCCAAGGTGGTGGGGCTCCACCCCAACTACGCGCTGAACCTCTTCACTGCGGTGATGAACGTCTCGATCCATCGCTTTGTGCTGCGCATGCGGCTGATCCGCGCCAGGGCGCTGCTGTTCGAGGGGAGCCTCTCGATCGAAAACGTCGCCTTCGAGTCCGGCTTCTCGTCGCTGAGCCAGTTCTACGACCAGTTCGGCAAGGCCTATGGCATCACGCCCCGGCAGCTCAGGTCGCAGCACTTCCACGGTTGAACGGCACTGACGGCGCCTAGCAGCCGCTCTTTTCCGGCCCGCCCATCGGGACGGAGAAGCCGCCCTTGACTGCGTGCTGCGTCGTCGTCGCGCCATAGACGCCGGCATAGTTCACCGTCAGTTGCATGCCGGACGTCGGGCATTCGAACATCATGCCGACATCGAGCTTGCCGCGCAGGTCGTCGAAGGGCTCGATCATTTCGATCGCCGGCAGGCCTTCCGGTGCGGCGGCGAACTGGGTCTCGGCCACCCACTCGTCCTTCCACGGCGACCACTGGACGCCACCGCGTACGTAGCCGGTGACCTGATAGCCGTTGTCGAACTCGTGGCTGAGGCGCAGCTCGAAGCCCGGCGTCAGCGTCACGGCGGTTTGGGTCATCTCGGGATAGACGAGGTTGGCCAGCCCCACGCCGGTTTCGGTGGCTTCCGGAGTGTAGAGGACGTGACCCTCGATATCGAGAAGACCGATGGCCTTCACACCCTCCGCCGGATCCGTCGCGTAGCTCAACCGCACGCGCGGATTGAACGCATAGATCTCGCGGTCGGCCTCGGCCCAGCCGCGGATGGCCTCGAACTCGATCGTCTTGTCGGTGAACACCGGCAGTTCGCCTACATCGGCGACGCCAAGGGCGATGCCGTCGAAGCTCGAATAAGCCTGCGAGTAGCCGCCGATATTGACGTAGCGCCGCGATTCCCAGGCGCCGGCAGTACCTGCCGCCGCGACGGAAACGCCGAAGCCACCATCCTGGTAAGCCGCCGACACGCTTGCCTGGTAGATGTCGCCGTTGGCCGAACCCAGCTCCTCGCCGTCGAGCGTCTGCTTGGTATTGATCTGACCGTAGCCGCCGGCGGCGCCAAAGGTCACCTTGTCATAGACCACCGCCTGGCCGCCGAAGGCGAGCGTGCCCCATGTGTCTTCTGTCTTCGGGCTATCGAGCACCGTGCCGCGGTTGTAGATGCCGCCGCTCCCAGCGATCCAGACGCAACCGCGGTTGTCGAGCGCATCGCCGACAAGGCCATCGCCACAACGGGCAGCCTGGTCGAGGAACTCGGTGGTGCGGCGGTCCGCCAGCTCGAACATGTGCGCCGCGCCGTGCGGGGTCAGCGTCGTGATCGCGTCGCCCAGCGCCTCGACGTCCGGCTGCAGGCGCAGCAGGTTGATCAGGTAATTGAACGGATCATCGATATCGATGGCCTGCTCGATGTTGTCGATGCCCTCGCCCATGCGCCAGACGTTGGGATCGGTGGTGCCGGAGGCTGGGTCCTGCAGCAGCCCCTCGAGCGAAGGCTTCTCGGCGAGCAGCACGAGGTCGGAGCCGATGACATCGGTGCTGAAGATGAAGCCGACGGCTGGAGGATCGAGGTTCGGCAGGAACCCGCTGTCGGTCATCGTGCCGCCGGCGCTGGCAATGACGTAGCCGTCGTTGGAGAAGGCCTTGTTGATCGAAGTCAGCAGCAGCCCACCCGTGCCGGCGAAATCGCCGTCGCCGGTGATGTCGAGCAGGTCGTTGACCTGGTCGGGCGTGTTCTGGGCGTTGAGGTCGAGGTCCATGTAGTAGGTGCCGTCAACGGTCTGGGTCGTGTTGCCGGTGACGCCGGTTGTCTTGACGCGGGCACGATCGCCCGGCGACAGCAGGCCCTCGTTGGTAAGGAGGTTGCCGGCCCCGAGGATGACGCTGGCGTCGGAGATGAACAGGGCGCCGCTCTGGTTCAGGAGGCTGTTGGCGCCGGCGCCGAGATCGACATTGCCGATGATGTTGCTGGTACGGGTGAAGTTGGTGATCGCGGCGCCCTCGGCCCGCATCAGGTTGGTGATGGCGTCATCGCCGTCGCCGCCGAGGATTGTCATGCCGTTGAGCAGCGGCAGGCCGGAGCCGTAGATGCTGCTCTGCGCATAGAGCGTGCCGTTGCTGGTGAAACTGTTTGTGGCGCCGTCGGCGATCTGGACCGCCGCGCCGGTACCATTGGAGGCCCAGACGAGGCCGACGCCGTTGCCGTTCGTGCCGGCCTGGTTGAGCGCGAGCGTCACATTGCCGTTAGCGGTGCCACCAGCGCTCTGGCCGAAGATACCAACCGCGTTCATGCCGGTGACGACGACGTTGCGCGTCTGGGTGATCCCGACGGCGCCGGAGGTGCCATCGTGCCCGAGGCTGCCGGCGAAGGAGGCGTTCGCCGTGGCATCCGCGATGTCGGTAGCGAACATGCCGTTGCCGACGATACCGCCGCCGCCCGCGATCGACTGCGCGACGATGCCGTGCGCACCATAGCCAGCAGTGTGGATGTCGCCGGTGCTCGAGACCGTGACCACGCCGGAATCACCGCCCGCGCCGGTACCGCCGCCGATCGACAGGGGATTGAGCGAGTACCCTTCCTGGCCGAGTACGAAAGTACCGCTGGCCACGCCGACGAGGCCGCCGCCGCCACCGATGGATTGCGCCACGATACCGAAGGCGCCGTTGCCGGTCGTGGTGACCCCGTTGGCATTGACGATCAGGTCGCCGCCGATGCCGCCGGCTCCACCGGCACCGCTGCCGATGGTGATGTCGGTGCCGTTGGCGAGGACGACGCCGTTCTCGAACACGACGTTGCTGACGCCACCGCCACCGCCGATCGACTGGGCAACGATGCCGTGGCTGAGGGCCCCCGCAGTCGTTACCAACTGGGCGGCTGTAAGGGTCGAGACAGGGTTGGTTACAGGATCGGCCACGGCATTGCCGAAGAACCCACCATTGGCGAGCTGGCTGCCGCCGACGTTGATGACCAACTCGTCGCCCTCATTGGTCACCGACGTGACCGTCAGGTTCACGATACCGCCGCCGCCGCCGATGGTCTGGCCGATGATGCCGATGGCGTTGGCAGCCGTCGTCTGCACCGTGCCCGCAGCGTCGAGCTTGAAGCCGCCGCCGCTGCCGGTGAAATTGAAGCCGCCAGCGTAGCCGCCGGCAGAGAGATAGAAGCCGTCCTCGGGCGGCTGGGCCGGATTCAGCACCAGCGCCGCGTCGACATTGCCCACCACGCCACCACCACCGCCGATCGACTGGACGATGAGACCGATGGAGCCGACGCCCGTCGTCATGGTGTGGTCGGTATTGTAGTCGTTGTCGGCGAAGGTCGCGTTTGAGCCGATGAAGCCGGAGCTGCCGGCACTGAGCTCGATATCGCTGCCCGAGAAGCCGAGTTCGTCAAGAATGACTGTCGCCGCCGCGCCACCGCCGCCGGCGATTGCCTGGGCAATCATGCCGTAGGACAGCGCGCCCTGCGTGATGTTGGTTTCACCGTTGATGGTGACCTTGACGGTGCCGCTCGCACCATCGACCGGGATTAGGGAGAAGGGATCGCAGTCATCGAGATCGCAATCGGTGCCGAGGCCGAGCTTGATGCCGTCGGAGCCGTCGCTGCCACTGCCGACGCCAACCGCGAGGCCACCCCAGCCGCCGCTGCCGCCAACCGACTGCGCCACGACGCCGCTCGAGTTCGCGAGGGTGGTGAAGATCGAGCCGGTGCTCTCGACGGTCACGTCGCCGCCATTGCCGCCCTTGGCTCCGGCACCGCCGACGACGTTGTCGACCCCGCCGCCACCGAAATCGAAGGCGCCCGCGATGCCGCCCGAACCGCCGCCGCCGCCCACGCTCTGGGCGAAAATGCCGTTGGAGTTCGCACCGGTGACGGTGATGGTGCCGGAATTCGTGACTGTCACCGTGCCGCCGGCTCCACCTTCACCGCCGGATCCGCCGACGCTGCTGGTCGCACCTTGGCCGCTGTCGCTGATCGTGCCTGCGATCGAGAAGCCGCCGTTGCCGCCGCCGCCACCGATCGACTGCGCGATGATGCCGTGCGAGTTGTCGCCGCTGGTCTCGATGATGCCGAAGTTGTTGACCTCGACCTCGCCGCCGATGCCGCCCGTGCCGGCTTCGCCGCCGACCGAACTCTTGGCGCCGTCGCCGTTGGTGCCCTGGCCTTCGAGCGCGGCCGCGATCGAGAAACCGCCATTGCCGCCCGAGCCACCGATCGACTGCGCGAGGATGCCTGCCGCGTTACCGCCCTCGGTTTGGATCTTGCCCCAGTTGTTGACGAGGACGTCGCCACCGTCGGAAGCCGCGCCGCCATTGCCGCCGCCGACTTCGTTGGATGTGCCGCCATCGATCGCGATAGCGAGGCCGCCGGAGAAACCACCGGTGCCGCCGCCGCCGCCGATCGACTGCGCGATGACGCCGACGGCGCCTTCGCCGCGCGTGTGGATGACGGGCGTGCCGAGCGTTGTCTGGGCGCTGCCGATATTGACCTCGACGTCGCCGCCACCGCCGCCGACATCGCCTTCGCCGCCGACGCTCTTGGCTTCGCTGTTGGCCTTGATGGAGACACCGAGCCCGAGCGAGAAGCCGCCATAGCCGCCACCGCCACCCACCGACTGGGCCAGCACGCCATGCGAGAGCTGGCCGTAGGTGTCGATGTTATTGTTGACCCAGACCTTGACCTCGTCGCCCTCGCCGCCGCCCGCGCCCTTGCCGCCGACGGAGTCGGCAGACGCATCGCCCTCGATGGAGCCGGCCGCTGCAACGGAGAATCCGCCCACGCCGCCACCGCCGCCGACGGATTGCGCGAGGATGCCGATGGAGTTGTCGGCAAGCGTCGTAATGGCGCCGTTGGAGGTGACATGCACGACGCCACCATCACCGGCAGCTCCACCTTCGCCGCCGGTGGAAGACGTCGATGCCTTGCCCTTGAGGGAGAATGCCGCAGCGCCCGAAAAGCCGCCCGTACCGCCGCCGCCGCCGATCGACTGCGCGAGGATGCCGTGTGAGCCGAGGCCCAGGCGACCGGCGCCGCCGGTCTCGATCGTGGCGCTGTTGATCACCTCTACGTCGCCGGCATTGTTCGTCGTGCCGCCACCGCCGCCGATCGACAGGCCGTAGGTATCGCTCTGCATCGAGAACGACGCGGTGACCGAGAAGCCGCCGGTACCGCCGCCGCCCGAAATCGACTGCGCAAGGATGCCGTGGGATTGCTCGCCCGCCGTGGTGATCTTGCCGAAGATGTCGGTGACCGTGACCTTGCCGCTTCCGCCGCCGTCGCCGCCGCTGCCGCCAAGCGCGGCGACTGCAGCGACCTGGTTGATCGACGCGGAGGCACCCAGCGAGAAGCCGCCCGTGCCCCCGCCACCACCGATGGACTGGGCGAGAATGCCGACGGACTGTTTGCCGGTAGTGGTGATTTCGCCCGTATGGCGGACGGTGACGTCGCCGCCTTCGCTACCCTCGCCGCCGCTGCCGCCAAAGGCGAGGGCCGCGGCCGGACCCTGCATCGAGAATGCGAGAGCGCCGGCGAACCCGCCGCTGCCCCCGCCACCGCCGACCGACTGGGCGAAGATGCCATGCGAGAAGTCGCCGTCGGTGGCGATATTGCCGACATTGGCCACGTCGACCGTGCTGCCGAACGCGCCGTCGCCGCCGCCACCACCGAAGGCGAGGCCAAAGTTGGGACCTTGCAGCGAAAGGGTGCCGGTGCCGGCAAAGCCGCCATTGCCGCCACCGCCACCGAGGGATTGCGCGGTAATGCCGTTGCTGAAGGTGCCGGTCGTCTTGATGTTGGCGGTGCTCTCGACGTCGACGATGCCGCCGTTATTGCCCTCGCCACCGGCTCCGCCGAAGGACATGCCGAGTGCGCTGACAAGTCCGCCGCTCACGTTGATCGCAAAGCCGCCATCGCCGCCGCCACCGCCAATGCTGCTGGCCAGGATGCCGGCCGAACCGGTGCAGGTCGCGCAGCCCGTGGTGATGTGGGCGAGGTTCACGACCTTGACGTCGCCGCCGACCCCACCGGCTCCGCCCTTGGCACCAAAGCTCATCCCCAGCGCCACCCCGGTTGAACCCGAAACCGAAATGGCAAAGCCGCCATTGCCGCCGCCGCCGCCAATCGACTCCGCCACGATGCCGGAGGAAAAGTTGCCCAGCGTTTTGATGCTGCCATTGGCAGCAACGTAGACCGCCTTGGCGTCGCCACCGGAGGCACCCGAACCGCCGAAAGCCAGCGAGACGTTGCCGTAGAGTCCTACCGAGGCAGAGATAGCAAAGCCGCCATCGCCACCGCCGCCGCCCACCGACTGGGCGAAGATGCCGGCGGAATGATCGCCGGTGGTGCTGATGTCGACGGGCAGGTTCTGGTCCAGGTTGACATTGACCAGGCCGCCATCGCCGCCGGGGCCACCCTTGCCACCGAAGGCCATCGAGACGAAGACACCTGCTGCAACGCTGTTGCCGCCACTACCGCCACCACCGCCGACGCTCTGGGCGAAGATGCCGGCCGCGTTGTTGCCCTGCGTCGTGATCTTGCCCGAGTTGGTGACGTCGACCAGCACGGCGGTACCGCCCGCCGCACCGCTACCACCCACGCTGATGAGGCCGCCGCTGAAGCCACCGTCGCCGCCACCACCACCGATCGACTGCGCAAAGATGCCGCGGGAGAACTCACCGGTCGCGTTCAGTTCACCGGAGTTGTCGACCTCGACTTCTCCGCCGTCACCGCCGCCGCCGCCCGAGCCGCCGATTGAGACAAGGCCACCGGAGACACCGCCGTTGCCGCCGCCTCCGCCCACACTCTGGGCATAGATAGCGTCGGACCGGTCGCCATTCGTGGTGATGGCCTGCGAGTTGGCTACGGTGACCTTGCCGCCGCCGCTCGTGGTGCTGCCGGAACCGCCTATGCTGACCAGGCCGCCCGAATTGCCGCCATCGCCGCCGCCGCCGCCGATCGACTGGGCATAGATGCCCTTGGCATTGGCCGCGGAAGTTTCGATGTGGCCGGTACCAGTGGTCGTGACCGTGACCGCCTGGCCGTTGCCGCCGATAGAGCCATCCGCCCCAAGGGCGACAAGCCCGCCCGCCGATCCTGCCGAACCACCACCACCGCCGATCGATTGAGCCAGGATGCCGTGCGCACCCTCTTCGGTCGTGCTGATCGAGCCAGAGTTGTTGACGATGACAATGCCACCCGGCCCGGCGCTCGCGCCGCTGCCACCGAAGGCGACGAGGCCACCACCGCTGCCGCCACCGCCGCCAAAGCCACCAATGGACTGGGCGAGGATGCCGACTGAGTCCTTGCCAAGCGTCGTGATGCCGCCGCTGTTGTCGACCGTGACATTGCCGCCGGGTGCAGCCTGACCGCCGCCCCCCGACTCGGAGTACACGCCACCGGCACTGCCGCCTGCGCCACCGGCGCCGCCAGTGCTCTGCGCCACGATGCCGTTCGACTTGTCGCCGGACGTGTGAATGGTGGATGCGGACGTCACGTGGACTGATCCGCCACCCGCGGCATCGCCACCGTCTCCGGCGACCGCACCTACGCCCCCGAAATCACCGCCGATGCCACCGTTGCCGCCAACGCTAAGCCCCATAATTCCGTTGGCATTGTTTCCGGTCGTTGTGATGTTGCCCTTGCTGTCGATGATGACCGCGCCACCGACGGCACCGTTGCCGGCGTCACCGCCGGTACCGCCAACACCGCCGCCATTGCCGCCATTGCCGCCGTCACCGCCATAGCTGATGCCGACGACGCCGTTCGCCCCCTGCGTCGTTATCGAGTGCGGACCGACGGTCCCGTCGAAATTGACAGTCACCGACGGCGCCCCCCCGCCGTCCGATCCGTCGTCGCCGAGGCAGGCAACAACAATCACCGTGCAACCGGCGCTGCCCTGGTCGGTACCCTGCCCGATCAGACCCACCCCCGAAATTCCCGGCGCCGGCGTGATATCGACAGTGAGGTTGTTGACGTTGAGGGTCGTATAGGGGTCGGGCGGGTTGTGGAAGTTGGCACCACCGGAGACGTTACCGGTACAATCGACGACCCCCGGGGCTCCGGGGACGCAAGCCGCCTGCGCTTCGCTCGGCACGCCGACGAAGACGAAGAACGACAGCATGAAGAAGAGGGCGAAGGCCAAGGATGCCGGCAAGTTCGTCAGCGGCACAATACTCCAGCGCGCCCTGGCCATGATCGGCCTCGGCCTTCTCGCTATCGGCGCATCGCTAAGCTCTAGCCCTGCGGCCGAACCTGCCCTCCACCTACGCATCTTGCACCTGCCATCGCAGACAACTGGCGTAAGTCAAGCAGCGTCGGGGGCAGCGATCCAGTAACATTCCTTTACAGAAAGGCCAAAAAACCGTGCATTTTCAATGGCCGCTGATTAATGCGTCGTGAGTGTAGCGAAGATGTCGCACTTTCTCCGCATGATTGGCGAATTAAAGGCAGTCGACGGACTCGTTTCCTGCGACTCAATTTAGATTCAGTATGACTGGCGGGTATATCTGGCATTGATCTGCTTGGTACTCTTTCGCACAGATACCATTACTATCAACATTTACTTATACACGACTCTTCAAATAACCAGCAGTTACGCCAACTTTGCGCCGCTACGCGCGCGCCGCCGGGCATGTGCAGACTCGGACGAGAGCAAGTCGCCATTATGCTAACATGTTAGTGCTTGCGACAATTCCGGCATGGGCTTAGCGTGCCATCCAGCATGACGGTGAAAACACCGCTTGCACCCAAGGAGGAGAACATCGTGAACAGACGCAGTTTCCTGCTGTCGTCGGTGGCGCTTGGCGCGCTGGCCGCCGCAGCACCGACAGTCGCATTGGCCCAGGACATCACCATTCTCGGCTCGGTGCCGAGCCTGAGCTTCCCGTTCTTCGTGCACATGCTCAACCAGATCAAGGCCGAAGCGACGGCTCAGGGCGTAGGCATCATCGAGTCCGATGGCCAGAACTCCGCGCCCAAGCAGACCGCCGATATTGAGGCGGCGATCGTGCAGAAGGTCAACGCCATCGTCATCTCGCCGCTTGACGTCAACGCGCTGGCTCCAGCCATCGAGCAGGCCGTCCAGGCCGGCGTGCCGGTCGTCACCATCGACCGCCGGGTCGACGGTGTAGAAGGCATCCTCGCCCATGTCGGCGCCGACAACGTCAAGGGTGGCGAGGCCGAGGCGCAGGCGCTGGTCGACGCGTTCCCCAATGGCGCGAAGATCTTCCACCTGCAGGGCCAGCCCGGCGCCGGCCCGGCGATCGATCGCAACAAGGGCGTGCACAACGTGCTCGATCCGATCAAGGACAAGTACCAGATCATCTTCGAGCAGACCGCCAACTTTGCTCGCGATCAGGGCCTCTCCGTCACCGAGGCCGGCCTTGCCGCCAACGGCAAGCCGGATGCGATCATCTGCGCCAATGACGACATGGCGCTCGGCGCCGCCGAGGCCGTCGCGGCTCGTGGCTTCACCGATGTGAAAATCTACGGCTTCGACGCCCTGCCGGAAGCCCTGGTCGCCGTCCGTGACGGCAAGCTAGCTGGAACGGTCGAGCAGTTCCCGGGCGAGCAGTCGCGCACCGCGGTGAAGATCGCTGTCGCCTACGCCAAGGACAAGACCGAGCCGGCCGAGAAGCTGGTGCTGCTCACCCCGGTGGTGATCGGGCCGGACAACCTCGACAAGGCGGAACGCCTCGGCGAAGCCAAGTAGCATGCGTGCGGCGCCGCTTGAGGGAGCGGCGCCGCATCCTGTCTCGAATGCCTGAGGAGGACACTGCGTTGGCACAGGTGGCTGCTGCGGCCAGCACTGCTCCGCTGCTCGAAGTCGTGGGTGTGTCCAAGCACTTTCCCGGCGTGATTGCGCTCGACGACGTCTCACTCGATGTGCGGCCGGGCGAGATTCTCGGCCTCATGGGCGAGAACGGCGCCGGCAAGTCGACGCTGCTCAAGATTCTCTCGGGGGCGCAGCCGCCGACCTCCGGACGCATCACCTTCGCGGGCGCCGACTACCGGCCGGCCAATCCGAACGAGGCCAAGCGCGCCGGCATCGTCACCATCTACCAGGAACTGAGCCTCATCCCGACGCTGACCGTGGCGGAGAACATTTTCATCGGCCGCGCCCCGACCGGCCCGCTCGGGCTGATCGACTGGCGCAAGATGAACGAGGCGACACGCGGCATCATCGGCCGGGTCGGCCTTGCCATCGATCCCCGCATCCCGGTCTCCGCCCTGTCGGTGGCCGAACAGCAGATGGTAGAGATCGCCCGTGCGCTGTCGCTCGAGAGCCGGCTGATCATCATGGACGAGCCGACTTCGGCTCTCACCGAGACCGAAGTGACGCGGCTCCTCGATATCATGGGCAAGCTGCGCAGCGAGGGTGTGGCGATCATGTTCGTCACCCACCGGCTCGAGGAAGCCAGCTCGATCTGCGATCGCATGACCGTGCTGCGCGACGGCCGGCTCGCCGGACATCTCGTGCGCGACGGCGCGCCGATCCCGATCCCCGCCATCATCGAGAAAATGGTCGGGCGCGCCGCGTCGGATCTCTATGCCCGCCCGAGCCAGCGCCACGAGGCGGGTGCGGTCCGGCTCAAGGTGCGCGGCCTGCGCACGGTGCGAAATCCCGAAGCGCCGCATGCCATCGTCCTCAACGGCGTCGACCTCGACCTCAAGGCCGGCGAGATTCTCGGCATTGCCGGACTTGTCGGTTCGGGCCGCACGGAACTGGCCCGCGCGATCTTCGGAGCCGATCGCATCGCGGCGGGGACGCTGGAACTCGACGGCGCGGCCATTGCCCCGGCGACGCCTGCCGATGCCATCGCGCTCGGCATCGGCCTCGTGCCAGAGGACCGCAAGCACCAGGCGATCTTCGCCATGCTCGGCATCCAGCCCAACTTTGCGGTGGCGACACTCGACCGCTGGTCGAACCGCGCCGGCTTCATGGCCGAGGGCCGGGAGCGCAACGCACTGCTCGAGTTCAAGAAAGCGCTCTCGATCCGCATGGCCTCGCCCGATCAGGCGATCGAGGGCCTGTCGGGCGGCAACCAGCAGAAGGTCATCCTTGCCCGCTGGCTGGCGCGCAACCCGAAGGTGCTGATCGTCGATGAGCCGACGCGCGGCGTCGATGTCGGGGCGAAGGCCGAAGTGCACCAGATCCTCGTGCAACTGGCCTCCGAGGGCATCGCCGTCATGGTGATCTCGTCGGAGCTGCCGGAAATCCTCGCGGTCAGCGACCGCATCGTCACCATGCGGCAGGGCCGCATTACCGGCGAGCTCCCCGCCGAGTCCGCCACCGAAGAGAAACTGATGGCGCTGATGGCGCTCGATCAACGTCAGCGAGAAGCCGTATGACCACCACCACCGAGACGACGGCCAAGTCGGGCCCCAACATCTTCCGCGTGCTCAAGCAGTTCGGCCCGCTGCTGTTCCTGATCGTCCTGATCGGGGTGTTCACGGCGCTGAAGCCGAGCTTCATCGACCCGATCAACGTGTTCAACATCATGCGCCAGATCTCGATCACCGGACTGATCGCGCTGGGAATGACCTTCGTGATCCTCACCGCCGGCATCGATCTCAGTGTCGGTTCGCTGGTGGCGCTCTGCGGCATGGTGGCGGCGATCGTCGCCAAGGGCGGCACGGCCAATTCCATGTCGCTTTCCGCTGGTCCCGATGCAGGGTTCGGCTGGTTCGCGGCGCTGGTCGCGGCGCTGGCGGTGGGCTCCATAGCAGGCGGCGTCCAGGGCGTGGCGATCACCCGCCTCAAGGTCCCACCCTTTGTCGTGACGCTGGGCGGCCTGACGATCTTTCGCGGCATCACGCTGACACTCTCGAACGGTGGTCCCATCTCCGGCTTCGGCCCGGATTTCCGCTGGTTCGGCAATGGCCTGATCGGGCCCGTCCCGGTACCGGTGATCATCTTCGCCATCGCCGCCATCATCTGCCACATCCTGTTGCGCTACACGCGGTATGGCCGCGCCGTGTACGCAGTGGGCGGCAATGCCGAGGCGGCGCGCCTCTCCGGCCTGCGCGTCGATCGCGTGCTGATCTCGGTCTATGTCATCGTCGGCTTCTTCGCCGGGCTGGCGGCATTCGTGCTCGCAGCGCGGCTCAACTCGGCCGAGGCGGTCGCCGGCATCGGCTACGAACTGACCGTGATCTCGGCCGTCGTGATCGGGGGCACCTCGCTGTTCGGCGGCATTGGCAGCGTCGGCGGCACCGTGGTCGGCGCCGCCCTGATCGGCGTGCTGCAGAACGGGCTGCAGTTCAACAACGTGTCGAGCTACACGCAGTCGATCGTGATCGGCCTGATCCTCATCGTGGCCGTCGCCTTCGACCGCTGGCTCAAGTCGAGGGCGCGGTCGTGATGGCGGATGCGGGTGCCCATGTGGCTTGCCTAGCGCGGCCTTTTTTGCCTAAGCATGGCTGATAGCTGCTGAGGGGCACGCTTGGTCACGCTGAAGGAAATCGCCAAGGCGGTAGGGGTTTCGTCCGCGACGGTGTCGCGGGTGCTCAACTTCGACCAGACGCTTTCGGTCACCGCCAAGACCCGTCAGGCGATTATCGAAACCGCCGAGGCGATGAAGTACGAGACGCCCCGCGCCCGCAATCGTGCCTACCAGCAGGGGCTCAGCAAGGTCGCTCTGGTGCACTACCTGAGGCCAGACCAGGAGCTGGTCGATCCCTACTATGTCGGGCTGCGCCTCGGTATCGAAACCCGCTGTCAGGCACTCAAGATCGAGACGATCAAGGTCTACCACACCGACAGCCTGCCCGAAGCGTCGCTGTTGCGCGGGGCCTCCGGGATCATTGCCATCGGGCGGCACGACGAGAACGAGATCGCGTGGCTGAGGAAGCATAACCGCAACCTCGTCTTCGCCGACTTCAGTCCGCCGACCGACGAGATCGACTCGGTCGAGTCCGACCTGATGCTGGCAACGCGGAAGCTGCTGCAATCGCTGTGGCAGGCCGGGCACCGACGGATCGCCTTTGCCGGCTGGGTCGATATCTATGACGGCGTCGCCGCGCGACTGCCGGAGCGGCGCTGCCGCGCCTATATCGAGTGGGCCAAGGAAAAGGGCATCTTCGACGAGCGCCTCTGCCTGACCGGCAGCAAGACCGAGGAGAGCGGCTACAAGCTCACGCGGCAGATGCTGTCGGGTGGGAACAGGCCGGATGCCCTCGTCACCGCCAACGACAACATGGCCGTCGGCGCCTATCGCGCAGCCCACGAACTGGGCCTCGCCATTCCCGACGATATCGCCATCGCGAGCTTCAACGATATCTCGGTGGCCCAGTTCATGAACCCGCCGCTCACCACCGTGCACCTTGCGGCCGAGGAAATCGGCGAGAATGCCGTGGAGCTCCTGCTCGAGCGGATGAACGGCCGCGATCTGCCAAAACGGGTGACGCTGGCCACGAGCCTGCGGTGGCGCGGCAGCACCCGTCCGCTGCCCGCGGACCTTGCCGACTAAATATTTACTGAAAACTTGCGCGCCGTTGTTCCCGTCGCTAACAATAGCGTCGCGGGGTGCAAACGCGCCGCGATCTTGGAGGAGATCACTGCATCGTTCGACCCGGTTTTTCCGGGCACCAGGCATAGCGCGCGGCTGTGTCCTGGACTGTTCCGACGCTTGGAGAGGCGTCGCCGTATTCGTTGAAACCAACCCCGGACGCAAAGCCCGGGTGCCGTTGGCAGCGGGCCACTCGCGAGGTGGCAGCGTCTGGAGGGACGCCGCAGCCAGGGGCAGAGAGGGGGAACATGACGGAACAGGTTGCGCCGAGGCGGCAGAAGTCCCTGCTGCGGCAGCTTATGGACAGCAGGGTGCTCCTGCTCATGTGCGTCCCGGCGATGCTGTTCTTCATCGTCTTCAACTACATGCCGCTTCCCGGCGCATGGATCGCGTTCACGAACTTCAACTACCGCGACGGCATTTTCGGCAGCCCGTTCGTCGGCTTCAAGAACTTCGAGTTCCTGCTGAAATCGGGCCAGCTGTGGCTGCTCACCCGCAACACCATCCTCTACAACCTCGCCTTCATCGTGCTGGGCAACATCCTGCAGATCGCCATCGCGATCATGCTCAACGAGATCCGGCTGGCCTGGTTCAAGAAGATCAGCCAGGCGGCGATGTTCCTGCCCTTCTTCATCTCGGCCGTGCTGGTCGGCGTGATCGCCTTCAACCTCCTCAACTACGATACGGGCGCCATCAACGCGCTGATCCGCGAAACCGGCGGCGACCCGCTCAAGATCTACAGCAAGGCGGGCCTCTGGCCGTTCATCATCATCATCGTCCACCTGTGGCAGTCCACCGGCTACGGCTCGATCGTCTATTTCGCCGCGATCATGGGCATCGACCGCAGCCTCTACGAGGCGGCGACGGTGGATGGCGCCTCGGCCTGGCAGCGCATCCGCTACGTGACGCTGCCGAGCCTCAAGCCGACCTTCATCATCCTGGTGCTGTTCTCGCTCGGCGGCATAATGCACGGCAATTTCGGGCTGTTCTGGAACCTCATCGGCAACAACGCCTCGCTGTTCTCGACCACCGACATCATCGAGACCTCGGTCTACCGGATGGTGCTCACGCAGAACAACTTCACCACCTCGACCGCCGTCGGCCTCTACCAGTCGCTGTTCGGTTTCGCCCTCGTGATGACGGCGAACTGGGTCGTGCGCCGGGTCAACAAGGATTACGCGCTGTTCTGATGACCGATCGCACCAGTGAAAACATCGTCGCGGGGATTGAGGGGGTGGGGCTGGCGCCGGCCAAGCCGCGCGCCATCAAGCTCGACGGCAGCGACCTCGTCCTGCAGACCATCTCCTACATCACGGTCACGCTTTTCGCGCTGTTCTGCCTGTTGCCCTTCGTCCTCATCGTCTCGGCCTCGTTCTCGTCCGAGGCGACGATCCTCAAATCCGGCTTCGGCCTCCTGCCCAAGGATTTCACGCTCGCCGCCTACGAGTGGATCTTCAAGGCACCCCGCCAGATCCTCGGCTCCTATGTGGTCACCATCACCATGACGGTGTTCGGCACCGCCATCGGCCTCTTCATCATCTCGATGACCGGCTATGCGCTCAACCGGAAGGACTTCCCCTTCCGCAACCACATCTCGTTCTTCATCTACTTCACCACGCTGTTCTCGGCCGGCCTCGCACCGACTTTCCTTTGGGTGGCGCGCGACCTCGGGCTGCGCGGCAACTACATGGCCGTGTTCCTGCAGCTCTTGATGACGCCGTGGCTCATCATCCTGATGAAGAACTTCATGCGCACCGTGCCCTACGAGGTCATCGAGAGCGGCAAGGTCGACGGCGCCGGGGATTTCCGCATCTTCGCCCAGCTATGCCTGCCGATGATGAAGCCGGCGCTGGCGACGATCGGGCTGTTCCTCGCCCTCGCCTACTGGAACGAGTGGTACCTGAGCTCGCTCTATCTCGGCAGCACAGTCGAGTTCAAACCGCTGCAGTACCACCTCTACAACATCATCAACACGGCCAACGCGCTGCGCAATTCGGTGGCCGGGTCCAATGTCAGCATCACCAACCTGCCGAGCAACACGCTGAAGATGGCGAGCGCGGTCGTGGCCATCGGTCCGATCCTGCTGCTCTACCCCTTCATCCAGAAATACTTCGTCAGCGGCATCACGATCGGAGCGGTGAAAGGATGACGCCTGGCTGAGTTACGCGGCCGAACCGGTGATCGGCCGCATGCCCGGAATGACCGGGCGAGGGAAAAATCACCGCGAACAGACGCAGTTCAAAGGAGGAGTTGAAGTGCACAGAAGAAACACCTTGCGGCTCGGGGCGGCGCTGCTGGCCCTTGGCATCAGCATGCCGGCGCTCTCCGTCGGGGCGATCGCCCAGGATGCGCCGGTCGAGATCACCATGCTGACGCTGGGCAACAAGCCCACCAACGGCCGTCTCGAAGCGATGCTCGAAAAGCTCAACGAGAAGCTCGTCGAGAAGGCCAATGCCAAGCTCGACCTGTTCTACATCGAGTGGGCCGACTGGCAGACCCAGTACAACGTGCAACTGCTTTCGGGCGACGACAATGTCGACCTGATCGCGACAGCGACCGACTGGCTGTTCGGTTGGGAGAACGCGCAGAAGGGCGCCTTCCTGCCGCTCTCCGAAGAGATGCTGAAGACCCACGCGCCCAAGACCTGGGCCCAGGTCGAGGCCGACGGGCACTGGGACCTGACCAAGCTCACCGACGGGCAGATCTACTTCATGCCCGAAGACAACTACACCCAGTACACCAACCACGGCTTCTTCTACCGTGGTGACTGGGCCAAGGAAGCCGGCTTCGAGAACGGCGAGATCACCAAGTTCGAGGACTTCACCAAGTACTTCGAGTGGATCAAGGCCAACAAGCCGGACATCTACCCATGGGACGTGCCCGGCGCCAACGAGGCGGCCCTGACCGGCTACATCCAGGGCCACACCGACTTCCAGACCTTGCAGCAGATCACGGCGGGCAACTTCTTCCCGTTCCACACCAAGGCTTCCGACCCCTACACGGTCACCTCCTGGTACATGGAAGGCGACGCCCTGCTCGAGGCGGCCCAGCTTGCCAAGCAGTGGAACGAGATCGGCGTCTGGCGCGAGGATGCGCTCAACTACGACGGCGACGCGCGTGAATCCCTCTATGCCGGCCTCTCCGGCACGGACCAGCACCACACGCAGACCTACCTGACGCAGATCGTCTCCAACATGACGGCCAAGCAGCCCGGCTCCGACCCCAAGTTCTTCTACTGGGGCAAGGAAAACGGCAACTTCTTCAAGGACATCTATACCCACGGCGCCATGGCCGTGAGCGCCAACTCGCGCAACCCGGAGAAGGCACTCGAGGTCTACGACCTGATCCGCAACGACAAAGAGATCTACATGCTCTTCGTCTACGGCATCGAGGGTGAGGACTACATCATCCGCGAAGACGGCGTGCTCGACCGTCCGGAAGGCTGGGACATGTCCACCATGGACCTCGGCACTGACTACTGGTGGGGCCGCACGGATGAGTTCGAGCCGGTCCGCACCACCGACGCGCCGAACAAGGCGGCGGTGATCGCCGAGCTCGATGCGACGGCCAAGGACTATCCGTACTCGACGCTGCTCATCAACAAGCCGGCGATCGACTCGACCACGGCCGCCATGGCGGGCGTGCTCGCCGAGTACATCCCGCAGCTCCAGTACGGCAAGTTCGAGGATCCGGCTGCGGCCGTCGCCGAGATGCGCCAGAAGCTGAAGGACGTCGGCTACGAGGACGCACGTGCCTCGATCCAGGCCGACCTGGACGCCTGGAAGGCCGCTCGCGGCCTCTAGTCACCTGACCCGCGACCGGACGGGCTAACCCCCGTCCGGTCCACCGGAGGATCGACCCATGGCAACCCTGTTCTCGCCGGACTCCGCGCTGATGCGCGGATTGAGCCTCCTCGCCGATATCATGGTCCTCAACCTCATCTTCATCGCGACCTCGATCCCGGTCGTGACGCTAGGCGCATCGCTGACCGCGCTCAATTTCACCGCCATGCGGCTCGCGACCGGCGAGTGCAACTCGGTGACCGGCGACTATTTCCGCTCGTTCCTCGGCAACTTCCGGCAGGCGACGGTGATCTGGTTCGTGCTGCTCGCGCTCCTCGCGGTGCTGGCCGCCTGGTACGTGGTTGTCACCAACCTCAGCTTCGGACCGCTGGCCGAGTTGATCCTCCTCGCCATCTGGTACGTGCTCGCCTTCAATTTCGCCGCCGCGGCGTTGTTCGTCTTTCCCTATCTCGCGAGCTTCGAGGGTCGTACGCGCGACGTGCTGCGCAACGCGCGGCTGATGTCCTGGAAACACCCGCTCGTAACGCTCGCCGCCATGGCGCTGATCGGACTCTGCATCCTCGTGACCGTCTTCTACCCCCAGTTCACCGGCTACGGGATCGTCTGGTTCTTCGTCGGCTTTGCCGGCATCGCCACCATCAACGGACGCCTGTTCGCAGGCGTCTTCAGCAAGTACATCGCCGCCGCGGCGGCCAAGCAGGAATAGGGCCGACGGCTCATGCATAGCTACGACATCCGCCGCTGGGCCTTCACGCTCTCAGACCAGCCGGAGGCCTGGGGCAAGGCCTTCGACGACAGCACCTGGCGGCAGGTCACAGTGCCGCACGACTGGAGCATCGAAGAGGGTTTCGCCGAGACCAATTCGAGCGGCACCGGATACCTGCCCGGTGGTATCGGCTGGTACCGGGCGCATGTCTCTCTGGCGACGCTCGGCGAGTTTGCCGGCAAGCACGCGCGGCTCAAATTCGAGGGCGTATACAAGAACGCCAGGGTCTGGGTGAACGGCTACCATCTCGGCCACCGGCCCTCGGGCTATGCCGAGTTCTCGTTCGACCTCACCGAAATCCTCTCCTATGCCAACAGCGACGACCTCGTGATCAGCGTGCGGGTCGAGCACACCGATATCTCCGACAGCCGCTGGTACAACGGCTCGGGCATCAACCGCCACGTCACGATCGAGCTGCACGAGCCGGTGCGCATCGCCGAGTACGGCACGGTGTTCGAGACGCTGACCGCCGATGCTGCGCAGGCGCGGGTCCGCGTCGCGCAGGCACTGGTCAACGACACGGCCGAAGCGGTGACGGTGCGGGCGCGGCACGAACTCCGCTCGCTCGCCACGGGTCGCGTCCACGCCTTCGAAGCCTCAGCCGAAATCGCGGCAGGCAGCACGGCCGATGCGGTCGTTGCCGCGACGGTGCCGCAACCGGAGCTTTGGTCCGACACCAGCCCAAGTCTCTACCGCCTCACCACCACCCTCACCGGGGGCACAGGGCGGACCGCAGTCTACGAGGAAACCGTCGGTATCCGCACCTTCCGCTTCGATGCCGAGCAGGGCTTCTTCATCAATGGCGAGTCCCGGAAACTGAAGGGCGTGTGCCTCCACGAAGATGCCGGCCCGTTCGGTACCGCCGTGCCGCCGGAAGTCTGGCTGCGCCGGCTGCTGAAGCTAAAGGAGATGGGCTGCAACGGCGTGCGCATGGCGCACAACCCGCACGCGCCCGAACTCTATCTCCTCTGCGATGCGCTCGGCTTTTTCGTCATCGACGAAGCGTTCGACGAGTGGGAGAACCCCAAGAACAAGTGGTGGCAGGGCCACAACGTCTCGCCGCCGCGCCATCAGGGCTATGCCAACGACTTTCCCGAGTGGCACGAGCGCGACCTCGCCAACATGGTCGACGCACACCGCAAGCATGCCTCGATCATCGCCTGGAGCATCGGCAACGAGATCGACTACCCCAACGATCCCTATGCTTCAGCCATGTTCGAGGCCGCGACCGGCAACAACGACGCCAACAAGTCGGCGCGCCAGCGCGCCTACGACCCCAACCGCCCCGACGCCCGCCGCCTCGCCACCATCGCCCGCCGCCTGGCCGGTATCGTCCGGCACAAGGACCCGGCCCGGCCGGTGACGGTCGGGTCGGCCTTCCCCGAACTCTCGCGCCATACCGGCTTCCTCGTGCCCATCGACCTCGTCGGCTACAACTACAAGGAGCACCTCTACCCTGAGGATCATGGCAAGTTCCCGGACCAGCCGATCATCGGCACCGAGAACGGCCACAGCTACGCCAACTGGCGCGCCGTCGCCGACAATCCCTATGTTTCAGGCCAGTATCTCTGGACCGGCATCGACTATCTCGGCGAGACGCATGGCTGGCCCCGGCACGGCTCGAGCGCGGGCCTCATCACCCTCGCCGGCTTCGAGAAACCAGCGTTCCACCTCCGCCGAAGCTGGTGGTCCGACGAGCCGGTGGCCTATATCGCCACTCGCCTCCGTGACGAGCAGCGGCACATCTGGTCGCTGCCGGTGTCGCGCAACTGGGCCGGCCTCGCCGATGGCACGCACGAAGTGCTCTGCATCTCGAACGGCGAGCCACGCCTCACCGGCGACGGCGTCGAGATCCCGCTCCAGCGCGACGAACGTGATGGCTGCTGGGTCGCCGCCGTGCCCCCCGGCACCGTGTCGTTGAAACTCGAAACGCTGCGCGACGGTGTGGTCGTCGCCAGCGACACGTTCAGCCCGCCCGGCGACGCCGTCCGGATCGAAGCGTCGGTTTGGCAGGCGCCGACCGACGCGACCGCGAAGTGCACGGCAGCGGGCCTCGCCGGCGAGGGCGTCACCCAGATCGAGGTCACCCTGCGCGACGCCAATGGCGGCATCGCCCGCAACGAACTCGTCATTTCCGCCGAGGTCGATGGCGGCACCCTGCTCTTCATCGAGAATGGCGACCTCGGCGACAACAGTTCCTACGCCACGCCTGAGCGCCGCAGCTTCGAAGGCCAGGTCATTGCCTTCGTCAGGGCGGATGGCTCCGCCCTCCTGCGCCTCGGCGCGCCGGGCGTGCCTCCGGTCGAGCTCCGGCTGTGACCGACCTACTCACCCATTCCTGCAAGGTATTCGACATGCTGATTGATCTCACGAACAAGGTCGCCATCGTCACCGGAGCCGGCCGCGGCATCGGCAACGAGATCGCCCGGACGCTCGCCGCCGAAGGCGCAACCGTCGTCATCACCGACATCCGCCAGGAACTGCTCGACGAGGCCGCCCTTGAATGGGAGAGCAACGGCTGGCGGGGCCTGCAGCTCCTCTGCGACGTGCGCGACGCGCACGACAACAAGGCGGTGGTCGAGACGGTCGAGAAGGCCTTCGGCCGCATCGACATCCTCGTCAACAACGCCGGCGTCGCCGGCGGCGCCCGCGTCGAGCAGCTCTCGGAGGAGACCTGGGACCTCAACATGGACGTGAACCTCAAGGGCACGTTCCTGATGTGCCAGGCGGTGATCCCGGTGATGAAGCGCCAGCGCTCGGGCCGCATCCTCAACGCGGCATCCTTCGCGGCTATCGTCCCCTCGATCGGCGGCGCGGCCTATGCGGCCTCGAAATACGGGGTCGAGGGGCTGACGCGGGTGCTCGCGGGCGAACTGGGCGCCCACGACATCACGGTGAACTGCTACGCGCCGGGGATGATCCCCACCGGGATGAACCGCTTCGCCGAGCGCACCGAGGTCGAAAAGAACCGCCTTCTCGACACGTTGACCCTGCGCCGCTGGGGCAGCCCCAAGGACGTCGCCCACCTCATCTGCTTCCTCGCCTCGGATTTCGCGTCCTACATCACTGGCACGATGATCGACGTTTCCGGCGGCAAGTTCGCCACGCAGATGCCCTGGCTCGCCCATCGCGAGCCGTAAATCCGGAGATGAAGGGGAAGAATGGCGCGCCCGGAACGATTCGAACGTCCGACCCTCAGATTCGTAGTCTGATGCTCTATCCAGCTGAGCTACGGGCGCGCAGGCCGGACTCAATTTCCGGCGAACGGCGAGACCCATACATGGGGCGCTTGCCTATTGCAAGCCACGACGCCACGCGAATTTTGTCGTTCCGGTGACAGCGTCAGGTGATGCGGATGCTGCTCGGCAGGCTCACGTCGAAGCGCGTCCCCTGCGGCTGGTCGACGAAGCTGATCCTGCCGCCATGCGCTTCGGTCAGTTCGCGGGCGATGGCGAGGCCAAGCCCGGTGCCGCCCGCCCGCGCCGAGCCCTCGAAGGCGACGAACAGGTTGTCGCGGGCCCGTGGGGGCAACCCTGGGCCATTGTCGGATACTGACAGCGTCAGCCATTCGGGAGTCTCGGCGAAGGTGATCTCGACGAAGGGGCTTTCGATCTTGCCATTGGCCGCCTCCAGCGCCTCGCGGGCGTTCTTCAGCAGGTTGTCGAAGATGCGGCTGAACTGGTCGGGATCGGCGGAAATGGTGACGGCGTCGGGAACGCCGTTGCGCCACCGGACGCCGGGATGGCCGACAAGGCCGGCATCGAAGGCGGCTTCGTCGAGCAGCAGGTGGAGGTCCACCGGAACGGGCCGCGGCGGCGTGGCGCTCTGCCGGCCATAGTCGAGCACCGACTGGGCGAAGCCGATCGCCTTGTCGATCGATTGCACGAGGCGGGGCGCCAGCCGCTGCACCTTGGGGTCGTCGACGTTGGCCACCTGGTCGGAGAGCAGCTGCGCCGAGGTCAGCGTGTTGCGCAGGTCGTGGTTGATCTTGGCCACGGCAAGCCCGAGGTCGGCGAGGTGCCGGCGCTGGCGCAGCATGGAGTAGATGTCCGACTCCATCGCCGCCAGTTCGCGCTCCATGATGCCGATCTCGTCGCGCCGGTCCGATGGCGTGAGGATCAGCGCCGCATTCTCGGGGGCGGTGGAGAACTCGACGAGATTGCCGGTCAGGCGGCGGATCGGCGCGATCAGCAGGCGCGACATGAAGACGTAGAGCACCGCCGAGGTAATGATCGCGAGGATCACCGAGAGGAAGAAGAGGTTGCGCGAATAGAGCAGCAGCTCGGCGCGCAGCGGCGCCTCCGGCATCAGCACCTCGATGATACGGTCGGGCTGGCCATCCTCGTTGCCGACGATGCGCAGGGTGCGGTTCGACCCGAACAACAGCGTATCGAGCGCACCCATGATCAGTGTCGCCGGATCGCGCTGGCGCATGTCGACGGTCACTGCCTCGCGCGGCGTCTCGGCCCCCTCGAGCTCGATCAGCTGGCTCTGGCCTTCGCGGCGGTAGACGATGGCGACGGCGCCGGCCGAGGTCAGCAGCCGGTCGGTCAGCATGCGCGGCAGGTCCATCGCGTCCGGCACGGCATCGAGCACGCGTGCGGCCACAGTTCCGACACGCAGCCGGTCGTTGAGCCAGCTTTGTCGGAAACTCGCGGCGGAAGGGAGATAGATGACCACCTCGACCGCAAGTATCACCACAATGAGGGTGGCGATCAACTTGACGGAGAGGCCCGAGAACGGGCCAGGCATCGCACGGGTCGGTGTGGCCATTTCAGCGATGCTTAGCGGGAAAAACCGGGCCTCGCCAGTATGATAAGAGCAGATTCAGCCCAGTAGTCGCGTCAATGCGGCCCAGTATTTGACGATGGGGGTCTGCATCTCGCCGCGGCGGAACTCGGCGCCCAGCCGCACGGCGATCTCGGCGAAGGATGGATAGGGCACCGTGAGCGACCCCAGCTCGCCCGCCTTCATGCCGGCCGCCATGGCGAGGGAGAAGAGCGCAACGAGCTCGCCCGCGCCGGCGCCGACCACCCCTGCCCCGATGATCCTGCCCGATCGATCGGTGATGAGCTTGGCCAGCCCATAGGTCTGGCGGGTCGCCCGCGCCTGGTCGTTGTCGGCAAAGGCACAGCGGGTGACGCGGAAGGCAATGCCATGCCGAGTGCGCGCGGCACTTTCCGTGAGGCCGATCTCGGCGATCGACGGTTCGGTCGAGACCAGCCGTGGCACGAGGTCGCTCGGCCGCCCCAGCAAGCCGAGCAGCGCGCTCCGCACCACGGCCTGTGCCTGCGCCGCGGCGGCGGGCACGGACTGGCTGCCCACCACATCGCCCACGGCGTAGATGCGCGCGTTGGTGGTGCGCAGCCCCGGCGTGAGCTGCAGGGAACCCGGCCGCTTGCCATCGGGCCTGACACCCGCCTTGGCGAGGTCGAGCCCCTCGACATTGGGCACCCGGTCGCCAGCGACGAGGATGTGCGAGGCATCGAGCAACTGGTCGCTCTCGCCCTCCCGCACGGCAACGCCGATGCCCATCGAGCGCGCCTGGATGGCGGTCACGGCGGCGTGGGGCATGAGCCTCACGCCCTCTTCCACCAGTTGCTTCAGCGCCACCGCAGCAAGCTCGGGGTCGAAACCGGCAAGGAATGCACTCGAGCCGATTACCGTCACCTCGGTGCCGAGGCGGGCGTAGGACTGGGCCAGTTCGATCGCATTGGCGCCCGAACCGATCACCACCAGGTGGGTCAGCTTGCGCGTATTGTCGAGAATGGTGTCGGCGGTGAAATACGGCACGCCGTCGAGGCCGGGAATCGCCGGGACCACCGGGCGTACGCCGGTGGCAATCACGAAGCGGCGGGCGCGGATCTCGGTATCGCCGACGGCGATCGCCTTGCGGGTGATGAACCGGGCCTCGCCCTTCACCACATCGATGCCCAGCGCCCCCAGATGCGAGACGGCGCTCCCCGGCGACAAGGCGGTGATAACCTGTTCGACGTGATCGTGGACGCGGCGGAAATTGACCTTGGCATCCTCGACTGTGATGCCGAACGCCGCGCCGTCGCGGATGGCGCGGGCATGCGCCGCGGCAGCCGCCAGCGCCTTGGCCGGTATCGCACCGGTATTGAGGGCGTTGCCGCCCAGCGGGCCCTTTTCGACAAGGACGACGCTCGCGCCATAGGCCCGGGCAAGCTCTGCCACCGCAAGACCGCCCGATCCGGCCCCGATGACGCAAAGGTCGGGAGTTAGGATATCGGCCAATCGAGTCCCCGGTGCTGCTGATGGGGCCCCAAACCCCTGTTCTGCCTCATTAACACCGCGCCACCGCCCGGCAATAGTGGCGAAGGCCAAGCCAGTGTGGAAATCCGCCCGATAAAAGCCGATCTGACGCAGCGCGGTCGCGTTGACTTACGCGGACCAATTCCATATACACCGCCGAAATCTGCCGTGGGCTCTTCAGTGGGGCCCGGCCGGCATGCCAATTGCACTTTGCTCTAGTCAGCAGAATTAGGGAACCGCGCGCCGGCGTGGTCAGATCGTATGTCGAAACGCACTTTCCAGCCGAGCAATCTCGTCCGCACCCGCCGGCACGGCTTCCGCGCCCGCATGGCGACCAAGAATGGCCGCGCCGTTCTGGCCCGTCGCCGCGCCGTCGGCCGCAAGAAGCTGTCGGCCTAAGACTGTGGCCGTGCACACGGCCATAGCTGATGAGGGCGCTGTGCGGCGCCTGAAAAACCGATCCGAATTTGTTGGAGCCGCCCGAGGCAAGCGCGTCGGGCGCTCTGCGTTTTCACTGCAGGCCAACGATCGTGCGCTGGATGAGCCGGGAATCGGCTTCACGGTTACCAAGCAGCAGGGCAACTCGCCGCAGCGCAATCGCATCCGGCGCCGCCTCAAGGCCGCCGCGAAGGCTTGCGAGACTGAGTTCGCGCCCCAACATGACTATGTACTCGTCGGCCGCCGCGAAGCGCTGAGCATTCCGTTTGCGGAGCTCGTCAGCGAACTCGGTGCCTCGATTTCCAAGATCCACCTGAAGAAGAAGAGCTGATGCAGTCCGATAACAACCGCAACATGATCATAGCGATCGTGCTCAGCATCGTGGTGCTGTTCGGATGGCAGTTCTTCGTGGCCGGGCCACAGCTGGAACAGGCCCAGCGACGCGCCGAGGCGCAGCAGGCGGCCCAGCAGACCACGGTCCCGACCGATGCTGGGCTGGCGACGCCCGCCGGCGGTACTGCGGCGGCTGGCGCGGCGCAGGTTGCGGTGACCGACACCACCATCGCCGGCAGCTTCCCCACCCGCGAAGCCGCGCTCGCCGCCTCGCAGCGCGTCGCCATCGACACGCCCTCGTTGGCCGGCTCGATCAGCCTCACCGGCGCGCGCGTCGACGACATCAGGCTCAAGGAATACCGCGAGACGGTTGATCCGAACTCGCCGATCATCACCCTGCTCAGCCCCTCGGGCGGTCCGGGCGGCTACTATGTCGAAGGCGGCTGGGCCCCGGCAGCGGGCAGCACGGCCGCGCTCCCCGGTGGCAACAGCGTCTGGACGGTCGAGGGCGACAACGCCTCGCTCACCGTCGCGACCCCGGTCACCTTGCGCTGGGACAACGGTGCGGGCCTGATCTTCCGCCGCAACTTCACCGTCGACGACAACTATCTCATCACCGTGGTGCAGTCGGTCGAGAACACCACTGCGGGCGATATCGCGCTCTATCCCTACTCGCGCATCGTGCGCCAGGGCATGCCGCATGTGCAGAACTTTTTCGTCCAGCACGAAGGCCCGCTGGGCGTGCTGGGGACCAACAACCTCGTCTCGAAGAAGTACTCCGACGTCGTCAACGACGGCCAGATCGACTGGACCTCGACGACTGGCGGTTGGGTCGGCATCGGTGACAAGTACTGGGCCACCGCGATCCACTCGCTTCCCGGTGCCCCGCTCAATGCCCGCTTCTCGGCCACCAAGCAGGGTGCCATCGACATCTTCCAGACGAGCTTCGTCGAGAGCACTCCGGTCGTCGTGCCGGCCGGCGGCAAGGCCGAAAGCAAGAGCTACGCCTTTACCGGCGCCAAGCAGACGCACGTCATCGACAACTACGACAAGACCTACGGCTTCGACCGGCTCGAACTGCTGATCGACTGGGGCTGGCTGCACTTCCTCACCCGGCCGATGTTCGAGCTGCTGAACTTCCTCTACGGCATCCTCGGCAATTTCGGCCTCGCCATCCTCGCGGTGACGGTCATCGTCAAGGCGGTGTTCTTCCCGCTGGCCAACCGTTCCTACGCCTCGATGGCGGCGATGCGGCGCGTGCAGCCGGAGATGAAGTCGATCCAGGAGCGCTTCAAGGAAGATCGTGCTGCCCAGCAGCAGGCGATGATGGAGCTCTACAAGAAAGAGAAGATCAACCCGCTCGCGGGCTGCTGGCCGATCCTCATCCAGATCCCGGTGTTCTTCTCGCTCTACACCGTCATCTTCATTTCGCTCGAGATGCGGCATGCGCCGTTCTTCGGCTGGATCGTCGACCTCGCGGCCCCCGATCCGACCAACATCTTCACCCTGTTCGGCCTGATCCCGTGGAATCCGGTCGCCATCCCGGTGATCGGCGGCCTGCTCCATCTCGGCATCTGGCCGCTGATCATGGGCGTCACCATGTGGGTCCAGATGCGGCTCAACCCGCCGCCGCCGGATCCGACCCAGGCGATGATCTTCAACTGGATGCCGATCATCTTCACCTTCATGCTCGGCTCGTTCCCGGCCGGCCTCGTGATCTACTGGGCCTGGAACAACCTGCTCTCGGTGACCCAGCAGTGGTTCATCATGAAGCGCCACGGCGCCGAAGTGGACCTGCTCGGCAATATCTTGGCCAGCTTCAAGCGCAAGCCTAAGGCGGTCGAGGACAAGCCGGCGAGCGGCAAGGCCGGCTGAGGCCAGCACGCAAGATTTGGGGGGCCGCGCATCGCAAGGTGCGCGGCCCTTTCCTTATTGTCCGCCCTCCCCTATTGAACGGCCATGACCGACACGCCCGCCAAATTCAGCGAAGACCAGATCGAAGCCGGACGGCTGCTGTTCGCGCGCCCGTTCGTGTTCATCAAGGGTTGCGTCCGCCTCGACGACCTGCCCCCGGCCGACAAGCTGGAGGTGGCCTTCGCCGGTCGCTCCAATGTGGGCAAGTCATCGCTGATCAACGCGCTGACCGGCACGACTTCCCTGGCGCGCACCTCGAACACGCCGGGACGGACGCAGGAACTCAACATCTTCGACAGCCAGCACGCGGACCTGCGCATCGTCGACATGCCGGGCTACGGCTTTGCCAAGGCGCCCGAGGCCAAGGTGAAGCAGTGGACCAAGCTGATCCACCAATACCTCACCGGCCGCCCGAACCTCCGCCGCGTCTATGTGCTGATCGATGGCCGGCACGGGCCGAACGCCAACGACAAGTCGGTGATGAACGAACTCGACAAGGCGGCGGTCAGCTACCAGATCGTCATCACCAAGGCCGACAAGCCGACCAAGACCGAGCTGGAAGCCGCCATCCAGAAGACGCGCGAGGCCATCGCCAAGCGCCCCGCCGCCCATCCCGAGATCGTGCTCACCTCGAGCGAGACCAAATTCGGCATGGAGCAGCTGCGGGCCGAAATCCGCCAGCTATTGGAGCACTAGCGCTTCAGGAAATCCCCGAGCCAGCCGGCCACGTCCTGGCTGTGCGAGGGCGTCACCACCGACGCGAGCGCCGTATCGACCAGCGCATCGGGCGCCTTGCCGCGCCGCAGTTCGGCGAGCGCCAGCGTGTAGTCGTCGAGGAATTCGGGATGCGGCTGGAGGCTCACCGCCCTGCCGTTGCGATAGGCGAGGCCGGCATTCGGCGTGAAGTCCGAGCCGAGGAACACCTCGGCCTCCTTCGGCGGCACAATCACCTGGTCCTGGTGCGAGCAGGCGATGGATAGCGCCGGCAGGTCGGTGGCGAGGAAACCCGGCCGCGACCTGACCTCGTAGGTGTGGCGGCCGAGGCCCCAGCCCTTCTCGGACTTCCGCACATCGCCGCCGAGCGCATCGGCCATGACCTGGTGGCCGAAGCAGATGCCGACCATGGGCGTGTTCGCCGCGTAGGCCGACCTGATGAAGGCGCGCAGCGGCGGCAGCCAGTCATGGTCCTCATAGACCCCGGCGGCCGAGCCGGTGATGAGAATGGCCTCTAGCTTTTCCGGATCAGGAAGTCCGGTGCCGTCGTGGACGGGCACGGTCTCATACTCGAAGGCCTGCCCGGCTTCGTCGAACATGCGCCGGAACATCGGCGGATAGGCGCCAAAGGTCGGCCGCAGCGGCGCCGGAACGTCGCCGGTCTGGATGATGGTGAGCTTCATGATGCCGACAGAAATGGCGCGGTTTGGCGGACCGCGCAAGATCGGCGGACAGCAGGGCTGTATTGCAGCCCTGCCCTGGCGTTACCCCTCGGCGGGGTGGAACTGCAGCGCGGCTCCGTTCATGCAGTAGCGCAGGCCCGTCGGCTGCGGACCGTCGTCGAAGACGTGCCCGAGATGCCCGCCGCACCGGCGGCAGTGGACTTCGGTGCGCGGATAGCCGAGCAGCGTGTCGGTCGAGGTGCCGACGGCATTGTCGAGCGGCTGGTAGAAGCTCGGCCAGCCCGTACCGCTCTCGTATTTCGTAGCACTGTCGAACAGCGGCAGGTCGCATCCGCCACAGGCGAAGGTGCCGGTGCGGTGCTCGTAGAGCAACTCGGAGGTGCCGGGGTGCTCGGTATATTCGTGCCGGAGCACCTGGTAGCTCATCGGGTTGAGCTTCTTCTTCCACTCCTCGTCGGTGAGCGTGAACTCGAACGTGCCCTCTGCGGCGCGTGAACTGCCCATCGGGCGGAAGAGGAATGCCGCGGCGCCCAGCGCAACGACGGCGCTGCTGCCGAGAAGGAAATTGCGGCGACTGGTGGTCATGGGATCGCCCCTTTCGAAACTGGCTTACTGTAACGGTAGCCGCGCCGTGCGACACCACAAATGCCTGTGTCCCGCCCTTTGGGACGGGACACGAGGTCGTGTCGAAGTCTAGTTCGCGGCCGCAGCCGTGAAGGTTACATCTTGGGCAGCAGCACCTTGTCGATGACGTGGATCACGCCGTTCGACTGGATGACGTCGGCGATGGTCACGGTGGCGGTGCCGCCGGCTTCGTCGGTGATGGTGACCTTGCCGCCATCCGCCTTGAGCCAGAGCTTGCAGCCGCCGACGGTTTCGACTTCATGCGTGCCGCCGTCGTCCATCGCCATCTTGGTGATGTCGGTCGAGAGGGCCTTCGCTGCGATGACGTGGCAGGTCAGAATCTTGACCAGCTGGTCCTTGTTCTCGGGCTTCAGCAGCGTTTCGACGGTGCCGGCCGGCAGGGCGTCGAAGGCGGCGTTGACCGGGGCGAGCACGGTGAACGGGCCAGCGCCCTTCAGGGTGTCGACGAGGCCGGCGGCCTTGACGGCAGCAACCAGCGTCGTGTGATCGGCCGAGTTCACGGCATTGTCGATGATGTCCTTGGTCTCGGACATCGGCGCGCCGCCGACCATCGGGTTCTCGGCATAGGCCGCGGAACCGAACGCGGTGACCGACAGCATGGCGGCAGTTGCGATGATGCGCAGGGTCGAGAGCTTCATTGGTCTGTTCCTTCCTTTGACTGACATCCGCACTGTTCTTGCGGTGTGACAGGCGGAGTTACGGAAGGTCCGAAGGCGGGGTTTCGGATCACATTTGCAGCCCGGGCGGTTTATTTGCGGGTGAGCGCGAAACTCTTTTTGGGGCGGTTTCGTAAGGAGCCCGCCGCACTCTGCCCCACCCTCATCCGGGCTTCGCCCACCTTCTCCCATCAAGGGAGAAGGCCCGACTTCGATATCTGCGGGGTAGCCTTCTCCCCTCGTGGGAGAAGGTGCCCGAAGGGCGGATGAGGGGGGCCCACGCTCCGTTGGAGTGAAAACTAGATCGGCGTCGCCGTGCCGACGGCCACGATCGGGCCCTGCGCCACGCCGGTGGGCGAACCGCCCTTCTGTTCGAGGGTGACGGCGAAGACCGTGCCCGGTTCGATGCTGGCCCGTGCCGCGGCATCGAGCGGGATCTCGCGCCGCTCGTTGACCGGCAGGACGCCCATCGATACGGCGGGCGCATCGCCCTTGATGTACCAGAGCTCGAAATCCTTGTCGGGCACGGCGTCGCCCCGCAGCGAGGTGACGCGGACCTGTCCGAGTGCCTCGTCATAGACCGCGATGAACTCGACGCCCGAGCCTTCCTGCGCCTGGATCGCGGCAACCAGCTGGGTTGCGAGCGCCGCAGGATCAACTCGAGGCTGGCTCAGGTTGAAACCTACGGCGATCACCGCCACGGCGGCGGCCGCGGCCGTCAGGCCCCGCCAGCGCGCCCGCGCGTTACCCCCCCCCGG
>JAEWLC010000045.1 GCA_023393475.1 Pseudomonadota bacterium
CGCGCGGGGGGGGGGCGGGGGCCCGGCTACCGGGGGGGAGGGGGCCGTGATGTCCGAGGGATCGTTGCCCCCTCCGCCGCCGTTGGCGGCACCTCCCCCCGCGTCGCGGGGGAGGATCACGGAGAGGGCGGTGCTTGGCGCCTGCTAGAGCGGCTTCAATCCCGCTTCGATCTCGGCGCGGCGGCCTTCGAGGAAGGGCGGAAGCGCCAGGCGTTCGCCGAGGGTTTCGAGCGGCTCGTCGGCGGTGAAGCCGGGGCCGTCGGTGGCGATCTCGAAGAGGACGCCGTTCGGCTCACGGAAGTAGAGCGACTTGAAGTAGAAGCGCTCGACTTCGCCCGAGGTGCGGACGCCGTGGTTGGCGGTGCGCTTCACCCACTCGTCGAACTCGTCCTTGTCGGGCGTGCGGAAGGCGACGTGGTGGACGCCGCCGGCGCCCTGGCGGGCCTGGGGCAGGTCGGGGTTCACCTCGACATGGAGCTCGGCCGCGGCGCCGCCCTTGCCCATCTCGAAGACGTGTATTTCGCCGCTCTTCTCGCGCGCCGGGTAGGAGCGGACTTCGCGCATGTTCATGATGCCGGTGAGAACAGGCGCAGTGCGGCGGAGGTCCGGCACGGCGAGCGTGATCGGGCCGAGGCCGAGAATCTGGCGTTCGGCCGGGATTGGGCTCTTGTCCCACGGATGGCTTTCACCGGCCTTGGGATCGGCGACGAGGCGGAAGCGCTGACCTTCGAAGTCCTCGAACTCGAGCGACAGGTGCCCGGCGCGTTCCTTGATGTTGCCCGAGGCGACATCGTGCTCGGTGAGATGCTCCTTCCACCAGAGGAGGTCAGCTTCGGAGCGGACGCGCAGGCCGGTGCGGGAGACTTCGTGGTTGCCGCGGCGGTTGGGGGCAGCGGGCCAATCGAAGAAGGTGAGGTCGGCGCCGGGGGAGGCGACGGCATCGCCGTAAAACAGGTGATAGGCCGAGACGTCGTCCTGGTTCACCGTCTTCTTGATCAGGCGGAGGCCGAGGATGCGGGTGTAGAAATCCACGTTCTCCTTGGCCCGTGCGGTGATGGCGGTGAGGTGGTGGATGCCTTCGAGTTCGAGGGCCATGTCAGCCTCCGTTGTTTTGCGTGAGCAAAGACATAGGTGGGATTGGCGGGCACGGATAGCGGGACAACGCCGACGGATCGTTCGATGGAGGTGAACGATGGCTTCCACCAGGCACGCCTCCCGCTCGGTGTCATCCCGGCGAAGGCCGGGATCCAACTCTCGGCTGGCGCGGGCTTGGAGTTGGGTCCCAGCTTTCGCTGGGATGACAGCTGGTGAGGTCGACGGATCGTTGTTCGGCCGCGATGACCGTCGGTGGGGTTGTGAGACCGTGCCACACGCGCACCCCCTCCCAACCTCCCCGTCGAGGGGGAGGTGCCGGCTGGTGGGTGGGGCGAGACCGGGGCTCCCGATTCGGCTCGCTCCCGCGTCAAGCGATCACGAAACGCGCTGGCCTGTCTTTTTGTGTTTGCCCGGCGAGGGGGCGGCGGTAGGTTCGGCGCGAACGAAACGAGAACGATATGGCTCAGCTCAACCTCAGCCGCAAGCTCGCGATCCTGTCGGATGCGGCGAAATACGATGCGTCCTGCGCTTCGAGTGGGAGCGAAAAGCGGGACAGCCTTGGGACGGGCGGGATCGGGTCGACCGAGGGGAGCGGCATCTGCCACTCCTACGCGCCGGACGGGCGCTGCATCAGCCTGCTCAAGATTCTGCTGACCAATTTCTGCGTCTACGACTGCGTCTATTGCGTGAACCGTTCGAGCTCGAACGTGCAGCGGGCACGGTTCAGCGTCGAGGAAGTCGTCCGGCTGACGCTCGATTTCTACAAGCGCAACTACATCGAGGGGCTGTTCCTCAGCTCGGGAATTATCCGCTCGCCTGACTACACGATGGAAGAGATGGTGCGCGTGGCGCGCACGCTACGCGAAACCCACAGGTTCAATGGGTACATACACTTAAAGACGATTCCTAATGCTGCTGCAGAACTTCAGGTCGAGGCTGGCCGGTGGGCGGACCGGCTCTCGACCAATATCGAGCTGCCGACCGACGTAAGCTTCGAGACGCTGGCGCCGGAGAAGAAGCCGAGCGCCATCCGCACGGCGATGGCGAACATCCAGATGAAGCGCGAGGAGAGCCGGCCGGAGGGGAAGGTCGAGGGGAAGAAGAAGGCGACGCGGCTCGCACCGGCCGGGCAATCGACGCAGATGATCATCGGCGCCGACCCGGCCAACGATGCGATCATCCTCAGGCGCTCGGCGGCGCTCTATTCGGGCTATGGGCTGAAGCGGGTCTATTATTCGGCCTTCTCGCCGATCCCCGATGCCAGCTCGAAACTGCCGCTGCAGCCGCCGCCACTGATGCGTGAGCACCGGCTGTACCAGGCCGACTGGCTGATGCGCTTCTACGGCTTCGGGGTGGAGGAAATCGTTTCGGGCGGAACCGACGGGCTGCTCGATCTCAAGGTCGATCCGAAGCTGGCCTGGGCGCTCGGCAATCGCGGCATGTTCCCGATGGATGTGAACCGGGCCGCACGCGAAATGCTGCTGCGGGTGCCGGGGCTCGGCGTGCGGGTGGTCGACAAGATCATCGCGGCGCGGCGGCACCATGCGCTGACGCTGGCCGATGTGGCGCGGATGGCCGGCTCGATCGGCAAGGTGCGGCCGTTCATCGCCGCCGCCGACTGGTCGCCCGGCGGGCTGACGGACGACCTGGGGCTGAGGGGGAAGATCGTATCGAAGCAGCTGGAGCTGTTTTGATGGGCGGTCCGGCATCCGGGCTGGGCGCACCCCCGCCCAGCTTTGCTAGCTCGCTACGCGATCAAGCGTCGCTACCCTCCCCACAAGGGGGAGGGAGGGGGTCGGTGTGGTCGGTACGATCCAGCCAAGAACGCGATGCTCTCCCTCCCCTTGATGGGGAGGGCAGCGCAGCTTGGCAGCTTCGCTGCCTAGCGAAGCTGGGTGGGGTGGAGCACGCGCACGGTGTTTCGGCATGAAAACCGTCCACCTCACCTCCCTCAACGATTTCGACGAGTGGCGCGCGGTTGCCCGCCGGCTGCTGCTCGAGGCGGTGCCGCCGGATGAGGTGGTGTGGGTCGATCCGGGAATGCCGCATGACCTGTTCTCGGTGGAGGAGCCGGTGGAGCAGGTGACGCACCGCAAGGTCGGTACGGTGCCGGAGCGGTTCATCGAATGGGCAGAGGCGGGGATCTGTCATTCCGATCCCGAGCGGTTCGGGTTGCTCTACCGGCTGCTGTGGCGGCTGCAGAAGGACAGGGAGCTGATGACGGTGCGGTCGGACCCCGATGTGGGCAAGCTTGACCGGCGCGTCTCGGCGGTGCGGCGCGATGCGCACAAGCTCAAGGCCTTTGTGCGGTTCAAGGCGATCGTCGATGATTCCGGCCTCGAACGCTTCGTCGCCTGGTTCGAGCCCGAACACTATGTGCTGGAGCGGGTGGCGCCGTTCTTCACGCGGCGATTCACCGGCATGATGTGGGGCATCGTGACGCCGTACCGGTCGGTCTACTGGGATGGCGAGACTATGGAATTCGGCGAGGGCGGGCGAAAGGCGGATGTGCCGGCCGGCGATGCGCTGGAGCCGGTGTGGAAGAGCTATTTCGCCTCGATCTTCAACCCGGCACGGCTGAAGGTTTCGATGATGAAATCGGAGATGCCGGTCAAATACTGGCGCAACCTGCCGGAAGCCGAACTCATTCCCTCCCTGATACGCGGCGCGAAAGCGGCGGAGGAAGAAATGATCGAGCGCATGGCCAGCATCCCGTCGTCGAAGCACGTCCGGCGCATGGAGCGGGTGGAGCCGGAAGCTTCGGTGCCGGATGCGTTCCACTCGCTCGACGAGGTGAAGGAGGGTGTCGATGCCTGCCGTCGCTGCCCGCTCTACGAGATGGCGACGCAGGCGGTGTTCGGGGAGGGCCCGAAGAGGGCCGAGCTGATGTTCGTCGGCGAGCAGCCGGGCGACCAGGAGGACCTTGCGGGCAAGCCGTTCGTGGGGCCGGCGGGCAAGGTGTTCGACGCGGCGATGGAGGAGGCGGGGCTCGATCGGGAGCGCGCCTATGTCACCAATGCGGTGAAACACTTCAAGTTCGTGCCGCGCGGCAAGAAGCGACTGCACCAGCGGCCCAATGCAGGGGAGATCAAGGCGTGCCGGTTCTGGCTGGGGCTGGAGCGGGAGTTCGTCAGGCCGAAGCTGATCGTCGCGATGGGGGCGACGGCCGTGGCGAGCCTCGCCGGATCGGGGACGACGCTGTCGTCGGTGCGGGGCAGGGTGACGGAACTCGAGGATGGCACGCGCTTGTATGCGATGGTGCATCCAAGCTACCTGCTGCGCATTCCGGATCGCGAGGAAGCGGCGCGGGAGCGCGAGCGGTTCGTCGAGGATTTGCGGGCCGTGAAAAAGCTGATGGGGCCGTGAGGCCCCATCGAAACTTCGTTGAACTGGCTGCCGAGGATCAGTCTTTGGCGCGTTCGACGTAGGCGCCGTCTTCGGTCATCACGACGACGCGGGTGCCGACGCCGATATGGGGCGGGACCATGGTCTTGACGCCGTTGTTGAGCGTAGCGGGCTTGAACGAGGACGAGGCCGTCTGGCCCTTCACCACAGGCTCGGTCTCGACGATCTCGAGCGTGACGCGCTGCGGCAGTTCGATGGAGAGCGAGGCGCCCTCGAAGGTCTTGATGTAGACTTCCATGCCGTCGGTCAGGTAGGCGGCCTGGTCGCCGGCGACATCCTTGGAGACGGTGATCTGCTCGAAGGTGGTCGGCTCCATGAAGTGGTAGCCTTCGTCGTCGTTGTAGAGGAAGTTGTAGGCGCGCTCATCGACGTCGGCCTTCTCGACCATTTCGACGGTGCGCCAGCTGGCGGCCACCTTCACGCCGTCGGAGATGCGGCGCATGTCGACCTTGGTCACGGAGTTGCCCTTGCCGGGGTGGATGTTCTCGGCGACGAGGACGACGTAGAGTTTACCGTCGTCGTGCTCCACGACGTTGCCTTTGCGCAGGGACGAGGCGATGACCTTGACCATATTTCTTCCTTGTTCAACGGTTGGCGGCGGCCTAGAGAGCGGCAACGGAGGCCGGCGGACGCGCTGATCTAGTGTTTAGGTGCCGCCCGATACCCCAATTCTTCGAAAACTGCCAGTCCTGTTGCCCTGAAAGTCCGCCCATTGCCTAACGCCCCCGCTGCCTCGCCCTGGTGGAGCCCCGACCGGCATGCCGACCGGCGGCCTCTGCTCATGGGCCGCAACAGGATCGAGCTGGCGGTGCGAAGCTACTTCGCAAATCGCGACTTCGTGCTGGTCAATCCGCCGGGGCTGCAGCGGAGCCCGGGCAACGAGACGCATCTCCACGCCTTCGCGACACAGATGATCGGCAACGATGGGGTGGGGGAGACGATGTATCTCCACACCTCGCCGGAATTCTCGATGAAGAAGCTGCTCGCGGCCGGGGAGCGCCGGATCGCCTCGATCGGGCATGTGTGGCGCAACCGCGAGCGGACCGCGCTGCACCATCCGGAGTTCACCATGCTGGAGTGGTATCGGGCGGGGGAGGCCTACGACGCGGTGATCGCGGATTGCGTCATGCTGTGCCGGCTGGCGGCTGATGTGATCGACGTGCCGATGCTGCGCTATCGGGGGCGGACCTGCGATCCGCGGCTCGAGCCGCAGCGGCTGAGCGTTGTCGATGCGTTCCGCGAGTTTGCCGGGATCGACCTGTTCGCGACGATGGACGCGGAAGGCAGTACCGACGCGGAAGCGCTGGCGGGCCTGATGCGCGGGGTGGGGCTCGCGGTGCCGGCGGAGTTCACCTGGTCGTATCTGTTCAGCCGGGTGCTGGTGGAAATGGTCGAGCCGGCCCTTGGGCTGGGACGGATCACGGTGCTGGATCGGTATCCCGCGGCGGAAGCGGCGCTGGCGCGGCGGACAGCTGACGATCCGCGCGTGTCGGAGCGGTTCGAGCTCTATGCCTGCGGGGTGGAGCTGGCGAACGGGTTCGGCGAATTGATCGATGCGGCCGAGCAGCGCCGCAGGTTTGCCGCCGAGATGGAAGAGAAGCAGCGGCTCTATGGCGAAACCTATCCGCTCGACGAGGATCTGCTGGCTGCCTTGCCGCTGATGGGCGAGACGAGCGGCGTGGCGCTGGGGTTCGACCGGCTGGTGATGCTGGCGACGGGCGCGCCGAAGATCGAGGACGTGATCTGGGTGCCGGTGGCGGGAGGCGAGAAATGAAGCACGATCGCGCCCTGCGCACGGCTGCGGACCTCGTCGAGGCGGGGTTGCTGCCGGCTGCGCGCAAGAGTGACGCCGAGGCGGTGGCGGCGAAGTATGCGATCGCGGTGACGCCGACGATCGCTGGCCTGATCGAGCGGAACGACCCGAACGATCCGATCGCGCGGCAGTTCGTCCCGGATCTGGCCGAGTTGTCGGTGACGCCGGAGGAGCGGGCCGATCCGATCGGGGATCAGACACACTCGCCCATCGAGGGTATCGTCCATAGATATCCCGACAGAGTTCTGCTCAAGGCGGTGCATGTCTGCCCCGTCTATTGCCGGTTCTGCTTCCGGCGCGAGATGGTCGGGCCGCAGGGGCTCGGTACGCTCTCGCCCGAGGCGATGGATGCGGCGATCGGATATATCGCGAGCCATCCGGAAATCTGGGAAGTGATCCTCACCGGCGGCGATCCGCTTGTGCTGTCGGCGCGCCGGCTCGGCGAGATGATGGCGCGGTTGCGCGACATTCCGCATGTGAAGATCGTGCGCTTCCATTCGCGCGTGCCGGTGGTGGAGCCGGAGCGGGTGGACGACAAGCTGATCACGGCGCTGAAGGCGAGCGGCAAGACGACCTATGTGGCGCTGCACGCCAACCATCCACGCGAGCTGACGGAAGCGGCGCGGGCGGCAGCGGGGCGGCTGGTCGATGCGGGCATCGTGATGCTCAGCCAGTCGGTGCTGCTCAAGGGGATCAACGACGATGTCGAGGTGCTGGCGGCGCTGATGCGCGGCTTCGTCGAGGCGCGGGTGAAGCCGTACTACCTGCACCATCCCGATCTCGCGCCGGGCACGGCGCATTTCCGCGTGTCGATCGCCGAGGGACAGGCGCTGGTGAAGGCGCTGCGGGGCCGGGTGTCGGGGCTGTGCCAGCCGACCTATGTGCTCGATATTCCCGGCGGCTACGGCAAGGCGCCCATCGCGGCCGCGAATGTGCGGGACGAGGACGGCGTATGCATGGTGACGGACTGGCGCGGCGGGGAGCATGTGTACCCGCCGAAGTAGTGCGCGAAACCGCCCACAAACTCGATGTCATCCCAGCGAAAGCTGGGACCCCGTTGTCAGCTGGCGCGAGTGGTGAGTTGGGCCCCTGCTTTCGCAGGGATGACATCGAGTGGGAGGCGGGGATCGGGTAATCAACCGTCAGCTCCACACTCCCTTTGTTAGCCCAGGATACAAGTCGTCCCAGTCTGGATTGGTCTCGCGGAAGAGGTCGATCTTCCAAGCCCGCTTCCAGGCCTTGATACGCTTTTCGCGAGTGATCGCGGATTCGATCGACGTGTGCGTCTCGAACCACATGAGTCGGGTTATGTCGTAGTCCGCCGTGAAGCCTGGGACCAGGTGGGCCTTATGCTGCGCAACGCGCTGTATGAGATCATTGGTGACGCCGACGTAGAGCGTGCCGTTGCGGCGTGATGCCAGCAGATAGACGAAGTAGGTCTGTTCCACGGAGTTGCCCCAAACACCGGTGTCATCCCAGCGCAAGCTGGGACCCATTTCTCGGCTGGTGCAAGGGGATAGTTGGGTCCCTGCTTGCGCAGGGATGACATCGAGTTTGGAGATGCGATCGTGACCACCGCTAGTCGAGAACGAGGTTGTAGGGTCGCCTGCCCGACGACCCTACAACCCCCTGATCCGCGTTTGCCACCGGCGGATCATCTGTTCTGCAGCGGCTTCGGCGCCCTGCATGTTCGCACTCTGGTAGACATCGATATCGACGCCGCGCTCGGCGAGCGTGTCGACTGCCTCGGCCATCACGGCATTGAGGATGAAGACGCCCGCAATGGTCGAGGTCGGGCCCATGTGGCGCTCGCGGCCGACGGTGAGGGCGGCGTCGCCGTACTCGCCGCCATTGTCGAGGACGAGGTCGGTGACCTCGTAAAGCAGCTTGCCCGAGCCGTGGCGCGAGGTGATCGCGGAGGCATGGCGCATCGACGTGAGGGCGATGGTGGTGGCGCCGCGCGCCTTGCAGGCGAGCGCCATCTCGATCGGGTAGGCGTTGCGGCCGGAATTGGAGGCGATGAAGACGACGTCGCCGGGCCCGACGGGGTAGTCGGCCAGCACCTGCTCGGCCCGGCCTTCCTCGCGCTCGAGCAGGGTCGAGCGCTCGGCGCCGAGGTGCAGCATGAGGTCCGGATCGAGGATCGCCTGCGCAGCGGCGATGCCACCGGCGCGGTAGAACACTTCCTCGGCGAGGATGTGCGAATGGCCGCTGCCGGCGACATAGATCAGGTGGTCGCTGGCGAGCGCCGTCGTTACGGCTTCACAGACGGCGTCGAAGGCGGTCGGCTGTTCGTCCAGCACCCGGTCGAGAATGGTCACGACGGTGTCGCGATAACGTTGGCGCACTGACGGCGTCATTCTAGCCCCTGATCTCGCCGACATATTTGTAGCGGTCGCCGCGGTACCAACTGGTGGCATCCTCGACGACGGTGCCGCTCTCGCCGAAGCCGAGCTGGCTGATTTCGAGAACCGCCGCGCCGGGGCGAATGCCGAGGTGACGGGCGAGTTCCTCGTCGGCCTCGGTGGCCTGCAGGCCCTGCAGCACGCGCTTGGGGCGCGCATTGCGGGCATCCATGCGTTCGTAGAGCGAGCCGGTGCCGTCGAAATCCTCGCCCACGGCTTCGACCGGGACCATGGCGCGCTCGTAGGCGATGGGCTCACCACCGGCGAGGCGCAGGCGTACGACGGTGAACACTCGGGTGCCGAGCGGCAGGCCGGTGCGGAAAGCGGCGTCGGGGCCAACCGGGCCGATGCTGCATTCGAGCACCTGCGAGGTGGCGACGAGGCCGCGCAACTGCATGTCCTCGGTGAAGCCGGAAAGGCGGGTCAATGCCTTGGGGATGCGGCCGACGACAACAGTGCCGGCGCCGGGGCGGGTGGCGACGATGCCGAGCTGGGCGAGTTCCTTGAGCCCCTGGCGCAGGGTGGAGCGCGAGACATTGAGCCGATCCGCCATTTCGCGCTCGGACGGGAGCGACTCGCCGGCGGGAATGACGCCTGAATCGAGCACATAGGTCAGGGCGTTGCGCAGACGGTCGCCCAGTGGGCCGTGCTGACGTTCCATCCGTTCCAGAACTGCCGTGTAGAAGTCCAAGGCCCCTCCGGCCAGATCCGCCATCTTGTATGGCACTGGTATGATTTTGGTCCGGATATTGCAAGCCATTTTGCCACAACAGGTAGGGTATGGACAAGCTCGGCCAAACCAATAACATACCAGTATGGCGGTGCCGTTTCGCCGCTTACTTGGGACAGGGACAGGGTGTTATCGCTATGGCGAAAAAGGCGACGCTGGCAGCAGTAGCTGCAGTGCTGATGTTGACGACGAGCGCATTGGCGCAGGAAGTGCGGTTCACCCACTCCTTCACCGGTGGCACGAGCCGGGAAGCGATGGACGCGATCATCGCCGAGTTCGAGGCGGCCAATCCGGGCATCACCATCAAGCAGATCGTGTTCGATGACGACCAGTACTCGAACCAGGGCCTGATCACGCAGCTGAAGAGCAACGAGGTTCCGGACATCTTCTTCGAGTGGGCCGGCTATCCGGTGCAGCGCGACGTCGCCGCGGGCTATGCCTACGACCTGACCGACGCGATGGCCGCCGACGGCTGGAAGGACACGTTCTCGGACGCCGTGTGGACCGATGGCGCGGGCACCATGGTCGACGGCAAGCCGTACCTCGTGCCGCTGTCGCTCGATCTGACCAACACCATCTGGTACAACAAGAAGATCTTTGCCGAGCACAACCTGACGCCGCCCGCGACCTGGGACGAGTTCGTCGCGCTGACCAAGACCCTGGCCGATGCCGGCGAGACGCCGATCGTCGAGGGCAACAACGAGTTCTGGCCGCTCGGCAACTGGGCCGGCCACATCGCCGCGATGGTGGTGCCACCCGACGAGTATGTCGCCGCGTTCAAGCAGGAAGCGCCGTTCAACACCCCGGCTTTCGAGAAGGCGCTGAACCTCCTCGTCGATCTCCACAATGTCGGCGCGTTCAACAAGGACATGCAGGCGCTCGGCGCGGACCCCGCCATGGCGACCTTCTTCCAGGAAGGCGCGGTGATGCACCCGATCGGCTCGTGGCTGGTGTCCGAAACGGACAACCTCGCCGACGAGGGTTTCGAGTACGGCCAGTTCAACACGCCGGTGATCGATCCGGCGCATCCGCTCGCCAACAGCGTGATCGGCACGATTACCGGCCTCGTGGTGCACAAGAACGCGGCGCATCCTGAGGAAGCGATCAAGTTCCTGAAGTTCGTCACTTCGGAAGCCAGCCAGATCAAGTGGTCCGAGAGCGGCCAGATGAGCCCGGTGCAGGGCGTCAGCGAGAAGGCCAAGCTCGATGAGCAGACCTCGGCCATGCTGGCCCTGATGAGCGGCGCGCCGTCCATCGTGCCGCCGCCGGACAACAAGTATCCGGTGCCGGTCGCCGAGGCGTTCTACCAGGCGGCTGCCTTCGCCGCCTCGGGCGAAAAGAGCGCCAAGGACGCGCTGGTGTGGCTCGACGAGACACTCGCCGCGATGGGCAAGCAGTAAGGCCGGTCGCGTTCCTTGGAAGACCATTCGGCCCCAATCAGCACCGGCGGCCCCCCCCCCGT
>JAEWLC010000054.1 GCA_023393475.1 Pseudomonadota bacterium
GGCGCGCCCGGCGCAAAGGGCGACACCGGTCCCGCAGGTCCTGCGGGTCCTGCCGGTCCGCAGGGTCCGGCCGGCCCCGCCGGTCCGACTGGCCCCGCGGGCGCAGCGGCGCCGGCTGTCTAGAGGCAGCGAATCCAAGCATCGGGCCGCCCTTCTCAGGAGGGCGGCCTAGTCTTTTGCCCGGCTGGCATGTGGCTCGCCGTCATGCGATTTTCATTGGACATTCTTTGACCAATTGGTCAAATATCTGTCGTTCGATGCTGAGCGGAGGGATACGTGCGGCTGGGATACAAGGCATCTGCCGAACAGTTTTCGCCCAACGCCCTGCTCGGCTTCGCGGTCGAGGCGGAGCAGGCCGGGTTCGACTCGGTGTTCGTTTCCGACCACTTCCAGCCATGGAAGCATACCGACGGGCACGCGCCCTTCGCTCCGGCCTGGATGGCGGCGGTGCTGGCCCGGACCGAACGCATCGTCCTCGGCACTTCCGTCCTGACCCCGACTTTCCGCCTGCACCCGTCGGTCGTCGCGCACGCCTTTGGCACTCTGGGCGCGATGTTTCCCGGTCGCGTCATCCTCGGCGTCGGCACCGGCGAATCGCTCAACGAAGTTCCGGCGACCGGCATGGAATGGCCCGAACTCAAGGAGCGCTCGGCACGGCTGCGCGAAGCGGTGAAGCTGATCCGCCAGCTCTGGAGCGAGGATCGCGTCAGCTTTGCCGGCGACTACTACAAGACCGTCAGCGCCACGATCTACGACAAGCCGGAACAGCCGGTGCCGATCTACATCGCCGCGGGCGGGCCGCTGAACGCCAAATATGCCGGCCGCGCCGGTGATGGCTTCATCTGCACCTCCGGCAAGGGCGCCGAGCTCTATGTCGACGAGCTGCTGCCCAATGTGGCGATCGGCCGGAGCGAGTCCGAACTCAAGGACAAGCCGTTCGAGCGGATGATCGAGGTAAAAGTGTCGTTCGACACCGATGCCGAGCGGGCGCTCAACGACACCCGCCACTGGGCGGCGCTGTCGCTCTCGGCCGAAGAGAAGCACTCGGTCGAGGATCCTGCAGAGATGGAGCGACTGGCCGCGGCGCTGCCGATCGAGCGGGTCGCGAAGCGCTGGATCGTCTCGTCAGACCCGGACGAACATGTCGCCGCCATCAAGACCTATATCGACTACGGCTTCGACCACCTGGTCTTCCACGCTCCCGGGCCGGACCAGAGCCGGTTCCTGAAGCTCTACTCGGAACTGATCCTGCCGAAGCTCCGGCAGCTGAAGGTGGGCGGGCAATGACCCTCCCCCGCTTTTCCGCCTGGGCCGTTCCGGGCATTCCCGAGGTAAAGGCGGGTGACGACCTCGTCGCCCTGATCCTCGATGCCATCGCGGCGCAGTCGGCCGGCGAGGCCGACCTTTCGCTCGCCGATGGCGATATCCTCGTCGTCGCCAGCAAGATCGTCGCCAAGGCCGAAGGCATGCTGGTGCCGGCGACCGACCGCGAGAAGGTGATCGCCGACGACACGGTGCGCGTCGTCGCCGAGCGCGTGACGCCCAACGGCATCACCCGGATCGTCGAGACGCGGCAGGGCCTGATCATGGCCGCGGCCGGCATCGACATGTCCAACGTGCCCGACGGCTATGCGCTGCGGCTGCCGGAAGACCCGGACCGTTCTGCCTGCGCGCTCTGCGAGGCGCTGCGTGAAAAGCTCGGCCTCCGGCTCGGCATCGTCATCACCGATACGTTCGGCCGCCCCTGGCGCGTGGGGCAGACCGACGTCGCGATCGGCGCGGCGGGCGTTCAGCTCACCGAGGACCTGCGCGGCGGTACCGATGCCAACGGCCGGCCGCTGCATGCGACGATCGCGGTGTTGGCGGACGAGATCGCGGGGGCGGCGGACCTCGTCAAGGGCAAGGCCGGCGGGCTGCCGGTCGCCGTGGTGCGCGGGCTCGGCCACCTCGTCCTCGATATCGATGCACCCGGTGCGCGATCGCTGGTGCGGCCGCTTGAGGAAGACATGTTCCGCTTCGGCTCGGCCGAGGCCTACAAGCTCGGCTACGACACGGCCCGCGCGGAGCTCGGCGGGGCGCCGGCCAAAGCGCGCGGCGCCAAGCAGGAGAGTTGAAATGCGTCTCATTCCCCTCGTCCTGGCCGCGGCGATGTTCGCCGGGCCAGCCTTCGCCGCGACCACCTACCCGCTGACGATCATCAATTGCGGCGTCGACGTCACGCTCGCCAAGGCGCCCGAGCGTGCGGTGACCATCAAGTCGACCGCCACCGAACTGCTGCTGTCGCTCGGCCTCGCCGACCGGATCGTTGGCGTCGGCTTCCAGGACGGCCGGCTGCCGGACGAGCTCGCCGCGGCCGGCGCCAACCTCAAGGTGCTGGCCGACAAGCTGCCGGCGCAGGAGGTGGTGCTCGAGACCGAACCGGACTTCGTCTATGGCGGCTGGGAAAGCAATTTTGCCGCCGATGGTGCCGGCGAACGCCCGGCCCTTTCGGCACTCGGCGTCGCGTCCTATGTCGCGCCCGCCGCCTGCCGCACGATCAAGCCGCCGAAACTCACCTTCGACGCGCTTTTCGCCGAGATCGCCGAGATGGGCGCGATCTTCGACGTCGAGCCGGCCGCGACCGCGCTGATCGACAGGCAGAAGGGCGAACTCGCGAGCCTCACTCCCGATAGCCGCGGCCTCACCGCCGTCTGGTACTCGTCGGGCACCAAAGCGCCCTATGTCGGCGCCGGCAGCAACGCTCCCGCCATGATCATGGAGGCGATGGGGCTCAGGAACATCTTCGCCGATACCGACGACGGCTGGTTCGCTGCCAGCTGGGAAGCGGTGGTCGACGCCAATCCCAGCGTGATCGTCCTCGTCGACTCCGCCTGGAACTCGGCCGAGCAGAAAAAGAAGCTGCTCGCCGAGAACCCGATCACCTCGAAGCTTGACGCCGTCGTCCATGGCCGGTACCTCGTGATCCCGTTCCCGGCGTCCGAAGCCGGCGTGCGCAACGTTCCGGCGGCCCTCGACCTCTCGGCGCAGCTCAAGTCGCTCACGTTCGACTGATGGCAAGCCGGCCGGCCTATCTCGCGGCCTATGCCGGCCTCTGGGCGTTGCTGCTCGCAAGCGTCGTCGCGGCGATCACGTTCGGCCCGGCGGACATTTCGCCGGGCGAGGTGTGGGCTGCGCTGCTCCATCATCTGGGGATCGGCGAGAGCCCGTTGTCGCCGCTGCGCGATGCGATCGTCTGGGAGTTGCGCCTGCCGCGCGTCCTCGCCGCGCTCGGGATCGGGGCCGGGCTGGCGGTCGCCGGCACGGTGATGCAGGTGCTGACCCGCAATCCATTGGCCGACCCCTACCTTCTCGGCCTCTCCTCGGGCGCTGCGCTGGGAGCGGTGATCTTCCTTCTGGCCGGTGCGGCACTGTTGATGCCGGTCGGCGCCTTTCTCGGCAGCCTTGCCGCCCTCGGGCTCGCCCTCTCCATCGCCGCCCTCCTCGGCGGCGCGACGCCCTCGCGGGCGATCCTCGCCGGCATCTGCATCGCGGCGGTCGCCTCGGCGCTGACCTCGCTGCTGATCTTCTGGTCGGCGACGGGCGATTCCTATCGCGAGATCCTCAGCTGGCTAATGGGCTCGCTCAGCGGCACCACCTGGGGCGACGCCGGGCTCGTCGCGCTGGGGCTGATCCTCTGTGCGCCGGTGATCCTGCTCTCGGGCCGCGGGCTCGATGCTTTTGCTTTCGGTGATGCCGGCGCGATCGGACTCGGGATCGACATCGCCCGGCTGCGCTGGACCCTGCTCGGCGCCACGGCTCTGCTCACTGGCGTCATGGTGGCGATCGGCGGCGCCATCGGCTTTGTCGGGCTGGTCGTGCCGCATGCGGTGCGCCTCGCCGTCGGCTCACGCCATCGCGTGCTGCTGCCGATGTCGATGCTGGTCGGCGCGATCTTCATGCTGTGGACCGACACCGCCGCGCGGACGCTGTTCGATCCGCGCGAACTGCCCGTCGGCATCGTCACGGCGCTGATCGGCGCTCCGGCCTTCCTCCTGATCCTCCTCCGCTACCGGCGCGTGACATGAGCGGGCTGGTGGTCAGCGATATCGAGGTGCGCGAGGGCGAGGTGACGATCCTCTCCGGCGCCGGCTTCACTGCGCCACTTGGGAGCATCACCGGCCTCATCGGCCCCAATGGCGCCGGCAAGTCGACCCTGATCGGCGGCATCGTCGGGCTGCGGCGACTGCAGCGCGGTGCCGTCACTTTCGATGGCAAAGAGCTCACGCAGATGCGGCCGGCCGAGCGGGCGAAGCTCGTGGCGCATGTCGAGCAGTCGGCCACCACGTCCGAGCGGCTGACCGTGCGCGACGTCGTCGCGCTCGGTCGCATCCCGTTCCAGTCGACCTGGCAGGCTGCGTCCTCGACGACCGACGAACAGGTGGTGGAGGCGTCGATCGATGCGATGGGCGTGCGCGAGTTCGCTTCCCGCCTCTATCACAGCCTCTCGGGTGGCGAGCAGCAGCGCGTGCAGCTGGCGCGCGCCCTGGCACAGGAGCCGCGGCTGCTGCTGCTCGACGAGCCGACCAGCCACCTCGATATCCAGGCGCAACTGCTGGTCCTCGACCTGCTGCGCCATCGGGCGGCGGCCGGCTGCACCGTCCTCCTCGCCATGCACGACCTCAACCTCGCCGCCCGCTTCTCCGATCGCCTCGTGGTGATGCATGGTGGCCGTGTGGTCGCCGAGGGCCCGCCTGGCGACGTGCTGACGGCGCCGCTGCTGCTCGAGGTTTACGGGGTGCATGCGACGATTGTGGCGCTGGCGGGCAGGGACTATCCGCTCGTCGTCTACGATCGTGCCGCGGAGAGCATTCCGGCAGCGAAATCCGATTGACAACGGCGCGCTATCGGCGAAATCTTTTGATCATCTGGTCAAATTTTGGGGCAAGGGGCGCGAGGCCATGGAATTCGGAATCACATTCAAGGGCTTCGTCGATGCCGACCGCGCTCGCTACCTCGTCAGGGCAGCCGAGTATGCCGGCTTCAGCTATTGCTGGTTCTACGATTCCCACATCCTCTGGCGCGATTGCTACGCCGCCATCGCTATGTGCATGGAGCACACCGAGAAGATGCGGTTCGGCCCGCTGGTGACCAACCCCGACGTGCGCGACTGGTCGGTCGCCGCCTCGATCTTCGGCTCGCTGAGCAAGCAGTCGGGCGGGCGCTTCGACCTCGCCGTCGGCCGCGGCGATTCGTCGATGCGCGTCATGGGCAAGAAGCCCGCGACGCTGGCGCGGGTGGCCGAGTTCATTGCGAAGACCAAGGCGATGGTGCGCGGCGAGGAAGTCACCTATGGCGAAATCCCGGTGCCGGCGAAATTCCCGTGGGCCGTCGGCCACGAGATGCCGAGCTGGATCGCCGCCTATGGCCCGCTGGCGCTGAAGACTGCCGGCGAGAGCGCCGATGGCGTGGTGCTGCAGATTGCCGATCCCGGCCTCTGCAAGTGGTTCACCGACCAGTGCATCGAGGGTGGCAAGGCCGCCGGCAAGGACATGTCGAAGTTCCGCCCCATGGCCGCCGCTCCGGCCTATTTCGGCGACAAGAAGCGTGCCATCGAGCGTGTGAAGTGGTTCCCGGCCATGGTGGGCAACCATGTCGCCGATATCGTCGAGAAATACGGCGCCGACAGCGACCAGGTGCCAAAGTCGCTTACCGCCTATGTCGAGAAGCGCCGCGGCTACGACTATTCCAAGCACGGCCAGGCCGATAACCCGTTCCTCGATTTCATCACCGACGACATCGTCGAGAGCTTCTGCGTGCTGGGCGAGCCCGACGAGCACATCAAGAAGATCCGCGACCTCGAGGCGGCCGGCGTCACCCAGTTCAACATCTATCTCGACTCGGGCGACGAGGAAGAGATCATTGCCGGCTATGGCCGCCACGTGATCCCCGCCTTCCAGTAGGCCGGCTGCGGGCTTTGCGGGTCTCGACAGCCCGCATCAGACCTTCTATATCCCGCGCCCCGCCCTTGGCTTGCCAGGGCGGGCCTCATACGCACGCGGAGAATTGGAATGGCGCGACCCCATTGCGGCATGGATTTCGGCACTTCCAACTCGACCTTCGCGGTGGCCGGCGGCAATGAGCCGCCGCGCCTGCTCCCGCTCGAGGACGGCAAGCCGACCATTCCGTCGGCGATCTTCTTCTCGTTCGAGGACAACCGGACCTATTTCGGCCGCCAGGCAGTGAGCGAGTACGTCACCGGCGGTGACGGGCGGTTGATGCGCTCGATCAAGAGCGTGCTCGGCACGTCATTGTTCAACGACACGACCCGGGTGAAGCGCGAGGCGCTGAAATTCTCCGAAATCCTCGGCCGCTTCGTCGGTGAACTGAAGCAGCGCTCGGAAGCAACGCTCGGGCACGAGATCGGCGAGATCGTCTGCGGCCGGCCGGTGCGCTTCGTCGACGACGACGATGCCGCCGATGCCGAGGCGCAGCGGCAGCTCGAAGGCGCGGTGCGCGCGCAGGGCTATCGCCATGTCGAATTCCAGTTCGAGCCGATCGCCGCGGCGCTCGACTACGAGCAGCAGGTGACGCGGGAAGAACTGGGCCTCGTTGCCGACATCGGCGGCGGCACGTCCGACTTCACCGTCATCCGCCTCTCGCCGGAGCGGGCGCGGGCCAAGGATCGCAAGGACGACATCCTCGCGACGGCCGGCGTCCATATCGGGGGCACGGATTTCGACCGGCTTCTGTCGCTCAAGAAGGTGATGCCGCTGCTCGGCTACGGCACCGAGACCGCCGACGGCAAGCGCCCCCTGCCCTCCGCGCCCTATTACGACCTCGCCACCTGGCACCGCATCAACCGGCTCTACAATGCCAAGATCATGGCCGAGCTGCGCGAGACCTTCCACGAGGCGCAGTTCCCCGATCTCGTCGCCATGCTGATCGCGCTGGTCGAGGACCGGCAGGGGCACCGGCTCGCCGGCCGGGTCGAGGAGGCCAAGATCGCGCTGAGCGAGGCGGACCAGACCGAGTTCCGCTTCCTCACCCGCGACGTGAAGCTCGAAACACCCATCGCCATCGGCGAATTGCGGGCGGCCCTGGCCGGCGCCACCGAATCGATCGGCAAGGCCATCGGCCGGACTCTCGAGGCGGCCGGCATTCCCGGCGAGCGAATCGACACGCTCATCCTAACCGGCGGATCGACGCGCTTGCCTGCCGTCGCCAGCATGCTGCGCGGGCTGTTTCCCGCCGCAAGGGCGGTGGAGACGGATGCTTTCGGGAGTGTCGGGCTCGGGCTCGCCATCGACGCGTCGCGCAGATTCGCGTGAGTTGGCACATCAACGTTACCGAAAACAAAACCATCCTGGGCTAGCCTCGCCGGATCAGAACTAGCTTGGCGGCAGTGGTTTGGACGGCTTCTGGCACGCATTGGTAGCCAATTTCGCGGTAGTCGGAACGGTGTTCGCCCTCTGGACGCTGGCCCAGGACTGGCTGCATCGCCACAGGCGACCGGTGCGGCAGTTCGCGCTCGGTACCTTCATGGGCCTCAGCGCCATCGCCACCATGCTGTTCGCGGTCGAAGGCCAGCCGGGCGTGCTGCTCGATCTCCGTGCCGCGCCGTTGGCGATTGCCGGCCTGTTCGGCGGCCCGCTCGCGGCGGTGCTTGCCGCGACGCTGACCGCGACCTACCGGCTTGCGGTGGGCGGGGCGGGCGCTATGGCGGGCCTCGCCTCGATCTGCATCGTGACGCTGATCGGCATCATCCTCCACCTCCTGCTCAACGGCCGCCGGCCGCGGCCGCAGCATGTGCTGGCCGCCGCCGGGGGCGTTGCCATCGTAGGCCTCGTCACCACGTTGACGCTGCCCAACCTGAGCGCCGAGCTGCAGGCCATTGCCTTGCCGACGGCGGCGCTGATCTTCGTCGCCACGGTGCTCGCCGGGTTCGTCGTCGCCCGTGGCGAAGCGCGATCGGCGGAGCGGGACCTGATGAGCGCGGCGCTGATCCGCTCCCCCGAGTATTTCTACATCAAGGATCGCTCGAGCCGCTTCGTCACGGCGAACCTCAACGTCGTTCACAATGCCGGGATGGGGACGGTGGAGGATCTCGTCGGCAAGACCGACTACGACCTGACCGATGCCAAGCGCGCTGACGAGCTGTTCGAGGACGAGCAGCATATCCTGCGCACCGGGAAGCCGATCATCGGCCGCAAGGAACGCATCGCCGACGCCTCGGGGCGCGAGCGCTGGTTCCTCACCTCGAAAGTGCCGCTGCACAATGCCGATGGCGAACCGATCGGCATCGCCGGCACGACCCGCGACATCACCGAACAGCACAGGCTCGAGGCGGCGCTGACCGACAGCAGGAACCTGCTCAACTATGCCGTCAACGAGATGTCGGACGGGCTCGCCATGTTCGATCGCGGCGGCTACCTCGTCTACTGCAACGATCGCTACCGCGACCTCTTCCCCCTCACCATCGAGGCGCGACGACCGGGCGCCCATATCCGCGACATCCTCGTGCGGGTGGTCGAGACGGGCGAGCAGCTCAATCTCGGCGATCCGGAAACCTGGATCCAGGTGGTCGCCGCCTCGTTGCGCAAGCATTCTGAGGAACAGGTCAACCTGTTCGACGGGCGCTGGCTGCTGGTCAAGACGCGACCGACCGAAGAAGGCGCCGCGATGGTGGTCGTCTCCGATATCACCTCGATCAAGAAGGCGGAGGGCGAGCTGCGCAGCCTCACCTCCGAGCTGAGGGTGCTGGCCGAGACCGACGGCCTCACCGGGCTGATGAACCGGCGCACCTTCGATGTGCATCTCGCCACAGAGCTCGAACGCAGCCAGGCCGAGCACCGGCCGTTCAGCCTCGTGATGTTCGACGTCGACTGGTTCAAGCCCTACAACGATGCACTGGGGCATCCCGCCGGCGACGAGTGCCTGCGCGTCGTGGCGCGCTGCCTGAAGATAACGCTGCTGCGCCCGGACGATCTTGCCGCGCGCTATGGCGGCGAGGAGTTCGTCGCCATCCTGCCCGATACCGACGAGGACGACGCGTTCGTCGTGGCCGAGCGCGTGCGCCTCGCGGTGGCCCAGCTGAAGCTGCCGCATCCCGCGGCGCGTCCGGGCATCATCACCATCAGCGCCGGCATCGCCAGCTATGGCGCCAACGAGATGCGGCGCAGCGCGGGGCAGTTGCTGGCGCGCGCCGACGAGGCGCTCTACGAGGCCAAGGGCGCCGGCCGGAACCGCGTCATGGGCTGGAAGCCGCACGACGCAGCGCGGGTCGCCGGTTAGCCGTCGTGAGGGCTAGAGGAAATCGTCGCGGCGGGGCGTAAAGCTGTCGATCAGCTTGCCGGCCTCGAGCGCCTTTACCCCGTGCACCAGCCCTTCCGGCACGATATAGGCGCCACCCTTGCCGATGGTCTGGGTCACGCCATCGATCGTCACGTCGAACACGCCTTCGGCGACGTAGCTCGACTGGCGGTGCGGGTGGGAGTGCAGCGCGCCGATGCCGCCCTTGTCGAAGGTGAACTCCACCAGCATCAGGTCGGGCAGGTCGAGGATGACGCGCCGGGACGATCCATCGAGTTGGGTGACCTTGCCTTCGTCCGGCTGGGCGAAAACCTTGGGACTGCTCATAGCTTGTAGGCCTTCTTCACGAGGTTGTAGCTGAGGTCGCGGGCGACTTCGTGCGCCTCGTCCTCACCCAGCCGGTGCTCGGTGACGAGGCGGGCGAGGAAGGCGCAATCGATGCGGCGCGCCACATCGTGCCGGGCCGGGATCGAGGGGAAGGCACGGGTGTCGTCGTTGAAGCCGACGGTGTTGTAGAAGCCGGCCGTCTCGGTTGCCGTCTCGCGGAAGCGGCGCATGCCCTCGGGGCTGTCATGGAACCACCAGGGCGGCCCGAGCTTGAGCGACGGATAGACGCCGGCCAGCGGCGCCAGCTCGCGCGCGTAGACGCTTTCATCGAGGGTGAAGAGGATGATCGAGAGCCTGGGGTCGGTGCCGACCGCATCGAGCAGGGGCTTTAGCGCGGCCACATAATCGGTACGGGTCGGGATATCGAAGCCCTTGTCGCGGCCGAACTTCTGCAGCATCGCCGACGAGTGGTTGCGCCAGGCGCCCGGATGGATCTGCAGCACCAGCCCGTCGTCGATCGACATGCGGGCCATCTCGGTGAGCATCTGGGCGCGGAACACGGCCTTGTCGCGGGTATCGGCCTTGCCCGTGCGCACCCTGTCGAACAGCTGCCCGGCTTCCTTGGGGTTGAGGTTGGCGGTCTCGGCGGTGAGGTGGCCGTGGTCGGAAGAGGTGGCGCCGAACTCCTTGAAATAGGCGCGGCGCTTCCGATGCGCTTCGAGGTAGCCGTTCCAGTGGCCGGTGTCCTCGCCGGTCAACTCGCCCATGCGGTCGACGTTCTGCGCGAAGCCCGCGAAATCGGGATCGACCGCCGCGTCCGGTCGATAGGCCGGCACCACCCGGCCCTTCCAGCCGCTGTCGCGGATCATCCGGTGCCACTTGAGCTCGTCGGTAGCGGCATCCGTGGTCGAGATCACCTCGAGGTTGAAGCGCTCGAACAGGGCGCGCGGACGATAGTCGTCCCGCTGCAGCCGGTCGGCGATCTGGTCATAGGCGGCGTCGGCGTTGTACTCGCTCAGCAGGTCCTCGAGCCCGAACAGGGTGGCGCAGGTGTGATCGAGCCACATGCGGGTCGGAGTGCCGCGGAAGAGGTAATAGTGCCTGGCGAACACCCGCCAGATCTTCCGCCCATCGACTTCCACGGCGCTGCCGTCGGCGGTCGGAACGCCAAGGTCCTCGAGCCGGATGCCCTGCGAGTACAGCATGCGGAAGACGTAGTGATCGGGAACGATCAGCAACTGGGCCGGATCGGGGAATTTCTCGTTCTCGGCATACCAGCGCGGCTCGGTATGGCCGTGCGGGGAGACCAGAGGCAGGTCCTTGATGCCGGCATAGAGCGCTCGCGCCACCGCCCGGGCCCTGGGCTCCGCATCGAACAGCCTGTCCTCGTCGAGATATGCCGCAGCCACCCTTCATCCTCCCCGAACCGGTTGGTTACTTAGCGGGAGGCACCATAGGGAGAGGGGCCGGCGGCTGTCCAGCCATGTTCGCCGCCGGCCGGTATTTGAGCTAGTTCAGCGTCGGCAAAAGCTCGTCGAGCTGCCCGAACTGCTCGTCGTAGCCGGCGACGCTGCCTGAGGCCATGGCGGCATCGAGCGCCGCTTCGGAGGGGTAGAGGTCGGAAATGACGAGCAGGGTCCTGCCGTCCTTTTCCTCGAGCGTGACCGTCGTCACCGAACCGTCCTCACCCTCCTCGTTGGTCCAGACGATCTTCTTGTCCGGCACCACTTCGATATAGCGGCCGAAAAATGCCACCGGCTGGTCCGAGCCCGGCACGCCAAACTCGAAGCGGTAGCTGCCGCCCGTCCGGACGTCGACCTCGCACGAAACGAGCGTGATGCCGATCGACTTTGGCGCCCACCAGCGCTTCAGCAGTTCCGGCGTTGTCCACGCCTTGAACACGAGCCGCGCCGGACCATTGAAGGTCCGCCTGACCACGAGTTCGCGCCCGGAGGCCCGTTCCGTCGTCGTTTCGTACTTGCCGGTTTCACTCACCTGACCGTCCATCGACCTTCTCCTTGCGCTTCAGTTCTTCCACGACGTGATCCAGCTCGTCGAAGCGAGCCGCCCACAGCCTGCGATAGGCCTCGATCCACGCCATCTCTTCCTCCAGCCGATGCCGGCCGAGCCGGCAGGTGCGGACGCGCCCGACCTTCTCCGTGCTGACCAGTCCCGCCGCCTCGAGCACGCTGACATGCTTCTTCATGCCGGTGAGGGTCATGTGGAACCGGTCGGCCAGCTCGGTGATCGATGCATCCGATCGTCCGAGCTGCTCGAGCACACCACGACGGGTGGCGTCGGACAGGGCCGAGAACGAGGCATCGAAGCGGGTCTGAATAAACTGAACCATGTAGTTCAGTGTATGAAAACACTGCATGACACGCAAGAGCATTTTGCGGATAGACCACCCACCGGCGTCATTCCCGCGAAAGCGGGAACCTGGTGGGACGTCGCGGCGCTTGTGGAGGTTGAGACTGCGCGCTGGGTCCGGTTTTCGCGGGAATGACGGCAGTGAGGTTGGAGAAGCCGGGCAGAGCACGCCGCCGCCCGCCGTTGTCAGGTGCCGTTGACCCGGTAGAGCCGCGCCATGTTCTGGACGTTCTGCACCACCCGGGCGCGCAGCTCGGGCGGCCCGACGACCTCTACATCGTTGCCGATCTTGGTCAGCTCGATGCTGGCCCAGCCGATTTCCTCGACCGGAATCTCGAACTCGGCCCAGCCATCTGCGTCCGGGGTGATGGTCAGCGCTTCCATGGCGTGCCGCACGGTCTCGCTCAGGTCGCGCAACTGGCGCTGGCCGCGCGCCGTCGCCCGCACCCGGGCCACCCCAATATAGATGTCGCGCTCGAACTGCTTGGTCGATTCTTCCCAATGCGCCGGCAGGTCGAAATTCCTGGGCCGGGTGAAGGTCTCACCAGTGGGCCCGAGCGCCAGGATCTGGCTGAGCTTGTAGGTGCGGATATTGCCCTCGCGCTGCGCCACGACGTACCAGACGCCGCCCTTCAGCACGAGGCCGAGCGGTTCGATCACCCGGTCGCGAACGTCCTTCCAGCTCTGGTAGCGCACGGCGACACGCGTCTCGCTCCACACCGCCTCAGCGACCAGCTTCAGGAATTCCGGCTTGTGCCCCGGCTGGAACCAGCCGCGCGGATCGAGGTGGAAGCGCGAACTCATCCGCCGCGCCTCGGCCTGCCAGTCGGCCGGCAGCGCCGCGAGGAGTTTCAGTTCGGCCTGCGCCGCCTCCTCGCCGAGACCCAGTTCGCCCGCGGGACCGGGGAGCCCGGAAAAGAACAGCGCCCGCGCTTCCGGCGCGGTGAGGCCGTTGAGCCGGGTCTTCCAGCCATCGAGCAGGGCGAAGCCGCCGTTGCGGCCGGTCTCGGCATAGACGGGGACGCCGGCGGCGCTCAGCTGGTCGATGTCGCGATAGACGGTCCGCACCGAGACTTCGAGTTCCTCGGCCAGCGTCTCGGCGCTGGTCCGGCCTCGCGTCTGGAGGATCATCAGAATGGTGAGCAGGCGACTGGCACGCATAAAAGCTCTTCTACACGATCAACCCTGACATCCGATGTCAGCCTTACAGGCATAGAGTCGTTTTTGCAAAAGAGACGAGGAGCCTTGAGATGAGCGTGGGATACCTGATCGAAGTCGAAAAGAGCGCGCGGCTGCGACGGGGCGAGGCCCTGCCGGCCAAACCCGGTCTGTCAGCGTGGTTCGGTACGTTCCTCTTGCGCGCCCATGCCAACCGGCTGCTGAAGCGCACGCTGGGGCGGCCAGAGCGTATTCATCTCGATGAGATACCGGCCTATCTCAAGCGCGATCTGGGGCTGCCGCCCGACCTGCTATGAAGAACTAGGCGGTCTGCCGGTCGAACTGGCCGTTCTTCATGAACCGCCACAGGTAGCTCGGCAGAATCGCTTCCATTGCCGTCGGCGTCACCCCGAACGCGGCAAGCGTGCGCTTGTCGCGGTTCGCAGCGTCGGAAACGACATTGTCCTGCTGCAGCAGATCGACCTGGTCTCCGGTGATCAGCGGCGAGGGCAGGAAGGACAGCGGGAAGGCGATGAGCTTGGCGATGCCAGCCGGCAGCGGAACCGTCGGGTTGGTGCGGCCGGCATAGGTGATCACCTGCCTCACCAGCGCGGCATGGGTCGCCACTTCCGGCCCGCCCAGCTCGTAGATCCGTCCGCCCCTGACCTCGCCCGAGATCGCTGCGGCAATCGCCAGCGCCAGGTCGCCGACATAGAGCGGCTGGAAGCGGGACTTGCCGCCGATGACGGGCACGACCGGCAGCATGCGCGCCAGCATCCCGTAGCGGTTGAAGAAGCCGTCGCCCTGGCCGAAGACGATCGAGGGACGGAGCACCACTGCGGACGGGAAGGCCGACAGCACCTCGGCCTCGCCGAGAGCCTTGGAGCGGGCATAGCCGCTGGCGCTCTGCGGATCGGCGCCGAGCGCCGACACATGCACCAGATGCTCGACCTTCAGCGCCTTCGCCGCCTCGGCGACGTTGCGCGCGCCCATGGTGTTGACGGCGCGGAAGCGCTGTTTGCCGCTCTCGTGGCCGATGCCGACGAGATTGATGACGATCGAGGCGCCCTTGATGGCGCGTTCGACCGAATCGCGGTTGCGGATATTGGCCTGGATCGGCATCACCTGGCCGACCGTGCCGAGCGGCTTCACATGGCCGGAGAGATCCGGGCGGCGCACCGCGACGCGGATGCGATAGCCCTGTTTCGCCAGCACCTGCACCACCTGCGTCCCGATGAAACCGGCACCGCCGAAAATGGTGACGAGGTTGTTCGAGGACTCCATGGCGACAGCGGGCTCCCTTGGCGCAATCAGCTTGGCCCGCTTCTAGCGCGCACCCGCTCGGGTGTCGAGGGTTCGAGGCGTCGCAGGTGGGCTGCCCCAAGGCCCGTCCTGAAGGGCGAGCCAACATTCTCCCGATATCTCTCCGCGGGCGCATTGACAGGCCCCGCGCCATCCCCTACGTAGCGGCGCCCATCGGTTTGCCCTGGTGGCGGAATTGGTAGACGCGCACGGTTCAGGTCCGTGTGTTTAACGACGTGGAGGTTCGAGTCCTCTCCAGGGCACCATCGGTTCAAGAGCCTCCCTTCGGGGAGGCTTTTTGCTTTGGTGAGTTGCTATGGTGAGTCATGGCTGAAGGTCCCACAGGTCAGCGTCTTCATCCCAGCGGCCGGTTGATTCCGGACGAACTGGACGAGGTCATGGTGCGCGCCGTGGTCGATGCGTTCTATGCCAGGGCGCGGGCCGACGACGTGGTGGGGCCGGTGTTCAACCGGGTGATCGCGGCCGAGGACTGGCCGGCGCACCTGAGCAAGATCACCGATTTCTGGAGCTCGATGCTGCTCGGCACCGGCAGCTATATGGGCCGGCCGATGCCCAAGCACATCGCCATCCCCGAGCTTTCCGACGCGCATTTCCAGCGTTGGCTGACGCTGTTCCGGATGACGGTGGAGGAGCTCTGCCCCGAGCCGGTGGCGGCGCTCTTTGTCGAGCGGGCGGAGACCATCGGCAACAACTTCCGCATCCGCATCGCCCAGTTCCGCGGGCAGGATCCGCGCAGCTTGCGCGTGATGCGGGCGCAGGCGGCGATCGGGCCCGACCAGCGTTAGGCCGCTCGACGGCGGCCGCTATTCCTCGATGACGGCAAACAGCAGGCGGCGCACCTCGGCTTCGTCGCCGGCTGCAAGGGCGGTGCGCAGGCCCTCGAGGGCGGACCCCAGTCCCTTGCCGCGCAGCGATGCCGGCGGGGCGCGGAGGATGCGGGGCTGCGTCGTGCGCAGGGCATTGGCCGGATCGAAGAACAGTTCCTCCACCAGCTTTTCGCCGGGTCGCGCGCCGGTTTCGACGATGGCGATATCGCCATCGGGATTGTCCGGCGACCGGGTGGTGAGGCCGGCGAGGCGGATCATGTTCTCGGCGAGGTCGCGGATGGCGACCGGCTGGCCCATGTCGAGTAGGAACACATCGCCGCCCTCGGCCAGTGCCCCGGCCTGGACGATCAGTTCGGCGGCTTCGTGGATCGACATGAAATAGCGGGTCATGCGGCTGTCGGTGAGGGTCACGGGACCACCCGCCGCGATCTGCTCGCGGAACAGCGGCACCACCGAACCGTTGGAGCCGAGCACATTGCCGAAGCGCACGGCGCAGTAGCGGCGATTGCCGCCCGATTGGCGCACGATCAGCTCGGCCCAGCGCTTGGTCGCGCCCATGACGCTCGTTGGCCGCACCGCCTTGTCGGTCGAAATGAGGACGAAGCGCTCGACCCCCGCCGCCACCGCGGCATCGACGAGGCTCTTGGTGCCGAAGACATTGTTGCGCACGGCCTCGATCACGTTGGTCTCGAGCAGGGGCACATGCTTGTGGGCGGCGGCATGGAAGATGACCTCGACGCCGTGGTCGGCCAGCGTGCGCTCGACCAGCGGTGCGTCGCAGACCGAGCCCAGCACGGCGACCAGCTCGGCGTCCGCGCCGGGGCGCAGGTGCCGCTCGATCTCGTAGAGGGCAAACTCGTTGGCTTCGAGCAGCACGAGCTTTTTCGGGGCCTGGCTGATGATCAGCCGCGTCAGCTCGGAGCCGATCGAGCCGCCGGCACCGGTGACGAGGATCACCCGATCCCTGATGATCGAGCCGATCAGCGCTGGGTCGGCCGGCACGGCGGAGCGGCCGAGCAAATCGTCGATGTCGATCTCGCGCAGCTGGGTGAAGCGATAGTTGCCGGCGACGAGATCTGAGATCGCCGGCAGGGTGCGGAGGCGCACCGGGAAGCGGGTCAGTTCGGCGACGATGCGGCTGCGCCGCTCGGTGTCGGTGGAGGGGATGGTGAGCACTACCTCGTGCACGCCCCGGTTGCGGATCAGCTCCTCGAGCTTGGCGGGCGGATAGACGCGGATGCCGGCGACATCGCGGCCCCACAGGCTCCGGTCGTCATCGAGAAAGGCGACGACGTAGTTGCGCGAGGTGTTGCGCAGCGCCTCGGCGAGTTCGGTACCGGCGGAACCGGCGCCATAGATGACGAGGCCGCGGGCCCGGCCGAGGTTGCGCTCGGGCAGCGACAGGAGGCTCTTGGTCAGAAAGCGCGAGCCGGCGACGATCAGCGTACCGAAGACGAAATAGAACAGCGGCACGGTGCGCGGGAACACCGCGAAGCGGGTCGCCTCTGCGACGAACAGCACCGCGACCCAGATGATGGTCGCCAGCAGCATGGCCTGGATCATGGTCCAGAGCGCGCGCTCGGGCAGGTAGCGGATCACGGCGCGATATAGCCCGAGGCGGATGAAGACCGGCACGGCGATCACCGGGGCCAGCAGCATCAGGCCGATATGGGCCGGCCCGGGTGGGGCGTAGGGCGGGGCGAGGCGGGTGGAAAAGCTCAGCCACAGCACGCCGAACAGCGCCGCCATGTCGAAGACGATGAACACGCTGCGCTTCAGGACGCGCGGCAGGCTGCTGAGTCCGTCCCGGACTTTCTCCAACGTGTCCATTCGACCCATATGCCGGATATTCGCGCGCTACGCTGCCGCCACAAGCCTCTTAGCTACGCTGCCCGGCCTTTCCAACGCCTTTATGCTATGGCATCACAGCCCGACCGTTCGATCCAGGAATTCGACATGACCATCAGACTGCACCGCGGCGATCTGCCGGACCTCAGCCGCTATGGGCGGGAGGTGGCGATCGACACCGAGACGATGGGGCTCGATCCGCGTCGCGACCGGCTGTGCGTGGTGCAGCTCTCGCCCGGCGACGGCAGCGCCGATGTCGTGCAGATCCCGGCCGACCTCAGGGAGGCGCCGAACCTCGTCAAGATGCTGGGTGACCCCAACGTCACCAAGATTTTCCACTATGCCCGCTTCGACATGGCGGTGCTCAAGCACCGCTTCGGCGTCGTCACCGGCCCGATCTACTGCACCAAGATCGCCTCGCGGCTGGTGCGCACCTATACCGACCGGCACGGCCTCAAGGACCTCGCCCGCGAACTGCTCAACATCGACCTCAACAAGCAGCAGCAGAGTTCGGACTGGGGCGCGGAGAAGATTTCGGAAGCCCAGCTCGACTATGCCGCGTCCGACGTCCTCTACCTCCACGACCTCAAGCGCCATCTCGATCGCATGCTGAAGCGCGAAGGGCGGAACGAGCTCGCGACGGCCTGCTTCGAGTTCCTCAAGCACCGCATCGATCTCGATCTCCTCGGCTGGGACGAGACGGACATCTTCGCGCACAGCTGATGGCAGCCACCGCCGCCCTCCCCGCTACGCGCGAACGGCTCTATGCCGGCCTGATGCGCCGCAACCGGGTGGTGGCGGGGTTGCGCTGGCTGGTGCCGGCGGCCGGCGCCGCGGTGCTGGTCTTCATCATCGGGGCGATGGTGCTCGACGTGCTGTCGCACCGGTTCGGGTTTTCCAACATCCGCATCGACCGCGACAACCTCGTCGTCGAGACGCCGCAGCTCACCTCCACCGGCCAGGACGGCACGCTGTTCTCAGTCACCGCCGAGACGGCAAAGGTCTCGGCGGCGCAGCGCGACATCATCGACATGACGCGGGCCAGCCTCACCATGTCGCCGCGGGAAGGCGCGACGATGAAGGCGGAGGCGGACGGGGCGCAGTTCCAGACCTCGAACCAGCTGCTGAACGTGCCGGGAACGACCCGCGTGACGGGCACCGACGGGCTCGAGGGGTCGCTCGATGGCATCTTTGCCGACCTGATGAACTACACCATGACCGCCGGCGGGCCCGTGCATATCAAGCTGCCGGACGGATCGACGCTCGATTCGAACGGCATGAGCTACGACCACAAGTCGGGCCTCTACAGCTTCAAGGATGTGACGGTGAACCTGCTGACGACCCCCGGCGAGAAGCAATGAAGCGCCTCATCCCGCTCGCCCTGGCCCTGCTCCTCGCCGCTCCGGCGCTTGCCGCCGAGCCGGTTAACATCACGGCCGACAGCTTCACCATCGACCAGGCCAACCGGAACGGCACCTTCTCGGGGAGCGTCGTGATCAAGCGCACCGGGCTGACCATCTGGGCCAACAAGGTGGTCGTCACCTATGGCAAGGGCGGCGAGAACGACATCGACAACATTACCGCCACCGGCTCGGTGCGCATCAAGACCCCGCAGCAGGAAGCGACGGGCGGGCGCGCGACCTTCGATCCGCTCTCCCAGATCCTCAAGCTCACCGAGAACGTCCAGGTGCTGAACGCCCAGGGCCAGGTCAGCGGACCGGAGCTGACCATCAACCTCGGCACCCAGACCTCGACCTTCCAGGGCGGCAAGGGCGGGCGCGTCACCGGGACATTTACCCCGCAATGAACGAGGCTGTCGCAGCGTCCGCCGTCGACCAGAACGGCTGGCTCGTGGCGCACGGGCTCAACAAGCGTTTCGGCAAGCGCACCGTGGTCGAGGATGTGAGCCTCGCGGTGCGCCGCGGCGAGGCCGTCGGGCTGCTCGGGCCGAACGGGGCGGGCAAGACCACGGTCTTCACCATGATCATGGGGCTGGTGAAGCCCGACAAGGGCCGGATCCTGCTCGACGGGCGGCCGATCACCGACCTGCCGCTGTTCCAGCGCGGGCGGCTCGGCATCGGCTACCTGCCGCAGGAAAGCTCGATCTTTCGCGGCCTCAGCGTCGAGGGCAACATCCTCGCCGTGCTCGAGGGCCACATCCCGCGCCGCGCCGACCGGATGGCGCGGCTCGACGAGCTGCTCGACGAGTTCCACATCCGCCACATCGCCAAGTCCAACGCCATGTCCCTCTCCGGCGGCGAGCGCCGGCGCGTCGAGATCGCGCGGGCGCTGGCGTCCGATCCGCTGTTCATGCTGCTCGACGAGCCCTTCGCCGGCGTCGACCCGATCGCGGTGGGCGAGGTCAAGGCCTTGGTCCGGCACCTGACCCGGCGCGGCATCGGCGTGCTCATCACCGACCATTCGGTGCGCGACACGCTGTCGCTGGTCGACCGCGCCTACCTGATCCACGAGGGCCACGTGATGATCCAGGGCAAGCCCGAGGCGATCACCGCGGACCCCGAGGCACGCCGGGTCTACCTCGGCGACACCTTCGACAGCTGATCCACCGGCATCGCGCATTGCCGCATAACGGCGATTGGCACGCTTCTTGCCCTCGCCGGCCCAAATGTGCATGGTGGCAGGGAAGCCATTTATCTAGTGCCGCGGGAGTTTAGTGCATGGCCTTGTCGCCACGGCTCGAGGTTCGTCAGAGCCAGAGCCTGACGCTCACGCCGCAACTGATGCAGTCGATCCGGCTGCTGCAACTCAGCCACCTCGAACTCAACGCCTTCGTCGAAGCCGAGCTGCTGCGCAACCCGCTGCTCGAGCGCGAGGATGGGGCCGAGCCCGGCGAAGCCGAGGGCGCCGAGGTGCATGAGCGCCCCGCCGAACTCAATGCCGCCGAGGACACGGTCGACTTTTCCGACCGCATCCAGTCGGCCGAATCCATCGCCAACGGCTACGACACCGAAGTCGAGAACGTCTTTCCCGAGCAATCCGCCCCGGACCGGGGGAGCGACACGCTGAACTGGAACGAGCGCGGCGGCTCCGGCGATGGCGAGGCCGCCGACCTCGACCAGTTCGTCGCGGCGCGTCCGACGCTCTCCGATCACCTTGCCGCCCAGGCGGGCCTCATCATCAACGATCCCGGCGAGCGGCTCATCGCGCAGTTCCTGATCGATAGCCTCAGCGAGGCCGGCTACCTCGCCGTCGAGCTCGAGACGGTCGCCGAACAGCTCGGCGCCCCGATGGAGACCATCGAGGCGGTGCTGGCGAAGCTCCAGACCCTCGATCCGCTCGGCGTCTTCGCCCGCGACGTGCGCGAATGCCTCGCCATCCAGCTGCGCGAGAAGGATCGGCTCGATCCGCTGATGCAGCGGCTGCTCGACAATCTCGAACTGATCGCCGGCCACGACATGGCGGGCCTGATGCGCGTCGTCGGGGTCGACCGCGAGGACCTCGTCGAGATGCTGGCCGAGCTGCGCCAGCTCGATCCCAAGCCCGGCCGCGCCTTCGAGTCGGGGCCGGTGGAATCGGTGGTGCCGGATGTGTTCGTGCGCCCCGAAGCGGGCGGCGAGTGGCAGATCGAGCTCAATGCCGAGGTGCTGCCGCGCGTGCTCGTCAACCGCACCTACTATGCCTCGGTGACCAAGAAGACCCGCGACAGCGCGGAGAAGACCTTCCTCACCGATTGCCTCGCCACCGCCAACTGGCTGGCCAAGAGTCTCGACCAGCGGGCCCAGACCATCCTCAAGGTCACGGCCGAGATCGTGAAGCAGCAGGACGGGTTCCTCGTCCACGGCATCACGCACCTCAAGCCGATGACGCTGAAGGCCGTCGCCGACGCTATCGAAATGCACGAGTCGACGGTCAGCCGGGTGACTTCGAACAAGTATGTGTCGACGCCGCGCGGGCTGTTCGAGATGAAGTACTTCTTCACCACCGCGCTCGGCTCCTCGACCGGCGAAGGCGATCACTCGGCCGAGGCGGTCCGCTACCGCATCCGGCAGCTGATCGAAGCCGAGCAGCCGTCCGACATCCTGTCCGACGACACGATTGCCGAGACGCTGCAGAAGGAAAAGGGCATCGAAGTCGCCCGCCGCACCGTGGCCAAGTACCGCGAGGGCATGAACATCCCGAGTTCGGTGATCCGCCGGCGCCAGAAGCGGGCCATGGTTGCGGCGCGGTAGGCAGCGCAGATGAGTGCGCCGACCCGCCCACCATCGTTCTTCAACACCATGACCGGCGCCGATACGCCCTATCCCGACTCCTTGCGCGAGCCGCGCTTCCTCATCGACGCCTTGGCTGGCGACGTGCGGTACTGGCCAGACTGGTTGCTGGACGACGACAGCCAGCGTCCCATCCGCCTCGCCGTCGCCGAGCATCTGCCCGAGCAAAAGCTCGTGATCACCTTCACGGTCGACAAGCTGAGCGGAACGCTGACGGCCACACCCGATCCCTCCGGTTTCCTCCACGTCGTCGTGGCCGTGGGTGGCGCCGAGTTCCTCACCGGCTATGTCGAGCGCATCTGGGAAGAACACGAGATCTGGCCTCCCGGCGCCGTCGCGGCGGTGGGCGAGGAGTCGCCTGGCCACCTGGGCAAGCACCGGTCATGGGTGTCGATTTCGGCGAGCGGCTGGCCACAGCTTGCCGCCATTACCAACGATCACGGCTGGCTCAATGTCCGCCAGTTCGAGCCCGAGGCGACCGAGTAGCCCGACCTGCCCTCCCCCTAAGGTCTTCCCCTAAGGCCGAACCGCGGCAGCAACCGAACCGCATTCCAGCGCATTGCTCCCGGCGAGGGGGCGGTCTAGACTCCCTTGTGCCGGAGAGCCCACCTCTCGTGGTGGGCGGCGCCGGCCGGCTACCATCAAACAAGAGAGGACTTCCATGACTCTGCGTGTTTCGGGAAAGAACATGGATGTCGGCGATGCGCTGCGAGCCAAGGCGCAAGGTCACTTCGACACGGTGGTGAAGAAGTATTTCGACGGCAATTACAACGGACACATGACCCTCGAACCGGAGGGTTCCGGCTTCAACGCGCAGTGCCTCGTGCACCTCGATTCTGGCACGGTGCTGCAATCGAGCGCCTATGGCGGCGACGCGACCTCGGCCTACCAGCTGATGGCCGAGACGATCGAGAAGCGGCTCCGCCGCTACAACCGCAAGCTCAAGGCCCATCGCAAGCACAACGGCGCTGCCGAGGAGGCACCGTCATACGTGCTCGCCGCCACCGGCGAAGACGAGGTCGACGAGGACTACTCGCCACCGGTGATCGCCGAGACCACCTCGAGCCTGAGGCAGATGTCTGTGGGAGAAGCGGTCATGCAGCTTGATCTGACCCAGTCGGAAGTGGTCGTATTCCGACATGCTGGACATGGTGGCCTGAATGTGGTCTACCGCCGCGCCGACGGCAATATTGGCTGGATCGATCCCGCCCTCAAGCCGAATTAGGGCTCTGGAAAAGCGCGTCCTCTCCGCTCCGACGATGGGAAATTCTTGATGGAATTGGCTGACATCCTCTCAGAGGAGTCCGTGATTGTTTGCTCGGATATAAAGACCAAGCGAGACGTTCTGCGAAAGCTTTGCGACTGCGCCGCCAAGGTTACCGGGCAGGACGTCGCGACGATCTTCGAAGCCGTGAACGAACGCGAAGAACTCGGCTCGACCGGGCTCGGCAACGGCATCGCCATCCCGCATGGCAAGTTCGCCGGCCTCGGCTCGGTCACCGCCGTTTTCGCACGGCTGCGGACGCCCATCGACTTCGAAGCCGTCGATGACCAGCCGGTCGACCTCGTGATGCTGCTGCTCGCTCCCATGGGAGCGGGCGCCGATCATCTCAAGGCTCTGGCCCGCGTGGCGCGGCTGCTGCGCACCGATACGGTCGTCGCACGTCTGCGTGCGTCGGACACCGCCGAGCAGGTCTACGAGATCCTGACCCAGCCGCTGGCCCAGACGCGGGCCGCCTAGCGGCCTGCGAGGCGAACTCTGCCGACCTGTCCGGCCCTCATCCCCGCGCAAGCGGGGATTTCTGTTTTTGGGAGTATTCGAGCCCGGAAGTCCCGCGGAGCGCGGGAACTGCCCCGTGATGGTCCTGGGCGACGCCCTGGCCGCTCAGTGCAGCGTCACGATGCCGAACGACTTGTCGGCCAGCCACTCTTCCACCGACTCTTCGCTGTCGCCGACCATGAGCGGCGAGCCGTCGGCGGAGACGACGATGTGGAAATCGGTCTCTTCGTCGAAGTCGGCGCCGGGGAGGATTGGCCCCATCTCTGCGCCCTTGACGTGCTTGACGTAAACCACCGCATTGCCGCCGAGCGCCATGAACTGGGCTTCGGTCAGGTTCCGCAGGGGATTGTCGAAAGGCTGTTCTCTGTTCTCTTGCATCTCATGTTCCCCTTTCTAGGCAGAACGGATCTCGATCCGGCGGGCAATCTTTTCGGCCTTTGGACGGACAACTGCGATGAGCAGCATACCGTTCCGTAGTTCGGCGTCCTTGACCACCATGCCATCGGCGAGGAGGAAGCTCCTTTGAAACTGCCGCGCGGCGATGCCGCGATGCAGGAATTCACGTGTCGCGTCGTCCTTCTGCCGCCCGCGAACGAGCAGTTGGTTGTCCTCCACCGTGACGTCGAGGTCGGACGGGCCGAACCCGGCTACGGCGATGGAGATGGTGAAGGTCTCCGTGCCCTCCGCATCGAGCCTGCGCTCGATATTGTAGGGCGGGTATCCGTCGGCTGCCTTGCTCAACCGGTCGATGCGTTCTTCGAAGGCATCGAAGCCGAGCAGGAAGGGCGCCGAAAACATGGAGACGCGCGACATCCGATCGTCCTTGTTCAAAGCAACGGTTGTAGTAGCGGCCCGAGTTTCAGTGGCACCGCTCTATGAGCGTGATATGGGTCTCGGCCCCGGCCGGATCAAGGCCGCTGGCGCTGGGAGGGCCGGCTTTGGCAGACGAAACCGTGGCGGTGGTGATCCCCGCCTTTCGGGCAGAGCGCTTCATCGCCGAGGCGGTGAGGAGTATCCTCGCGCAGACACATCAGGACTGGCAGATCTGGGTCGTTTCGGACGACGGCGCCGACTACGAGGCGCTGCTGGCCGAGGCGGGCCTGCGTGATCGCCGGATGCAGTTCCTGTCGACCGGAGAAGTGGGCGCGGGCGCGTCGCGGGCGCGCAACCTGGCACTCGACGCGATCACCGCGCCCTATGTGGCGATCCTCGACGCCGACGACCGGATGAAGCCCGAAAAGCTCGCCCTTGCCGTCGCCGCCCTAGCCGAGGCCCCGGTCGTCTCCTCGGCTCTCGACGTGATGACCGATCGCTACGAGCACCTGCGCTTCGTCGGCAAGGGTCCCGACCGGCGGCTCACGCCCGGGGGCTACAAGTTCGTCAACATCTCGATGGATTCGATGATCGTCTGGGATCGCCGCCGCTGCGATGCGCGCTACGATCTCGGCCTCACCAACATGACCGACCTCGAACTGCTGATGCAGCTCTGGCGCACCGCCGACACGGTCCGCCATCTCGGCACGCCGCAGCACGACTACGTCAAGGTCAGCACCTCGATGAGCAATGGCGAGGGGTTTTCCGAACGGATGATCGCCTCGAAGCGCGCCCTGCTGGCCCGGCTCGAAAGCGGCCACTACAGCTTTGCTGCCCCCGATGCGGCCGAGGGACTGATCGCGTTCCTGCAGCTCTCGCTGGCAGCCGAGGCGGCTTATCCCGCGGCCCTCGAGAAGCACCCCGGCCGATTGTTCGAGGACCACCTCGAACCGATGCTGGCGGAGCGGCGAGCCTAGCCCCTCAGCGCCTTCTCGACATCCGCCGCGTAGGGCACCGCCGGCTGTGCGCCGGGCTTCAGCGTCGCAAGGCTTGCCGCCACGGCGGCGCGCTTCATCGCGGCTTCGAGATCGAGCCCCTTGTCGAGGCCCGCGGCGAGATAGCCGCAGAAGGTATCGCCGGCGCCGACCGTATCGACCGGATCGACCTTCATGGCGGGAACGGCGAAACTGCCGGTCGGCGTTGCCGCCCGCGCTCCGTCCGGGCCGAGCGTCACGATGATGGTCTGGTTCTGGCTGCGGGCCCAGTCGTCCATCGCCGCTTCGATATGGTTGATCCCGGCGCCCGACAGCAGTTCGAACTCGGTCTCGTTGGCGATGACGATCGAGGCCAGTTCGGCCACGCCCTTGGTGGTGTCGAGAAAGGGCGCGGTGTTGAGGATCGAGACGACGCCTTGCGCCTTGGCGAGTTCCAGGGCGCGCTCCGTCGCCGCCTGCGGGATTTCCTGCTGCAGCATCAGCACCGAGCCGATGCCCAGCCCCGCGAGCGCCGCATCGGCGTCGGCAGGGCTCATCGTGCCGTTGGCGCCGGGGAGGATGGCGATGACGTTCTCGCCCGCCTCGTCGACGAAGATCATGGCGATGCCGGTCGGACCTTCGACCTTGCGCACATGGGTGAGGTCGACACCGTCGGCGCCCAGCAGCTTGAGCGCCTCATCGGCGAAACTGTCGGTGCCCGCGGCGGCAAACAGCCGGACATCGGCGCCTGCCCGCCGCGCCGCCAGCGCCGAGTTGGCGCCCTTGCCGCCCGCCGCCATCGAGAAGGCGCCGCCGGGCACGGTCTCGCCGGGCCTGGGGATGCGGCTCACGGTGCCGATCAGGTCGAGATTGGTGGAGCCGAGAACCGTAATCATCCGAGGACCTTGGGAATGGTGTTCCAGTTGCGCATCGTCGCAATCGCCCCCTTCTCCAACTGCCGGTCGAACTTGTCCAGCCCCGGCCCGTGCCGGCCATCGGGCTGGCGCCAGCCGACGATGTAGAGATCGCGCGCATCAGCGCGGACGATGTCGTAGTCGCCCGCGATGCCGGTGTAGGTCTTGTCGGCCGGCAATGGCTTGTCGAACATCAGCACATAGCGGTGGAACTGCCCCTCAGCGGGATAGGCTGAGAACGGCGCCGAGGCGAGCATCGCCGCGATCTCGTCGCCCGTCCGCATCACCGCCTCGGAATACCAGCCCCAGCGCTGCTCGATCGCCGCCTCGAGTTCAACCTTGGGATCGTGCGCACACTCGAAGCGCACATTGCCGCTGGCGAGGATGGTCTTGACGCTCGCATAGCCCAGTTCCTCGCAGAGCGCCTTGAGCTCGGCCATCTTCATCTGCCGCTTGCCGACATTGACGGCGCGGAGGAAGGCGACCCAGGTGGTCATTTCGCTTTCTGGGGGTAGATCGTCTCCCCCGCCTTCAGCATCTCGACGAAGGTCTTGATCTTCTTCTCCCGGCCGGCCGGGGTCTTGAGGTTGTGGATGCGGAAGGCCAGCGCGAAGCGGTTCTGCTCGGTGAGCTTGCCCAGCATTTCCCTGGCTGCCGGTTCGGCATCGATCGCGGCCTGCAGGTCATCGGGAATCTTGAGGTTCTTGCCGCTGCCATAGGCCTTGTCCCAGCGGCCGTCGGCCTTGGCGGCCTTGACATGCACCCGGCCGTGGTCGGTCATCAGCCCGGCTTTTTCGAGCCGCGCCACATTGTCGACGTTGATCTTGCTCCACACGCTCTTCCGCCCACGCAGCGTGTAGCGCTGGAGGAAGCTCTTGTCGTCGTGGCTCTTGCGGATGGCGTCGATCCAGCCCCAGCAGAGCACGGCGTCGATCGCTTCCTTGGCGTTGATCGACTTCAGCCCCGAGCCGGCCTTATGCATCTTGATCCAGACCTCGTCGGCCTTGTCGTGGTTCCGGCTCAGCCAGTCGTAAAAGCTCTGGAAATCCTCGAACTCGCGGACCTTGTCGGGGTCGACGATAACGGGCGCCATCAGACGAGCTCCGAGGCGAGCGCCTTTTCCAGCGCCGGCTCGAGGCGTTCGTCGTTGGGCAGTTGGATGCCGAGGAGGCCGGTCAGCGCCTCGCGCAGCTCGGCGGTCGAGGCGAGCTCACGGACCTCGGGCTCGCCCTCGTTCGGCCGGATGGTGACGCGCCGGTTGAGCAACGCGATCCGCCTGCCCTTCTCGGCCCGGGCGCCGATCAGCCGGTCGCGGAAACTGGGGAGCGAGGAGACGCGCTCGTTCATCTCGTTGAGTCCCGCTTCGTCGATGTCGTCGAGGCTCGAGCGGAACAGCAGGCGCCACTCGCCGCCGATCAGCGACTCGGCGCGCCAGACGCCATCGGCTTCCAGCAGGCGGTAGGGTTCGTGAGGTGTCGGCTGCTCCACATCGGCGCGCAGCCGCAGCGGCGCGGCCGGGGTCTGGCGGCCGTAGCCGGCATCGACGAGGTAGCGGCTGCCGGCGATCTCGACAGTCAGGAACACATGGGTCGCGGGCTCGTCCACCGGCTCTTCGCGGTTCCACAGCACCACGGCCGGGTGGATCTTCACGGCGTAGTCGAGTTCTTCCAGCATCGCCTTCAGCAGCAGGTTGTGCTCGAGGCAGTAGCCGCCGCGACGGTCGAAGAGGAGCTTTTGCTGCAGGTTCGCGAGGTCGAGCCGAACGGGCACGCCCATTACCGGATCGAGGTTCTCGAACGGGATCCTGTCGACATGCAGCTGGACCAGTTGACCCAGCGTTTCCAGCGATGGCGCGATCGAACCGGCGAAGCCGATGCGCTCGAACCAGGCGTCGATATTGGCCTTAGTCGCCACGGACATCCCCACCGCCGAATCCGGGAGCGCGATAATGGTGCGGGGCGGATGATTTGTCACCCCGCCCGGATGGGCGGCCCAAAGGCCGGCTTGCCGAACGCCGTCCAACCGGTATCGTCACAGTTCTTTGGGGGAACAACCGATCATGCTTCGAATCTATCTCGCCGCCGCGCTCGCACTCGCCAGTATTCCCGGCCAGGCGCAGGAAGTTTCCGATCCAGCATACCAGCTGATCGACTGCGGCGTCGTCTTCCTTGTCCACAGCGACGTCCTCAGCGAAAGCGGCGATACCGGCGGTGCGACCGAATTCGGCAATCTCGGCCAGGCGCTCACCGAACGTGGCGCGGCATTGCTGGTCGCCGACGGTCTCGACGAAGCGGGCATCGAGGATGTCCTCGCCAACCTCACGCTCAAGAACTCGTTCCTCTACCCCGGCGCCGCCGACAAGATGGTCGCCGATTGCATCGCGGCCAACGACGACAGCCCGTGAGACCTACTTGAACAGCAGCAGCGCCCAGAGGCCGATGGCGCCGACGAAGATGCGCCAGTAGGCGAAGATCGCGAAACCGTGCCTCGAGATGTAGTCGAGCAGGTGCCGCACGACGAAGAAGGCGGTGACGAAGGCCGCCGCGAAGCCGATGATCACCGCCGCGCCGAGTTCGGCGGTGATGAACTCGCGGCTCTTGTAGAGGTCGTACAGGAAAGCGCCGCCCATGATCGGCATGGCGATGAAGAAGGTGAACTCCGCCGCCGAGCGCTTGTCGGTGCCGAGCAGGAGCGAACCGACGATCGTGGCGCCCGACCGCGACACGCCGGGGATCAGCGCGATCATCTGGAACAGGCCGATATAGAGGCAGAGCAGCGGCGGGTAGTTGTAGATATCTGTGTATTTCGGCGTGAGCTTCAGCTGGTCGACATAGAGCAGCACGATGCCCCCGAGGATCAGCGACACGCAGAACAGCACCGGCGTCTCGTAGATCACCGTCTTGATGAAATCGTGCAGCAGGACGCCCGCCAGCGCCGCCGGGAACGAGGCGAGGATCACCCCGAGAATGAAGCGCAGCGCGCCGGGTTTCCTCGCGATCGCGTCACGGGCGATGGCAACGAGGCGCTTGAAGTAGACGATCAGGATCGCGAGAATCGCGCCGAACTGGATCAGCACCTCGAACACGCGTCCGGGGCTGTTGAAGCCGAGGAAGTGTCCGATCAGGAGGATATGGGCAGTGGAGGAAACCGGTAGGAATTCGGTAAGGCCTTCAACGATCCCAAGGATCAGTGGCACAAAAAGACCTTGATCGCCGTTCATCTGATCCCCTAACTCATGCCCGCTGCTCCGGGCAGCCGCGCGGCATCTAGCCCGATTTGCGGTGGCCCGCCAAGGATCGAAGAACGCATGCCAAGGTTGCTTCAGCACCGGCTAGACCCGTCGTCGCGGCTGGCCCGTTTGATGTTCGCCGAATACGGCGTCGGCATCGACCTCGAGGACATCAAGCCATGGGCGCGCGACCCCGCCCTGCTCGAGATCAATCCCGCCGCGACCGTTCCGATCCTCATCCAGGACACCGACCCGCCGGTGGTCGGCACCATGGCGGTGATCCACGCCATCGAGGATCGCTACGCCCCAACCGCCGTCGCCGGGCTGTTCCCGTCGCAGCCGGCCGCCCGCAACGAGATGTGGCGGCTGCTCGAGTGGGTGCTGGTCAAGCTCAACGACGAAGTGACGCGCTACATCCTCGAGGAAAAGATCGTGAAGCGCGACCAGCGCGGCGCGGTGCCCGAGCCGGGCGTGCTGCGGGTCGCCAAGGCGAACCTCGGCGAGCACCTGCACTACTTCAACTGGCTGTTCGCAACCCGCAGTTGGGTCGCTGGCGACTCGATGACACTGGCCGACTTCGCTCTCGCGTCGCACCTCTCGAGCCTCGACTATCTCGGCGACGTGCTGTGGGATTCTTCGCCCGAAACGCGGCAGTGGTACGCGCGCATCAAGTCCCGCCCCGCCTTCCGGACCCTGCTCAACGACCGCATCGGCGGCATGCCCGCCGCGACGGGCTACGCGGACCTCGATTTCTGATCACTGGTCCGGCGTGCTAAGGCAGCCCGCGTGACAGAGATCGACATCCTCGCCAAGCTCAGGAAGCGCGCCGAAGCCCTTGGCTTCAGTGCCTTCGGCGTCGCGCGTGCCGATGCTCGGCCCGACCTGCCGGGAAAGCTCGACGCCGCGCTCGCCCGGAACTGGCATGGCGAGATGGCGTGGATGGCCGAAACGGCCGAGCGGCGGGGCGATCCCAATGCGCTCTGGCCCGAGGCCCGCTCGGTGCTGATGCTGGGGATGAACTACGGCCCGGACACCGACCCGATGGCTGATCTCGAACGGCCGGGGATCGGCAATATCTCGGTCTATGCCCGCAACCGCGACTATCACGACGTCATCAAGGGCAAGCTCAAGGAGATCGCCGGGCTGGTCCGCCGCTGGACCGGCAAGGAGGCGAAGGTCTTCGTCGATACCGCGCCGGTGATGGAAAAGCCGCTGGCTGAGGCGGCGGGCATCGGCTGGCAGGGCAAGCACACCGTGCTGGTCAGCCGCGAACACGGCTCGTGGCTGTTCCTCGGCGCGATCTTCACCGCCGCCGAGTTCCCGGTCGACGAACCGCATGCCGAAAGCTGCGGCAACTGCCGGCGCTGCCTCGATGTCTGCCCCACCAACGCCTTCCCAGCCCCGTTCCAGCTCGATGCCCGGCGCTGCCTCAGCTACCTCAACATCGAGCATGAGGGTCCGATCCCGCACGAGTTCCGCGCCGCCATGGGCAACCGCATCTATGGCTGCGACGATTGCCTCGCCGTCTGCCCGTGGAACAAGTTCGCCTCGCTCACCCACGAAATGAAGCTGATGGCGCGCGACGATCTCCGCGCCCCGGCCCTGAGCGATCTGGTGCAGCTCGACGACGCGGGCTTCCGCGCGTTCTTTTCCGCCTCGCCGATCAAGCGGATCGGCCATGCCCGGTTCCTGCGCAATGTGCTCATCGCCATCGGCAACTCGGGTGACGAAACCCTGCTGCCCCATGCCGAGGCGCGGCTCGCCGACCCCGATCCGCTCATCCGCGGCGCTGCCGTCTGGGCCATGCGGCGGCTCGCGACCGATACGCGCGCCCAAGCGCTGAGGCTTGCCTTTTGTGCCGATGAAGGCGACATGAGCGTCCAGGCAGAGTGGAGCGCGGCTGTCCAGCCGGCGCGCGCTAACTAGAGACCACTTCAGATGAACGTCTTCTTCTTCGGCATGGGCTATTCCTCGCGGGCCACGGCGCGAGCGCTGCACCAGCTTGGCGATGCCAACACGCCGATCGCCGGCACCTCGCGCAGCGAGGAGCGGGCCGAGGCCTTTGCCGATACCAACTACCGCATCCATGTGTTCGACGGCGAAGTGCCGGGGACGACGCTCGGCGAAGAGCTGCGCAAGGCGACGCACGTGATCCTGTCGATCCCGCCCGACGAGCGCGGCGATCCGGCCCTCATGCACCATCGCGCCGATCTCGATGCGGCCGAGAACCTCGAGTGGATCGGCTATTTCTCGACGGTCGGCGTCTATGGCGATTTCGGCGGCCAGTGGGTCGACGAGGACGCGCCGACGAGGCCGGTCAATTTCCGTTCTCAGCAGCGCGTCGTCGCCGAGCAGGCCTGGCGCGACTACGCAGCCGCGCGCGGCGTGCCGCTGTTCATCGAGCGCCTCGCGGGCATCTACGGCCCGGGCCGCTCCGCCTTCGACAAGCTGCGCGAGGGCACGGCCCGCCGCATCGTCAAGCCGGGCCAGGTGTTCAATCGCATCCATGTCGGCGACATCGGCCGCATCACGGCGCTCGCCGCCCTCAGCAAGCTCGAGGGCACCTTCAACCTCGCCGATACCGAGCCAGCGCCGCCGCAGGACCTCGTCACCTACGCCGCCGAAGTTATGGGGGTCGCGCCGCCGGCCGAAGTGCCGTTCGAGACGGCAAAGATGACCGAGATGGCGCGGAGCTTTTACGGCGACAACAAGCGCGTCTCGTCGAAACGCGTGCTCGCCGCGCTCGGCACCGAGCTCGAATACCCCACCTATCGCGAAGGCCTCGACGCTATCTGGAAGGCACACGCATGAGCGCGCCTCACCCCGCCGTTCCGCCCAGCCGAGTGGTGCTCGAGGGCCGCTATGCCCGGATCGAACCGCTGTCGCCGACACACGCCGCGGACCTCTACGCCGCCGTCGAACCCGAGCGCTTCACCTACCTGCAGCAGGCACCGACCGACGCTGCCGAGGTCGCACGCTGGATCGACGAGGTCATGGCGTCGTCCGAGCGGCTCTACCACGCCGTCATCGACCGGGCGACCGGCCGGGCCGAAGGCCGCTTCGCACTCATGGGAATCGTGCCGGAGAACGGTGTCATCGAGTTCGGGGCGGTGTATTGGGGGCCGAAGATCGCCCGCACCCGCATCGCGACGGAAACCCTCTACCTCGCGGCGCGGCATATCTTCGAAACGCTGGGCAACCGGCGCTTCGAGTGGAAGTGCAACAACCGGAACGAACCATCCAAGCGCGCCGCCGAGCGCTTCGGCTTCACCTATGAGGGCCTGTTCCGCCAGCACATGATCTTCAAGGGCGAGAACCGCGACACCGCCTGGTTCTCGATGCTCGACAGCGAATGGCCGGCCCGCAAGGCCGCCTTCGAGCGCTGGCTCGACCCGGCCAATTTTGATGCAGATGGGGGGCAAAGGTCGTCCCTTGGGGCAACTTGAGCCAACCACCCACAGATGTCATCCCAGCGAAAGCTGGGACCCAACTCACAGCCGGCGCAGGTGGACAAATGGGTCCCAGCTTTCGCTGGGATGACACCGAGTTTTAGTTGTCGTGAGTGACCCCTAGAGATCCAGTGCCAGCTGCTCGGGCGGCACGGCGATTTCACGCTCTACCGCCGCGACGAGCAGCGCCAGGTCCTCCGGTCGGCTCAGGCGGTGGTCGCCGTCGGGCACCAGCGTGAAGGTCACCGGGTCGGTGAGGAGGTGCTGCACCAGCTTCAGCGCATGGTCGCGCGGCACGTCCGGATCCTTGCCGCCCTGGAGGATCGTCACCGGGCAGCCGACATCGATGCCGCGTCCGAACATCAGGTGCTGTTTGCCGTCCTCGATCAGCCCTGCCGTGATCGGGTAGGGATCGGACGAATATTCCGAGGGCTGCTCGACGAGGCCCCTTTCGCGCAGGGCCTTCAGTTCCTTCTTCGAAAAACCCTTCAGCATCAGTTCCTCGGTCATGTCGACGGCCGGCGAGATCAGCACCAGCGCCTTGACGCGATCGCTGCCCTGCCGGTGCAGGTGGCGTGCGAGGAGCAGCGCCAGCCAGCCGCCCATGGACGAGCCGACGACCACCTGCGGGCCTTCGGTCAGCGCGAAGACCGCGAGCGCTTCCTCGAGCCAGCGCGAGATCGTCCCATCGAGGAAATCGCCGTCCGACTGGCCGTGGCCGGAATAGTCGAGCCGCGTCACCGCAAAGCCGCGTTCGGCGCCGAGAGCATCGAGCGCCATCGCCTTCGATCCGGTCATCTCCGAACGGTAGCCGCCGAGCCAGAAGATGCCGGGCGCCTTGCCCGGCCGGCGCAGCATGGCGATGCGCCGCGACTCGGCGCCCTCGCCGACGTCGAGATACTCGGTTGCAAGCTCCGTCATCGCTCACCATCTCCAGCACTACGGGGCCACGGCTATGCCCCGTCGCCTGCTTCGCGGCAACAGTTTGTCGACGATGTGCGTTGAGTGCGCGTTTCTTGGCTTTGCCGGTGTTGACTTATGTCCGGCGCAGCACGATTTTAGCGCCGATTTCCCGCCGACCCGGTAACAACTGAAGGATCGCTTACCATTCGTCGTCCAATGAGACCCGTCGCGCCCCAGAAGGATGGGCCGCAATCCAACGAAGACATCTCCTCCCCCGACGTCCAGCTGATCGATGGCGAAGGCGCCAATCGCGGCATCGTGCGAACGCGCGAAGCGCTGACGGAAGCGCAGGAGCAGGGTCTGGATCTGGTCATCATCTCTCCGAACGCCACGCCGCCTGTCGCCAAGATCCTCGATCTCGGCCGATTCAAGTACTCGGCCCAGAAGAAGGCTGCCGAGGCGCGCAAGAAGCAGAAGGTGATCGAGGTCAAGGAAATCCAGATGCGTCCGGGCATCGATACCCATGACTACGAGACCAAGATGAAGGCGCTGGCGCGCTTCCTCGATGACGGCGACCGCGTCAAGGTGACGATGCGCTTCCGCGGCCGCGAAATGGCCCACCAGGATCTCGGCATGCAGGTGCTGATCAAGGTGCAGAACGAGTTCGGCGAAAAGGCCAAGGTCGAGTCGGCTCCGCGTTCCGAAGGCCGCCAGATGGTCATGGTGCTGGCTCCGAAGTGAGCCGGCGAGACCGCTGAGACGAAGAGGGCGCCCACGAGGCGCCCTTTGTTTTGGCAACAAGTTCTGCCAGTGCCGGAAGAACACCCCCACCCCTGTCCCCTCCCCGCAAGGGGGAGGGAGACCCTCACATCAACTCCAGAGCTAGCGGAACGAAGACTTGCGAGCGCAGGTCACCTCCCCCCTTGCGGGGGAGGGACAGGGTGGGGGGTATTTCGAGCCACGATCTCAGTGGCCGTTGGCCTGCAGCACCATCTCCGCCGCCTTCTCGGCGATCATGATCACCGGGGAATTGGTGTTGCCCGAGGTGATCGCCGGCATGATCGAGGCATCGACCACCCGCAACCCGCCAATGCCCCGCACCCGCAGTTCGGGGTCGACCACGGCCATGTCGTCATGGCCCATCCGACAGGTTCCGACCGGGTGGAAGATCGTCGTCGCGATATCTCCCGCCCGACGGGCGAGATCGGCATCGTCGGCGTATTGTGGACCGGGCAGGAACTCCTCGGGTTCGAACCGCGCCACGGCGCGCGTCCGCATCAGGGTGCGGGCATGGCGGATCGAGTCGGCCGCGACATGCCGGTCCATCTCTGTCGACAGGTAGTTCGGCCGGATCCTGGGCGCCTCCGTCGGGTCGGCGCTCTCCATGTGGATAGTGCCCCGGCTCTCGGGCCGGAGGTTGCAGACCGAGACGGTCACCGCGTCGAACCGGTGCAGCGGCTCGCCCAGCCGGTCGGTCGAGAGCGGCTGCACGTGATATTCGAGATCGGGCGTCGCGAGCCCGGGTCGCGAGCGGGCGAAGATGCCGAACTGGCTCGGCGCCATCGACAGCGGCCCCGAGCGCCGCATCGCGTATTCCATGCCCATGCCGGCCCGCCGCATCACGTTATGATACCGGGTGTTCAGCGTCTCGGCGTTCCGCACCTTGAACACGGTGCGGATCTGGAGGTGGTCCTGCAGGTTCTCGCCCACGCCATCGAGCCGGTGGCGCACGGGTATGCCGATCGCACCAAGCACGTCCGGACGCCCGATGCCGGACAGCTCCAGCAGCTTTGGCGAATGCACGGCACCGGCGGCGAGGATCGCCTCACGCCCTGCCAGTGCCTCGAGGCTTTGCCCGCGATGGCGGATGCGAACGCCCGAAGCTCGGCTGCCGTCGAACAGCAACCCCTCCGCCTCGGCGCCGGTCAGTACCCGCAGGTTCTTCCGCTGCAGGATCGGGCGCAGGAAGGCCTTTGACGTGTTCCAGCGCACGCCGCCCCGCTGGTTCACCTCGAAATAGCCGGAGCCGAAATTGTCGCCGGCGTTGAAATCGGCGACGCGGGGAATGCCCAGCTCTTCCGCCGCCGCCTCGAAGGCATCGAGGATGGGCCAGTTCAGCCGCTGCTTTTCGACACGCCATTCACCATCGGCGCCGTGGCTGTCGCTGACGCCGGCGTGATGGCGCTCCGACTTCCGGAAGTACGGCAGCACATCCTCCCAGCCCCAGCCCGGATTGCCCATCTGGCGCCAGCCGTCATAGTCCGCAGCCTGGCCGCGCATGTAGATCATGCCGTTGATCGACGAGCAGCCGCCCAGCACTTTCCCGCGCGGATAGGGGAGCGAACGGCCGTTGAGGCCGGGTTCGGCTTCGGTCCGCAGCATCCAGTCGGTGCGCGGGTTGCCCATGGTGAAGAGGTAGCCGATTGGAATATCGACCCAGTGATAGCGGTCGCTGCCACCCGCCTCGAGCAGCAGCACTCTGTTGCGCGGATCGGCGCTCAGCCGGTTGGCGAGGACGCACCCGGCGGACCCGGCGCCCACGATGATGTAGTCGTAGGTGCCGAGGTCCTCGCTCACCAGCGCCGCCCCACGATCCCGGTGACGACAACGAGGATCCAGCCGAGGATCATGGTGCCGCCGCCGATCGGCGCGGCCATCGGAAACAGCGCGTTGCCGGAGAACGTGCGCATAGCGAGATCGCCCGCAAACAGCGCGACACCCAGCGCCAGCACGCCGCCGGCAATCACCGCGAGGCGGCTCGCCGCGAGAATGGAGAGGCCGATCAGCACCGGGGCATGGATCAGCAGGAAGTTGGCGGCGATGCCGAGATTTTCGTCGCCGCCGTGGCTGCCGCGCGCGGCCGCTGCGACGCCGAGGGCGCCGAAGATGCCGGCGACGATGATCAGCGGCCGGTAGGGGATGGGGAGGGGACCTAGCATAACAACACTCCGTGATCTGCCATCCCTAGCCGGAAGTCGGGCGAAGAATCCACTTGCACTTGGTCGCGGCATGGCGCATTTCCCACGCCAACCGTACCCGCTGGTACGCAAGCCTCAGCGGCGCTCCCCCTCGAACATCCCGACTCCTCCCGGCCGTCTTGTTCGAAACCCATTCGAGCGCGCGGGGCCTCAACTGGAGTTGCCAATGTCCACCGTCGCCACGTCGGCCGACGCCGCGCCTGCCAATCCGCGCTCCCGCGTGATCCTTGCAAGCCTCGTCGGCACGACGATCGAGTTCTACGATTTCTACGTCTATGCCACCGCCGCCGTGCTGGTGTTTCCGCACCTGTTCTTCCCGGCCGGCAACGAGACCACCGCGCTCCTCGCATCGTTCGCCGTGTTCGGCGCCGCCATGGTGGCGCGTCCGCTCGGCGCGATCTTTTTCGGCCATCTCGGCGACCGTCGCGGCCGCAAGGTGACGCTGGTGGGCGCGCTGCTCACCATGGGCATCGCGACCTTCCTCATCGGCCTCCTCCCCACCTATGAAATGGCCGGCTGGCTCGCCCCGGCGCTGCTGGTGATCCTCCGTCTCGCGCAGGGCTTCGCGCTGGGCGGCGAGTGGAGCGGTGCGGCGCTGGTTGCTACCGAGAACGCCCCGAAGGGCAAGCGCGCCGTGTTCGGCACCTTCCCGCAGCTCGGCGCGCCGATCGGCTTCATCATTGCCAACGGGCTGTTCCTGATCATCGCGGCGCTGCTGCCATCGGACGATCCGTCGCGCCCGTCCACCGCCTTCCTTGATTGGGGCTGGCGCATTCCGTTCCTGTTCTCGTTCGTGATGGTTGCCGTGGGCCTCTGGGTCCGCCTGCATCTCGTCGAGAGCGCCGCGTTCGAAAAGACCAAGAGCGCCGGCAAGGTGCAGCGCCTGCCGCTCGCCGCGGTGTTCCGCACGCACGGGAAGGAGCTGATCCTCGGCACCTTCTACATGCTCGCGACCTACGTGCTGTTCTACCTGATGACCACGTTCTCGCTGAGCTACGGCCGCGCCGCGACCGACGCCGCCTTGCCCGGCCTCGGCTACAGCTACAACACGTTCGTCCTCATGATGATCCTCGGCGTCGTGTTCTTCGGCATCTTCACCCTCGTTTCCGGCCCGTGGGCCGACAAGTGGGGCCGCCGCAAGACGCTGATCTGGGTGACGCTCGGCATTGCTGCCTTCGGCCTCATCTGGGTGCCGATGCTGTCGCTCGGCTTCGTCGGCGTGATGGCCTGGCTGATCCTCGGCTTCGCGCTGATGGGCATGACCTTCGGCCCGATGGGCGCGCTGCTGCCCGAGCTGTTCCCGGCCAATGTGCGCTACACCGGCTCGGGCATTTCCTACAACGTCTCGTCGATCCTCGGCGCCGCGGTGGCACCCTTCATCGCCGTGGCGCTCTGGAGCACCGGTGGCGGCAGCCCGTTCTGGGTCGGCATCTATCTCACCGCCATGGCCATCCTGACGCTGATCTCCCTGCTGCTCGGCAAGGAGACCAAGGAAGTCGATATCGACGCGTAAGCGCTGACGGCGCCCTCTTCACGGGGGAGGATGAAACAGAAAGGCCGGGGATTGTTCCCCGGCCTTTTGCATTCTTGGATGGCTGCCTGCTTACGCGGCGAGCTTCAGCCAGGCCGGGGCGATCGCGGTGCCCTGGCCGAGGCCGTAGCCGAAGCGGATGTTCAGCATGCCGACCGGCTCGACGAGGCGGGCGCCATCGAGGCCGCCGACCTTTTCGACCGCAAAGCCCGACTTGACGACGAGGTCTGCAACGGCATCGACAGCGGCGGCGTCGTTACCGGCAAGGAACACCGGGACGTTGGCGGTGGCCGCGGCCGGGGTGTCGAACAGGCTGGCGAAGATCGTGTTGTAGCCCTTCACCACCTTGGCGCCGGGAGCGACGGCCTGCAGTTCCTCGGCGGCCGAAGTCGTGTGGCCGATGGCGAGACCCGAGAAGTCGGCCTTCACCGGGTTGGTCATGTCGACGACGATCTTGCCGGCGAGCGGCAGGTTCTTTGCCAGTTCCAGCGCGACCGGATAGGGCACGGCGAGAACGACGATGTCGGCAGCGGCGACGGCCGACTTGTAGTCGGAGGCGATGGCGCCGATCGAGTCGGCGAGTTCGGCGGCGGCGGCGACGTTGGAGGCGCCGAGCACCAGGTTGGTCTTGCCGGCGAGGCGCTTGGCGAGACCCTTGCCCATACTGCCGAGGCCGAGAATTGCGGTGGTCATTTGGGTAATCCCTCTGTTTGCGTTTCGATGACCCCTATCTAGCCCTCGCCTCATCGGTATATAATTGCCCTCGTTTGCGCTTCACTGTTGCATGTAGGTATCGAATGGCGGAACTGATCAATCTCGAGACATTCGTTGCCGCAGTGAAATCGGGGAGCTTTGCCGGCGCGGCGCGACTATTGGGCATTTCCCCGGCCATGGTCGGCCGCCGCATCCAGGCGCTGGAGAACCATCACGGGGCGCGCCTCATAGAGCGCACCACGCGGGCACAACGGCTCACCGAGCTTGGCGAGAGCTTCTTCGCCCAGGCCGAAGCGGTGCTCGAAGCGATGGGCGAGCTGGAGGACCTGACGCGCACCGAGCCCGGAAGACTCTCTGGCCGCATCCGGGCGACCGGACCCGCGACGCTGGGAATCCATCGCCTCGCCCCCATCGTCGCGCGCTTCTGCGACCTGAACCCCGAGGTCACGGTCGAACTCAGCCTCAACGACCGGCGGGCCGACCTCATTGCCGAGGGCTATGATGTCGCCATCCGCGTCGGCGAACTGCAGGCCTCGACGATGATCGCCCGGCGCGTCGGCACCTACCGGTTCCGCTGCGTCGCCTCGCCCGCCTATGCGTCGTCGCTCGGGCTGCCGCTGACGCCGGACGAGCTTCGCCACCACCGCTGCATCCTCAATCTCAACATGAGCCCGCGCAACCGCTGGCCCTTCTATGGTCCGGGAGGAGGGTCGCTGGTCGCCGAGGTGCAGGGCGGACTGCAGATCGACAACGGCGAGGCGCAGCTTGCGGCAGCGCTCGAAGGCGCCGGGATCGTCTACCTGCCGGTCGACCTCTGCGAGGCACCGCTGCGCGCCGGGCAACTGGTCGAAGTCCTGCCGCACTGGGACCGGATGACCCTGCCGATCCACCTCGTCTATCCCTCGCGGCGCATGGTGCCGCGACGGTTGACGGCCTTCATGGATGCGATAGCAGCGGGGCTGAAGGAGTAGATCGCGCTAGCTCGGCGCCAATTAACTTTGCGCGGTAACCACTTAACTCACGAACTTCTGCGAATACTGGAACATCTCGCCACAATTTCGTAAAATGCCTTCCATGAGTACGGCAGTCAGTAGCGTAACCGCGTCGGATTATCTTTCCCGCATCCTCGCCCGCGAGGCGGTGGACCGGCGTTCAGCTGCCGAACTCGAGGATGTCGCGACCAAGATCGAACTGCTCTGCAATGCCTGGGGCCGCGAGCACATCGTCGAGGTCATGCCGGGAGGCGGCTACGAGAAGGCGACGGCCAACCGCACCGGCATCTGCATGGATTTCGTCGTCTGGATCCGCACCCAGTCGAACCGGCGCATCCCCGAAGTCTACGAGTCGATGTACACGACCTTCGGGCGGCTGGGGCTCAAGCCGATCCGCCGCGATGTCACCATCGCGCTTCAGGTGGGCGAGCGGATGATGGTCGACATCCTGCCGGCCAAGCGCCTGTCGATGATCTCCGATATCCACGAAATCTACTCGAGCCGCCGGTCGCTGGCCATCACCACCAACCTGCACCAGCACGTGCTCGACACTCACGAGGCCAACCGGCAGGAAGAAATCCGCATCCTGAAACTCTGGCGCGACCAGAACGGGCTCGATTTCCCCTCCTTCTACCTCGAACTCGCCGTCACCGCGGCGCTGCGCCGCCGCCCGGTCGGGGCGCTGGCGGAGAACGTCTGGGCCTCGCTCGGCTTCCTCGAACGCCTGCTGGTGCCGCGCGCCATGCTCGATCCGGCGAATGCCGCCAACATCGTCTCGGACGAGCTGACCAGCGCGCAGAAGCGCTCCATCGCCATGGCCGCCACCGCCGCCCGCAACGGCCGGCCGTGGTCCGAGATCGTGAGGTAGGACGCACTTCCGGCGCCCTGCCCCGAGACAAGCAATTTGCCCACCGTCATCCCCGGGCGAAGACCCGGGGACCCATGGGATGCCGCTGCAACCGCCAGCGCCCAGGGAGAGATCGCTGGGTCCCCGGGTCAAGCCCGGGGATGACGGAGCGGGATAGCGCGATCGGTGATTGCCCCCGGCAATCTTCGCTTAAGCACGCCGGCGCTATCATCGGCCCAACCCTCAAGGGGGAGGAGGCCATGTTCGACCACAAGGAAACGCTGTTCCACGTCACGAGCCTCCTGACGCGGCAGCTCGCCAACGGGCTGCGCGAGGCGCTGGCGCCGTTCGGGATTCATCCCGCGCAATACACCGCGCTCAGCGAGATCGCCCAGCGCGAGGGCCTCACCCAGGCCGAGCTGGTGGTCCGGCTCGATCTCGAGCAGCCGGGCGTTGCCCGCACGCTCACCGGCCTCGAGGGCGAGGGGTGGATCGAGAAGGCGTCGACCGGCAGGGGCCGGGCGCAGGGACTTTATCTCAGCGACAAGGCGCGGGATGTGCTACCGAAGGCGGCCGCGGCCGCCGCGGAGGCCGACCGGCAGGCGCTCGCCTCGCTGAGCCGCACCGAGGCGGCGCAGCTGATCGATGGGCTCAGCGAACTGGCTGCGGCAAATCGAGCCTGACATAAGGGGCGCTCGCCCCTTGCGCGTCCGCACCTTTCCCCCTATACACCCGGCTTCTTCGACGGGCCGCCCGGCCAAAAGGCATGCCGTGGCAGTTCGAATGCAGGTCCCTCGGGGCCACCTCTAACCAGGAACGCAAAATGCCAAAGATGAAGACCAAATCGGGCGCCAAGAAGCGCTTCAAGATGACTGCGACGGGCCGCGTCAAGGCCGGCGTCGCGGGCAAGCGCCACCGTCTCCTTAGCCACGACGCCGACTACATCCGCTCTCACCGGGGAACCAAGATCCTCAAGAAGGGCGATGAGTCGCTGGTCAAGTGGTACATGCCGTACAACCGTTAAGGAGCCGAACCTATGTCCCGCGTTAAGAGAGGCGTTACCGCCCACGCTCGCCACAAGAAGGTCCTGAAGGCTGCTTCGGGCTTTTATGGCCGCCGCAAGAATACCATCCGCACCGCCAAGGCCGCCGTCGACAAGGCCGGCCAGTACGCGTACCGCGATCGCCGCGTCAAGAAGCGCAACTTCCGCGCGCTCTGGATCCAGCGCATCAACGCCGCAGTGCGCGACCACGGCCTGACCTACGGTCGATTTATCGACGGCCTCAGCAAGGCCGAGATTGCCGTCGACCGCAAGGTGCTCTCCGATCTCGCGATCACCGAGCCCGCAGCGTTCGCCGCCCTGGTCGCCCAGGCCAAGAAGGCCCTGGGGTATCTCGAGAAGCTCGAGACGACCACGCATCAGCGCGTCACTGCCTGATCAGGTTCGCAAGACCTACTCGCCTTTTCTGAGGCCCTAAGCTAAGCCTTGCGCCGCCCCGAAACCGGGGATGGCGCGGGGCTTTTTCGTTTGGCCCTGAAACACAATTTCCGGAACTCTCAAATGTCCCTCGACGCCCAGATCGCCGCCCTCCGTGCCGAAATCAGCGCCGCTGTCGCCGCGGCCAGCGATGAAGGCGCCATCGAAGCGGTACGCGTTTCCGCCCTCGGCAAGAAAGGCTCGGTCTCCGCGCTGCTCGCCACGCTCGGCGGCATCGCCGCCGAAGAGCGCAAGAGCGCCGGCGCCGCCATCAACGGGCTGAAGACCGAAGTCACCGCGCTGATCGAAGCCAAGGCCGCCGATCTCGCCAAGACCGCGCTCGATGCGCGCCTCGCCGCCGAGCGCGTCGATGTCACCCTGCCGGTCCGCCCGGCGCCGACCGCCGAAGGCCGCATTCACCCGGTGAGCCAGGTGATCGACGAGATCACGGCGATCTTCTCCGACATGGGCTTTTCGATCGCCGAAGGGCCCGACATCGAGACCGACTGGTACAACTTCACCGCGCTGAACTTCCCCGAGGGGCACCCGGCGCGCGAGATGCACGACACGTTCTTCATGGCGCCCTCGCCCGATGGGGTGAAGCGCGTGCTCCGCACCCACACCTCGCCGGTGCAGATCCGCTCGATGCTGAAGACCAACGAGAAGCCGGCGGCGCCCTATCTCACCACGGCGATTGATCCGCCGATCCGCGTCGTCATCCCGGGCCGCACCTACCGGCACGATTCCGACCAGACGCACACGCCGATGTTCCACCAGGTCGAAGGCCTCGTGATCGACAAGTCGAGCCATATCGGCCAGCTGCGCTGGGTGCTCGAAGAGTTCCTCAAGGCCTTCTTCGAGGTCGACAACGTCACGCTCCGCTTCCGGCCGAGCTTCTTCCCCTTCACCGAGCCGTCGATGGAAGTCGACGTGCAGTGCGATCGCTCGGGCTCGGAAGTGAAGATCGGCGAGGGCAGCGACTGGCTCGAGATTTTGGGCTGCGGCATGGTCCACCCGAACGTGCTGCGCAATTGCGGGCTCGATCCCGATGTCTACCAGGGCTTTGCGTGGGGCATGGGCATCGATCGCATCGCCATGCTGAAATACGGCATGAATGACCTGCGCGCCTTCTTCGATGGCGACAAGCGCTGGCTCGACCACTACGGCTTCCGCCCGCTCGACCTGCCGACCCTGTTCGGCGGCCTCAGCAGCTGACACCCACTCCCTGACCTGAAGAGCATAACCAGATGAAATTCACTCTCGACTGGCTCAAGGAGCATCTCGACACCACCGCCTCGGTCGACGACATCGGCAAGGCGCTGACCATGGTCGGCCTTGAAGTGGAAGAGATCGTCGATCCGGCCGAAAAGCTGCGCCCCTTCGTCGTCGCCCAGATCGTCGAAGCGAAGCCGCATCCGAACTCGGACCACCTCAACGTCTGCAAGGTCGATGCCGGCACCGGCACGATCATCGACGTGGTCTGCGGCGCGCCCAACGCCCGCACCGGGCTCAAGTCGGTGTTCGCGGCGCCGGGCGTCTATATCCCGGGCAAGGATTTCACGCTCAAGGCCGGCGTCGTCATTCGCGGCGAGAAGTCGGACGGCATGCTGTGCTCGGCCGCCGAACTCGAACTCAGCAACGACCATGACGGGATCATCGAGCTGCCGGCGGACGCGCCGGTCGGCGTGCCCTATGTCGATTACGCCAAACTCGGCAACACGGTGATCGACATCTCGATCACCCCCAACCGCGGCGACGCCACCGGCGTCTATGGCGTGGCGCGCGACCTCGCCGCCTTTGGCCTGGGCACGCTCAAGCAGACCGACATGTCGCCGGTGCCGAGCAAGGGCCCCTCGCCCATCCCGGCCCTGCCGCACAACTTCGAACCCGGCCAGCCCAAGGCCATCCGCAAGTTTGCCGGCCGCTACTTCCGCGGCATCAAGAACGGCCCGTCGCCCGAGTGGCTGCAGCAGCGCCTGCGCGCCGTCGGCCTCCGTCCGATCAACGCTGTGGTCGATATCACCAACCTCGTGTCGCTCGGCTGGGGCCGGCCCCTCCATGCCTATGACGCGGACAAGATCGTCGGCCAGGCCGTGTTGCGCGTGGCGAAGCCCGGCGAAGCCTTCGATGCGCTCGACAACAAGGTCTACGCGCTCGACGAGACCATGACCGTCATCGCCGACGACCAGGGTCCGCTCTGCCTCGGCGGTGTCATGGGCGGCATCCGCTCGGGCACCACCGACGAGACCGTCAATGTGCTGATGGAATGCGCCAGCTGGGATCCCGATCTCATCGCCCAGACCGGCCGCAAGACCGGCATCGTGTCGGACGCCCGCTACCGGCTCGAGCGCAATGTCGATCCGGCACTCACCGAGCCGGGCCTCGAACTCGCCACCCGCCTGATGCTCGAACTGGTGGGCGGCGACGCCATGGAGCCGGTGATCTCGGGCGAGGACGTGTTCCCCAACACCGTCGTCGAGTTCCCCTTCGCCGAGGTCGTGCGCCTTACCGGCCTTGAAACCAGCGCCACCGAGATCGAGGCCATCCTCACCCGGCTCGGCTTCAAGATCGTCAACAACGGCAAGACCGCTACCGTTTCCGTCCCGTCCTGGCGCCCCGACGTCACCATGAAGGCCGACCTCGCCGAAGAAGTGATGCGCATGGTCGGCGTCGACAACGTGCCCGTCGATCCGCTGCCGCGGCTCAACCATGTGGCGCCACGCATGCTGACGACGCTGCAGAACCGCCGCCGCCTCGCGCGTCGCACGCTCGCGGCGCGCGGCCTCGACGAAGCCGTGACCTGGTCGTTCATTCCCGAAGCCGAAGCGCAGCGTTTCGGCGGCGGCAAGCCGGAGCTGAAGCTCGCCAACCCGATCGCGTCGGAACTCACCGACATGCGGCCCTCGCTGCTGCCTGGCCTTCTCGCCGCGGCGCAGCGCAATGCCAATCGCGGCATTGCCGAGCTGAAGCTGTTCGAGATCGGGCAGGTGTTCCACTCGATCCTGCCCGAGGGCCAGCGCACCTACGCGTCGGGCATCCGCCTCGGCAGCTCGCGCCACTGGCAGGCGCAGCCGGGCAAGGTGTCGGTGTTCGACGCCAAGGCCGATATCGCGGCCCTCCTCGACGCGCTGGGGCATGACATCGACAAGCTGCAACTCGTTGCCGAACCGGCGGCCTGGAGCCATCCCGGCCGGGGCGGGCGCATCCAGCTCGGCCCCAAGCTGGTGATCGGCTGGTTCGGCGAGATTCATCCGTCCGAACTCGAAAAGTTCGACCTCACTGGCCCGATCGCCGCCTTCGAGCTCGACCTCGACGCCATCCCCGAGCCGCGCAAGAAAGCCACGCGCTCGAAGCCGGCGCTGAAACTCTCGGGCCTCATGCCGGTCTCGCGCGACTTCGCCTTCCTCGTCGAGCGCGACGTCGCCGCCGCGACCATCCTCAAGGCGGCGCGCGGGGCCGACAAGGCGCTCATCACCGATGTCGGCGTGTTCGACGTGTTCGAAGGCAAGGGCGTGCCTGAGGGCAAGAAGTCGGTGGGCATCGCGGTGACGCTGCAGCCGACCGAAAAGACCCTCACCGACGAGGAGATCGAAGCGGTCAGCCAGTCCGTCGTCGCCGCCGTCACCAAGGCGACCGGCGGCACGCTCCGCACCTGACCATGGCCACCGCCGGACGATATCTCGGATCGGCGGTGCTTCTGGTGGCGCTTGGGCTCAGCCCGGCAATCGGCTACGCGACGACGTTCGTGCTGCTCGGGCTGGCGGCGGTTGCTGCTTTGCTGTGGCTCTCATCGCCCCCTCCACCGGCTACGCCGATCCCCCTCCCCCGCCCCGCGGGGGAGGATGCGAGGGGGGCACGATCTCGCCT
>JAEWLC010000056.1 GCA_023393475.1 Pseudomonadota bacterium
ACTGGCCGGGCAACGTCCGCCAGCTGCAGAATGTGGTGCGCATCGTCGCCGTGCTGCATGACGGCGACACGGTGACGCCGGAGATGCTGCCGCCGCCGCTCGGCACGCCGCAGCCGGTTCCGGTCCATGCCGCCGCGGCCGTTGCGGCGGCCGGCGCCCTTGCGGTCCCGCGCCCGCATGTCCCGCCCTCCCCGGACTCCATCAAGCCGCTGTGGGAGGTGGAGAAGGACGCCATCGAGGATGCCATCGCCGCCTGCGACGGCAACATCCCGCGCGCCGCCGCCCTGCTGCAGATCAGCGCCTCGACGATCTACCGCAAACGCCTGGCCTGGCAGGCCGAAGGGAAACTCTAAGCCTTTATTTCGGCAAGGATTTCTCGCTTCCTTGCGCGGACATACAAGAAACGGGCTAATACTCTTCGACAAAGCCTTGCCGCCTTGGTCGTAATTCCACTCTGAAGTCGGCCGTCGTTAGACCTATGCCGTGAGATGGAATTGCCCGCAACCACAGCATGCGGCTAGCCTCCCCGCACAATGTCTTGGTTCCGCTTGCCCGGCAGACCTCACGGCGCGGCCGATGCCGGCGATCCCGGACCCATTTGTTTTGCAAAGACCCGCTTCGCAGTGACTAGGGGGAGGCCCATGACAAACGGCACCGTCAAATGGTTCAACACCACCAAGGGATACGGCTTCATCGCGCCGGAGGCCGGTTCGAAGGACGTGTTCGTTCACATAACCGCGGTCCAGCGCTCCGGCCTGCATGCCCTGTCGGAAGGCCAGCGCGTCCAGTTCGAGGTGGAGCGGGGCAACAACGGCAAGGACTCGGCGGTGAACATCAGCGTCGTCGAGTGACCCGTCCGACCTGAGTCAGACCGGATATCCGGCGGCGCGGTAGGCCGCGATGGCGTCCCCGGCCAGTTGGGGAATCTCGCCGCGCAGCCTCTCCACCGCGTCCGCCGACCCGTCTCCTTCTCCTTCTGCCCCCTTCGGTTCCGCAACGGATGCCCGGCACGCCATCTCCAGCGCACGGGCGGCGCTGCACAGGGCGCGGGCGCCGAAGGTCCCGGCGGTGCTTTTCAGCGTGTGCGCCTCGCGCGTCAGAACGGCGCGGTCGGCCTCCCCGGCGATGCGCGCCACCCGTTCCCGCGTTTCCTCCACGAACTGCCTCAGCACGTCGGTCAGCAGTTCCGCATCCAGATCCTGGGCCAGCTGGGCCAGCACCTCGCGGTCCAGCACCTCGCCCGCCGCCGCCGGCACCGCCGGGGCGCAGGGGCCGAAGCCGGCCGACCGGCCCGGCGCCGACGATGCCCGCAGCCACTTTTCCACGGTTTCCAGCAGCAGCACCCGGTCCACCGGCTTGGCGACATGGTCGTTCATGCCGGCGTCCTGGCAGCGGACGCGGTCGGCCTCGTCGGTGTCGGCGGTCATGGCGACCACCGGCACCCGGCCGGCCGGTCCCGGCAGGTCGCGCAGCAGCCGGGTGGCGGTCAGCCCGTCCATTTCTGGCATCGACAGATCCATCAGGATCAGGTCATAGCCGCCGGCCTGCGCCGCCATCACCGCCTCCAGCCCGTTGTTCGCGGTGTCGGCGCGGTGGCCGGCCTGGGCCAGGATGGCGGTGACCAGCATCTGGTTCAGCGGACTGTCCTCCACCACCAGAATCCGGCGGGCCGGCTGGGGGCCCATGGGCTGGACATCCGTGGGGAGAAGCGACGGCGGCGTCCGCTGCGTCATCGGAAGAAGGCTCCGCAATAAAGGAGGCGCCAGTGTAAGGGCGCGGCCTTGCCGCTGCAAAGCCCCGCTCCATGTATGCGGACGGGTGGATTTCGCCGATCTCCGTGGCCCGGCGCTTCAAATCGGCGCGTCCCGCCGGTATGGTGTCGCGCTTGGCCGGCGTCCGGACCGGATGTGCCGCCCGCCCGACACCAGCTTCCCTTCGACTTCAGGCAGTGCCGCAGACGATGACCAAACTGAACACCTACCGCTCCGGTCCCGACGAGCGCGGGCATTTCGGAATCTTTGGCGGCCGCTTCGTCGCCGAGACGCTGATGCCCCTGATCCTGGAGGTCGAGAAGGCCTATCGTGAGGCGCGGGCCGATCCCGCCTTCGAAGGCGAGATGCGCCAGCAGTTGAAGCAGTATGTCGGCCGGCCCAACCCGCTCTATTACGCCGAGCGCCTGACGGAGCAGCTGGGCGGCGCCAAGATCTACTTCAAGCGCGAGGAGCTGAACCACACCGGCGCGCACAAGATCAACAACTGCATCGGTCAGATCCTGCTGGCGCGGCGCATGGGCAAGAAGCGCATCATCGCTGAGACGGGCGCCGGCCAGCATGGCGTGGCGACCGCGACGGTCTGCGCGCTCTACAACATGCCCTGCGTCATCTACATGGGCGAGACCGACATCGCCCGCCAGCAGCCCAACGTCTTCCGCATGAAGCTGCTGGGGGCGGAGGTCCGCCCGGTGACCTCGGGCAGCGGCACGCTGAAGGACGCGATGAACGAGGCGCTGCGCGACTGGGTCACCAACGTCGCCGACACCTTCTACATCATCGGCACCGCCGCCGGCCCGCACCCGTACCCCGCCATGGTCCGCGACTTCCAGTCGGTGATCGGCGACGAGGTGCGGACCCAGATGCAGGAGCAGGAAGGCCGCCTGCCCGACAGTCTGGTCGCCTGCGTCGGCGGCGGGTCGAACGCCATCGGCCTGTTCCATCCCTTCCTGGACGAGCCGACGGTGCAGATGATCGGCGTCGAGGCCGCCGGCCGCGGCATCGAGAAGGGGCCGCTCGACCATGCCGCCTCGATCAACGGCGGGCGTCCGGGCGTGCTGCACGGCAACCGCACCTACCTGCTGCAGGATGCCGACGGGCAGATCCTCGAGGGCCACTCGATCTCGGCCGGCCTCGACTATCCCGGCGTCGGTCCCGAGCATTCCTACCTGCACGATACCAAGCGCGTCACCTACGCCCCGATCACCGACAAGGAAGCGCTCGAGGCCTTCCAGCTCTGCACCAAGCTCGAAGGCATCATTCCGGCGCTCGAGAGCGCCCACGGCCTCGCGCAGTTGATGAAGGTCGCCCCGACCATGGGCAAGGACGAAACCATCGTCCTCTGCCTTTCCGGCCGCGGCGACAAGGACGTGGAATCGGTCGGCAAGTACCTGGGAATGAACTCGTAATGACCACCCGCATCCCCGCCCGCTTCGCCAAGTGCGCCGCCGAGGGCCGTCCGGCGCTCGTTACCTACACCATGGCCGGCGATCCGGACCTCGCGACGGCGCAGGCCATCCTCGACGCCCTGCCGGCCTCCGGCGCCGACATCATCGAGCTCGGAATGCCGTTCTCGGACCCCATGGCCGATGGCCCGGGCGTCCAGGCGGCAGGCCAGCGCGCGCTCGCCGCCGGCCAGACGATGAAGAAGACGCTCGCCATGATCGAGGCCTTCCGGCGCAAGGACCAGGACACCCCGATCGTCCTGATGGGCTACTACAACCCCATCTACATCTTCGGCGTCGACGCCTTCCTCGCAGCCGCCAAGGCTGCCGGCGTCGATGGCCTGATCGTCGTCGACCTGCCGCCCGAAGAGGACGACGAGCTCTGCATCCCGGCGCTGAAGGCCGGGCTCAACTTCATCCGCCTCGCCACCCCGACGACAGACGATGCGCGCCTGCCCGCAGTGCTCGCCAACACCTCGGGCTTTGTCTACTACGTGTCGATGAATGGCATCACCGGCGGCACCATCAAGGCGAACAACTCGGTCGGCGCCGCCGTGCAGCGCATCAAGGGCCACACCGACCTGCCGGTCGTTGTCGGCTTCGGCATCAAGACCGCCGACGATGCGGCCACCTTCGGCCGCGAGTCCGACGGCGTCGCCGTGGGCACTGCCATCTGCAACGCCGTGCTTGGCTCGCTCGACAACGGCAAGGCCACCGCTGGCACCGTCTCCGCCGTGACCACCATGGTCGCCGGCCTCGCCAGCGGCGTGAAGCGGGCCAAGGCAGCGGCCTGAGCCACCAAATCCGGTTACCAACGGCGGTACCGTGGCTTAACCACGGCACCTGAAGCTGATAACAATCGCCACAATCACCATATAGGCCCGCAGCAGGTGCCCAAGGCACCGCAAGCGGCAGCTCTACAGGCTAGGCAATGAACTGGATCAACAACGTCGTCCGCCCCCGTATCCGCTCCTTCCTCAAGCCGAAGGACACCGGATCGGAGAACCTTTGGGTCAAGGACCCCGAGTCCGGCGAGATGGTGTTCTACCGCGACCTCGAAGCCAACATGTGGGTGGTGCCCAATTCCGGCTACCACATGAAGATCAAGGCCTCGGACCGGCTCTCGACCTTCCTCGACGAGGGCAAGTACGACACCGTGGCCCTGCCGCAGGTGGCGACCGATCCGCTGAAATTCCGCGATTCCAAGCGCTATGTCGATCGCCTCAAGGAACAGCGCATCAAGACCGGCGCCGATGATGCCGTGACCGTCGCGACCGGCGAACTGTTCGGCCAGCCCGTCACCGTCGGCGTGCAGGATTTCGATTTCATGGGCGGCTCGCTCGGCATGGCGGCCGGTTCCGCCATCGTCACCGGGCTCGAGACTGCCGCCAGCAACAAGACTGCCTTCGTGCTGTTCGTCTCCTCGGGCGGCGCCCGCATGCAGGAGGGTATCCTCTCGCTGATGCAGATGCCGCGCACCACGGTTGCGGTGCTGCGCCTGCGCGAAGCCGGGCTGCCCTTCATCGTCGTCCACACCAACCCGACCACCGGTGGTGTCACCGCGTCCTACGCCATGCTGGGCGATGTGCATCTCGCCGAGCCGGGCGCGCTGATCGGCTTTGCCGGCCCGCGCGTCATCGAGCAGACCATCCGCGAAAAGCTGCCCAAGGGCTTCCAGCGCTCGGAATATCTCTACGAGCACGGCATGGTCGACATGGTCGTCCACCGGCACAACCTGCGCGAGACCATCGGCTCGATCGTCGGGTTGCTGACCAAGGCGCCGATGCGCGACGAATTGAGCGAATCCGCCCCGGCGCGCCTCGCGACGCCGATCACCTCCGCCGCCGGCGATGATCTGGTCGGCGTGCCGGAAGCCGCGCACGCCGAGTAAGCCTGCCGTCTTCATCCGCCCTTCAAGGGCCGGGAACTGGGTGCTAGAAGCGCCATGCTGCTGTTCGAGAATCTGGTTCCCGTGTCCCGCACCGACGCTATCCTCAAGCGCCTCCTGTCGCTGCATCCCAAGCTCATAGACCTGAGTCTTGAACGGGTGGAGCGGCTGCTCGGCAAGATCGGCCACCCCGAGGAGCACCTGCCGCCGGTGATCCACGTCGCCGGCACCAACGGCAAGGGCTCGACCATCGCCTATCTCAGGGCCTTCCTGGAGGCGTCGGGCAAGAAGGTCCACGTGATGACCTCGCCGCACCTCGTGCGCTTCAACGAGCGCATCCGGCTCGCCGGCAGGCTGGTCTCGTCCCGCAAGCTCAACCAGGCGCTGGAATTCTGCGAAGCGGCCAATGGCGGCGAGCCCATCACCTTCTTCGAGATCACCACGGCGGCGGCCTTCAGGCTCTTCGCCGAGGTGAAAGCCGACTACCTGCTGCTCGAGACCGGCATGGGCGGCACCTACGATGCCTCCAATGTGGTGAAGCAGCCGCTCGGCGTGGTCATCACCCCGGTCGACTACGACCACCAGAATTTCCTCGGCAACACCATCACCATGATCGCCGGCGAGAAGGCCGGCATCCTGAAGCGCGGTGCCAAGGCGGTGTTTGCCCGCCAGCGCGAGGAAGGCCGGGATGTACTCGTGCGCCGCGCCGCAAGGCTCGGCATCACCCCGCTCGTCATGGGTGAGGATTTCGACGGCCGGGCGGAAGACGGCCGCCTCGTCTACCAGGACGAACAGGGCCTGCTCGACCTGCCGCCGCCGGCTCTCGCCGGTCCGCACCAGTTCGACAACGCGACCGTGGCAATCGCCGCCGCCCGCCATTTCGGCCTGCCCGTCACCGAGGCAGATATCGCGAGGGGCCTGCGCGAGGTGGATTGGCCGGCCCGGCTGATGCCGGTGCACGGCACGCTGCTGCAGATGCTGCCCGAAGGCTCCGAGCTCTGGCTCGATGGCGGCCACAATGCCCACGGCGCCGCCGCGCTGGCCCTGTCATTGGCCGAGATGGAGGAACGCCGCCCGCTGCCGCTCGTCCTCATCATGGGCCTGATGAACACCCGCAAGCCCGCCGACTTCCTCGCCTCCTTCGCGGGCCGGGTCGAGCATGTCTTTGCCCTCACCATTCCGGGCGAGCCCAATGCGAACCCGGCGTCCGTCATCGTCGCACAGGCGCGGGGCGCCGGTTTCGAGGCGACGGAATCGCGTTCGATCCTCAACGCGCTCGCCGATGCGGCGGCGCTGGGCTATCCGATGCGCGTGGTCTTTGCCGGCTCGCTCTACCTCGCCGGCCACGTGCTGCACCAGAACGGCACGCCGCCGACCTGATGCCTGCGAGGTGCGGTCAGCGGCCCTGCTGCTCGCGCTGCCACTCCACGTTGAGCTCGGGCCGCACTTCCACCGTGCCGTAGTCTGCCATCGGGCCCTGCTGGGCGATGGCGATGGCCTCGGCCATGTCGCGCGCCTCGATGATCAGGATGCCGCCGAGCTGCTCCTTGGTCTCGACATAGGGCCCGTCGGTGGTCGAGGCGTTCCCGCCCCGCCGCCTGACGACCGCAGCCGCCTGGGGCTCGGCGAGGGCCAGCGCGCTGACATAGTGGCCCGATGCGATCAGCGCCGCATCGGCATCGCGGTTGGCGAGGTCGAACTGGTGCAGCTCATCGGGCGTGAGCTTGCCGATCAGCTCGGCATCGACGTGGAACAGACAGACAAATCGCATGGCTTCACCTCGGGATTGTCCATCTGGTCGAGCGGCGGCGAGAGGATTCGACATCGCCCCGCCGCTCCAGTGTCGCGATCAGGCGGCGAACTGATCCAGCCACTTGATCAGTTGGACGCGCGACTGGCCCGCGCCGACCTTGTAGTCGACCGGCTCACCGTCCTTGAAGACGATGAGCGTGGGCATGGAGCGCACGTTGTACTTCACCGTGGTGCTCGGGTTGTTGTCGACGTCGAGCTTGACGATCTTCACCTTGCCGGCGAGTTCCTCACTCAGCTGGTCGAGGACCGGGTCCATCGCCTTGCAGGGCGCGCACCACTCGGCCCAGAAATCCACCAGCACCGGCTCCTTGGCAGCAAGAACCTCGGCATCGAAATTCGCATCGTCTACGCGCTGGCCCAATGGAGCCTCCATCGTTGATTGGCGATGGAGGCTAGCGGGAGTCGCAGCGCATTGAAAGCAAAGCCGTTCTCACAAGCACGTGCAAAAAGAAAACGCCGCCGGCGGGGCCAGCGGCGCTTTTCGTGGAGTCGGCGAGTGCCCGCGCCGTTAGGCGGCGTGGCTCTCCAGCCACTTGGCGAGGCCCGCCTTGGGGGTGCCGGCGCCGATCTTCATGTCGGCGGCTTCGCCGCCCTTGAACAGGATCATCGTCGGGATCGACCGGACGCCGTACTTGACGGTGGTGTTCGGGTTCTCATCGACGTTCAGCTTGACGATCTTGACCTTGCCCTGGAGCTCGGTCGACAGCTCTTCGAGGACGGGGGAAATGGCGCGACACGGGCCGCACCACTCGGCCCAGAAATCCACGAGGACGGGCTCTTTCGAGGACAGTACTTCCTCGCCAAAATTGGCGTCGGAAACGTGGTTTGTCATTAGGATTGCCTTTTGGGTTGAAAGCGGCGGTCTGTGTGATCCAAAAGCTAGGTAGAGTCCAGCACCCGTTCAATCGACGTCACCGGACAGTGAAGCCCCCGGCCGCGTCCGCCAACGCAGCCGGCGACAATTCTACCAGCGATTCCAAGCTAGTCCAGAGGATGGCGGCGCGGACCTTTCGGCCCGGGAACAGCTGGTTTGCAACGAGCGCATAGAGCGCGAGCTGCCTTTTGTAAGCGTTGGGCACCGCCTCGGGTTCCATCACCGGATTGGCATCGGACTTGAAGTCGACGAGGAGGATCTCGCCGGTCGTCTCGACGAGCCTATCGATACGTCCGGCGATCGTCACCGGCTGGCCGTTGCGCTGCGCGGCGGCGAGGAAGGGAACCTCCGCCCGGCTGTTGGGGCCGAAGAGGTGGGCCAGCTCCGGTCGCGACAGGATCGAGAGCGCCTTTTTCGCCAGAGCTGCGTGCTGATCGGGCGCCGTCGGCAGCAGCAGGGGCACGGCCCGGGCCGCCACGGCGGCACGCTGCTCAGGCGGCACGCGCGACAGATGCTGCAGCAGTGCGTGGAGCGCCGTTCCGGCGAGGCGGGCCGTTTCGGGATCGAGGCTCTGCTCGAGCCGCGTCGCCAGCGCCCGCTCGGGGTCGGATGGCGCGTCGACCGAGGACGGCCGGATGATCTGGCGCGGCCGATGAGCAGGAAGGGCGGGCAGGTCGAGAGCACCGAACGCATCCGCCGAGGAGACTGTGTCCTTCTCCACCGGCGCCACTGGCTGCCGCTCGCGCGGATAGATCAGTGCCAGCGGCTTGCCTTCGGCATCGAGCACCGCTTCGCCGAGCGGCGCCAGCCCCTGTTCGATCGCTTCGTACCAGCTGCCGTCCGCCTTGCCCTGCTTGGTCAGGTAGCCGGTGATGTAGAGTTCGTCCTCGGCGCGCGTCATCGCCACGTAGAGCTTGCGCCAATACTCGGCCTGCTGGTCGGCATCGGCGTCGGTCTTGAGGTCCAGCGTTTCGTCGACATGCGTCGCCGCCGACGAGGCATGGATGAAGAGCGGCGGATTGGTGCGCATGTAGATCGAGCGTCGGTCGCGACCGCGCTCGGTGGTCGCGGCATCGGCGAGGATGACGATCGGGGCTTCCAGTCCCTTGGCCCCGTGCACGGTCATCACGCGGACGCCGGCGCCGCCCTCGGCCAGCTCGCGCTTGATGATTACCTCGCGCGAGCGGAGTTCGGCAAGGAAGCCGAGCAGCGAGGGTTGCGGCGATTGCTCGTGCGCCAGCGCCAGGTCGAGGAACTCGGCCATCACGTCGTCGATCTCGCTGCCGAAGCGGGAGCGCATGCGCTTGAGGCCCCCGCCCGCATAGAGCACATCGGCATAGAAGTTGAACGGCCGCTCGAAATCGAGCCGGTTGCGCCAGGTTTCGAGCTGCGCGAATGCCGCTTGCGCGGACGGAATCTGGCTGTCCTTGAGCGCCCAGTAGAGTTTCTGGTCGCCGCGCGGCCGCGCCACGGCCATCAGGTCGTCCTCGCTGACATCGAACAACGGCGAGCGCAGCAGGGCCGCAAGCTGCAGGTCGTCGGCGGGGTTACTCAGCACGTCGCCGAGCGCCATCATGTCGAGGACGCCGATATGGGTGGTGACCGCCAGCCGGTCGGCGCCCGGCGTCGGTACGCCCTCGCGGATCAAGGCGCGGATGATCTCGTGGAAGAGCACGCTCCGCACCTGGACGAGGATCAGCACGTCGTCGGCGCTGACCGCCCGGCCGCGTGGACCGAGGGGGCGCTTCGCCTGGAGCCAGCCCCGAATCTCCTTGGCGATGCGCTCGGCAACCTGCCGCTGCGCGCTCTGCGTCTGCTGCTGCGGTGCCTCGAGCGGCCAGTTCTCGGGGTCGGTCTCTTCCGCCTGATCCTGGATCGGCGGCCATAGTGTCACGACGCCGCCACCCTCGGAGCGCGCCGTATCGTGTGCCACGCCGGTCTCTTCGAGGGCCCCCGAACGCAGGTCGGGCCGCGCGAACACCTCGTCCACCGCCTTCAGCACATTGGGCAGCGTGCGGAAGCTGTGGCGCAGAGGAATGTGGGTAATCTCGAAATCGGCCGCCTTGGCGCTGAAGGCGTACTGCCGTCCGGCTTCGACGAACACTTCAGGGTCGGCGCCCTGGAACGAGAAGATCGACTGCTTCTGGTCACCCACCGCGAACAGCGTCCGCGGCCGGTCGGCGGCGCTGTCGCCGAAGAAGAAGTCGTCGATCAGCGCGCCCACCACCTGCCACTGCAGCGGGTTGGTGTCCTGGCCCTCGTCGACGAGGATGTGGCTGAGGCCGGCGTCGAGCTTGTAGCGCACCCAGAGGCCCTGCGCCTCGTCGCGCAGCAGCGCCGCCAGCTTTTCGATCAGGTCATCGAAGTCGAGCAGCGAGCGGGCCCGCTTGGCTTTCTCGTAGTGTGCGGAGATCGCCGCGACCACATCGAGCATGGCCTCGCTGCGGGCGATGAGTTCGGCTTTCACGAGCTTGCGGTAGAGCCGCTCCACCCGCTCGCCCTCGGCCGTGAGCCGGTCCGCAACATCGGGGATCAGCGCCGCCGTGGCCTTCTTCAGCAGGGTCTTGCGCAGCGTGCGGTCGGCCTGGGTCAGGAAGGTGTCGATCAGGTCCTCGGGGTCGGGCCCCGACGGGTCGAGATCATGCAGCCGGTCGACGAAGGCGGTGCCGCCCGGCTCCGGCGGCACGAGCGCGAAGATGGCGCTGTGGTCGGCGCGGCTCAGCGTATAGCCGGTGCTGATCTCGTCCAGCACGGCGTCGACCGTGCCGACATTGCCCACGAGGTTGCGCAGTTCGCGCTTGGCGCGGGCCGGGTCGGTCAGCACCCGGCGCAGGTTGCGCTGCTGGTTCAGCGCCTCGAGGATCGACTGCTCGATCGAGAAATCGCTGAGGAGCCCGAACAGCGTCTCCACCGCCGCGGCTTCGCCGCTGCCGCGCAGGCCCGCCGCGATCACCGTCTCGCGCGCCTCGAGCAGCATCAGGTCGCGCTGGTATTCCTCAAGCACGCTGAAATCGAACGGCACCCCCGCCTCGCGCGGGAAACGGTGCAGCACGCTCTCGCAGAAGGCGTGGATGGTCTGGATGCGGAGGCCCCCGGGCGCCTCGAGCGCATGGGCGAAGAGCGCGCGCGCCCTCACCTTCATCGCCTGCGTCGGCGTCGTGCCGCCCAGCTGCGTGAGATCGGCGACGAGGTCGTCCTCGCTCGCCAGAGCCCACTTGCCCAGCCGCTCGGCGACGCGTCCGCGCATCTCAGCCGCCGCCGCCTTGGTATAGGTGAGGCAGAGGATTTCCTCGGGCTTTGCGCCATTCAGCAGCAGGCGCAACACGCGGGCGGTGAGCACATAGGTCTTGCCCGAGCCGGCATTGGCCGTCACCCACACGCTGCGTTCCGGATCGGAGGCATCGCGCTGGCGCAGCACGATCTGCTCCGGCATGGGTTTCAGAAGCTTGCGGCTCATGGATCGTCCACTCCGGCGGTGAGCGTCCATTCGTCGGTGCGCGCGAGGTGATCGTAATCCCCCGGATACGACTTGCGGCCGCTTTCGACGCGCGGCCGGATGCGCGCCGTCATCGGCGGCCCGTCATGCAGCAGGAACGCATCGACATGGCGCTGCACGCGCCGCTCGATCTCGCCCACCGCTTCCATCAGCCCCATGCCCTTGGGCAGCTTGTAGGGCTTGATCTGGAACGCCGCCGGGCCGAGGCCGATCTTGAGATAGGTCAGCGCCGAACTGTCGCGCGGCGCGAGCCCCGGGAACACGCCAGCCCGCGCCATGGCCGCCTCGAGCAGCAGCTGCGGGGCGTCGAACGCCGTCATGTCCTTGGGCTGCGGCACGCCGCCGGTCTTGAAGTCGATGATCTCGAGCGTGCCGTCGCGCCTGACATCGAGCCGGTCGGCCTTGCCGACCAGCGTGAAGCCGTCGAGCGCGGGGAAGCGCCACTCCCCCTTCAGCTCGGCATTGCGTTCGACGATATCGGCATCGCGACGGCGCTCGTAGTCGAGGAACTGCCGGGCGGCGCGCTCGAAGCGCTTCAGCCAGATGTCGCGCCGCTCCTTGATGGCGTCGAGCCCGGCGAAGGCATCGCGCGCCATCCCCATCATCTCGGGCAGGGCTTCGGCCGATTCGATATCGAGCCCGGCCTCGACGAACTTTTCGAACACGCCGTGAATCATCGTGCCGCGCTCGCGGGCGCTCGGCTCGGTGCCCAGCGGCTCGAGCCGGTAGAGCCCCAGCACATGCTTGGCATAGATGTCGTAGGGCGAGCGCATCAAGGGCTCGATCTCGGTGATCGACAGACGTCGCGGCCGCAACAGGCCCGGCGGGTTGGGCTGCGGGCGGATCGCCGGGCGGGGCAACCCGGCATAGTCCACCGCATCGGCCTCAAGCAGCCAGGCGGCGCCGCGCGCCCGCAGCGCCTTCGCCTCGGTTTCCCCGATGAACGCATCGATCCGCTGGATGAGCGGCGAGGGCAGGGCGGGCGACGTGCCGATGCGCTCGGCATAGGCGATCAGCACCTCGGCATTGCCGAAGGCCATGGTGAAATCGTGCGCCGCCAGCCCCTGCTGCCGCTCCGGCGGTTCGAGCCCGATGCCGATGCGCATGCCGCGGCTGAGCCACGGACCGGGATCGGCGACGGCGGGCCAGATGTCCTCGTTCATCCCCGCGAGGATCATCAGGTCCGGGTTCATCAGGCGCGCTTCGAGCTCGCCCCAGATATGGATGTCGTCGCGCGTCGAAACCGGGCCCTGCGCCTTGGCGCCGGCGAGGAGCGCGGCGAGCACCGCGTCGAGATCGGTGGGCGGGAAGGGCGTGCCGGCCTGCTCGGTGCTCCCCAGTTCCTCGGCCCAGCGCTGGAACTCGGGCAGGCCCGGCAGGTCGGTGTCCGGTGCGAGCGCCCCGATCGTTGCGACCAGCGCCGCCGCGAGGTCGGGCGCCGTCAGCACGGCCTGCGATTTGAGCGCCGCCACCGGCGCCATCGCCTCGCCCAGCCGCCTCAGCACGTCGTGGGCGTCCTCGCGCTCGGTAAGCCCGTGCAGTCCTTCGAGCCCGGCAAGCGGCCGGGTCTTGCGCAGCTTGAGGTCGAGATGGTCGGCGACCTTGCGCACTTCGAGCCGGTCGAGCCCGAGCGACACCGCGGCATTGCGCAGCAGGGCGATCAGGTCGATGGCCGCATAGTCGCCGGCGGCAACGGCCAGCACCTGCCGCGCCAGCCGCCCGACGCCCGACTGGTAGAGCGGCGTGCCGGCAGCATCGTCGACGATGATGTGGTGCCGCTTCAGTTCCACGGCGATGCGGCGCGCCAGCGTCTGGTCGCGCGCGATGATGCCGACCGTCCTGCCCTCCGCCAGCGTCGCCCGTGCGGCGAGCGCAATGGCGCGGGCTTCGACGTCGGCATTGCGGGTGGCGAGGATGGCGACACCCCTCAGCGCGTCATCGACCGGGAGCGTTGCACGCCAGCCCGGCCAGTTCGGCGTTTCGCTGGCCGGCGCGAGCGCGGCCCGGGCAAGCGCGGTGCGCGGGTTCTCGTCCGCCAGTTCGACCACCTCGCCGGCACCGGCGCCGAGGCTGCGCAGCAGCTTCATCAAGCCGTACTGGGGATGGCTCTGCGTCGTGTCGCCGGTCAGCATCCGCTCATGCTGCTCGGGCGAGTAGCTGGTATCGAGGCCGGGGAGGACAAGCACGCCGCGCGGCAGGTCGGCCACCGCCTTCAGCAGCGCTGCCGTGGCCGGGATCGAGCCGGTGGAGCCGGCGGCGATCACCGGCCGCTCGCCATAGACGAACGGCGCGGCCGCCGCCTGGCGCAATAGCCGCTCGTTGCGGGCCGCGGACGCATCGATCCGGCCACTCTCGGCAAGGTGCTGCGGCCAGAATTTCAGTGCCACTTCGAGGAAATCGAGGATCTGCTGCCAGTTCTCGGCGAGATTCTCGGGCACCAGCTCCCTGAGCGCGGCCGGTGAAATGCCCTCGATGGTGAAATCGTCGACCACCTCGCCCAGGGAGTCGGCGAGCCAGAAGATCTCGGCCGCATTGGGCGGGTTGGCAAAGCTCCCGGCGCGCTCGGCAAAGACCCGCACCAGGTGCGACAGCGTCAGCCGTCGCTGCAGGCCGGATGCGGCCGGGGCAATGCCCGGAGCATCATAGGGCGGCAGGAACGGCTCTTCGTCCGCCACTTCCCCGCCGAAGGTCCGGATATCGGGCAGCAGCGCCGCGCCGCCGAGCTGGCTCGCCAGCTCCGCCGCCAGCGCCAGCCGGGCACGGCGGGTGGGGAGGATGATGGTGACGTCGCTGAGCCAGAAGGCGCCCTCGCGCGGCCAATCGCCCAAGAGCGTGCCATCGAGCACCCGCGCCGCGAGTGTCTTGAGGAAGGGCGCGTGGGGCGCGATGGAGAATAGCGAGTCGCGACGCATGCGCGGGATTTGAGCGGGTAGGGGACGGGAAGTCCAGCGGACTAATACGAGCGTCCGTCGGCAAACGCGACCGTGGCGATGCGGCCATCGCCGCCGGATGGAATCGCCAGCGTGACCTTTGCTGTAGCCCGCTCGACCACCTCGTCCGAGCGCTCCGGCCATTCTACGAGGATAATCGCGTCGTCCCGGTCGAACAGCCCGAGCTCGTCGACCTCGCGCGGCCCGCCGAGCCGGTAGAGGTCGGCATGCAGCACCGGGCGGCCACCGGCCTCGTAGGGCTGCACCAGCGCGAAAGTCGGCGAGGGAACGTCGAGCCTGTCGTCGCCGGCCAGCGTGCGGATCACCGACCGCGCGAGGGCCGTCTTGCCGGCCCCGAGGTCGCCTTCGAGCAGCACGATGTCGCCCGGCCGCAACGCCGCGGCGATGCGCCGGCCAAGGGCGGCGGTGGCGTGGTCGTCGGCGAGGGTGATGGGTCCGTTCATGCCCCCGGCATAGCCGAGCCGGCGCGTCGGTGCAAAGCCCTACTCGGCGGCGCCGGCCATGGCGACATCGCTCGGCAGGCTGACGATGACGCGGGTGCCGCGCGGCTCGCGCCGCTCGATCCCGATGGTGCCGCCATGCATGTTGACGAAGGCGCGGACGATCGCGAGGCCGAGCCCGGCGCCGCGCTGGCGGGCCGTGCCGGTCAGCGCATCGTCCCGGTCGAGCAGCGCCAGCCGCATTTCCTCGGTCATCGGGGCGCCCTCGTCCTCGACGATGAACTGCATGCGCCCGGTGCGACCGGAGACGGTGAGCTTCACCTCGCCCCCCGGCTCGGAGAAGCGCGCGGCGTTGGAGAGCAGGTTGTAGAGCACGTTGACGATGCGCGTGCCGTCGGCAACGAACACCGGCAGGTCGGGTTCGATCACCACCTTGAGGTTGAGGCTCGGCTGGCCATCGACCGCCGGGAATGTGGCGATCAGCCCGGCACGCGCCTTCTCGACCAGTGCCGCGACGTCCTGCTGCTCGGGCTGCAATTCCGCGATGCCGGCATCGACGGTCGCGAGATCGAGGATGTTGTCGATCAGGACGCCCAGCGTCGCGCTCGAGGCGCGGATGAAGTTGGTATAGCCGTACTGCTTCTCGTTGAGCTCGCCGGCGACGCCCGAGGCGAGGAGGTCGGCAAAGCCGATGATGTTGGTGAGCGGGGAACGCAGCTCGTAGGAAACGTTCTGCACGAACGCGTCCTTCAGCCGGTCGGCGGTGATCAGCGCGTCGTTCCGTTCCTTCAGCACGCGCTGGTAGTTGGCGCTCTCGGTCACATCGAGGAAGGTCATCATCGTCTGACCGTCGGGCAGCCGCACCACGGCATAGTCGATCAGCTTGCCGTCCATCCGCGTGATCCGGCCCTGCCGGTCCGAGCGGGTCGGGTTGAGGTCGATGATCGAGCGCTTGAGGTCCCGCCAGATCGTCGCCCCGTCCTCGGGCAGGGCCTTGGCCGCGGCGTCGGCGATCTGGTCGATATGCGGGTTGTCGGCGAGGAGGTTCGCCGGCAGCTTCCACAGGGTCGACAGCTTCGGGTTGGAGAGCGTCAGCCGGCCATTGGTGCCGAACACCGCCACTGCTTCGCTCAGCGAGTTGAGCGTCGAGCGCTGCACATCGAGCAGCGCCTTGTGCTGGCTCTTGAGGTTGAGCTGGTCGGTGATGTCCTCGAACACATAGATGACCCCGCCCTTGGGCCCCGCCGGCGCGGCGATCACCTGCACCGTGCGACCGTCGGGCAGGTGCCAGGGCTCGAGTTCCTGCGGCGTGCGCAGCTGGTACGATTGCAGGTGCCGGTTGCGCCAGCCCTGGTAGTCCGGCTCGTTCGGCAGCTTGCCGTCGGTCCTGAGCTTGTCGAGGATGGCGCGCTCGTCCATCCCCAGCTTCAGCCAGTTCGGATCGAGGTCCCAGAGCTCACGATAGGCGCGGTTCGACTGCACCAGCTCTCGGTTCGGCCCGAATATCGCAATCGGGCTCGCCAGGGCATCGATGATGGCGCTCATGTGCGACAGCCCGCTGTCGCGCGGCGCGCTGTCGGCCTTGGGATTGAGATACCCGGCCGAGCCGCCGTTCACCGGGAAATCGACAACCTCGAAATCGCCGAGCTCGCCCAGCGTCACCATGGTGGTCTGCGGCTTCCTGAGGTCACCGAGCACGGCGCGGTTGCGCTGCAGGAGGCCGTTTTCGAGCAGTTCGGCCGGCTGGTTCTCGCTGGTCTTGCGGCCGAGCGCGCGGGCGAGATCGTGATAGGGGGCGTTGGCGAACACCAGCCGCCCTGCGCCATCGCGGAGGAAGGCGGGCTTGCCGAGGCTCGCGAGCACGGTGCGAGCCGTCGCCTGGTCATGCGCCGGCTGTTGCTCCACCGCCGGTGCCACGAGGGCCGGGACTGCCGGGCTGTCGCTGCTGGTCGAGGGGGCGGCCGGCCGCAGCCGCAGTGCCGCGCCGTCACCGAGGAGCGAGCCTGACGCCCGCACGGCCCGGCCGTCGGTCGCCGTCAGCGCCAGCTGGAAGCCACGGCCGCCGACGCGCAGCGCCTCGATGGCGCGCGCCAGCCGGTCGGCATCGGCATCGGGGAGCCACGAGCCGAAATCGAGCACCGCTTCGGCGCGCCGGCCGGGTGGCAGCAGCGCCGAGGCCTGGCCAAGGAAGCGCGGACCTTCACCCGGATTGGTCCACAGCACGATGATTTCGCGGCTGCCCGACAGCAGCGCCTCGTATTCGTCGACCCGGGCGCGCAGTCCCGACACCTGTTCGGCCGAACGGCGCTGCGCGGCGCGATTATCCTTGATGATGCGGCGGACCAGCGCCACGGCGATCAGCGCGAAGGCACCGGCGCCGAGCGCGATGGCGACCGGAGCAGCCCCCATGACGTTGCCCGTGCTGATGCCCTGGGCGAGGGCGGGCGACGCGCTCAATAGGGTGGCGAGACTCGCACCAGTCGCGGCGAATCGCCAATCGTTCCGGACCCTATCCGGCGCCATATACTGCCCCTAACCGAAGATAGCCGTTCTCGCCGCCGCAACCGGCGGTCGATACACTGCACTAGATGCCGCGCCGAGCCCCATGCCGCCGCGTCCTCGACGGTCAAAACCCGTAACCGCCGAATCACCCGACATTAGCGGTCCGGGATTCGCGCAAAAAGAGTCAAATTGCATGTGAAGAGCGGGGATCGTGCCCAGATTGGGTGTTGACCCGAGTCCGAACAGTGAACGCTTCGTTAACGCCCGAGTGATTTGGGCAGGATTATTTTCGGGGCGTCCCCTATCCCCGTGCGGGGATGAAGAAAGGGCGCCCCGTGAGGCGCCCTTCGAAACGTCAGTACCGGTACTGCTCGGATTTGAACGGCCCGCTCGGGCTCACCCCGATATAGTCGGCCTGGCCCTTGCTTAGCTTGGTGAGCTTGGCGCCGAGCTTGGCGAGATGAAGCTGGGCCACCTTCTCGTCGAGATGCTTGGGCAGCACGTGCACCGCCTTCTCGAGCTTGTCGCCATTGGTCCAGAGCTCGACCTGCGCCAGCGTCTGGTTGGCGAAGGAGGCGCTCATCACGAAGCTCGGGTGGCCGGTAGCGTTGCCGAGGTTGACGAGGCGGCCTTCCGAAAGCAGCACGATGCGCTTGCCCGGTGCGAGCTCAACGATGTCGACCTGCGGCTTGACGTTGGTCCACTTGTAGTTGCGCAGCTCCGCAACCTGGATCTCGTTGTCGAAGTGGCCGATGTTGCAGACGATGGCCATGTCCTTGAGGTTGCGCATGTCGTCGAGGGTGACGACGTCCTTGTTGCCGGTCGCCGAGACGACGATGTCGGCGCGGTGCGCGGCGTCCTCGAGCGTCACCACCTCGTAGCCGTCCATGGCGGCCTGCAGCGCGCAGATCGGATCGACTTCGGTGACCAGCACGCGGGCACCGGCGCCGCGCAGCGACTGCGCCGAGCCCTTTCCGACGTCGCCATAACCGCAGACGATCGCCACCTTGCCCGCCAACATCACGTCGGTGCCGCGGCGGATGGCGTCGACCAGCGATTCACGCGTGCCGTACTTGTTGTCGAATTTCGACTTGGTGACGCTGTCGTTGACGTTGATGGCGGGGAAGGGCAGCTCGCCCTTCTGCTGCAGCTGGTAGAGCCGCATCACGCCCGTCGTCGTCTCCTCGGACACGCCTTTGATGTTGGCGCGGATCTTCGAATAGAAGTTCGGGTCCTTGGCGAGGCGCTTCTTGATCAGCGCGAAGAAGATTTCCTCTTCCTCGGAATGCGGATTGTTCAGCACCGACGGATCGGTCTCGGCCTTGGCGCCGGTCAGCACCAGCATGGTGGCGTCGCCGCCATCGTCGAGGATCATGTTGGGGGTCTGGCCACCGGGCCATTCCATCATGCGGTCGGTGTAGTCCCAGTATTCCTCGAGCGTTTCGCCCTTCTTGGCGAACACCGGGATGCCGGCGGCGGCGACGGCCGCGGCGGCGTGGTCCTGGGTCGAGAAGATGTTGCAGGAAACCCAGCGTACATCCGCGCCGAGAGCCTTCAGCGTCTCGATCAGCACGGCGGTCTGGATGGTCATGTGGAGCGAGCCGGCGATGCGGGCGCCCTTCAGCGGCTGGCGGGCGGCATATTCCTCGCGGATCGCCATCAGGCCGGGCATCTCGATCTCGGCCATGCCGATTTCCTTGCGGCCATAGTCGGCAAGGCCGATATCGGCGACCACGTAGTCGTTGTTGCTGGCCATCGGCCTTCTCTCCATGTCGGTCGTATCGACCGGCTTATACTGAATGGCCGGGAACCTAGCAACCGGGACATAAAGAAGTCTTTATATCTCCCGCGCGCGCCGCGTGATGTGCCGCGGCCGGCGCCGGAACGGCAGCAGCAGCACCGCGGCGATCGACGACAGCACGATGTAGCCGACCAGAAAGCCGCTGCCGGCATAGGCGAGGCCTTCCACGGTCACCGGCACCGCCGGCTTGTAGTCCTCGAGCGCCCGGCGGCCGATGTCGGTGTCGAAATACTCCCCGATATGGGTGAACCGCTCCCAGCCGCTGTCGCCGCGGATTTCAGCCAGTGTCGCCGAGAGTTCGTCGTAGCGCCGGAACGTCCGTGCCATCGACTCTCCGCGCGCCGCCAGAAAGCCGTCGCCGGTCTTCGAGTAGCGGTCGATCGCCTCGTCGCGGGTGAGCCCGGCCTCCTTCGCCGCCGTCTCGAATTCGGCCGTGATGATGCGCAGTTCGTCCACCGCGCCGCCCAGTCGCTGGGTGTATTGCTGCGCGTATTCGGGAAACTGGCTGAGGCTGATGCCGAGAGCGAGGCCACCGACGATGCCGAGCATTCTGCGCATGGTGACCTCCATTCGAACTGGCAACGGCACAGATGCCGCTGACGTTCCGAATATAGGGTTGGGCGATGACGGAGAGGATAACCGGCTAGGCCGGAGCGCCGTCGGCGTCTTCGTCGAAGCCGTTGTTGACCAGCGTGGTGATGGCGTCGAGCGCCTCGCGCGCCTGCTTGCCGGTGGCCTGGACGAGGATGGTGGAGCCGGGGCCGGCGCCTAGCATCATCAGGCCCATGATCGAGTTGCCGTTCACGGCCTGCCCGTCCCGCACCACCTTGATGTCGGCATCGAAGCACTCGGCAGTGCGCACGAAACGCGCCGAGGCGCGGGCGTGCAGGCCCTTGCGATTGACGATGGTCAATTGCTGCGCGAGTGCCCGGTCTGATCCTGCCGCTGTATCCATGACTGCAACTGTAGTGCGATTTCCGGTCGGCTGAAAAGGCCCGGATATGCAGTCTGTTGGACGCCAATTGATCAATCCGGCGTCACTGGTGACGGAAGGTGCCATAGCTGGCACAACTGCGCCCGAGGCGTTGGAGGTGGAAGATGAAGCCAGGCAGGTTGTGGTTCGTGCTGGCCGTGCTGGCCGCGGGGCTGGTTGCACCGGCCGCGGCAGCGCCGACGTTGCCTGACCTCTGCGAGCCGGTGTCCTTCGAGACGGACTCGTTCATCGCCTGCACCGTAGACCCGGCCGCCTATGACGTCCGGGTGTTTCACCGATCGCCGGACGGGCACCCATATGGCTCGATGGAGGCCTTTGCAGAGCTGGGGCCACCGGTTGCCTTCGCCATGAATGGCGGGATGTACCTGCCGGATCTCTCGCCACAGGGTCTCTATATCGAGGATGGCGTGACGCAGGTGCCGCTGGATAGCGGTAGCGGTGACGGCAATTTCCACCTGAAGCCAAACGGCGTCTTCCTCGTCATGGCCGGTGGGCGCGCTGCCGTGGTCGAGACGAGCGCATTTGTAGCCGATCCGGCGATTGCCTATGCGACCCAGTCCGGTCCGATGCTCGTCATAGATGGCGCGATCCATCCGGCTTTCGCCGAGAATGGAGAGTCGCGTTACGTGCGCAACGGTGTGGGCGTGCGGGCCGACGGCAGGGTGGTGTTCGCGATCTCGCGGGGCACGGTCAGTCTCGGCCGGTTCGCGCGGCTGTTTCGCGACGCGCTGTCCTGCCCCGATGCGCTCTATCTGGATGGATTCGTGTCGGCACTGGCCAGCGATGACGCGGTTGTAGCCGGAGGCGGCCATCCCGCCGGGCCGATCGTGGCCGTGCTCGAGCGCTAGGGCGGATCAGCCGCCAAGCGTTTCGCTGGCGACGTTGATGTATTTCCGGCCGGCGTCGGCGGCTTCCTTCACCGCCCGCTTGATATCGAAGTCGGCGCGGATGCGGGCCAGCTTGACCAGCATGGGCAGGTTCACCCCGGCGATCACCTCGACCTCGCGCTGCTGCATGATCGAGATGGCGAGGTTCGACGGGGTGCCGCCGAACATGTCGGTGAGGATCACCACGCCCTGGCCCTGGTCGGCCCGGTCGACGCAGGTGAGGATGTCGTTGCGGCGTTCTTCCATGTCGTCGTCGGGGCCGATGGCGACCGTTTCGACGAAATCCTGCGGGCCGACGACGTGTTCGAGCGCGGATTTGAACTCAATGGCGAGAGCGCCGTGAGTCACCAGAACCATGCCGATCATGCAATTCCCCAATCCTGCAGGTCCCGGCCGGACCCCGTGGAGTCCGAGACGTGGCGGGAGTCTTGCCCCATGCGGGGCTTGATTCAAGTGGTTTTTTGTCGCGCCGCTCGACGTGGTGAACCCAGCGCCCGGATGGCCTCCCGCACCAGCAGCGACTGGTGCCGGCCATCGACGGTCCCGGCCTGCGGTACCGGTACCCGGGCGACGTTCACCCCGAACAGCTCGATGGTCAGCGCGTCGTCCTCGAGCATGCGCTCGAGCGTGTCGACGAGGTCGACGACGAGATCGACGGGCGCGGCCTCGAGATGCGAGCGCTTGACGATGCCGCGCCCGCGCAGCTCGATGAGGCCGGCGATGTTGGGAGCGGGATGCATGGTGAGCTCGCCGTCACCGGCGACGATCTCGACCCGGTCGTCCGAAACGAGGCTCGCCGGCAGGCCCTTGGCCTCCCACCAGTCGCAGAGGTCGAGCGCCAGCACGGATTTGCCCGAGCCGGGCGGGCCGCGAAAGATCACGCCGATCCCGTCGAGCACGATGCCGGTGGCGTGGATGTTGTGGCGCTCGCTCACTTCCGCTTCTCGGCCGCGGCGCGGCGCAGCCTGACGGTGAACTGCGCCCCGCTGCGATCCTCGCGGTTGGCGGCGGTGATGGTGCCGCCATGGCCTTCGACGATCTGCTTCGAGATCGCCAGCCCGAGACCGGAATGGTCGCCGAAGTGCTCGCCGTCGGGCCGGTCGGTATAGAAGCGCTGGAAAATGCGCGTGATGTCGCCGCGAATGCCGGGGCCTTCGTCGGTGACGGTGATCGTCACGCTGCTCTCATCGGTCCGCACCAGCACCAACACCTTGCCGTCCTCCGGCGAGAAGGACACGGCGTTGTCGATGAGGTTGTTGAGCACCTGCGCCAGCCGGCTGTCGTGCCCGAGCACGATCGGCGAGTACCGGCTGACATGCTTTTCGAGCACCACTTCGACCTTGCGGTTGGCCGCGACATCCTTCTGGATCGACACCATCGCATCGGCCAGTTGCGCGATGTCGACGCGCTCGGCGCTCTGGCGCGCCAGTTCGGCATCGAGCCGGCTGGCATTGGAAATGTCCGAGATCAGCCGGTCGAGGCGGCGCACGTCGTGCTGGATGATGGCGTTGAGCCGCTCGCGGTCCTCGGCCCGACGCGCCCGCGGCAGGGTCTCGACGGCCGAGCGCAGCGAGGTCAGCGGGTTCTTCAGCTCATGCGCCACGTCGGCGGCAAAGCGCTCGATCGCCTCGATGCGGTTGTAGAGCGCCGATGTCATCGAGCGCAGGGCCTTGGACAGGTGCCCGACCTCGTCGGTACGGTGGCTGAAATCGGGAATCTCGGCACGGTTGTTGACGGTCGAATGCACTTCCTCCGCCGCACCGGCGAGCCGGCGCAGCGGGCCGGCGATGGTGCCGGCGAGGAGCAGCGACAGGATGATCTGCACTGCGGCGGCGACCAGCGCCAGCCGCAGGATGCCCCAGCGTTCCGCCGTCGCGATCTGGTCGATGTCGCCGGGCTGGGTCGAGAGCAGCAGCGCGCCGACATTGGAGCGCAGGCGCTGGATCGGCACCGCGACGGAGACGACGAGCTGATGCTTGGGATCGACGCGCACGATCGCCGCCGTCGCCCCACTCAGCGCCGAAGCGACCTCGGGGTATTTCGTGCCCTCGTCGGCCCCGAGTTCCTGGTACTGGGGGTAGTCGTCGCCCGGCAGCCAGTCCATGAAGGCATTCCACCAGTCGAACAGGAAGAAGCTGCCATTGTCCTGCGGCTTGGTGATCTGGCGCAGCACTTCGCCGCGCGCATAGAGGTTGGAGCTGTCGAGGATCAGCAGCCCGCCCTCGTCGTAGATGCGGGCGCGGGTGCGCGTCGGCGTCACGAGGTTGCGCATCAGCGGGGCGACGCGCTCGGGATTGATGGGGAACTCGAGGCTCGGATCGAAGAAGCTGAGCGGCGAGACCGTGTCGTTGCCCTGCAGTTCGAGCAGCCGGTCCGGGTTCACCGTGATGACGTCGCTGTTGACCGTCGCCGAGGCGGCGATGGCCGCGGCGATGATTTCGCCCTGGACGCGGAGGCTCTGCACCCGCGCCTCGATCAGGCCGGTGCGCCACTGGTTGAGGAACAGGATGCCGACCACCATCACCGCGAGACCGGCGAGGTTGAGCACGATGATGCGGCGGGCGAGGCTCGAAAAGATCGTCAGCTCGAGCAGGCGCTTGAGCTGGCCGAGCAGGCGCAGCACCGCACTGCCGACCGCGCCGGCGATCCGGTTCAGCTTCGACACGGTACCGCCATCCGCGGACGCGGGCTTTGCACCCGTCAGATCCTCTTCGGTAACGGCCAAGGTGTCCTCTTACTGCTCCTTGAAGCGGTAGCCTACGCCATAGAGCGTTTCGATCATCTCGAAATCGTCGTCGACGGCTTTGAACTTCTTGCGAAGCCGCTTGATGTGGCTGTCGATCGTACGGTCGTCGACATAGACCTGGTCGTCATAGGCGGCATCCATCAGCGCATTGCGCGATTTCACCACGCCCGGACGGAGCGCGAGGGCCTGCAGGATCAGGAACTCGGTGACGGTGAGCGTCACGCGCTGGCCCTTCCAGGTGCAGGTATGGCGTTCCTCGTCCATCACCAGCGAGCCGCGCTCGATCAGCGCCTTGCTCGGCGCGGCTTCGGAGCCGGGAGTGCCGGGAGCAGCTGACGGATCGCGCGGCGCCGAGCGGCGCAGCACCGATTTCACCCGCTCGACCAGCAGGCGCTGGCTGAACGGCTTGGTGATGAAGTCGTCGGCGCCCATCTTGAGCCCGAACAGCTCGTCGATTTCCTCGTCCTTGGACGTCAGGAAGATCACCGGCACGTCGGACTTCTGGCGCAGGCGCCGGAGCAGTTCCATGCCGTCCATGCGGGGCATCTTGATATCGAGGATGGCGAGGTCGGGACGATCGGCCGTCAGCCCCTCGAGGCCCGAGGCCCCGTCGGTATAGGTGGCGACCTGATAGCCTTCAGCCTCGAGTGTCAGCGACACCGAAGTGAGAATGTTCCTATCGTCGTCCACCAGTGCGATCTTGGGCATTGAGCTCCCTTTCATCGGGGTAGAGATGCGGCGATTCAGTCTCGCCCACCTCAAATTGTGGCGGACATTGACTGCCACAATTGCGCATAAATAAGGCGCGCAGCCCAGGAACGCTAGTATGGCAAGCCCAACCGAAGTCGCAATGCTTCTGTCGTAAGCCGGATTCCGGGATGTTCCACCGGCGGTACTGGGGACTAACTCACGGCCATCAGCGGACCGGGAGCTACGGCCATGGGCAACAATATCCACCTTCAGATCGCACAACGGATCGGCGCCGAGGCATCGGTGCGCTGGGACGAACTGCCCCCCACCCTCGTCGAGACCGCCCTTGCCGCAGGCGAGGGGCGTCTTGCCGCCGGCGGTGCGCTGGCGGTGACCACCGGCATCTATACCGGCCGCTCGGTGAAGGACAAATTCATCGTCCGCGACGCCGAGACCGAGCATCGCGTCTGGTGGGACAACAGCCAGTCGATCAGCCCGGCCAGCTTCGAGCTGCTGCTCGCCGACATGCTCGACGCCATCAAGGGCCGCACGCTTCACGGCCAGCACCTGCTCGCCGGCGCCGATCCGGCGCATGAGATGAAGGTCAGCGTCGTCACCGAGACGGCGTGGCACGCGCTGTTCATCCGCAACCTCCTGATCCGCCCGGACGCGCCGAGCGCCGCAGGCGCCGATGTCACCATCCTCCACCTGCCGAGCTTTGCGGCCGATCCGGCCCGCCACGGCACGCGCACCGGCACGGTGATCGCCCTCGACATGGCGCGGAAGCTGGTGCTGATCGCGGGCACCGCCTATGCCGGCGAGATCAAGAAGTCGGTCTTCTCGCTGTTCAACTATCATGCGCCGCTGACCGGCACGATGCCGATGCACTGCTCGGCCAATATCGGCCGGGACGGCGATGTCGCCCTGTTCTTCGGCCTCTCGGGCACCGGCAAGACCACGCTCTCGAACGATCCCGAGCGCCTCTTGATCGGCGACGACGAGCATGGCTGGACCGAAACGGGCGTCTTCAACCTCGAGGGCGGCTGCTACGCCAAGACCGTGAAGCTCAGCCCCACCGCCGAGCCGGAAATCCACGCCGCGACGCAGCGCTTCGGCACCGTGCTCGAGAACCTCCTGCTCGATGAGCGCCTCGTGCCGCTCTACGACGACATCTCGCTCACCGAGAACACCCGCGCCGCCTACCCGCTCGAAACGCTCCCCGTCGTCGCCCCGGGCGGCGTCGGCGGCAAGCCGCATGCCGTGGTCTTCCTCACCGCCGATGCCTTCGGCGTCCTGCCGCCGATTTCGAAGCTGACGCCGGAGCAGGCGGCCTACCACTTCCTCTCGGGCTACACGGCCAAGGTCGCCGGCACCGAGCGCGGCGTCACCGAGCCGGTCGCGACTTTCTCGGCCTGCTTCGGCGCGCCGTTCATGTCGCTGCACCCCACCGTCTACGGCCAGCTGCTCGAACAGCGGCTCAAGGAGACCGGCGCCCGCATCTACCTGCTCAACACCGGCTGGACCGGTGGCGGCTATGGCGTGGGCAAGCGCATCGACATCGCGACGACCCGGCGCCTGCTCTCGGCGGCGCTGGCCGGCGAACTCGAGCGTGGCGAACTGCGCACCGAACCGCTCTTCGGCATGCAGGTGCCGCTCCGCGTCGAAGGCGTCACCCCGCGTGCGCTGGACCCCCGCGCCGGCTGGGCCGATGTCGATGCCTATGACGCGGCGGCCGCAAAGCTGAAGGAGCTGTTCGCGACGAACTATCGCAAGTTCGACTCCGTGCCGGTGGCCGCGGAGTAGCTCAGCCGGTCGCATCCTCGGCAGCATCGACGGCCGGCGCCTCGGCGCGCCTGCCGCGTGGCAGCCTCCACCGCACCGAGTGCGCGAGGCGCACGAGGAAATACGCCGCCATCGCGACGAGGCCGAGATTGCGGACGATGAGCACGCCGATGCCGAAGCGCCCGTTTTCCAGCAGGTCGACCCAGTTGTCCCACAGCAGCCGGTTGAGGAAGATGAGCACGCCGAAGCAGACGGCAAACCGCCACGGCAGCCTGGGCCCGGCGAGGCTGAAGCGCACCGCGGCGATGCCGATGAGCCAGATGAAATACTGCGGGCTCAGCACTTCGCTGAAGCAGATGTAGAGCAGCGTCGCCGCGAACACCGCGTCGATGCTGAGTTCGGGCTTGCGCCACGCGTCCCGCGCCAGCACCCACCAGGCCGCGAGAAAGAGCCCGAGCGCCGCCATCGCGCCGAACAGGAGGCGTGCGACGAGATCGGCAGTCTGGTCGTCGATCTCGATGCAGCCGTTGCGCGCCGCGGTGGCGAAGGGCTCGCCGGTGACGAACTGATGCGCCATCCAGGGCGTCGCCGCGATCGCCTCGATCTCGAGGCCGCGGCCGGCGTGGTGGGCGACGAAGGCGAAGGGGTTGCCGAACAGCGCGAAGGCCGCGAGGCAGGTGGCGAGCAGCACCAGCACCATCCCCACCAGCGCCCGGGCCAACTCCCCGATCGTCCGGGTGCCGAGCAGCACCAGCACCGGCCAGGCCTTGACCGCCGTGGCGAGCCCCACGACGAAGCCGAAGGCATGGCGCGCCCGCGACACCACCAGCATGCCGAGAGCCACCACCGCGAGCGCCGTCGGCACGAGGTCGAAGCGCAAGAGCGTGATGCCACCGGTCCACGAGATGGCGATAAGCCAGAAGCAGACGCCCACCCAGCTGCCGGTGCGCCGCGCCAGCCGGACCAGCGCGAACGTCGCCAGCGCATCGAACACCAGCAGCAGGGCGATGAAGGTCACCGGGTAGGGGGTGACGAACAGCCGGGGCAACAGGAACATGAAGATCGCGCCCGGCGGATATTGCCAGCTCGTATCGGCCGGCATCTGTTGCGATTGCAGCGTCGAGTCCGCCCACCAGGTGTAAAGGCCGACGTCCTGGTAGTTGACGTTGGCGAAATTGGTGAACAGCCCGATGTCCCACAGCGTATAGAGCCGCAGCCCGATCCAGGCGGGAATGACGAGCAGGCTGCAGACGAGCCGCATGTCTATGTAGAACTGCACCGGCCGCAGGCGGCCGTCACCGATTTCCATGCGCGCGGCCCCCCTCCACCCGGCCCGGCCCCGAAATACTTCACATCACGAACTAATCACGCGCCGAACAATTGCGCCACGTCGTCGTAACGCGACGCTTAATGCGCTGCGGGGGAGGGCAGCGACACTCCGGGCAGGCGAACCCGTCCGGCCGCCCTGCGGCGCCGGAGGATGGGGTGGGCGGGACCGGCGCGGTTTTCGGCCACGCGGGTAGTCCGCAACAAACGGCCGTCGCCGCGCCGGTCCTGATCGGGATGGATTTGGATCGGTGGGATCCAAGGAGCGTGCCCCCGCCGCGCCTCTCGCCTGCATTGCTGCATCGGAGCCTGGATGGGTGGTCGGTTGTCGGTCCCACAAACCCGCCGCCGGACGGCTCCGGCGACTCCCGCGGCTCCCCGCCAGCCGTCCGTGCACGACTGCGCCCAGCAGGAAACCGAGGCCAGTATCTCACGCGCTGCGAAAGCGGGGATAACTATCGGCCACGCCATAGTGCTTCGGGATTTCCGCGAGGGTGCGGTTGCGCTTGTGCCCGGCCGCGCGGGCCGGCGCGAGCAGCTGCCGCGCCTCCTGCAGCAGCGCGAGCGCCTCGGCGAGGGGGATTTCCCTGTCGGCCGGCCAATCGAAGGGGATCAGCGGCGGGCGCTCGCGCGACACGGCAAAGCCCGCATCGGCCAACGCATTGCCGATGCTGGCCGTCTCGAAATCACGGAGCGGCCCCTTGCCGTCGCGCTCGCCCAGGTCGGATAGCCGCTGCTCGATCCCCCGCAGCGCTCTGGCGCGGAGGGTTAACAGGCGCGGTGTGATGGTCATCTCGTGCTCCCGTGTTGGTGCGGGGAGCATAGGCGCGGCGTGGGCGAGGGGGATTAAGTGGGCCGGTCTTGCATGCCACAAACACCGGCCGGCACCCTCCCCTTGACGGGGAGGGTTGGGGAGGGGGGTGCGGCACGCAGGGGCTGTCAGTCAGCACCGAGCCTGCTTCGCCCCCCACCCAAGCTCCGCTACGTCGCTTTGCTCCCGAGCTTCGCCCCCCACCCAAGCTCCGCTACGTCGCTTTGCTCCCGAGCTTCGCTACCCTCCCCGCGAAGGGGGAGGGTGACCGACTGAGAGATCAGTGCCGCAGCGTGCCGTCTTCCTCTTCCTCGAACAGCTCGGCATTGGCGGCATCGGCCGACAGCCGGACCTTGTCGCCCTCGATGCCGGCCACCAGCACGCCCGGCACATAGTGGTGGTGGTCCTCGTGTGCGCCACCCGGCGCCTCGGCCCTGGTCAGCTTGATCCGGCCACCCTCGACCCGATCGACAATCCCCACATGCACGCCATCGGCGCCGATGACTTCCATGTGCTCACGAATGGAGGAAAGGTCCTGCATGGTCACTGCTCCCTGGTTGTTGGAGCAGGGGCAACGCGCGGGGAAGGGGATGGATGCGGGGACTCCGTACCGCTCGCGACTCAAGGTAACGTCGCAGGTCTGGAGACCGTAATGAACAAGAACAAAGAGCCCCGGACTGAGGAGGTCATTTTCAATGATCTTTCTGCACTTTGTAGGGAGTCAGGATTCGCACATGCGCTCAGCGCATTCTGCTTCAGAGACAACGTATGGGGATTTGGCAACGAACTAACTGCCAAAGATGTGCTCGCAACCCGATCTGGTAAGGCACTAATTCGAACTGAACTTGCAACTCTTCAGGGTTTGATGATCAAAGGCCCAGTTGATTTCTCGTTCCCCGGGGCAGATGCCGTTCAAAGTATGATGGATCGGGCGGAAGCTCTGCTCGACGAACTTCATCACTCTATGATGACGCCGATGCTCGCCGCCATGGCCGCCGCAATGAAGGACGGACCCATGGCCGCTGCTAACCCATTTGGTACCGCAGCCGCTATCCGGGAGCCAGTATTCTACGGTGGAGATTCAGCTTATGATTTTCAGTATCAGGCGTTGGCCGAGATCAGGTACGCAAACGACAACGCATGGCTAACAGCCAACAAAGGCTTTGACGCCAATGAAGCGGTAGCGATTGCAGCGTATCTGCAGAAGGCGCTGTCTGTAAGGCTCATTGCGCACCTAAAGCATCTTAGGGCGGTCCATCCGAACGAATGGACTATGCTCCCAGCATTTGTCTTTAAGGTCGGCGATGTGATTGAGGGTACGGGCCTCTCAAAATCCACTGTTATGAGTGTGGTAGAAGCATTTTCTGACACAAGTAAAAATCCAAACGATAGCTTTGTGTCGCTAAGTGATTGTAATACAGCGAACTCGCAGCCAATCGTAAGATTCGGCGATGAAGAGTTTATTTTGTTTCAGCACTACAGTTTATTAGAGGCGATATACGATTCGCCATTCTACTGGATGATTGGGGACAAGGGGTACCGCGCGAGCGCTGCTGCGTCGCGCGGTCGCTTCACCGAGGGGTTTACAAGTGACCGACTTAGGTCGGTTTTTGGTGACGACCGTGTGCTCGAGAATGTCCGGTTAGTGGACACGAAAAGCAACGTCCTCGGTGAGATTGACGTCCTGGTCGTCTACGGCACGCGAGCAATCATCGTGCAGGCGAAATCAAAGAAACTTACAATTGCGGCACGTAAGGGCAACGATGCTGCGATGAGGGCCGATTTCACAGGTGCGGTGCAGGACGCCTACGATCAGGCAAAGTCATGTGCGGAGTTTCTGCTCAAAGGGTGCTCCCTGATCGACGTTGATGGGAATCAGATCCCTAGCCCAACTGGTATCGAAGTCGTCATTCCAATGTGCGTGGTGTCCGACCACTATCCCGCGCTGGCGTTCCAGACGCGGCAATTGCTAGCGCACAGGGAAGACGGTAGGCTCATCGCGCCGTTCGTCGTTGACGTGTTTGTGGTAGATGTACTTTGCGAAATTCTATCCACACCACTTCAGTTGCTGTCATACATGGAGAGGCGGGCGCTTTATAACGACGCAGTTCTTGCCAATCACGAATTAGCAGTGCTGGGTTACCATGTTGGGTCCAATCTGTGGGTCGACAGTGAAACCGATATGATTGTGATGGATGAGGGCTTGGCGGCAGATATTGATGTCGCAATGATAGCTCGCAGGACAGGCGTTCCCGGCAAGCGCGATCCTGGCGGAATCCTTGTAGAGTTTCGCAAGGGGACGATCGGCAAGCTCATCTCGGAACTGGAAGTCTCTGATGATTCCGCGAAATTCGACCTTGGGATGATGCTCCTTACCTTAAGTGAAGGTACACTATCTCACTTGAATAAGGGCATAGAGCACGCTGCTCGACTCAGCCGTGCCGACGGTGAAACTCACGATTTCACGCTTTCCGTGGCTGACGGCGCCACCGGGATTACGGTCCACGCTACGAAAAAGCCAGCTTTTGTCGCCGGACCAGGGCTCGAGAGGCACTGCGAGAAACGAAAGTATGTATCAAAAGCGAAAAGCTGGTTCGGCTTGTTGATAGATCCGGAGACGCTTTCACCAAGAACCGGCTTGGAATTGCGAGGGGGCTGGCAGCGCTCGCAGGCAATGGAGGAGGCAACGGCCGGCATGCGACCCGATCCTCTTGCGAAAAAAAAGAATATTCCGGATTCCATGCGATTTGAAGAACTCATCCGGCCACTTGGTCGAAATGACCAATGTTGGTGCGGTAGTGGCATGAAATACAAGAAGTGTCACAAGGACCGAGACGATGCGGCTCGTACGCTAAGATCGGCACCTAGATCACTTGGGCGCGGCCGCTAGTGTTCGCCCCTAATGCGCCCCGTCCCAATCCTTCGCCGCGTGCGCGTCCACCTTGATCGGCACGGTTAGCCGCACGGCCGGTTCTGACGCCTTCTCCATCGTGTCCACGATCACCGGGATCACCGCGTCCTCTTTCCCCTCGTCCACCTCGAAAATCAGCTCGTCGTGGACCTGCAGCAGCATCGTCGCGTCCGAGCCGGCGGCCTTGAGCGCCGGCTCCATCCTGATCATGGCGCGGCGGATGATGTCGGCGGCGGAGCCCTGGATGGGGGCGTTGATCGAAGCGCGCTCGACAAAACTGCGCTCGGCCGGGTTGGAGCTGCGGGCGTTGGGGAAGTTCACCTTGCGGCCGAAGATGGTCGAGACGTAGCCGTCTTCCTTCACCTTGCGGCGCTGCTCGGCCATGTAGTCCTGGATGCCGGGGAAGCGGGCGAAGTAGGTCTTGATGTACTCGCCGGCCTCCGAACGCTCGATGCCGAGCTGGTTGGCCAGCCCGAAGGCCGAGATGCCGTAGATGATGCCGAAATTGATCGCCTTGGCGCGGCGGCGCACTTCCGACGGCATGCCCTCGACCGGCACGCCGAACATTTCGGACGCCGTCATGGCGTGAATGTCGAGCCCTTCCTCGAACGCGTCCTTGAGCGCCTGGATATCGGCGATGTGGGCGAGGATGCGGAGCTCGATCTGCGAATAGTCGGCGCTGATGAGGAGCTTTCCTGATGGCGCGACGAAGGCGGTGCGGATCTTCCGGCCATCCTCGGTGCGGACCGGAATGTTCTGCAGGTTCGGATCGTTCGAGCTGAGCCGCCCGGTCAGCACCGAATGCTGCGAATAGGTGGTGTGGACGCGCCCGGTGCGCGGGTTGATGTAGGTGGGCAGCGCATCGGTGTAGGTGCCCATGAGCTTGGTCAGCTGGCGCCAGTCGACGATGGTGCGGGCGAGGGGAATGCCCTGCGAGGCCAGCTCCTCGAGCACGTCGGCGCCGGTCGACCAGGCGCCGGTCTTGGTCTTGGTACCGCCGGGCAGGCCCATCCGGTCGAACAGGATTTCGCCCAGTTGCTTCGGCGAGCCAAGGTTGAAGCTCGACCCGGCAAGCTCATAGGCCTCGGCCTCGAGCGCGGCGGCGCGCTGGGCGAAATCGCCCGACAGCCGTGAGAGGATGCCGCGATCGACGGTGATGCCGCGGCCTTCCATGCGGGCCAGCACGGGAGCCAGCGGGCGCTCGATGGTCTCGTAGAGCGTCGTCATGTTCTCGGCGACGAGCCGCGGCTTCAGCACATGCCAGAGCCGGATGGTGAGGTCGGAATCCTCGGCGGCATATTTCGCCGCGTCCTCGATCGGCACTTCGGCGAAGGTCTTCTGGTTCTTGCCGGTGCCGAGCAGATCCTTGATCGAAATGCCCTGGTGGCCGAGCCAGTGATCGCTGAGTTCGCCCATCGTGTTGAACTGCGGGCCATCGAGCGCGTAGCTCATCAACAGGTTATCGTCGATCGAGCGGACCTCTACGCCATAGCGGGCGAGGATGCCGAGATCGTACTTCACGTTGTGGAAAATCTTGAGGATCGACCGGTCGGCGAACAGCGGCTTCAGCAGTTCGAGCGCCTGGCGGAGGTCCATCTGGCCTTCCGCCGCGCCGCCACCGAGGAGGTCATGCGCGCCCTCAGTGTGCCCGAGCGGCAGGTAGGCGCCATTGCCCGGCGCGGTCGAAAAGCTGATGCCGACGAGGTCGGCCATCTGGTTGTCGAGCCCGGTCGTCTCGGTGTCGGTGGCGAAATAGCCCTGCGCGTAGATCGCCTCGATCCAGCGCTGCAGGTGCGCGGCGTCCCGGATGGTCTCGTATTTCGAATGATCGAGCGGGATCGCCTTGATCCGCTCATGCTCGATCTTGGCATGCAGCACCGGCGCGGAATCGGCGCGGCCCTCGGCTTGCTGCCGCGCCTCGCGGGCGACGGCGCGGGCGGAATTGTCGAAGCCGATCGGCTCGGGGGTTTTGGCCGCCAGTTCCGGATCGGCCGGCCACGCGGTCGGGTCGGCATCGAGCAGCGTGCCCAGGCGCTTCGCCACCGAGATGAACTCCATGGCGTTGAGGAAGGGGAACAGCTTTCCGGGCTCGATCGGCTGGCGCACCAGGTCCTCGAGCGGCAGCTCGACCGGGGCATCGTGCTTCAGCGTCACCAGCTGCTTGCTGATCCGCGCCAGCTCAGCATTCTCCTCGAGCGCCTGCCGGCGCTTCGGCTGCTTGATCGCGGCGGTGTTGGCGAGCAGCGTTTCGATATCGCCCCAGGTGTTGATCAGCTCGGCCGCCGTCTTCACCCCAATGCCGGGCACGCCGGGCACGTTGTCCACGGCGTCGCCGCACAGCGCCTGGACTTCTATGACCTTCTCGGGCCCGACGCCGAACTTGCTGAACACTTCGTCCGAGCCGATCCAGCGCAGCGGCGGCTGGCCGGGGCGGGGGATGGTGTCGAGCAGCCGCACCGAGCCATCCGGCTGCACCAGCTGCATCAGGTCCTTGTCCGACGAAACGATCGTCACCTTGCCGCCCGCGTCCCGCGCCAGCGTGGTGTAGGTGGCGATGATGTCGTCGGCCTCGTAGCCTTCCATCTCGATCGAGGGCAGGCCGTAGGCGCGGGTGGCAGAGCGGGTCAGCGGGAACTGCGGCACCAGCTCTTCCGGCGCCGGCGGCCGCTGCTGCTTGTATTCGCTGTAGATCTCGTCACGGAAGGTTTTGCTCGAATAGTCGAAGATCACCGCCATGTGGGTCGGCGCGTCCTCGCCTTTCAGGTCCTCGCCGAGCTTCCAGATCATGTTGCAGAACCCGATCACCGACCCCACCGGCAGCCGATCGGTCTTCCGCGTCAACTGCGGCAGGGCGTGGAAGGCCCGGAAGATGAAGCCAGAGCCATCGACGAGGACGAGATGCATGGTGAAGCGATTCCGGAGTGTTCGGGCGCGGACCTTAACCGAGATGGCGCGGGGGATGAAGGCTGACTAAGCCTGACACCCCGATTGCATTCCCGCCTGCGCACACCATGTGAAGGCTAGCGTCATGGAGGGCATCGGGATGCGGGCTGCGGTTAATCGGAAGTTCGGTGGGCCGGAAGTGGTGGCAGTCGAGGACGTGGCAAAGCCTGTGCCGAAGGCCGGCGAGGTGCTGATCCGGGTCGCGGCGTCCACAGTTTCGGTGGCGGACCATCGCCTGCGCGCCAAGGATCTGCCGAAAGGGTTCGGGCTGCTCGCCGCCCCGGTCGTCGGGATCTTCGCGCCGCGCCGACAAGTCCTCGGCATGGATTTCGCCGGCACCGTCGAGGCGGTGGGCGAGGGCGTCACGGCGTTCAAGCCCGGCGATGAGATCGTCGGCCTTACCGGCAACGCCTTTGGCGGGCACGCCGAATACGCGGTGTTGCCCGCGACTGCCGCGATGGTGAAGAAGCCTACGGGCATGAGCTTCGAGGATGCAGTGGCGCTGGTCTTTGGCGGCCATACCGTCAGCGAGTGCATGCGCCGCTGCCCGATCAAGGCGGGCGATGAGGTGCTGGTCAACGGCGCTTCCGGCGCAGTGGGAACGGCCGCCGTACAGGCCGCCAAGGCGGCCGGCGCGGTGGTGACGGCGGTGACGAGCGCCGGCAATGCCGAACTGGTGCGCTCGCTCGGCGCCGACCACGTGATCGATTATGCGCGCGAAGACTTCGCAGCGGGTTCGAAGCAGTACGACGTGATCTTCGAATGCGTCGGCAACGCCCCGTTCGCGCGTGTGGACAAGGTGCTGAAGCCCGGCGGCGCTCTGCTGCTGGTGGTCGGCGATCTCATGTCCATGCTTTCGGCCGGGCGCCAGAGCAAGCGTAGCGGCAAGCGGGTTCTCCAGATCAACTTCACCCCCAGGCCAGAGGATGTGCAGTTCTCCTTCGACCTTGCCGCCGGGGGCAAGATGTGGCCGGTGATCGACCGCACCTACGCGCTCGACGAGATCGTAGAGGCGCACCGTTATGTCGATACCGGGCGCAAGCGCGGTGCGGTGGTGCTGCGGATCGGCTGATTTGTCGCGGGGCAAATCGTGGCTTTCCCGCGCCAGTCAAGTCGTTGCCCGATTTGAGTCCATTTCAGGACAGATTTTCCACAAGCTTCTCAATCATAGTCTCCAGCATGAACGGGGCATTCGATAAGCTGAGGCGCGCAAAACCATCAGCACCCAGGGGCACAATTGCCGACTTGTTGGGCGGGTTTGCCATGCCTGTCATGGCCGGTGCTGGAACGCTTGCAGTTGTTGCCGTGCTTGCTGGCCTGCAATGCGGCGGCATCGACCGTTGCTTTGTGGCCGAGGCCGGCGTCGCGTCGGCGACCATCGAGCCGACGACTGCCGCCCAGCCGCCCGAGGAACGTCTCGTCGCCGACCAGGTGGTCGCCGCGGCGCCTGCCGCCCAGCCGGCCACGGCGCCAGCCGCTGATCCTCGTGCCCGCCAAATCGCCAACCTTATCGGCGGCAGCTTTGAAGCCATCCGCGCCGATGACGAGGGCTGGCTCGCCGGCGCCTATGCCCCGGCAGAAGTCGCCGCCACCGAAATGGAAGAGGGCGATGGTCCGGGCCCCGTCGTCGCGGCGGCAGCGGATCCGGCGCCCATTGTCGGCAAGCGCGCATCCGCAGACGAAGCCGTTGCCGCCATTGCCGCCCTCGAGCAGCCGGTCAAGCCCATCGAGCGGCCCAAGCCGCTGGCGGTGACCGCCTTTGCCGAGGAGCCGGCAGAGGTTGCGCCCAAGGTGAAGGCTGCGGCGGAAAAGCAGCTGGCCGACGTGGCGGCCAAGGCGGCGCCGGTCAAGGCGGCTGTCGAGCCGCCAGCCGAGGAGCCGGCCAAGGTTGCCGCCGTCGTATCCGGCGACGTCCGCACGGTCACCGGCTCGGGCGCCAATGTTCGCACCGGGCCCGGCAAGTCGAACAAGAGCCTCTTCGCGCTCGCCGGCGGCGAAAAGGTCAAGGTCGGCGAAAACCAGCGCGGCTGGCTGAAGATCACCGACGACCAGGGCCGTAGCGGCTGGATCTACAAGACCTACCTCAACTGAGGTGATGGAGCCGCGCGAGGCGCGGCCCCATGGATCGGGTCGTTACTCGACCTGGCCGATATTGGCCGGGCTCTCGCCGGGTGACAGCACGTATTTCCAGATCGCTGCACCGATGGCGGCGCCTATCAGCGGCGCGACGATGAACAGCCACACCTGACCCATTGCACCGTTCTGCGCAAAGATCGCCGCTGCGATCGAGCGGGCCGGATTGACCGAGGTATTGGTCACCGGGATCGAGATCAGGTGGATCAGCGTCAGCGCGAGGCCGATGGCGATCGGCGCGAAGCCCGCGGGGGCCGCCTTGCTGGTCGAGCCGAGGATGACGATCAGGAAGAACGCGGTCAGCACGACTTCGGCGACGAGTGCCGCCGTTAGGCTGTAGCCACCGGGCGACAGCGTGTCGTAGCCGTTCGAGGCGAAGCCGCCGGCGGAAAAGCCCGCAGTGCCCGAGGCGATGACATACAGCACCGCCGCGCCCAGGATGCCGCCGACCAGTTGCGCCACCCAGTAGGGGACGAGGTCTTTGTAGGCAAAGCGGCCTGAAATCGCGAGGCCGAGCGAAACCGCCGGGTTGAAATGACCACCGGAGATGCCGCCCACGGCATAGGCCATGGTGAGCACGGTGAGGCCGAAGGCGAGCGATACGCCGACGAAGCCGATGCCGACATCGGGGAAGCCGGCCGCGAGTACCGCGCTGCCGCAACCGCCGAATACAAGCCAGAATGTGCCGAATGCCTCGGCGGAAAGACGTCTGAACATAACGCTAGCCCTTCATAGAGATGTTCCCACATCTCGACTGTTAGGCTGCGTCGCGCGGCGTCGGAACTCACGCGCCGTGGTTTTGCACCGCTGTCGAGGCCTTCCTGCCTGCGAGCTTCGCGATAGCGGCGGGCAGCAGGCGTCGCCCCCTCCTTCTTGTCGCCGGTGGGTATTCCGAACTATTGGCACCAGTTTTCCTAAAATACGAGGCAGTGGTGAGTAACGTTGTCACCGTATCAAGTTTGCGTGTTCCACGGTGTTTGTGAGTAACGGCGCACTTACCCTGCATTGTCAGGCAGCGGTCACTTATGATCTTATACTTATGTGGACGCGAATCGAGGGTACGAGGATGAGCCTCGCTACCTACCGATGCTGGGGATAACCCAGTTACAGCTTGGCCCAATCATCAGGTGGCAAAGTGGATAGACTTGCGGACGCAATCCCCTATCGCCCGTATCTCAACCGGGATCGGCTGATCTACCTCACGCATCCGGACCCCAAGGTGGCCAAGGGCCTCTGCGACGAGTTCATCGCGCAGGGCTTCCAGGTTTCCATGGTGCCCGATGCCTCGGGGCTGACGCGCCTCATGACGCTGCGCCGGCCCGACCTCGTGCTGCTGCCGCTTTGCGGCGAGGACCGCGACCTCAGTGCGGCCCTCGAGGCGCTGGATGCGATCCGGGCCCAGCACCTCGGCATCCACGCCTTCCTTCTCGCCCCACCCGACATCCGCGCCGAAATGGTCGTCACCGCCATGAAGCGAGGGGCAACCTCGGTCTTCTCCCCGCCCTACGCGCCGGTGGAACTGGCCGTGGCGGCGCAGGAAGTGTTCCGCGGCGATATCCATGTCGAGCAGACCGAAGGCGCGGAAACCGTGACGGTGAAGGGCTTCGGCACACTCACCTATCGCGAGCGGCAGATCCTGCGCTACGTGGTGGACGGCCTGACCAACAAGGAAATCGCCGCCGATCTCGGCCTTTCGTACCGTACCGTCGAGGTGCATCGCCGTCACATCATGGAAAAGATCGGCGCACGCAATACGGCCGAACTGGTCAGGCTGGCGATCGAGAGCTGACCGGCGTCAGCGCAGGCCTGCCTCTTCAAGGAGGCCGAGCCGCTTGGCATCGTAGTAGTAGCCGCGCGCATAGTAGCGCACCGCGCCATCCGAGTTGTAGCCGGCGACCACATAGGCCCCGCGCAGGTATTTCACCGCGTATTTGAGGTTGGTCTCGGCATCGAGCAGGCCCGAGGCCTCGCCGCGATAGCCCATCGAGCGCGCCGTATCGTGCCGGATCTGCATCAGCCCGTAATAGGGGCCGTTGCGGGCCGCCGGATTGAACCGGCTCTCGCGCTGCACCACGCGGCGGATCAGCGATGCCGGCACATCGTAGACCACGGCATATTTCGAGATCAGCCCATCGACCGGCGTCGCGGCGGGCGTGCTGGCCGGGGCCGCCGCAAACGCCATCGGCACGAACGGCTCGTCGATCCCCTCGGGCCGCTCCTCGGGCACCGGCGCGACGGCAGCCACTGCGGCGGGAGCGGGCTTGAAGGTCGGCAGCCCCGCCATCGAGCAGCCCGCGACGAGCCATGCGAGCGCCGGAACGGCGATCACCAGTCGTGCGGAACGCGATAGGGTGGGGGCCCTGAACATGTCCGTCTCTTAACAGAAGCCATTGGGCGGGGGAACCCGGCCGGCGACACACATTGCCGCGGTCCCTCGCGGGTTCCACTTCCGGCGCGCGGCTGCTATTGAGCCCCGCACCATGCTCAACCCCGTCCCCGCCAGCTTCGACTACCGACCGCCCACCGAGCCGTGGCTGACCGTGGTCCATGCCGATGACGACATCGTCGTCCTCGACAAGCCGTCGGGCCTGCTGTCCGTGCCGGGCAAGGATCCGGCGCTGGCCGATTGCCTTGAGGCCCGGGTCAGGAGCCGCTGGCCCACCGCCGCCATGGCGCACCGGCTCGACAAGGATACGTCCGGCGTCATCGTCATGTGCCTCAACAAGAAGGCGCTCGGCCATGTCGGGCAGGAGTTCGAGCAGCGCCGGGCGAAGAAGTCCTACGTGGCGCGAGTCTGGGGCGAGATCGCCGGCGAAAGCGGCCGCGTCGACCTGCCGCTCGCCACCGACTGGGAGAACAAGCCGCGCCAGCGCGTCGACTATGAGCGCGGCCGGAACAGCGTCACCGAATGGGTGGTCGAAGGTCGCGAGGACGGCATCACCCGCGTCCGCCTCTATCCGCTCACCGGGCGCACGCACCAGTTGCGCGTCCATATGCTCGAACTCGGCCACCCCATCCTGGGCGATCCCTTCTACGCCACCGGCGCGGCCCTCGCAGCGGCCGACCGGCTTCAGCTCCACGCCGAGGAACTGGCCTTCAACCATCCGGCCGGCCACTGGGTCAGCTATCGCGTTCCCGCGCCGTTCTGAGCCCGCAGAGGCCGCCGGATGGCGTTCGCGCAATCGACAGCGTCACGAAATCGTCATTGGAGTGCCGGAATTCGGTCCGAAACGGGCCAAATCGGCTGTCTAGCGTCACTCTCGCGTTACCAGCGGCAACGCTGCCCGGCGCGACCCGATGCATGACCCGGAGAGACCGATGAGCGAGTTCGAGGACCGGCAGGACGCCGCCCCCGCTATCGACACCCCCGCAACCGGCGCCACGGCGCCCTTCCTGATCGGGCCAGTCCGCCCCGAAACCATCCCGGACACTGCGGATAGCGTGGCCATCGAAGCCAGCGCGTCCGACGAGGACGATCTCGATGCCGTCGCCGCCGTCGAAGGCAGCGGCGATTTCGCTCGCGATGAACTGAGCGATATCCCCGCCGCGGACACGGTTTACGCTGCCGGCGAAGCATCGCCCGATCTGTCGCCGGCCTATCCTGACATCAGCGATGCCGTCGCCACGCCGGCAAGAAGCGAGGACGCCCTGCTCGACGATACGCTCGAGGACGGCATCGCCTCCGTATTCGCTGCCTTGCAGGCGGCCGCGCGCGATGGCGAGATCGGCCTCCTGGAAGAGTCGAGCGGCCCGCTGAGCGAGGGTGAAGCCACCGACGGCATCACCTTCCGCCTCCTCGGCGAACTCGACCGCCTCTGGCACCGCGCCGCCTGACAAGCCACAGATGACGCGGGCGGCGCGACACGCCGCCGGCCCGTCTTGCACTCGCCGCACCAATCGCCTATTCCCTACTCCGCTGCACCCGTAGCTCAGCTGGATAGAGCGCTGCCCTCCGAAGGCAGAGGTCGTGAGTTCGAATCTCGCCGGGTGCGCCAATCATCTCAACGAAATCAGTGACTTATGGGGCGGCGCGCGAAGGTCGGTGAGGTACATTTTGCGGTGGCCGCGTGGTGGCTGCGAATTGGGGGTCATGCCTCGCACCCGTTAACGACTCGCCTCGGACTCGGTTGGCAGTCGAACTTAGTTGCCCGGTGTCTTCTTCCCGTCCGGGCTAAGCCTGAGGAGTTCTGCGAAACTCATCGGCTCAGGCGCATCGCCGCCATGCCCTGGTAGGCCCCTAAAGATTGCCTCAAGGAGCACAGCCCGGTCGGTCGTGGGTTCGGCGATGCCGCGCTCAACCAACATGAAGTACGTCTCAAGTATTGCCCGCCTTTGGCCAGCATCATCCATCAGCAGTTGGGACCGCATATTGTAGCGAATGAGAAAACGGATGGCCCAGATAAGAAAACCCAAGGGAGCAGTCACCAACAGCAGGCGAGACGTCACGGTGAGCGCGTCCGATACGTAGGACCTGACTATCGGGTCGCCGCCGGTACCGACCGGCGCGGGATCAAACTCACGAACAAACGCGAGAATGGTATCGCGATGCTCGAATGCCCACCAAGGAAGAAAAACCAACAGTCCTAGAATCGCTACGAATGAAGCTGCCCAAGAGAGGCGTGCCAGGTGAGCCTTCTCTCTCCAGAGCCTACCGGCTTGCTTTAGGTTCAGTCGCTCCTCCAAGGCCTTAGCGAAATCAACAAACCGCGTCTCAGTGGAGGTTTCTAGCTCCGTAACCTTAGCGCTAAAGGAGGAGATGCGCGCCTCCATGTCGGCCGCACTAAGCTGCATTGAGGAGTGCTGATCTTCTATCCCTTTGAGTGTAGTTGTGGCGGAACGGATTCCAGACTCGACCGTGTCTAGGTTGTTCTGAAGGTCGGTCGCTACCTTCTCAATCTCGGAGGTATCACCGAGTATTTCCTGCTTCCACGTTGTCGAGAAGCGATAGCTCTCCACCTTGGTGAAGGCCGCCCATATCTCGGTGCCAATTTTGGTAGGGTCAATCTCACCTGCGTCGGGGACGTTGGTAGTCAACTCTGACAGGAGAGCACCGGCGAAGAGCGCGAGCACACGATTGGCGTGGTTGTCGTCTCTCACCTGTATCTGCGTTCCGTTTCCGAGCCGAAGCAGAAGCTCCCGACGGTCCTCTTCCTCGATCAATGGAAAGTTCGCTGTCACCACACGGATGTCGTCTTGCGCTTTTGTGACCTGCGCCGAAAGCCTCGGGCGGTAGACGTTGTCGATTACGTCTCTACCGTTGTTGATGCGTCTGGAGCCGGAAATGGTGCCGCCATCCGGCACCAGGAAGTGTTCAAAAGGAGTTCGGAGTTGGTTGTAGTGCTCTTGACGCCCATTCGCAGTGTTGCTGGCTGCGTATTGCGAGTTGGCCCCCTGAAAGGTCAACTCATGCCTACTGAAGTAGGCTAAGATGGCTCGTATTTCGTCTAGCTCGGTGCGGTTCGTGTAACCCGGTATCGGGGGCTCTGATTTGGTGCGCGCCATATGCTGTCCTTAGCTGACTTGTTTGGGGTGATGAATCTGTGCCTCACCATGACGAAGTAATACTGGCGAGGGCAGCCCCTACAAATGACGCGCCGCGATAATCAACGGTAATTGGCGACACATCGACTCCGGGGACTCCGTCCGAGATTCATGGACCTCAGGAATCGTATCGAGAATGTCGCCGGGCTTGCGGACTTGCGTGCGTGGGACAACGGTGACCGCTGGACATGCGCCGCGCGAATGAAGGACGGCCGGGTAGAACTCGGGTACGGGTCGGCCTTCCTTTACGTGCCAGATATGACCGCACCGATGGCTTGGACTTCGGCGCTCGCGGGGCCGGTGGACAGTTGGAACAAACCGGCGATTCCCTCACCCTTCTGCAACCCTTCGCGCACCGCAATCTCAAGACGGCGCGTGGCGTTGGACGTGCCGTCCGAGACGAGCGTGCCACCCGAGGGGGCCGTGGTGGTGTGGGTAGTGCCATTGATAAACGCGGCGGCGGAAAGAGCCACCTGTCCGTCCTGGTCCGCGAAGGCCGAAGGAGCCGGAAGGCGCCCCGCCGTATTGACCGGGTACCCGCCGCCATTCTGGCTTCGGGCCGTGAGAACGGGCTTCACGCCCGAGGGCGCGCGGAAACACAAAATCTGCCCTTGGAAGATTCCGCTCGTGCCTTGCGTCCAGGAGGTGGAGACGTTCTCGTCCGCGTCAACCACCGTGTCCTTCGTGACGAAGTGCAGGGTGTTGTTGCCCTGATTGAGGGTGAGTTGCGTGGCCCACCCGGCCGGGGGCGTAAACGACCCGTTCCGACAAAGGACCACCGCCACGAGGAGGTCCCCATCGGCCACGTCCGCACCCGTGTTGAGGCTCAATGAAGTGCCCGAGGCCATCGCGTAGGTGCCCGCGCCTACGTAGTCGATAGCCTCCTGGGTGTATTCCGGCGTCCGCGAGTAGATAAGCGAGACGCTGATAGGCGAGCGGGACGCAAGGTTTGCACCGTAGGTGAACGTGCCCGAGGGCGTCTCACCCACGTCCGCGTCTTCCCTGTAGGCCAACCAGGCTCTAGGGTTCGTGGCCGCGTTGACCCCGTTGCCCGCGTATTGGCCGATGGTGGTGAACCCGCCCCCTGTCGGCCCGGTCATGCTCACTGAGGCCGTGCCGCTCACTTGGGCGTAGGCGTTGTAGGCGACCACGAGGGAGTCGGCGACATCACACGTGACGGACTGGACGCTCATGGTGGTCCCGGTCCCAGCGTTGTCCGGGCGAGCCGTGCCACGTTGCTGATGGAGTTTCCCCCCATCGTCCGCATAGAGGGCGATCATCTGCCCCTCTGCGACTTCGCCCGCTCCGCTGATACCCCAAGAGAAAGTCTGCCCACCCTCCGAGCCGGTGGCGTCCTTCTCGAACACCCAAACCTCATGAGTGACTGAGGCGTTGCCCGCACGGCTGAAGGCCGCAACGGCCCACCCCGAGGGCACCGAGTTGATGTAGTTGGTTCCGGCTGAGACCCGGACGAAGGCCAGGAGCTTGTCATTGTCATTGACCGTGGCGGGCGCCACGAGGTCCAGTTGAGTAATGGCGCTACCGGTGGGCAGGGTTTGCGGTCCGGCGCCCCGGAAGTGGACCGGGAGCGGCGAAGGCTCGGTCGTAGGTTCCGTCACTGGCTCGGTCGCTGGCTCGGTCGCGAGTTCCGTCACCGGCTCGGTCGCTGGCTCGGTCGCGAGTTCCGTCACCGGCTCGGTCGCGGGTTCGGTCGTGGGTTCGGTCGTGGGCTCGGTCGCTGGCTCCGTCCCCGGCTCGGTCGCGGGCTCGGTCGTGAGTTCCGTCACTGGCTCTGTCGTGGGTTCGGTCGTGAGTTCCGTCACTGGCTCGGTTCCCGGCTCGGTCGCGGGCTCGGCGAGGAGTCCCAGGGTGTTCGGACGGACGAGCAGGAAGGGAAGAATGGAGGCCATGGCCATTGGGGCGAAAACTCCGAGTTTCTCCAAAAACCGGTGCGCGTCTCGCCTATCTGGAGTCAAGTTTTCAGGCCGAGCACGGGAAGCCTCCGTGGACTCCATCCACATGTTCGGCGGAACTCGCGACGGGGACAGGGAAATCCGTCCCTCCATGGTCCGCCGTCCACAATAGCGGAGGTCTCCGGTAATAACGGTGGAGTCTAGTAGGCTCCATTTGCCACTAACAATGGAGTCCTATTGTAGTATTAACCAAAATTTCAGGAGTCACTATTCGGAGTCGAATTAATCAATCAGGCTTTTCGGTGACGACTGTTGTTCGCTCATGGGATTGCCCCCCGCCCGATACAACGGGGTTTTACGAGGTAATACTATGGATATCGAGATGGACGTGATCGATAGATGGGAAGAGGACCGCGCTCTAGACCTGGCGGGCCTCGAAGGATTTGCGGTCCGGCGCATCAGTGATGCCGAGCCGGGAGAGGAAGGCTGGGAGTGCTCCGCCACACTGGGCGGCGGAGAGGCCGCCACGGCACAGGGGTATACTCCGGTGGCGGCCATTCTCGTCGCGCTTTGTGATCTGGAAGAGCAGGCGAGGCGCCCCGCTATTCGCCTTGTATGGTCCGCACCGGACCCGACCTAAAAGGCCGCGCGGCGCTCTACTGGAGGCTCGCGACGGTGCGGGCCGCTTTACCGACAGAGGCTGCGGGCAACGTAGGTTTTGTTGCCATTCGAGTTGATATAGTAGCAGCCGCCCCGAGGGCCGCGAATATAGCGGACAACACGTGAACCGCTCGAATAGCCCAGCTTGTAGGTTGGCGCGGAATACACGTTCTGCTGGACAGGAGCGACTAGCTCCGGTTCTGGCTCAACAGAGGCCGCCGCAGTTGGCGCGTAAATCGTCGGTTGCGTTGACGCACACGACGACAGCAACAGTGCAATCGCGACTGCGGCGATGACTTTCATGACAGGTACCCCCTCATGCGGATACTGTCCGGCGTAGTGCTAGGAGTCGAGTCCCTTCAACTCGCGGCCAATAGTCGCTTTCCGCATTCGCCCGAAACACGGGCGCGGGGTGCCCGCTCTGCGTCTGATACTGGTTTGATTTACCCCTAGGCGAAATATTCAATCAATTCAGCTAGTTAGGGTGCCTGGGTACCTCAAGGGTGCGGAGTCGCCCGGATTCCGGGCAATTCTGGTTACGCAAAAGCCCCTAACGTCCATCGCGCGGTATTATGATACCGCCAGCGGCCCGGAGCTTTCCATCCATCCTCGTGAATCAGCGTTCCAAAAAGCTCATAGCTGGAGCCAAACAGCGCTGAAGCCGCCCCTCATTGCATCGAACGGCCCGGAAGGACCCGAAGAATCTGCGGCGCCCATGCCGTCCAGGCACACGAGCACGGAACGTCCATTGTCCATAGAAACGTCGCCTACCGAGCGGCCATTGCTATGGACAACTCACACATAGAGGGGGGTTTAGGGGGGTTTAGAGGGGTT
>JAEWLC010000084.1 GCA_023393475.1 Pseudomonadota bacterium
CTGCACGCCTGGCGGGCCGACCTGGCGCGGGCGACGTCGAAGCCCGCGTACACGGTGCTCGGCGACGCGACGCTGTCGGCCATCGCCGAGCTGCGGCCGGCGAGCGTCCCGGAGCTGGCGCGGGTCCAGGGGATCGGCCCGGCCAAGATCGACCGGTACGGGCCCGACCTGCTGGCCATCGTGGCCGGTCGCAGGCCCGCGACGGGCGGGGCGGCGGCGGCCGGCTGATCGGCCGATCGGGGGACGGGAGAAACTCGTCGGAAAAACTCTCGGTAAATCGGTTGTGCCGCCCGCGAGGGCCCCTCTACGGTGAACGAGTCCTGCTGGAAGGCCGTGCTGCGCGAAGCGGCGGCGGCCCGATGACGAGAAGGAGGTGTGGTGCTGTGAAGAACATGATCGACGAGTTCGGCGTCGGCGGGATCGCGCTGCCGTTCCAGGCACCCACCTCCGGCCAGCACCAGGGGACCGCTGTGTCCCCGGCCGCCCCGGGCACGGGCATCCGTGGCTTCGGCGGCACCGGTCTCCGGCTGCGTGCGCGCGATCTCTCGTCCCGCTCCGACTCCGCCCCAGGAGGACCGGTCATCTGAGTCGATGACCAGCCCGTCCAGGCCGCGGGGGCCCCCGGCTTCCGCGGGGGGGCCGGCCGGCGGGTGGGGGTGGTTCGCTAGCCGCGGACGCCGGCTGGGACGTGGGCGAAGGCCTTGACCACTTCGAGATAGGCCTGGCGCTTGAACGGCACGATGAGGTCGGGGAGTTTGTGCAGCTCTTCCCAGCGCCACTTGTCGAACTCGGCGGGGTGGGCGCCGCCGCCGGGGGCGGTGACGTTGATCTCGCTCTCGTCGCCCGTGAAGCGGAAGGCGAACCAGCGCTGGCGCTGGCCGCGATACTTGCCCTTGAGCGCGATGCCGAGCGCCTCGTCGGGCAGGTCGTAATAGATCCACTCGGGCGCTTCGGCGATGATGTCGGCCGTCCGGATCGAGGTTTCCTCGAACAGTTCGCGCCAGGCGGCCTCGACCGGCGTCTCGCCCTTGTCGATGCCGCCCTGCGGCATCTGCCAGGGGGAATCGTTGACCGTGACGTGCTCGGGATTGCCTTCGGGCTTGCGGCGGCCGGCGAAGACGAGGCCCTCGGCGTTGAACACGGCGACGCCGACGCAATCGCGGTAGGGCATTTCTTCGCGGTTGGGCATTACTTCGCTCCCATCAGGGCGCTGGCCGGGACGATCTCGATGTCCTTGTCGGCGAGCTTTGCCGCCCAGTCGGTAACGGCTTCGATGGAGACCGGCAAGGCCGAAACGATGCCGACGGCGGAGCCGGACTGGTTCGCCTTCTTCTCGAGCTCGGCCAGCGCCTTCATGATCGGTTCGCGGGCCGGATTGGCATCGACAAGACTGTCGACGCGGACGAAGGGCACGCGGTTGGCCTGCGCCAGCTGCGGGGCGAGCGAGCGGTTGGACGAGCCATCGTCGATATAGCCGAGGCCGCGGGCGCCGAGCTCTTCCATCACCGGGCCGAAATCGGCACCCGACGACGTGAAGCGCGCGCCCATGTTGTTGATGATGCCGGCATAGCCCGTAAAGCTGCTCATCACGCTGAACAGCTTCTGCAGGTTGTCGCGCGGCGCCTGGCCGGTCAGCAGGGTGTCCGGACCGGGGTCGTTGTCGGGGTAGTCGAAGGGCTCGAGCGGCACTTCGAGGAACACCTCGTGGCCGGAGGCACGGGCGACGCTGACGGTGCGATCGAGTGTCTTGCCATAGGGGGCAAAGGAGAGGGTTACTTCCTGCGGCAGCTTGTCGATGGCTGCGAGCGTGCCTTCCTGATTGAGGCCGAGGCCGGAGACGACGATGGCGATGCGCGGCCTGCCGGTGCCGGAGACGACTGGGCGCGAGTAGGTCTCGAACGGCGTGACGCCGGTGCTCGACATGCGCGGGATGGCGCCGAACTCGGTTTCCTCGACGAGGTCGGGGTCGGTGGCGGCCGGGTCGATGGCGGCGATATCTACCGGAGTATCGACCTGCGGCACCTCGCTGGCCGGGAACATTTCGGGGTCGGCGGTGATGGTGGCGGCGCCGGGCGCGCCGAGGGCACCGGCGAGGCTGTTGGCGCTCGAGGAGGCAATGGCGACAGTAGCGCCGGGACGGCCGCCGGTAGGATCATCGACCAGCATGACCCGCGCGATGACGCCGACTGCGATCAGGGCAACGAGGCCGAGGGCGATACGGGTGACCGGCAGGTGGCGCGGGGCATGGACGGCGGCGGACTCGCCAGCCCGATCCTTGCGGGCGCCGCGGCGGGTCAGGGGGGCGCTGAGGTCGGTCATCGCGATGGGTGCCTGTTCCCGGAATCAAACAGGGCGGCGAATCGGCCGCCCTGTCCTCAGGCATTGTGTGACCGGCAAAGGGTAACGAAGCGTTAACCCTGCGTGGCGCTTCAGCCGGCCGACTTCGGCGGGTAGGCCTCGTTGGTCTCGGTGCCCTCGATCAGCTTGATCGCGTATTGCAGCTGATTGTCCTTCTCGGCCTCGGCCGGGACATAGACGGAGGAGCCGACGGTGGCCTTTTCCTCGGTGCCGCCGCCGATCTGGCCGGGGAGCGCCGCTTCGCCGATGATCTCGTCGCGGCCCTTGAACTCGTCCGGCACGTCCTGCGTGATGACGATATCGGGCTGGATGCCGGAGGCCTGGATCGAGCGATTGTTCGGCGTGTAGTAACGGGCGGTGGTCAGGCGCATGGCGCCGTCGGCGCCGAGCGGGATGATCGACTGCACCGAACCCTTGCCGAAGGAGCGCGTGCCGACGAGCGTCGCGCGCTTGTGGTCCTGCAGCGCACCGGCGACGATCTCGGCCGCCGAGGCGGAGCCGCCGTTGATCAGGACGATCATCGGCACCGAGGCGAGCTTCTCGTCGAGGGCGTCGGGCCGCGCGTCGTAGCGCGAGCTCTCGCTGTCGATGCGGCCACGGGTCAGGACGACCGAACCCTGGTGCAGGAACGCGTCGGAGACCGACACGGCCTGGTCGACGAGGCCGCCGGGATTGTTGCGGAGGTCGAGGATGATGCCCTTCGGGGCCTTGCCGAGCTGCTTGTAGGCGTCGTCGAGTGCCTTCTGGATGCCGGGGAAGGCCTGCTCGGAGAAGCGGGCGAGGCGGACGACGGCGACATCGCCCTGCATGGTGAGGCGTGCAGCGCGGGTGGCGATGATGTCGCGGGTCAGCTCGAAGTTCAGCGGTTCGCTGACGCCTTCGCGCACCACGGTCACCTTGATCTTGGTGCCGACCGGGCCGCGCATCTTTTCAACGGCCTGGTCGAGCGTCAGACCCTGGATCTGTGTGCCGTCGAGCTCGACGATGAAATCGCCGGCAAGGATGCCGGCCTTGGCGGCGGGGGTCTCGTCGATGGGCGAGACGACCTTGATGACGCCCTCTTCCATCTGGACCTCGATGCCGAGGCCGCCGAACTGGCCCGTGGTGTCTTCCTGGACGTCGGAATACTCGACCGGCTCCATGTAGCTCGAATGCGGGTCGAGCGAGGTCAGCATGCCCTGGAGCGCAGCGTGGATGAGCTTGCGCTCATCGGGCGCCTCGACATACTCGGCGCGGATGCGGTCGAAGACTTCGCCGAACAGGTCGAGGTCCGAGTAGACCTCGTCGGAGGTGCGCGGACCACTCACCGGTGCCGGCGTCTTGTCCTGCGCGATGAGCGGCGCACAGGCGAGGCCGATGGTGAACACTGCGGCCATCGAAGCAACAATGCGGAGGGGCGTCAGGCGCATATAATCATCCACTCTGGGTTGGAACGGCGGCCGGGGCCCACCAGCCGGTGGGATCGACGGGCTCGTTGTTCTTTCTCATCTCAATATAGAGGGTCGGGCGGGAGACACCAGCGCTGGTCGCGACGGTACGGCCAATTGTCTGTGACCCCATGGTGCCGACGGGTTCTCCCATCATCACGAACTGGCCGATCTGAACATCGACCTTCTCCAGTCCGGCAAGAAGCATGGTGTAATCCTGCCCGGTATTGAGAATGATGATTTGGCCATAATTGAGGTAGTCGCCGGCGAACAGCACCCAGCCATCGGCCGGGGACACCACCTGGGCGTCGGCGCGGGTGACCACAGACAGGCCGCGAGAGATGCCGCCGAAGCCGTCGCCGGCGCCGTAGTCGATCACCGTCACGCCGCTCGAGGGCATGGAGAGGAAGCCCTTGGCCTGGGCGAAGGGGACGGCGGGCTCGGTGCGGTTGGTGTTGGCCAGCGCCAGTTTGACCGTGTCGGCGCCAAGGCTGGGGGCATTGTTGCCGGCATTGGCGGCCGCCGTCGCCTCGGCGGCGGTCTGGACGGCGGCGGCGCGCTTCTGCAGTTCCTCGATCAGCTGCTTCATCGACGTCGCCTTGTCGGCAAGGGCCTGGGCCTCGGCTTCCTCGGCGGCGAGCGCGGTGGTGGCGCGGTTCTCGCTCTCCTTGCGGGCGGCGATCAGGGTGCCGATACGCAGCTGTTCTTCCTCGAGGATCTGGAGGTTGGCCTCGAGCTGCTCCTGCTGCTTCAGGGCTTCGGCCTTGATCTCGCCGAGCTGGGTCAGATCGCCCATCACCTCATCGGCCTTCTTCTGCAGTTCGGGCAGGATGGCGGAGATGAGGATGGCGGAGCGGGCGGAGCCAAGCGCGTCCGACGGATTGACGATCAGCGCCGGGGGCGGGTTGCGCGAGATGCGCTCGAGCGCGGCCAGCACGTTGGAGATGTTGGTATCGGCGCCATCGAGCCGGCCGCGGACTTCCAGCTCCTCGACGATCAGGTTGCCGAGCTTGTCCTCGAGGCCGACGATATCGGCCTCAGCGCGCTTGACGCGTTCGGCGGCGGCGATGAGGGCGGCGTTCTGCTTGGTGCGATCGCCTTGCATGTCGGCGATCTCTTTCTTGAGGGCGTCGGAGCGCTCCTTGCTGAGCGATATCGAGGCTTCGATCTCGCTCAGGGCCTGCTGCTGCGCGGCCATTTCGGGATCGGACGGGGTCGCCGGGCCGGTGGAGTCGATCGAGGGCTTGAGGCCGAGTTCGGCCGCCGTCGGCGGTGGGGCGGCAGCGTCGGTGGCAGGAGCAGCGGCGTCGGGCGTTGCGGCGGGAGCCTCGGGAACGGCGCCCGACTCCGGCGCGGCGGCAGGGGGAGGTGCCGGCTCGTTCTGTGCAAGCGCCAGCGAACCGCAGGCAAGCACCAGCGCGGCCCCAAGGACAACAGCTCGTCTCGCCCAGCTTCCTGCCGGCATCAAAAGTCCAGGTCCACCCGAATCATCGTCCCGCGAACATAGCGCAGAAGCCCGCTAGTCCGGACGTTTGTCTTTTGCGTGGCCAGGCGGTTGACGATGGCGTGAGCGGAGCGCGTCACTCCCGATGATAGGGGTGCCCCGAGAGGATCGTGGTGGTGCGGTAGAGCTGCTCGGCCAGCATGATGCGGACGAGCTGGTGCGGCCAGGTCAGGGGCGAGAAGCTCAGCGTCAGGTCGACTTCGCGCACGAAGGCGGGATCGAGCCCGTCGGCGCCGCCGATGATGAAGCTTACGGCCGGGCGGCCATCGTCGCGCCAGCGCGCCAGCTGCTGGGCAAAGGCCGAAGACGGCATGGTCTTGCCGTGCTCGTCGAGCGCGATGCGGATGCCCTCGGGCAGGGCGGAGCGCAGGGTCGCCGCCTCGTCGGTCTTGCGGCCGTCACTGGTGGTGGCCCGGGATTCGGGGAATTCGAGGATGTCGAAACCGGTTAGCGCGAGCGGCTTGCCCGAGGCTTTCGCCCGGTCGAGATAGCGCGACACGAGTTCGCGCTCGGGGCCCTGCTTCATGCGGCCGATGGCGGCGATTGCGATGCGCAAGGCTGGACGGCCGCCGGGTCAGCGACCGTCGGCAGCGAAATCGACCGCCCACATCTTCTCGATGTTGTAGAACTCGCGCACTTCGGGGCGGAAGATATGGACGATGACGTCACCGGCATCGACCAGCACCCAGTCGGCGTGCGGCAGTCCCTCGATCCGCGGCTTGCCGAAGCCGGCATCGCGCAGTGCCGTCACCAGCTGGTCGGCGACCGCACTGACGTGACGGTTCGACCGGCCCGACGTGACGACCATGTGGTCGGTCAGCGACGACTTGCCGGTGATGTCGATGGCAACGGTCTGCTCCGCCTTGGCATCGTCAAGGCTCTTCAGCACCAGATCGATCATGTGGGGTTCAGCGGCGACTTCGGTCACCGGAGCGGTTTCAGTCTTCTTTCGGGTTGATGCCATCAAATGGCCTCAGCCCATGCAAGACGAGCACGGGTCATGCGTGTGTCAGCTGTCCTTGGTTCTTGGGTCGAAAGGCTCGCAAATGCGTAGCTATCGGTGCAATCCCATCCTGAGTGGCGAATAACCACTACTCCTTCAATATGACGCTTCATCTGCATTTTCGCAAGGCGAGCGGTCCATTCAATTTGCCTCGGCGCGGCCCCGGGCCCGGATTGCCGATGAAGACTGCGGCGAAGTGATGCCGTGGAGATACACCCAGGCGGGCGGCTCACGGGTCGCCAGCGCCTCGGCCTCGGCCTCGGGCAGGCGGTGTTTCTTCAGCGCGATGGCGGCCTTGCTGACGGTGGCGCGGAAGGTCGAGCCGGGACGCGCATAGACGGCGATCGGCATCAGCGCGGCGATATCCTGCCAGCGCTCCCAGCGATCGAACTGGCTGAGATTGTCGGCGCCCATGATCCAGACGAAGCGGGTATCGGGGCAGGCCTCGACCAGCCAGTCGAGGGTATCGACGGTGTAGGTGAAGCGATGTGCCGCCTCGACCCCGGTGACGTGGATGCGCGGATTGGCGGTGAGCTCGCGCGCCGCGCGGACGCGAGCCTCGAGCGGCGCGAGTTCGGAATGGTCCTTCAGCGGATTGCCGGGCGAGACCAGCAGCCAGACGGCATCGAGGGCGAGCCGCCTGAGGCACTGCTCGGCGACGAGGCGGTGGCCCTCGTGGATCGGGTTGAAGCTGCCGCCGAAGAGGCCGACGCGCAGGCCGGCGCCGAAGGGGGGCAGGGCGGTGATGTCGGGGGCAAGGCCGGCGACAGTCTGCATCAGGGGCGGGTCTGTCCGTTGCCTTCGACGAGGTACTTGAAGCTGGTCAGCTGTTCGACGCCGACCGGGCCTCGGGCGTGGAACTTGCCGGTGGCAATGCCGATCTCGCCGCCGAAGCCGAACTCGCCGCCATCGGCGAACTGGGTGGAGGCGTTATGGAGGAGGATGGCGCTGTCGATCTCGTTGAACCAGCGGGCAACCGAGGCGGCATCCTCGGTAATGATCGCCTCGGTGTGGTGCGAGGAATACTTGCCGATATGGGCGATGGCCTCGCCGACATCGGCGACGATCTTCACCGAGAGGATCGCGTCCTCGTATTCGGTGTGCCAGTCCTCCTCGGTGGCGGCGATGGCCTCGGGGATCAGCGACATCACGGTGGCATCGCCCCGGATCTCGCAGCCCTTGGCGATCAGCGCAGCGATCACCGGCTTCAGGTGCGTGGCGACGACGTCGCGATGGACCAGCAGCGTCTCGGTGGCGCCGCAGATGCCGGTGCGGCGCATCTTGGCGTTGACGGTCACGGCGACGGCCATGTCGAGCCCCGCCGTCTTGTCGATAAAGGTGTGGCAGATGCCCTCGAGGTGGGCGAAGACCGGCACTCGGGCCTCGTCCTGGACGCGGGCCACCAGCGTCTTGCCGCCGCGCGGCACGATCACGTCGATCGACCCGCCCAAGCCGCCGAGCATCAGCCCCACGGCCTCGCGATCGGTGGTCGGGACGATCTGGATCGCGGCAGCCGGCAGGCCGGCAGCTACCAGTCCCTCGACCAGGCAGGCATGGATGGCGCGCGACGAGTTCACGCTGTCCGAGCCGCCACGAAGGATTACCGCGTTGCCGGCTTTGAGTGTCAGCGCGCCGGCATCGGCGGTAACGTTGGGGCGGCTTTCGAAGATGACGCCTATGACGCCGAGCGGCGTCGCTACGCGGCGGATGTTCATGCCGTTGGGGCGGGTCCAGTCGGCCAGCACGCGCCCGACCGGATCGGGCAGCGCGGCGATGGTGCGGAGGCCCTCGATCATGGCGTCGATGCGCTTGTCGTTGAGCTGCAGCCGGTCGAGGAAGGCCTTGGAAATGCCCTTGCCCTCGGCGGCGGCCATGTCGAGCGCATTGGCCGAGAGGATGTCGTCGCGACGTTCGTCCAGCGCATCAGCCGCTGCTTCGAGGGCCCTGGTCTTGGCGGCGGGATCGGCGAAGGCAAGCACGGCGGCGGCGGCACGGGCGCGGCGGCCGATCTCGAGCATGGTGGCTTCGAGCCCCTGCTCGTCAGTGCCGAATACGGCTTGAATGATTGCCATCAGACCTTGGCCTCCAGCCCCATGAGAACCACCATGTTATCACGGTGGACCATTTCTGAACGCGTGCCGAAGCCAAGCAGTTCGGACACCGACTTCGAGTTCTTGCCCTTGACGATATCGGCTGCTTCACGGCCGAGGCCAGCCAGCCCGCGCGCGATCTCGCGCCCATCGGGATCGTAGATGGCGATGGCGTCGCCGCGATCGAAATCACCAGTGACGCGGGTGACGCCGATGGGCAGCAGGCTCTTGCCGTCGAGCAGCGCGCGGGCGGCGCCGGCATCGACATGGATGGCGCCGACCAGTTCGAGATGGCCCATGATCCAGCGTTTTCGCGCCTGGGCCCGGGTCTCGACAGGGGCGAACAGGGTGTGACGCGTACCCTCGGTCAGGGCGCGCAGCGGATGCGCCTCGGTGCCCTTGGCGATGATCATGGCGGTGCCGGCCTGGGTGGCGATCTTGCCGGCCTCGACCTTGGTGGTCATGCCGCCGCGGCTCAGGTGGCTCGCGGCGCCACCGGCCATGGCGTCGATCTCGGGGGTGATGGCCGCGACGAAGGGGAGGTGGGTCGCGGTCGGGTCCTTCGCCGGCGGTGCGGTGTAGAGCCCGTCGACATCGGAAAGCAGGATCAGGCAATCGGCCTCGATCATGGTCGCGACGCGGGCGCTCAGCCGGTCGTTGTCGCCGTAGCGGATTTCGGCGGTGGCGACGGAGTCGTTCTCGTTGATGATCGGCACGGCACCGAGCCCGAGCAGGGTCGAGATCGTGGTGCGGGCGTTGAGGAAGTAGCGGCGTTCCTCGGTGATGTTGGGGGTCAGGAGGATCTGGCCGGTGACGATGCCGTGGCGGCCGAGCGCTTCGGCCCAGGCCTGCGACAGGGCAATCTGCCCGGCGCTGGCGGCGGCCTGGCTCTGCTCGAGCGGCAGCACCTTGGCATCGAGCCCGAGCAGGCGACGGCCAAGCGCAATGGCGCCGGACGAGACGATGACCAGCGACACGCCCTGCGCCTTCAGCGTGGCGAGATCCTCGGCCAGGGCGGCGAGCCACTCGGTGCGCAGCTTGCCGGTCTTGCCGTCGACGAGGAGAGCGGAGCCGATCTTGATGGTGAGGCGCCGATAGGGCGCCAGCGCGTTGCTCATCACGGCACCCAGGTCGGCTCGGACTTGCGGCGCTCGAGTTCGTCGCGCTCGGCCTTGTCGGCATCGATCTGGGCGATGATGCGATAGAGCACCTTGTCGACACCCTCGCCGGTGACGCCGGAACAGGTGAAGACCTCGGTCTTGCTCAGGCGCTTCAGCACCTTCACCTTTTCCTTCACGTCGTCGGGCTCGATCGAGTCGATCTTGTTGAGGACGACGATCTCCGGCTTTTCGGCCAGTTCTTCGTCATAGGCCTCGAGCTCGCCGCGGATGGTCTTGTAGGCGGTCTTCACGTCCTCCTGCGTGCCGTCGATGAGGTGCACGAGGATGGCGCAGCGCTCGACATGGCCGAGAAAGCGGTCGCCAAGGCCCTGGCCCTCGTGCGCGCCTTCGATCAGGCCGGGAATGTCGGCGAGGACGAAGTCGCGCTCGCCGATCGAGACGACGCCGAGATTGGGGTGGAGCGTGGTGAAGGGATAGTCGGCGATCTTCGGCTTGGCCGCTGAAACGGCGGCGAGGAAGGTCGACTTGCCGGCATTGGGCAGGCCGACGAGGCCGGCATCGGCGATGAGCTTCAGACGCAGCCAGATCCACTTCTCGGTGCCTTCGAGCCCGGGATTGGCCCGGCGCGGCGCCTGGTTGGCGGAGGTCTTGAAATGGGCGTTGCCGAAGCCGCCATTGCCGCCCTGAAGCAGCACCAGTTCCTGCCCGACTTCGGTGAAGTCGCCGATCAAGGTCTCGCCGTCTTCCTCGAACACCTGAGTGCCGACCGGAACCTTGAGGATGACGTCGCCGCCCTTGGCGCCGTGGCGGTCCTTGCCCATGCCATGGGTGCCGGTCTCGGCCTTGAAATGCTGCTGGAAGCGGTAGTCGATCAGCGTGTTGAGTCCGTCGACGCAGCGGAGGATGACATCGCCGCCGCGCCCGCCATTGCCCCCGTTCGGGCCGCCGAACTCGACGAATTTCTCGCGCAGGAAAGACACCGCGCCGGCACCGCCATTGCCGGAGCGCACGTAGACTTTTGCCTGGTCGAGAAACTTCATTTGCTGCTTTCCTGGGCGCGCTGCCGATGGGCCATCCAGGCGCCGCGTGTCAGTTCGGTGTCGATATGGCGCACCTCCTCCCCGCGCGCAAGGCAAAGCCGCGCCGAGGTGCCGATCTCGGTAAAGCCCATCTTCTTCTGGATGGCCAGCGAAGCCTTGTTGAAGTGGAAGACGCCGGAGGCCAGCGTCATGGCAACGGTGGTCTCGAAATACCAGTCGAGCGAGCTGCGAACCGCTTCGCTCATCAGGCCGCGGTTCCAGAACGGCTGGGCCAGCCAGTAGCCGATGACGGTACCCTCGACGTCGTTGTGGAAGCCGACATTGCCGATCGCCCCCTCGCCGTCGAGGTCGATGACGAAGCCGGTTTCGCCGGCCGGCCGGTCCGGGCGCCAGCTCCTCAGCCATGCCTTGGCGTCGGCGAGCCGATAGGGATAGGGCACGCGCGACAGGTTGCCGGAGACGGCGAAATTGTCGAGGAAGCGGGCGATGCGGCCCGCATCCTCCATCACCGGCTGGCGCAGGGTTAGGCGCGGCGTACGAAGCGTCACATCCATTTCGGCTGCTCCAGGGTCAGGTAGGTGGTCGGCTTCCCGGCGCCGGTGCCGATGGTCTCGGTGCCTTCGCGCAGGACCACGAAACCGGCCTTCTTGAGGACGTTGAGCGATCCGGCGTTGCTCGACAAGGCCCGCGACTTGATGTGCGGGAAGAGACGGGTGGCGAAGGCCGCATCGATGAGGCCCTTCACCGCCTCGCTCATGATGCCCTTGCCCCAGTGAGGCTCGCCCAGCCAGTAGCCGAGTTCGGGCGGCTCGCCGCCCTCGTGGAAGGTGAAACCGACGACGCCGATGAAGCGGTCGTTGAGCATGATCGCGTAAGGGCGCTCGTCCGGCCGCTGGGCGAAAATCTCGACGAAGGCGATGCCGTCGGCGCGGGTATAGGGATGCGGCAGGCGGGCCAGCACTTGGTGGATGGCCTTGTTGTCGGCCAGCCGCACGAGATCGGGCACGTCGCCGCGGATGGGTGCGCGCAGCACGAGGCGAGCCGTCTCGATGCGATGGGGCAGGGCGTCGCGCTGGCGGCGAGCCGTCAGCTTGGCCGTCGCCTCGGCCAGGGCCTTGGCCTGTGCCGCCGGCCCCATCAGCCCCGTCCGCCGCCGCGGCACGAAGTCGTCGTCATCCAGTCGCTTCATCACGCGATCCTCCGCGCATCGAACATCTGCTGCCGGTCCTCGATCCAGACGATCGCCTCGCCATCGCGCAGGGCGCGATAGCGGAGGCCGCGCCCGCAGAGGTGGCGCACGGCGCGATCGGCGGCGGCGCTTTCGGGATGCGGCGAGCGATAGTGCGGGACGATGGCGTGATCGATGAGTCCGAGGCCATCCCAGACCACTTCCGGGTCATAGCCGGGCGGCACTTCGTCGGGGTCGTCCATCAGGTGGATGCCCTCGAGGCCCGGCGCGGCGACCACCGCACCGGCCGAGAAGCCGCCATAGACGATCTCGTCATTGTCGAGCATGTCGGAGATCACGTCATCGAATCCCGACTGCTTCATGGCACGACGGAGGACAAACGCGTTGCCGCCCGTCACCCAGACGAGATCGAAGCCGGAGAGCCGGGACCGCAAGCCTTCGGGGTCACCGAAATAGTCGCGAAGATCGAGTGGCGTGCCGGCGATGCCGAGTGCCACCAGTTCGTCGACCGGGTCATAGGCTTCGCGGCGATGGATGGCGCGGGCCGCGGCGGAGAAGTTGTCCAGCGCGTTCTCGATGATGGCGGCGCGCCGGCCGTTGCCGCTTGAGTGGTCGCGCGGTCGAACCGGAATAGTCTGCGACTTCTCCGGACCGCCGCTCAGCAGTGCCAGGAGCGAACCGGCTCGGTCGCCGATCCGATAGGAGCTCAGATACAGTCTCATTTTCAGCCGCCCTCACGACGAAAAAGACAAAAGGGGAACCGGATTCCGGCTCCCCTTGGGTCTTATCGCGCGGTCGACTGCCTAGTCGCCTTGCCGGGGAGCTGGTCTCCGGCAGGGGTTGCTAGGCCTCACCGGGTTATTCTGCGGCTTCTGCTGCCGGGAGTACCGACACGAATACTTTGGAGTTGGCGCGGGTTTTGAACGCCACGGTGCCCGGAATGAGGGCGTAGATGGTATGGTCGATGCCCATGCCGACGCCGGTGCCCGGATGCCACTTGGTGCCGCGTTGGCGGATGATGATGTTGCCGCCGACCACAGCTTCGCCGCCGAACTTCTTGACGCCGAGGCGTCGACCAGCTGTGTCACGACCGTTGCGGGAGGAACCGCCTGCCTTCTTATGTGCCATCGGGTACTCTCCTTATTCCTTGTCAGCCTTGGGAGCGGCCTTCTTGGCCGCCGGCTTCTTTGCAGTCGCGGGCTTCTCGGCGGTGTCAGCAGCGGCTTTCTTCGGCGCTGCCTTCTTGGCCGGAGCCTTGGCCTCAGCGGCCGGAGCCTCAGCAGCCGGAGCGGCCTTCTTGGCGGCGGGCTTGGCTGCTGCCTTCTTGGCAGCCGGCTTGGCGGCGGCCTTCGGAGCCTCGGTGACCGAAGCGGTGCTGGTCGCGGCGAGAGCGGCGATGCGCTTCTCGTGGCGGGCCTTGGCAATCTCGTCGACCTTGGTGGTCGGCTTGGCGCCGCCGGTCAGGATCTCGGTGATGCGGACGGTCGACAGGCGCTGGCGATGGCCGTTGCGGCGATCGTAGTGCTGGCGGCGCTCCTTCTTCAGGATGATGACCGTGCGCTCTTTCTCGGTGGCGATGAACTGGCCGGCCACGAGGGCACCCGAGACGAGAGGCGCGCCAACGGTGACGTTGTCGCCTTCGCCAACCAGGAGAACCTGGTCGAACGTCACGACATCGCCGGGCTCGCCCGCGATCTTCTCGATCTTCACCACGTCATTGGCGGCAACCTTGTATTGCTTGCCGCCGGTCTTGATCACTGCAAACGTCATGTGCGTGCCGGAACTCCCGGCCTCCATGTTATCGCGCCCTGTGGCGCCGCAGGCGATGCCTGATCCTGCGGCTTTCGAAGTCGGCCGACGGTAGGTGTCGGCGGCGGCCTCGGACAGCGGTTGAACAAACCAAAAAATGCGCGCAGGAAGCCCCACACGCAATTCGAGCGGCCTTATCGTGGCAAACGGCCGGCGAGTCAAGGCGTGACGCCGATGCCGCGCGGAGATTCGGCAGCACCCGCGATCAGTTCGGCCGGACGGCGATCAGCTTGAGCCGGATTTCGTCGGCCGTGGCCGCTTCGGCGCCGAGCACGCGCGGCTTGTGCAGGCGCTGCCAGTCGGCCAGCAACCAGTCCTCGCCGGGGTTGGGAACCGCGATGGCGGGGATATAGGCGTCGGCCTCGTGCAGCTCGGGCTCGTCCGCCAGCATGGCCGCAATGGTCTCGCGCCGGTATTCCTCGCCCTCGAACGCATCAAGCAGGTCTCGCTCAAAGGTGGTGAGGTCAGTCAGCAGCAAGCCCGCCGCGGCGGCGCCGGGGACGCGGATCAGGGCGGGGTAGATCCGGCCCGGATAGTGGACGGCGCAAAAGCCTGGGGCGCGGGCAACATGCATGGTCTCAGGGCGCAGCGGACGGCCGAGCACGGCGGCGAGGAGGTCGGGGTCGCGAAGCGTGCCATAGACGAAGAGCGGCAGATGCATGTCGAAGCCATGCCAAAGAGTGTTGCAGGGGCAGGATTGCTATGCCATAAGCCCGCCCGTCTCGACCAGCCGCGGCAACGCGTGTTCGACCTCGCGGAGAGGTGGCAGAGTGGTCGAATGCACCGCACTCGAAATGCGGCGTGGGGGCAACTCCACCGGGGGTTCGAATCCCTCCCTCTCCGCCACTATACTTCCCTAAGTAATTGATTTTGCTTGTGCGATGCCTTTTTGCTTGGCGGATGCCCCTAAGGATCGCCCTAAGGGGCAGTCTCGGTTGGTGGGTGGATAACCGTTTGCCAGCCCTCGACAGGCCGCATGCTCGATAGGCATCGATCCATTATGACCTTCGATCAGGCTTTCACATTGGCGCTCGCCGTGTTGGGCGCCGTTCTCGGTATCCTGAACACCTGGCACTCGTTCGACCAGCGGCGGGTTCGGCTACGGGTTGAGCCTTCCTATGCGATCCCGGTTTCATCCGACGGTAAGCACCTGCCGCCAATGTTCATGATCCAGGCTATGAACCTCAGCGCGTTTCCGGTGACCGTCGCAGAGTTCGGCTTCGAGGTCGGGCGCAGGCATGCGCCGGTGATTATCTTCCAAACCTTGGAGGAGAGGGATCGGCTTCCCGTACGTCTCGACGTGCACGACGCAATATCGTTCTACTTTGAGACCGGGCCCATGCTTGCCCTTCCCCGCATTGGGAAGGCATACGTTCGAACCGCGACTGGAGAGTATTACCGCGGGTCGAGTCCGGCGCTTCGGCAACTGAGGGATTTGCTGGCCGAGTCTCGCGCACAAAGGTCGCGCGCATTAACCTGCAACCGCTGCTCGAACGTGGCGAGGACCTGCTGCTCGGCACTATCGCCGATGAACTGGTCGAGTCCCCGACTGTGGAGCTCAAAGTCAAACGCTGGGAAGGAGCCGCTTTTCCGCAACGGAAGATGACGCGAGGTTAGCAGCACACGCATTCTTCTTGAATACCCACCCACCTTTCCCTCGTAGGTGGCGCCCACAACGCCGTGAGCGCCGAGGCTGAAGTCAGAAGTCAGAAGTGCGGGCGCTCAGAGTCGATCGTGTCGCCCAGCCGCAGATTGTCAGTGCCGGGGATGACCTCATCGATGCTTACGTGACTTCGACCGTCCATTAGGCCCCAAGCGGCACCCACGAACGTCTTGACCTTGCCTAATGGGATGTCACCAACCTCTATCTGGCCCTCGCACATAGCTAGAACGATAGCCTGTATGGCGTCGTCCTGGACGTGCTTGGGGAGGTGCCTAGGTATGACGGATCGCGCCGAAACATACATCGCATCGCGATTGAGGGCCGCCTGATGCGGCCCTAGAAGCGGGTGAGCAGTAGCGTGAAGGGCCTTGCGCCGTCGGTTGGCTTCTTGCCACTTCCTTCTGCTTTCGGCGACTCGATCGGGGTGCGCCTCCCTCCAATCTCTGCGGTAAGCTGCACATTGTTCCGGATGATTTTGCCGCCATCTTTTGCGAGTGGCGTTATGCTGCTCACGGTGCTCGTTTACCCACTTGCGGGTGGTGGCGGCAGCCTGTTCGCGGTGGGCCTCGCGCCATCTCTTGGAACTGGCGCGATGCACTGCTTGTCGGATCGCCCACTCTTCTGGGCTGTAGGTGGACTTCGGTCTAGACATCTCCATTCTCCTCGGACGCGACTCGCGTCATGGGGAGGGTCCGCCCGATAGCAGTGTGGATTTGGGCGAGAACGGACGCCCATGGGCTTTTAAACCGCCTTTTTGAACGGCACCGGCTCGGCCGGCGGAGCTTTTGGAGCGATCCAGGCCAAAGTGAAATGACGGCTTCCGCAACCGGGGCACTGTAGCCGTCGCTCGAGTTGGTCAATCGGAAACTCATGGCCGAGAGCGGCAACGAGGCTCGCGAGGTCCAGGGCGAACGGCTGGAAGCGACACGGCTTCACAGACTTCAGCCCTTGCCGGCTCCGCTCGCACTTCAATGTCACCTGCCAGCCGGCGTGATACGCGGTCGACAGGTACTGCACCTTGGCGACGTCGTGGTTGTCGACGAAGTAGGCGCGGCATTCGTGACCGGGAAACCGGGTCGCGAGAGGGCAGCCTGCCTTGATCGCGAGGAAACGGGGAACCTCAGACATCGGAGGGTTGCCCATCATCGTCCGCAGGGTCGCTACCCTATACTGCCCGTCCCGACCACAGGGCCCACACGCTATGCGCAACCGTTCTTGGCGATAGTCCGCCAGATGACCAGCAAATCGACTAGCCGGATCAAGGTCCTGGCTAGATGCTGTTGGCTCTCGCATGGCTGTCACTACCCAGCCCGGAACACGTCGGTGCTTCAACCGGCCACCTGATAGAGATCATCGGGATTGCCACTGCCATGCACATACTGCGGACCCCATGAGATGATTGGCCTATGAGCCCCACAGGCCTCGCACCTAAAGGCCCCTGAGAGCTCCCGAAAATTCGCAGGGATGTCAAAATGCTCGCCGTGCGTGAACTCAACCATCATCGGATCCACGACCTTCTCGTGCCCGCACCGGCAGGCGACGAGGATCACCAGCTTGGCATCGGCGAACTCTCGAGGGGTGCGGGGCGCGTCTTGCATGGCCGAGTCTCCGTATGGGGGACGACAGGGTACATGCAGGAACAAACAGAGAACAAGCCGCGAGGGATTGTGGTCGTTGAACGGGTCGGCATACTACGCAGCGAAGTGAGGCAGGCGCTCGATGTGCAATCTCTACAGCGTGACCACCAACCACGAGGCCATGGTCAAGCTCCGTGCTGAGTGGGAGAACGCCATCCGCAACGTCCCGCCGCTGTATGGGGTCTATCCGGACTACTTCGCCCCAATCTGTACGCTCGCCGCGGACCGTCGAGTGATGAAGCTCGCGAGGTGGGGTTTGCCATCGCTCAAGGATGCCGCCACCGACAAGGTCAACAAAGGTACCACCAACGTCCGCCACCCCTGGTTCGAGGACTGGAAGGGCTACCTTGGGCCGGAACATCGCTGCCTTGTGCCGTGGAATCGCTTCTCCGAGCCGACGAAGCTCGAGGACGGCAAGACCGGCTGGGCATGGTTCGCGCTGAACGAGGAAGCGCCCGTTGCCTTCTTCGCCGGCCTGTGGACGCCGTGGCACGGCACCCGCCGGAAGGACGAAGGGCCAACGGACCATGAGGTCTTCGCCTTCTTCACGACCTCTCCGAATGCCGACGTGAAGCCGATCCACGAGAAGGCAATGCCGGTGGTCCTGACGACCGAGGAGGAGTTCGACGTCTGGCTGAGGGCGCCGTGGAGCGAGGCCAAGTCCCTCCAGCGTCCACTGCCAGATGGCTCGTTGAGTGTGGTGGCGGAGAAACCCCTCAAGTGGCTTCCAGTCCTCAACGGAGAGCCCGAGGGCGGGGACCCGCTACGGCTCCCAATGCAACCGAGCCTGCTCTGAGGAACAGATGGCATCTGAAAGCATCGACGCAATAGATGCCCTAAAGGGGCTGCTCGACGTGGCTAAAGTCGCCCTGGTGGCGGGTCCTGAGATTTCTCAGGAAGAGACAACGGAACTGCTTCTCCGGCTACTAGCGGTAGTGGAGCGGTCTATGCCGCCTGAACTGCAGAAACAGGACATAAGGATCATACGAGCGAAGCTCGTTTTGGACAGCCTTCTCGACGGCTAGAGCGGCACGGCCACAAGCTCCATGCCGAGCTGCAGCGCCACCTTAACGGCATCGTCCCAAGCCAGTTCTTGGACAGGGCGAGGCATGAACTCTCGGCCGGCGTGCCGCTCGCGATCGACCCATGCCCGAAGCCGCAGCTGCGCCACCTCAATCGCCTGATCGCGGGTCAGACCTTGGCCGGTTGCTCGAGGTGCGTCCGGAAACGAAACGGTGAAGGCGCCATCGCGTTCGTTGAGCACGCCGTAGACGACAGTGACCTTCTGCATCAGAGCCCGTGTCGCTTCTTCAGATCCTGCCGAATGGATTTCGGCAGCCTGATCTTCGTGAGGATGTCCTCGACAATTTCGCGCTGTGTCATCGGATGCTCCTCGCGCGGCAGGCCTCGGGCCCGGGCGATCGACTTGCCGATGGTGTCGTGCACGCTGGGGGCGGCCGGCTTATGGGGAAACATCGGCTTGGGCATCGTACGCGCCTCACTGACTGAGGCTAGTTAACACCTAAACAACTGCCTCGTTCCAGATCAGCGAGCTGAGCCGCGCAAGAAAACACCCCGTTGCTTTTGGCAGCGGGGTGCATTGACCTTTGGAGGATACCGGTCAGAACTTGAGCGACACGCCTGTCTGGACCCTGAACAGCTGCGGCCCATCGACCACTAGGGTCTCACCATCGTTCATAAGGTCGGAATGGCTGTAGATCTCACCGTACTGCGTGTAGCGGGCTTCGGCGTTTACAACGACGTTGTCCGTCACCGCATATGCGCCGCCGACGCCGACGGTATACCCGATGAGATTGGCAGTGGGGTGCGGGAAGTCGAGCTCGCGAATATCTTCCTCCGGCCCGAACTCGCGATGCGAGAAGATGTCAGCTTGGCCGTATGCGATACCAGCCGTGACGTACGGCAGGAAACGATCGACTGCAAACCCAACCTTGGCAACGGCTGAACCTTCCCAGTTGAGCGAGAATTCGGTCCACTCGTCGGGGTTGCCATCGCCAGTCTCACCGCTGTCACCGTCGTAGTAGGTGAACCCGGCTTCGCCGCTCACATCCGACCAGTTGATGTCTGTCTCAACGCCGAGGACGATGGAGCCCAACTGCTTCGCTGCGCCGATGTGCCCGCCAATTTCCCACCCGCTGAGATCGGGTTCCGAATAGTACCGGCTGCCCGGGGCACCGCAGTCGTCAAACTGGACGCAGAAGCCGTCATCCAGCCGCACGGTTCCGCTTACGAAGCCGCCCTGGACGCCCACGTAAAAGCCAGACCAGTCGAACACTGCCTCGTCCACGACAATCGGCGCCGGCTCGGAGATCAGATCGGCTGCGACCGCCATGCCCGACATGCCCGCCAGGAAAACAGCAGACAGGAATAACTTGTTCATTGGGAACCCCCTTCTCACGTAGCAAGAGAAAAGCATGAGTCCGCGAACCGCGCTGTAGCAAATTTGCCACGCCATCAGACGATATACAGTCGTAATGCAAATGAACCATGAGTATTGGTTCGGAGTTACACACACTCGGTCAAGAGGAACATATCTCATATAGTATGTTCTTCGCATTGGTGAGAGATTGGAGTCATCGCCCGTGACGAGAGCAAGCGACGCTGAGTGGACGGTCCGCGCCAAAAATCTGCTCAAAAGTGAACTGAAGCGGCGCGGATTTAGCTACGCCGAGCTGTCAGCGGAACTCGCGAGGCTCGGCATCGCCGAGTCAGAGACGAACATCGCTAACAAGCTGAGCAGGGGAACGTTCAGCGCTACCTTCCTGCTCCAGTGCCTAAAGGCGATCGGAGCTAATCGGATCGATATCAGCGAGTAGAACGGGAAAAGCCCCGGCCCTCCTGAACCAGCATCGGACGGCCCTCTTGACAGCTCGAGCGGCCCGGCGGCCACAAGGTCTATGCCGAGCCGCAGCGCTAGCTGCGCGAGGCGAAACCTGACCACGAGACAATCTTGAAATTCGTGCCGGAGTGGCTCTTGAAGGAAAAAGAGCGCTACCTAAATCCATTTTGCCGGTGCCTTCGGGGCCGGAAGGAATCGGGTGGGCCCAAGGATCGGGACCCGTCCATCGTATCTATGTTGCTCTAAGGAGAATGTGGCTATGAGAACCGTCGACTTTACACCGCTCTACCGCTCCACCGTCGGCTTCGACCGACTGTTCGACATGCTGGACAGCAGCATCCGTCCGGAATGGCCGCCTTACGACATCGAAAAACTGGATGAAGATCGCTACCGCATCAGCATGGCAGTAGCCGGCTTTACGTCCGACGAGATCGAGCTGACCCAGGAGGGCAACACGCTCCTGGTCAGTAGCGCGAAGCAGCAAGCTGATGGGCAGCGGGAATACCTGCATCGAGGTATCTCCGACCGCAGCTTCAAACAGAGCTTTAGCCTGGCCGACCACGTGAAGGTGGAAGGTGCCTCGCTCGAGAACGGGCTGCTTGCCATCACCTTGGTGCGCGAGGTTCCGGAGCAGCTGAAGCCGCGGCGGATTTCCATCACGCAGGAGCCCCGGCAGATAGAGCAGTCTGCTCGGGCAGCGGCCTGATCACCCTCTAGAAAGAACGCCTTCCCGGCAGTGGCCGGGAGGGCTGTGACCAATGGAGAAGATCATGAGCTTCTATCCTTCGGACGAGTACGACAGTTCACACCTCGAGCGCGAACTCAGGTCACGAACAAGCCGGGATGTCCGTCAATGGTTGAGCCGGCGCCGGCGTGACAATGACGACGACGATCCGCCACCCGTGCCGACTGCCGCCCGGCCGCCATCGCCTCCGCCTTTCTTGACGGACCCAACCGCCGCGGCGGCATGAGGTAAAGGAGGGCGGTTCTACTGCCCTTCTTCCGCGGCTTGTGCCGCATCGCTTTGTTCAGACGATCGGAGAGAGTGATGGGACATCGACCCTTTTCCCAACCCGTATTTTTGAAGCTGCATCACGCGGGTACCTTCCAGGCCAGAAGTGCGTGGGAGGCACACGAGTATCTTGACCTCCACTGGTCCGCTGCGCGCACAGCGCACTACCGGCAGGCCAAAGCTCTCTGTCAGTCGGCTGTTGATGGGCTGGTCGACGCAGAGATGGCTCGCCGGGCTGTCATCGACGCCGCCCAGCGCTCGGCCGTACGCGACTGGCCCACTGCCCAATTACTTGGGCCGCGCCGCTTCAGCAGCGTCGCCAAAGCCCTGCACTTCGCCTTCGAACACGCCGCACCGATCAGCCTTCGTGGCGCCCGGTTGCTAGTGGCCGGACGCGTCTTTGCCGGCGATGACCTAGTCAGGCTCAATAGCCTGCGCATTGCACCGTTCACCACCTGAACCGCCTCCGCGTATCTAGCGCTAGCACATGAGCTCGGCTCCCGCCCATTCGTCGGCAGCCGACAATCCCTCACCGCATCCGCGTTGGGAACTTTTCATCCGGGGATTGCGTACTTTCCCTCGCTCAAAGCGAGGTGCCGCCTGTGCCGTTCTACCTTAGGTATTCCATGTCGACCGGCTCCGGGCGAAGAGAGGCCTCGTCCGCCGAGAAGGCTGCCGAAATCTATGCGGAATTGCGTCTCGCCGGGGCTACCATCGTCGGTGTCACCGACGACGCTGGTCGGACATACGAACTGCAGGACCTGGTCCACGACCCGATGGAGTTGGCCGAGATAGAGCGCCTTACGTGGCAGATTGCGCTACTTAGGGACCGACTGACGGCCGACGCCGACGGTTCGTCACCCAGAACCGATGAAGACGCATACCTGCTAAGGCTCGAGCTCGAACGAGCTCGGGCTCAGTTGGCCAGGGTCGTCGAGCGCTATAAGTAACACCAATCTCTTCTCAGGACGCCTTCCACAGGCTCAAATCGACACTGGACCTGGCGGCAGTAGGGCACCTCATCAGGGCCGCGGATCCTCTGAAGCCGAGCCAGCCGGAACCGAAGCCGATCCTTGGCGTCGTCTCTCGAAAGCAGGTCTAGCCAAGTTGCCGGGTGCACGTCGGCCTTCCTTGCGTTGCAAGCGATGCAGCACGGGACCACGTTCAGCGCGTGCCAGGTCGGCGGCAACTGGATCTGCAGCCGACGAAGCATCGAGCGGGGATATATATGGTCGCGGGTTCGTCCGGCCTGCCTCGTGCCAGGCGGCAACAGGATCGCCTTGCAGTAGAAGCAGCGGCGGAGTCGTCGGGGGACGAAGAGGGGGCCGTAGCCCCCTGCCGTGGTCATCCCGGCGCCCCTTCCACCTGCGCCTGCGCCAACTGGTAGGCTAGTCGCTCGCCGGCACCGGCATTGGCCGCAGGCGGTTCAGGATACTCGAGCCACAGTAGGGCTCGGGCCTTCGTCTGCAGGTGCGTGGCATTCTGCGGCGGAAGCTCGCTCATCTGCCCGCACAAGCTGACCAGGGCGGTGCAGGCCTCATCCGCCAGCCGGTCGGCCTCGCGGTCGCCAGAGTTGGCATCTGCGAGGGCGCCGAGCCGCTGGTGTTCGGCGAACAAGCGCTCGAACTCGACGGCCAGCTCATCGAGAGTAGGGACGAGGGTCGGGATGGTGGCGAACGTGTTCATGGGCTCAACCCTCCGTCGCGATGTAGCGAAGTCGCTGAAAGAAAGCCGGCCGATAGTCGCTATCGCCATCGTCGGTCTCGACGACGAGCTGGATTGCCGCCTCCCGTACGGTGCGCGGCCGCATGCTGGTGATCTGGGCCTGCAATTCGGCGTACCGTTCGTACCGGGCAGCGCTCTCCGCTTCGCCCAGGCCAGACCGGTTTTCGCGCAAGTCTCGCCACTGCTCGAACAGGTCGGGGATGGAGGCGGGGCGGGGCTGGGGCGGCGACAGGAACGGGCTATCCTTGCGCCCGAAGTAGACCGACATCACCCGCATATCGCGCGGACCCTTTGCCAGTTCGTCATAGCCGAGCCAGCATTCGTTGATGCGGGGATCGAGCTTCATGGCCGCTTCGCGGAAGCTATCCGCCAGCTGCTCGATGCTGGTGGGAGTATCATCTTGGGCATGCTCCATGGCGACGGTGGCCACGGGAACAACGAGAGCGGCGGTAGAGACAGCGGCGCCTAGCATGGCAGCACGGCGGGTGACATTGTGGAGCTTGTCCATTTCTGGCCTCTGTGGGTTTCGGGGTGGATGGCCGGGGCGGTTGTGCCGCAACTGTCCCGGCCGTTGGTTTGTCAGACCTGCTAGCCAAGCGCCTCCATCTTGCGGAGGAACTGAACGCGGCCCTCGGGGACTAGACGGCCACGGCCCTGGAACTTGCCGTCCCAGTAGTGCTGCCAGCGGAACCAGCCGCGACGGCCGGGGGCGCGGTCGAGGAATGCGGTGGGGGTGAAGCGAGTGCCGTCCTCGTCATCGAGGACCTTGAACTCGTAGATGCCGGGCCCGGTGAACTCCGGCATCAGTTCCGATGCGAGGTCCGCGAGGCCTTGGTCGCGCAGCTTGTCGCAGGCAATGCGCTTCTGATCGGTGCTGAGGGCCCGCCAGTAGTCCATCACGACGAGGCTCTGAGTGAGTTCGGACAGCAGGTCCCACTCCACAACGGTGGGGGTCAAATGCGCGGCCGTCGCTGGCATGGAGATTGCGGCGATGGAAATGGGGAGGGCTGAGCGCATGGAACGGCGGTTCATTTGTTAGACCTCATGGTGTGGACGAAGGGCACGGCGGCACCGCAACTTGCGACTGTGCCAGTGGCTGTCAGGCGGATGCGGCCTGCAGGATGGAAAGCTCCGCACCCAGGTTCATCCGGCGCTGCGAGGTACGGACGCCCAATGGAGCGTAGTCGAGCATCTGCAGCTCGGAGCGGACGGCGACGATGCGAGCCGAACGTGCCATCGGATCCATGGCGACAACGGCTGCAGACTGAACGCGGCGCTGGGCTTCGACGAAGGCAGCGGCGGTGGCAGCGACCGAGCGAGCACCCTTCTTGGCCTCATCCCACGAGCGGCGGAGCATCTTGGCGAACAGGAAGGCGAGGAACATACGACGGCCGGTTTCGTCGCCCTTGGCGAAGTAGCCGACGCGAGCGGTGCGATAGTAGGCCCAGGCCTTGTGGAGGATTTCGGAGCGGTTGAACATCGGCTGACTGCCTTGTGTTTTGATCTTCTGAGGTCTATATGATCCCTCAGGTATCGTTATGTCAATACCTCAGGTATCACTTTCGACACTCAGGGGATCAAAAATCACCGCAGAGCAATTACGAGCAGCGCGTAGCCTCATTCGTTGGCAGCAGTCAGAGCTGGCAGCAGCCTCCGGGGTGTCGCTTCCGACGATCAAGAGGTTGGAGGCGATGGACGGAATGCTGAGTGGTCACGCCACGACGATCCGGGCGCTACAGGCCGCGCTCGAGGCAGCCGGCGTTCAGTTCATCCCGGAGAACGGTGGCGGCGTTGGTGTGAGGTTGTCAAAGCCAGGTGCGCACCAGTGATCGGTACTCTACTCGTCTGCGCCACGCTGCTTGCGGTCGACGGCGACACGATCAAGTGCAACGGCATGAACATGCGGGACATGGGCAACGGGCGCCCGTTTGTGTCCGGCTACGACACGCCGGAGATATTCAATCCCAAGTGCCAGGAAGAGCTCGAGTTGGGCCGCGCCGCCAAGGCGAGGATGACAGAGCTGCTCGCTACGCCCGGAGTTCAGGTATGGGACTCAGGCCAGAGGGACAAGAGCCGATCCAAGCGGCCGCTCGTGTGGGTAACGTTGCCTGACGGTCGAGCCATCGGCTCGGTGCTCTTGAGCGAAGGGCTAGCGCGTAAGTGGACCCCCAAGTCCAAGGCAAATTGGTGCTAGTCGGATCGCCGGGGCTCCCATCTGCGTAACACACCGATGGAAGCTCGCCGATAGGAGAGCCCGTTTGCAGCTCGAAATCTCAGACCCAGTCAACACCCCCGTTACTTCCTCAAACAGCAACGAAGATCCAGAAACGGGCAACGCTTTTCCAGACGAACCCTCCATATGTGCGAAACGCAGATGGAGGGGTATTCGTGCGCCTCGCCGCTGAATTGGCCGGCCAATCGTGCCCGGTCCGTAACCATCCGAGATGTGGGCCGGCGGCCTTCGTTGACTCACTGAGCCTCGCCCCGTTAAGTCCTCGTTAGGGATTTTGAGGGGGCTCAGGTGATCTCGCGAATTACTGTTGGTGCTGCCATTGGCGCATCGCTGCTTCTGACGGGCTGTGCGGCCTCGCAGAAGACGTTCTATGCCGACGCCGGGAAGGTGAAGGATACCCAGCTCTGTCGCACGTTCTTTGAGGCTCAGCAGAAGGGCGATCAGCAGTTCGCGCAGGACCTGGCTACCGAGGGTGATAGGCGGGGCCTTACCGTCGAGGAGTGTCAGAACAAGGTCAATGCCGAGAACGGGGCGATCCTCGCCACGGCGCTGGTCGCAACGGCCGTGGGCGTCGGGATTGCGTGCAGGGACGGCTGCGGGGGCGGAGGATACTCACAGCCGAGTTACGCCAGCAGCTACGCTGACTATGACTGCCTCGGCGGTGGGGGCAACGGCCCATATTATGTCCAGGGGCCGTTCCGGCTCACCGGTCCCGATGTCTACGACCTCGACCGCGATGGCGATGGGATCGCCTGCGAATTGGGCGAGGGGGGATTTGGCACTTAGCAGTCCCCGCGTCGCGACCCTTTCTCAGAATTGTCAGGGAGTAGGTCCATGATCATTGAAGCGCCGTTTGAGGCCACCAGCCTAAGCCAAACTAAGCCGGGTGACCTAATTCGCCTTGCACACTCCAGCGGCGCACTGGGTCTGGTTATTCACGGGGGAGCGAGCCTGCCTGTGGTCGGCGTGCTCCAAGACGTGCGCGGCACGGTTCCCTATCACATCGTCTATCAGCGCGACTTTCCGTGCTTTCGGTACAACGCCGGATGGCTGCTTGAGCTGCGCAAAGAGGACGCGGTAATAGCGGGTGACGCTCATTCGGGCGTGCCTGGCGTGGTGCACGTGGGGCAACGGGGCACCATGATTACATTCGCGCCCTATGACCACTCGGAGAACAGCATAACGGTGAACCTTGTCTCCTTCGAGTGGGACGAAGAAGGCTCACACGCGGCGGCATTCCCCGTCTGGACCATTTGGTCATCCGCGGAGGACAGGAAGCGGCAGGGGGCTCAGCCCATAATTCGGTTCGCGGTACCTGCCTGACGGGTCGCGCCCGCGCATACCGCGCAGCAAGGCCGTCGCTATTTGGCCACAATCGGCCACCACATGCAGCCCGAAATCGCCGCAACTCTTGTTAACCGCCAACCGTTACTGTATCGGTTCAGTCGTGATTTGGCGGGCGAGGGACCCAGATGCCAGGACGCTCCAAAGCGCCGGTGGTCAAGCTAAAGCCAGACGTCCCAAAAATCGTTGAGGCTGTCCTCCTTCTGGTGCGCGAAGCGCAGCGGCGCCGGCAGGCGATTACCCAGTACGACATCGTGAAGAGCTTCTTCCTAGCCGACCGAAACCACCTGAATCGGTATGGCCGGCCGATTACGTTCGACAACTACTATGCGATGAAGCACGGGCCTGTTCCGACCTTCACCTACAACTTGCTGAAAGAGCAGGAGCGCGAGCTGGCAGAGGTTGGCGGCAGTCTGCCGTGGCATCGTGAAGGGCGCCCAATCGGCAACGCTTTCGACTTTTATCCCGATCGGGAGCCAGATGAGGACTGTATGGCTCCCAGCGAGGTTGAAGCGCTACTCGATAGCTTCGCGACCGTGAAGTCATTGGGCTTCAATCAGGTTCGCAAACTCACCCACGAAGACGCGGCCTATGTGGACGCGTGGGAGGGGGACGAGGAGAACGACAACGGGTCGTATGCGATGAGCCTTTCCATGTTGCTCGACGTCCCCGACCCTGCCTTGGCCCAAGATCTGGCCTTCGTGTCGAAGAACGCCATGTGACCTCGCCGTGGAGATTGGCAGCGTCGTCTCCATCTATGCAGTCGTCGCCGGCTACCGGAAATACCACCTCTGCCTCACCCTCGCAGTCGATGGGGGTGCTGCGGCAAAGTTCCTGTTTATCAATTCGGATTCACGGTTCGACGACACGTACGCGGTGCCGAACGCCCGGGTAAACTGCATCCCGCCCAACGACACAGGCGAGAGTTGCTTCAGCTTCTCCATGGTCCCCAGATACAACGCTGAGCAGTTGGAAAGCTACGAAGCGCGCGCAATCGGCGAGATAGACCTCGATCTCGCCCGCGAACTACGCGAGTTTGCCAACACGGTGCGTTCACTGGCGAGGTCTGATCTCGATGCGGTCAAGGGCGCCCTCGATGCGATCATCATCCGACTGTCGAGCTAGGTACTTCCCATGCGCCCCTCCAGTCAGCTCGGCAAGCGCTTGGTGCGCATGGCCATTTCAATTTTATCCCCCTCGCGCGGGCGCGCGTACCGCGCAGCAATGCGAGATCAGGCAGGCTCCACCCGTTCCGTGCGCGTGGTGACTGGGACAAAATCTTCCGCTCGCGCGCGCGGGCGTACTGGTCCGGAAAGTCAGCGTGCCTGTTGACGGGGTGCTGATTACGGCGGTGAAACCATAAGCACCTAGACTGCCTCGCAAAAAGCGGAACGCGGGCGCCTAGGGACCTGGCGGGTCTTGCTGTTCCCGCCTGTTCCCGCCTGTTCTTTTCAGGAGACGCGGGTTGGGGGGACTTGCGGCTATTGCCAAAGCGCGCGGCAACAGCCTAACACCCCATGGTGGGAATAAATCGCCCTACTTTATTCGCGCTCGCAGCGACAGAATGCGTTCACGAAGGCGGCGGCGAAGCTGAGCCTCACGGATACGCTGTTTGCCCTCCTCGGTCTTTGGCCCGGTAGAGAGCCCCCCATGCAGTCGGCACTTTCCCTTGAAGGGCTTAGCCTTATGCTTGCAGGGAGTGCCGGCGCGGGTCTCCGCATTACACAGGTTTGGATCGGGGACGCTCAGGTCGCCGCGGGCGCGAGCCACGTACCTGTCCAGCCACAGCTTGTGGCGAGCATGTCGAGTGAGCGGGGAGCTGGCCATCAGTGACGGGTCTCCGGCGAGGGTAGGTCCACGAGCAACGGCAGTCCGCGCTTCACCGCCTCGGCGACGCAGATTTGGCGCATCCGCTCTGCCTCGCCTTCGACGAGTTCGACGGCATCGAATTCAACCAGGACAGACGCCCGACGATGGATTGCCGCCCACATGTCCAATCCGTCAAGCACGCTGCCATCGCCCATCTCCGACAGCACGGCGGCATAGCTGCCGGGGTCGTAGATGTCGCGCAGCATCATGTATCGCCATATCTCCAGCATCGATCCGGGCTGGATGCCGAACATGCCAGCCTCGAAGTCACCGACTTGGACGTAGCCGGGCGGTACCTTGCTCATTTCTGGTCCTGCTCCTATTTTGCGCTCATGGGCGAGCGGACACACACCGAAGGCGTGGGGACAAAGAAGGCCAATGCGCTGATCTGGGGCGCCGTGGCCGGTATCCTGGTAGCTTGCATCAGCGTGGCGGGCGGCCTGACGGACGCACCGCCTTCTGGTAACCCTCTGCTGGACGAGCCCATGCGTGCCGGCGGGGCTGGCTTCTTCTTTGGCTGGGCGGCCGCCATGATCAAAAACTGGTTCGGCCGCAACATTCACAAGCCCTGAAGTCGAAGCGCCTCGGCGACCTTCGCATACTTGCTCGGGATGCGCGGTGGCGCGTTCTGCTGCTGGGCGACGAGCGCTGCCACTATCGGCGAGATGCCGGTGGAGCCCGAGGCCGGGCCGGTGAGCGCCTGATTAGCGAGATAGCGGCGACCGGGGCCCGATAGAATGGCCTTCCCAACGGCAGAAGGCACGGCAGCGCCGGCAGCGAGCCCTACGAGTGCCCCTGCGCCCGGCATGGCCTTCTCGCCCATCAGGGCGCCCACCACGCCGGGAATGCCAACGCCAAGGCTTCGGACGGCAGTGCGGGGCGCGGTGCCCGACTGCGGCAGCGGCGTCATAGTCGCCTGACCGGCCTGCGCCAGTTCGGAGAACGGATCGGTGCCGCGGACGTAGCTGCGCCGGCCGTAGATGCCCTGTGCGGCCGTGCGCAGGGCTGCTGGCGAGATGATCCCCATGGCGGCGCTTTCACCGGCACCCTGCGCGGCGCGCTCGAGCACCAACATGTTCCGATAGTCGCCGCGAACCTGTCGCCACTGCCCGAGGGCGTCGGGGTTGGTCTGCGAAAGGTAGCGCTCGACAGAGTCATCGAGTGCATTGCGGATTCCGAACAGCGCATCGGAGAGCTGCGTGTCTTTTGCCGCGCCACGGGCAAGGCGATCGAGTCGGCTGCGCAGCGCCTGGTAGGCAGGGCCCGCGACGGTAGGACCGCCCTGGGTGGCGTTGATCAGGTCCACGACGATGTTCTCGACAACCGGAGCGCGCTGCGACTCCGGGACGAGGGCGCGATAGTCATGCACGACCGCGCCGAGGTCGCTGCCGAGCTGACGGTCGAGCGGGAGTTGGCTACGGGTGGCCAGGTCGTCGAACTGCTGCCCGATCGACGTAAATGCTGCGTCCATCACCTCGGGTGATGCTCGGTCTGCGCTCACGCCTGCTCGACGCAGGGCGGCCGAAGTGAACTGCTCGGCCTGCTTCTCGGTTATGTCGCCGATGCTGCGCCCGCCAAGCTCGGACTCGGCATACTGCAGGCCCTTGCTGCCGGTCTTCTGTCCGGCAGTGAGCATCACGCCTTCGTCAGCCATGGTCTGCGCCGCAGCCAGGCGCGCGGGTGAGGCCTGAAACGGTGTGATGGCAGCTTTGCCCGCACGCATGATGCCCCCGGCGCCGAGCGTGCCGGCGACCTGGCCCACAAGCTCGGCGAGCGGGTTGTCGGGCGCGATATGCTCTGCTGCGGCAGCGCCGGCACCAGAGCCCAGGACCAGGCCCAATTCCTTCGCTGCGGCAATGATGGGCTTGGACGCATGGGCCGCGGTGCTGCCGATGGGAATGGCTGCGGTGCCAACCTCTTCGCCCATCCGGCGAACTGCCTGCTTCATGGGATCGTTGGTAGGCGGCGCAATCGCGCCGCCACTCGCCATTGTCTCCTTGAGCATGTCCGACCCGAGAGGGGGCTTCTCGATGTAGGGGAAGCGCGGCGAGGGTTGCTCGCCAGTGGTCAGCCCCGAGAGAGTGGGCTCTGCGGGAAACGCAGTGTTCAACCCCGAGAGACCGGCGTTGATCGCCATGGTAGCGGCGTCGACAGGTAGGCCGACCAGTCCTGCAATGCCCTCGTTGACGCCGGACAGCGCCTGCGACGGGTAGCTCTCGGCGTAGGTCTCCGGCCTCAGTGCGCCAGGGTTGAAGTTCGGATTGCCAGGATATGGCAGATCCCCCCACCGGTCCGCCGTCTGCGCACTGGCAGCCGAATTGGAGCCGATACCGATCTGCGAGGCGATTTCCTCCACGGCCGACTGCTGTTCCTGGGGGGACATCTGCAGGAACGCGTCGTCGACCTTGACCTTGCGGCCTTCGATAGTGAGCGTGGCCATCAGGGTTCGATGCTCCAGTTAAGCCCGCCACTGGTCTTGCCGTTGCCCGGCGCCGTACCGGTGGCCTTCTGGTCAAACACGGGGTTCGTTTCCACCCAGTTGGCCAAGTACGCGCCCCAGCCCGAGTCCAGCCGCCCGCCGTGTTCCGACGCGTACTGGTTTGCGAGTTTGCCGACATCGACCTGGCGCTTGGCGAGCTTGCGCTGCAGGTCCATCAACATCTTGTTGCCTTCCTTCGTCGCCCCAAGATTGGCGGTCTGCTCTACGACAAAGGATCGGTCGGCGTTGGAAAAGCCGGTGCCCAGCGAGCCACCCATCAGGTCTAGCGCGGACTGCTTGGATAGCGCGTTGAATGTCTCCATCGAACTCGCTGCCGACGGATCGAGGCCAAGGCCCGCAATCGCCTGCTTCACCGCCAACGTCGGCTCCGCCCCGAAGCCCGAGTAGAAATTCGGGTCCTCCATCGCGCCAGTCATGGCATCGAGAGTGGTGAGGGTCCTGAGAGCGGCGGTGCTTGCGTCCTGGGTGCCGAGATAGGACTTCGCCAAGTTCTCGTTCAACGTCTTGTCATAGGCAGTTTCGCCGCCGTTGTTCACCGTGACGAGCGGATCCTTGGGGGCAGCGACGCCGCCGAGCGGCTGCCACCCGCCATCGACCCACTGCTGCTTGATCGGCCGGCCGGTGGCGGGGTCGAATGCCTCTTCCACCTCTGGGGCACCGGGTGCAGCGTCTGGTCCGTCGAAGAACAGCATCGGCTTGCTGTCTGGATCGTTAGCGTCCCAGCGATAGGTATCGCCGCCGCTTTCGAGGGTCTGCCACTTCGGCTTTGCTGACTCCGCGGCTGCCATGGCTCGAGCAACCGATGTCCTGGCATCGTCGCGAGCCCACGAGGCCCTGCGGTCCTCAAGCTCGAAATTCCTGCTCATCAGGGCCGCCGCAACGCCGGAGACGCCGGGCGCCTTTGCGGCCCATGGATCTGTCAGCACGTCCTCGTAACCCGTCCCTGCGGCCTTGGCAGCGTTGAAGCGGTCGACAACGCCAGCAATGCCTTCCTTTTCGGCACGGTTCGCCTCGTCCTCTTTGAATTTCCCAACCCCCTCCTGGGCGAGCGCGCCGAGCAGCGATGCCCAGCCGTTGGGCGTATACCCTGCTGGATGGCGCATGCCCTCCGCACGGGCCCTCCGGCTCGCGACCTCCTCCGGCGACAAGCGCTCGCCATTCGAGCCCCAGAGGAAGGCCCGAGGGGCTTCGGAGCGCTGCAGCGCCTGCGCAACTTTCGCAATGCCGGTTGCCATCGTCGCCTCCTATGCCGCTGCTCGGTCGGCAGCACGCAGGCTGGTGGCTCGGACGAACTGCGACGGGCTCATGCCGAGCTTCGCGGCTGCCTCGAAGATGCGTCGCTTCTGCTCGCGGTCGAGAGCGATATGAAGACGCGCGTCTTTCGCGGGGGTCGGGTCGAGTTTGCTTCTCATTCCTGATCTCCTGATGGTGCTGCCGATCGTACGATGCGCAACTATTGGGCGAAGTGACTTGTGTGGAGAAGGGACTTGAGGGCAGTGACCTGCGGTCGTCCCGACCAGGCGCCCCGTGCGGGGCGTTCGTTCACCGAGACGGCGGTGTCGCGCCCGCCCATCGGGCTCGCCAGCCATGAGGCGCGAGCCCATGTTCGGGCTCCGAGGGTGTGGAACGATCAGGCATCACACTTGGGAGCCGACACGCAGCATCTAGCTCGCCGAGAGCACCTGCCTATGGCTAGATGTATATGTGTCCCACCGGCGGGACTATGGATACGTGAAAATCGACCCTACAGTACCACAGGCGGTACTATGAACACCTTGGATGCGGTATAGGAGTACCGCATAGTACCACCAGCGGGACTATGCGTCCCACCAGCGGTACTGCGTTCTGTTTTTGCCGGAGGGATGCGAGCGATTTCGACTGTTGCGGCGGGCATGATGGCCATCCGCGGCCGTACTTGTCGAGGACGTTGCATGTTGGCATTGACGAGAAAGAAGTGAACGTGCGGAATAAGCTATCGAGGGGCAAGTTTACCGCTGCGTTCTTTTTGCAATGTCTGACCGCCATTGGGGTGTCGTCGATACAATTGTAGTTTGTGCGCTGGTGGCAATGGCGGCCGGCGGGATTGTTCTATCCGGGCAATCCAAAAACGGTAACAGCGCTGAGGGTGGCGCCACTAACCGCCAGCAAAGTACCGAGCAATACCAGCAGCCATCCAGTGGCAAGGACGCCGACGCGTCCGCTATCATCGGCAGTTCTATCGAACCCGCTGCTAGACAGCCAATAACCGCAAAAGACGAAGCATATTCCGCCTGCTATCTTCCAAGCATCGAGGAATGCGACTTGGCTGCCCAGCGCAATATGGCTGAGTCGACCGGGTGGATGAACGTCGCCGCGTGGGCCGGGGTTATCCTTACCTTTGTCGGCCTGGCGCTTCTCTACCGCACCATGCTCTATACCAAGAAGGCCGCGCTTCATTCGCAGGAAGCCGTCACCGCCGCTAACAACTCCGTCACCTCGGCCAACAGAGCCGCAGACGAATCTCGCGACATTGGCCGCGCGCAAGTACGGGCCTACTTGGCAGTCGATAGCGCGAGCTACACGGTCTATCGCGACTGGATGAGCATTGACTTCCAGGTCAAGAATTACGGGCACTCTCCGGCAAAGTGGTGCGTTGTCCATGCGCGGGTGCGGGTAAGCAACCGACGATGGCGCCGGGACGAAATCGAGCCTCGGTTCCTCGATTCCCCAACCCATGAAGGAGAGGACTCCTTTATCTCTGCCGGCGAACGAGGGGTGAGCGAGATCAGTGTGTTTTGGGGGCACACTGATTTCGACAAGGACGTCTATGATATGATCCGCGCTACCGGTCGACACTTCAGCGTCGACTGCATCATTCAGTGGGTAGACGTTTTTGGCGAACAACAGCGGATGCCGTTCTTTCTCGTTCTCAGAAGCACTGAGTTTCGAGAGAGCGAAGACAGCCGGTACGGAACCTTCCGCATAGTCAAGCAAAGCGCCCGCCCACAAAACGGCGACGACCAAGCAACTGAGACGCCAGAGGCGGCATGACCTAGTCACAGCGGGTTACCCCGCTCCGCAACGCGGGTGCGTTTGATACATAAGGCTGCAGACCTTCACCTTTGAGAAGGCGACCTATGCGGCGCCCTGCTGTTGAGGGCTCAGGCGGCAACGGGCTTCGCAAACGGCACAACCCTGCGGTCGCCGGCTGGTGACGTCGCCGCCGTTCTTGGGCCCCTCGGCGACCACCGCAGGAAGTCCCGGGGCGCGATGGCCCCCGTGGCATCGTTCCTGATTTCCGTCAGTGCCCACACCATTGTCATGCGTTTCTGGTTGAACCCGCTCTTCGCCACGACGACAATAAAGCCGTGGTCGAGAAGTGCCTGGAACCCGCGGTTGGCGACGTTCTTTCCGACATTCAACGCCTCGCCGGCCTCGCGACACCCTAAGGCGATCGAGCCGTTGTTCGTGCCGTTGTAGCGGCGACGTAGTTCAACGTAGAGCGCCCTCGCGACGGGGTCGAGATCAGACCAAGCCGGCGAGCGCAGCAGATACTCGAACAGTTGAACGAAGCGGCCGCCATTGCCCTTTCCCTTACGTCGGGAGTAGTCGTTCTTCATCTCGCGCTCCCGTCGGCTGCCGCCTCGAGGGCATGATCGAGGATCGCGTGTGTAGCTCGCCGATCAAGGCCGGCCCTCTGGAAGTGGGCGGCCGTGATGGCCGCCCCAAGACTTACGAGTTCCTCGTCAGACAGTTTCAGACGAACGGCTAGCGATGCGATCTGAGACTTGGCGACAGCCATGAGGGCGCGGGTCATGCCGCCCTCCGCAGGGCGGCATGGAGCTGCCGGTGGCATCGACGGCAGAGCCACTCAACTTCGAGTGGTCGGTCATAGCAATCGTGGTGGCCCTCAGTGCGAAAGCTACCGCATTTGCACCGACCGCGCTTTAGCGTGCCGTCGCGGAGGGCCTGACGAACAATTGCGTGCGCCTTCAGCTTCTGGCGGTTGGCGTTGTTCCATTTCGCTTGGGGACTGGGCGGAAGGGCAGAGTCGCGGCGCTTCCAGGTCTTGGTACGTTGGAAGATCGAGGTCTCGGTCATGCCGCTCTCCCGCCAAGGCCAGCGAGTTCACCGAGCGCATTGCAGGTGGAAACGGATCTTCTGGTGCGCAACCAGACCACTCTGCCGGCTGGTGTGAGATCGGCGGGAGGCAGAGAGTGATGGTGCGCGTTTTCGTTGCGGGCCGAGCCCACATTGGTGTAAGTAGGCATCTTGCAAATCGACTTTCCGCCCCCAGCCTCCCCCGAGGTGTGGGGGCTTTTTCTTGGATGGGGTGACAGGGGGCGGTTAGGCTGCGGCGGCTTTCACTTCGCGGCGCGGCAGGCGCTCCAACCAAGCGTGAAGGTCAGTCGCGAGGATCAGGGTTTTCTTGCCGAGCTTTCGCGCGGGAAGCTCGCCCTTGCGGATTGCTTCAAACAGGGTGGTCTTGCCGACGCCGGCAGCGCGTTCCGCATCTCCGATCGGATACGCGAGCGGGGCCATCTGCGGAAATGCGCCGTCGACGGCGTTGGGGGCGGGATAGGCCAGGTGGGACAAGGTGCAACTCCCCCGGCGGAGCCGCCGGTGCGCACACTTCAGCGGACTTGCTGAAGGCCCGCCCTATCAATCACACGGACGACTGCGGGTCACAGGACAGAAACTCCCACTTTGGCTATTTTTGTCCCGCACGAGAGAGCGCCTTGGCGATGGCGACCGCGGACATGCCCTCGAACACCTCCGCCTCACATTGCTTTTCCGCAACGTCGGCCGGGTACCGGTCCTCCTGGAATGGCCCGTGCACGCCAGATAGCAGTTCATCGTACCGACGCTTCCGGAGCGCTTCGGATGTGATGGAAGTGACGAATGCGACGAAGGGGCCGCTTGGCGAGTCTCGGGGGCCAGTCCTTGGAGGCGTCCCGTACGCCTTCTCGAACACCCTCGCCAACTCAGCGATGAAATCTGTGGTGGCGCTCGCGTCGTCGTCAGGAAATAGGGGCTGGTCGTGAAGGTCGGCATCCTTCAGCCGTGTGCGTGCCGACGCAGCGGCGGCCTCTAGGCGTTTCAAGTCGCGTACGATCTGAGCCAATGTTGGGCCCTCGTCGGGGGGCAGGTGCCGAAACAGTTGGCCGCCGATCATTGCGTCCTGCGCTATAAGCTGGTCGCTCAATTTTCGTGAGCGATCCTCAACCTGCCCGAGCGAGTCGTACCGCTCGCTGGCGAACGCCTTTGAGTAGACGGCCGGATGCGCGTTCTTGAGATTGAAGGCCCACTCGATACCTTGTGCCAGCGACAGCCGAGCGCGACGAACCGCGCGCAGTGGGTCTGGCTGGCGTTGCGCGTTGGGCCCAGGCTGCAGCAGCTCGATCGGGGGAGCGAGTCCGGCCGCGTGCACGGCCGCAAGCACTCGTCCTATGGCTGAATAATCGAGAAACCCCGACGGTGTCTCAACGCTGCGGCCGCGCGTCTTCCGGTCATCACCTGCAGCGCGAATCTTGCTCAACGGGACTTCCCGCCGCGAATATGCACCAAGTTGGCTGCCGGCTGCGCGCAGCAATAGCGCTCCCACGCCTCCATCAGCGACCGACGTTTCGCCAGTGCATCGCCTCGGCGGTAAGCGCGCTCTGTGGCATCCCCCACGATGTGCGCTAGTGTCTGCTCGGCAACAGCCCCGTCAAATGCCGTCTCTTCGCTTACCCAGTCACGGAAGGCGCTGCGCATGCCGTGAACGGTGAAAGCTTCGCCGCCCGCCGCCGAGAGCGCCTTGGTCATAGTGGCATTGGATATCGAAGATCCCCGTTTCGATCCGGGGAACACGAACGCGCCTAGCTCCTTGCCCACGAGCAGGCCATTGAGAATTTCGATCGCCCGTTCGCCGAGAGGCACGCGATGCTCCCTGCCCGCCTTCATGCGTTCTGGCGGAATGGTCCACAGCTTGGCCTCGATGTCGATCTCGGACCAGAGTGCGCCCATGACCTCCCCGGTGCGCGATGCATTCAAGATTAGGAATTCGAGCGCGAGCGCGCCGATACCCTGCGCCTCGCGCAGCTTCACGAACAGCGCCGGCAACTCGGCGTAAGGGATCGCCGCGTGGTGCCCCCGTGTCAGCTTCAGCCTTTTGGGTAGGAGCTTGTCGAGGTGCCCGCGCCATCGAGCGGGGTTCTCGCCGGTCCGCTTACCCTTAGCCTTGGCGGCATCGAGCACTCGCTCAATGCGTCCCCGCAGCCGCGACGCCGTTTCCGCCTTGGCCTTCCATATCGGCTTCAGCACCTCAAGCACGTCTTCGGTCTCGACATCCGGAAGTGCCTTCGATCGGAGCGTGAGGCAGTAGCCGCAATCGATCCAGTCGCCGGCCTCGTTCTTTTCGACGGACAGCGTCATGCGCCACTGGTCGATGTGCTTGTCGTTTCGAAAGCCGGGCGCCAGGTCGTCGACCAGATCGGCGGCGAATTCTCCGAACGTCTCAACCCGCACGTCTGCGCTAACCGCGCCTGCCTTCCGAGCGGCGATGGGGTCGATGCCCTTCGCGACAAGCTTGCGGGCCTCGCCGGCGGCCTCGCGTGCGTCCGCAAGCGAAAGCACCGCCAGCCGACCAAGGCTCAGCTCGCCGCGTGATTGCGTTCGGCCCGGCATCTTCAGGTGGAAAATGAACACCCAGCGCTTCGCGCCTTTGGGCGACACGTTGAGGTAGAGCCCGTCACCGTCGGCATGCAGCCCCGGTTCAGACACGGTTTCAACGAAGCGCGCAGACAGTCTCTTGGTGAGCGCTGGCATAACGACCCCTAAAGATGACCCTAAGGATTGCGCCGGTTCATGGCGAACCACTACGAACCACTATAGCACGGAATACGAGATTGGGCAGGAAATGCAGCGCCTTCTGTGATCGATCACGAACCACAGCGAACGCTGGTTAGTCGGACTCCCTCTCCGCCATTCCTCCTGCATGATCAGTGGCTTAGAATGTTGCTAACCCCGCGTAGCAGCGCCACAATTGCCCAGCATTCCCAGCACCTTGGCGGAGGCTCAGCACGGCGTGCGGGAGCCGTAGCAGCATAGGTCCCCAGTCCCTGCGGCACACACGGTTTGCTCGACTGTCTGTCGTAGTGTCTGTCCGGTTCAGGCGGATGCATTCAGCCCAGGCTGCTGGCGGTACAGAGAATTCCTCATTTTCGCTGGACTGCTGGGGCTAGGCGGAGTGATGGTCCGGCCCAATCGTCAGGCCGGCAAGAATATGTCCCAGCAACGTGCTCTCACAGCTGCCCAGGTCACTGGCCTCAAGGACTACGGGGTCCATTGGGTGGCACCCTCGCTGTACCTTCAGATCCGGCCGCAAGGAACGAGAAGCTGGCTGTTCCGATACAGCCGCAACGGCGAAAACCAGTGGATGGGTCTCGGCCCGCTCGCAAACAAGTCAGTTACCGAGGCGCGCGACGAAGCGGCCGTGCTGCGCGTACAGGTGCGGAAGGGCGGCGACCCGATGGGTGAGCGGGAGCAAGTGGCTGCTGCAACCAAACCCCGCACAAAGGCGCCGACCTTCGCCGACTGCGCCGACAAATACATCGAGTCCCACAGGGCAGGGTGGAAGAACGCCAAACACATTGAGCAGTGGGAGAGCACGCTCAAGACCTATGCCGGTCCAGTCATCGGCAAGAAGCAGGTCGACCAGATCGTTGTCGAGGACGTGCTGAAGATCCTGAAGCCGATCTGGAGCAAGAAGCCGGAGACTGCCAGTCGACTGCGCGGCCGTATAGAGAAGGTGCTCGGCTGGGCCACGGCCATGAAGCATCGAGGCGGTGACAACCCCGCGGCATGGAACGGCGCGCTCGGTCATCTGCTGCCTGCCATCTCCAAGGTGCAGAAGATCGAGCATCACAAAGCGCTGCCTTACAACGAACTGCCGACGCTGATGTCGGAGCTCAAGGACAACGAGAGCATCAGTGCCAAGGCACTCATGTTCACTATCCTGACCGCGGCCCGCACCGGAGAGACGACGGGTGCCGTGTGGTCGGAGATTGATTTGGACGCCAAGCTCTGGGTGCTGCCGCCGGAGCGGATGAAGGCGAACCGCGAACATCGAGTGCCGTTGCCCAACGCGGCCATCAAGTTGCTTAGGTCACTGCCCAAAGACAGCCGTTACGTGTTCCCGGGCCTGCGCAGGAATGGGCTCAGTAACATGGCGATGCTGCAGCTACTGCGCGGGCTCCGTGGCGGTGGCATCACCGTGCACGGCTTTAGGTCTGCGTTCTCAACTTGGGCGCGGGAGCAGACTGACTACCCCCGCGAGATCGTTGAAGCCTGCCTCGCGCATGCCTCCGGCGATGCGGTCGAGCTGGCCTATCGTCGGACCGACTTCCTCGACAAGCGCCGCGAGCTCATGGAGGCGTGGGCGAATTTCTGCGGCGGATAAGCGTCCAGTTGGTGTCAGAAAGCCCAGCTTCGGCGGGGCTGTTAGTTGCTCAGGTTGGCCTGTCGGGTGACTTTGCGTTGGCACGCAGCCTCGCCTATACTCGGCCATGCACTTAACCCGTCCTGCCAACCCCGACCCGGCTGCTGCTGCTGCGGACGCCGCAGCTACTGCTGCCGCCGAAACGAAAAGGCGCGCGCGTGACGACTTCAGGGAAAAGGACAAACTCCTCCTCGCCCAGCGGGTCGGTCACCTCTGCTCGAAATGCGGGCGCCCGACCATTGGCCCCCGGAAGGGTGAGGAAGGTGTGAGCAACACCGGCATTGCAGCCCACATTCGGGCCGCGGCGGAAGGTGGACCAAGGTACGACAAAACGCAGAGCCCGGAAGAACGCCGCCACCCGAACAACGGGATTTGGCTCTGCGCCGACCATGCCCGACAGCGTCCCGAAGTCGTTTGAGCGACTTAAGCATCGTACCCAATCCTAGCGAACGTCGAATGCCGCAACGGCAGCATCAAACTCACGCGCACTAATTGTTACTCCCGCATAGCGTCTCACATGGCGCCCCGTCGCTATCTGTATCGAGACGACCACCCAACGAGTGGAGGTGCCACTCCGCCTCCTCGCACGAGCTGGTCGTGCTGCAGGTCTTTTGCGGTTGGCACGACCAGAACTGCGCGGTATCCCGCGGCTGGTTCTCAATGTTTGGCGAACTGATTGGCGCAATAACCAGCAGCGCCGTCGCAACGGCCTCGATCATGTTGCTGAGCATGTTTTGTCTGGTTCGCCAGCTGGCGCCGGAAATGGCGGACGCAGCGCGCCTGGCGCTGCATTACTGTAGACGGACATTGGAACCCCACCCCTCCGAGCTACAAAAGCACGGAGATGATTAGGCATCAATGTCTGTATTTACCCTTCGTTAAGCTCATCCTGCGGGCCATCCCAATGGTGGGCCTATATGCGCATACGCCAAGCTCGTTCCACGAAATCTGCCGCAGGTCCAACGCGGCTGAACTGCAGGGCCTCGGCGATTCCAGTGCTACTTGAGAAAATGAGGCGTTCGTAGCGGCATACCGGTAATTGCCTGTGTTGCGGAAGCGCCGGTCGGGACCGCCGGACTTGTTGGGGTACTGCCACGTGTTCCCCACCACCGAGGCGTCTTTGGGTACCCAGAATTGCCGTGGCGACCGCCGCGGCAACGGCGACGATCTCGCTCCCCAGCGTGGCATAGGCGCCGAGGATAAAGGTGAGGATGCCGGCAACGACGCCGGTTACGCTGAGATTCTGCTCCTGCCTCGCCTCGAGATAGCTGAATCCGGCGAGACTGGCCGTGCAGGCAAGCAGCGCGGCAGCCAACACCAGCGGCGACGTTGCGCCCGCCACCAGTGCCGCCATGCCGCCCAGCAGGCCGGTCAAAGCGTAGGTGCTCAACCCCGCGTCCGTTCCTGATCGGAATCGTCGCGTGTCTGCCAGCCGCGTTCAAGACCGATCAACAAGCCGATTGCAAGCGCCACAGCTAGGCGGCGAAAGATTTCGACCTCACGCATTTCCCCTCCAAATGCGCACCGCCGTATACCTACGACATCCGCCTCGGCACCTTGCGCCGATAGGCCTGCTTATTATGAGCCACCCTGCTGGCGGGTGCCGGGGCTAGCCGAGGGCGTGTTTGCAGCTGGGCAGTCTGCCGGCGAATGGGATCGGCGAGCAGACGCAGGCCGTTGAGCACGACCAGCACCGTGCCGCCTTCATGGCCAACTACAGCGAGGGGCAGCGGCAACTGGAAGAACAGCCCACCGACGACGAGCACCGCCATGGCGCCAATGGCGAAAGTCAGGTTCTGCCGGATGATCGAAGCGGTCCGTCGCGCCAAACGCTGCGCCTCCGCCAGCCGCCCCATGTCTTCCGACAGCAGCGCCACGTCGGCCGCCTGCAAGGCCACATCCGAACCCGCTGCGCCCATGGCGATGCCCACATCGGCGCGCGCCAGGGCGGCCCCGTCATTGACGCCGTCACCGACAAAGGCGACCTTGCCGTCTGCGGCCAGCACGCCGACCATGCGCACCTTGTCCTCGGGCAGCATGTCGGCGTGGATGTCGTCCGGCCCCAATCCGAGCTCCTTGCCGATGCGCAGCGCAACCGGCCGACGGTCGCCAGTCATCATGACGATCTTGCGGACGCCGCCCTCCCGCAACGCTACCAGGGCTGCGCCGGAGGTGGCACGTGCCTTATCGGCCACGGTGACGGCACCCAGCGTCTGCCCATCGCGTCCGAAATAGATGACCGTCTGGCTGTCGGCGGCCAGTGTGTGAAGCGCCGGGTGATCGATCGACGCGCCCATCTGCGCGGCGAGCCGCGGATTGCCGGCCCAGAGTCGTCCATGCTCGTCCCCTCCGACGATGCCGGCGCTCGGCTGGTTGCGAACGTCGCTCACGACTATAGGCGGAAGCTCGAGACGCGCCGCCTCCCGCCGGATCGCAGCCCCGCTGTGGTGTTCGGATTGCGCTTCGAGACCGGCAAGACGGGCGAGCAGAGCGTGGTCATCGCCATCAAGCGCGACGATCCCGGTGACCGACGCCTTGCCGGTAGTGAGCGTGCCGGTCTTGTCGAAGGCGAAAGTATCGACCGCCGCCAGCGTTTCCAGTGCCGCTCCGCCCTTGAACAACACGCCACCCCGCGCCGCCGCAGACAGCGCCGACAGAATGGCGGCCGGCACCGAGATGACAATGGCGCAGGGACTCGCCGCCACCAGCAGCGTGGCTGCGCGGTAGAGCGCGTCCTGCCAATCTCTCCCCAGCCAATAGAAGACCAAAAAGGCAAGCGCCGCCGCTGCCATCACGGCGATCGTATAGCGCTGACCGAACCAGGCGCTGAACTGCTCCGAGGGAGCTTTGGCAGCCTGGGCTTCCGTCACCAGCGCGATCATCCGGGCCACGGTGCTGTCCGCCACCGTTCTGGTGACGGCAACCTCCAGCACGCCATCGATATTGACCGTCGCCTCGAAAAGCTGCGCGCCCCGCTCCTTCGCCACGGGCATCGACTCGCCGGTAATGTTCGCCTCGTCGAGCGATCCGCGGCCGCTCACGATGATCCCGTCGGCAGGCACGCGTGCGCCGGGCCGAAGCACGAAAACGTCGTCGATCGCGAGTTCGGCAGCCGGAATCTCCTCGACTGTGCCATCGGCCGCTCGCCGCAACGCCGTCTCCGGGCGCAGATCCATCAATGCCTCGATGGCCCGGCGGGCGCGGCCGAGCGCGCGCTCTTCCAGCGTGGTCGAGATGCTGAACAGCGTAAGCAGCACGGCCCCCTCGAATGGCGCGCCGACCGAGGCCGCTGCGACGGCCGCGATGACCATCAGCAGGTCGATGTCGAGCACTCGCTCGTTCCACAGGGTCGTCAGCGCGCGCCACGCCGCGGGAAGCCCACCCGCCAGATAGACAAGCATGAGCCCGAGGGCCGAGACCGAAGCGGCGACGGCGCCCTCGAGCGGCCACAGCCCGACGGCAGCAAGCACCATTCCGAGAGCGGCAAGGCCGGTGAGGACGATCGAGCGGTCGAGGCGGAACGGTAAGCTCACGTGGTCTCCTCCGTCCTGACGGGGGCGGACGCCTAGCAGGCGCAATAAATGTCGTAAAGCGTCGCAAGGACCTGCCTGACCTGATTAGAGGCGAGGCTGTAGTTGATCTGCTGCGCGTCGCGTCGCGTCTTCACCAGGCCCCAGGCCCGGAGCTTGGAGAGGTGCTGCGACAGGGGTGACTGCGCAAGGCCGACGCGTTCCGACAGATCCGTGACGTTCATTTCCCGCTCGAGCAGGTTGCAGAGGATCAGCAGCCGCTTGGGATTGGCCATGGCGGCGAGCAACTGGCTCGCCTCCTCCGCGCGGTCCTCAAGCTTTTCGATTTCCATCTTGATCATATTAGCATGTGCGAATATATGAATGTTCGTTGATGAATATGCTCCCGGTGCGTTCCGTGCGCAAGGAGCCTCATCGCAAGACTCACCTGGCCCCATCCGTGCCCCGGATGGCCGACGTCACAATCGCGATCGCCCGATAGGGCCGACTATTTCTCCAAGGTTTACCAGTTGCTTACCGACTTTACTCCCGTGCCCGCGTTGCTAGGCGGCAGCGTGATTGGCCTCGCGGCCGTCGCACTCATGGCGTTCAATGGCCGCATCGCCGGCATGACCGGCATTCTCACCGGCCTGATGCCACCGGTCGACCCCGCCTGGGGCTGGCGCGCCGCCTTCCTTGCCGGCGCCATTGTCGCGCCGATGCTGGTGACCATGATCGCCGGCGGCGATGCCGTGGCCTTCGCCAGCACCATCCCGGCCCCCTGGCTGGTCGTCGGCGGGCTGCTCACCGGTATCGGCGTCTATTTCGGCTCCGGCTGCACCTCGGGGCACGGCGTCTGCGGTATCGCCCGCCTGTCGCCACGCTCGATCGCCGCGACGCTGACCTTCATGGCCACCGCCGTTGCCACCGTCTTCGTCGTTCGCCACGTGCTGGGAGGCTTCTGATGCGTCGCGCTCTCGCTGCAGGTCTCATCGGCCTCGTCTTCGGCACTGGCATCGCCATTTCCGGCATGGCCAACCCTACCAAGGTCCTCAACTTCTTTGATGTCGCCGGCACCTGGGATCCGTCCCTGCTGCTGGTCATGGGCGCTGCGCTCGGCATCACCGCCATCGGCTACCGCTTGGTCCTCAAGCGCCCACGCCCGGTGCTGGAAGAGACGTTCCACGTCCCCGCCAACCGCAAGCTTGACCTGCCGCTGATCGGCGGCTCGGCCGTGTTCGGCATCGGTTGGGGCATTGCTGGGTTCTGCCCGGGCGGCGCCATCCCGGCCCTCGGCCTTGGCGAGCCCTCCGCCTGGATCTTCGTCGCCGCGATGCTCACCGGCATCGCCGGCGCCCGCACGCTTCGCATCGCGCGCCAGCAGCGCGCCGCCACCGCCAGCTGAAAGGAGCCATCATGAGCACCATTCCCTTCACTCCTGACCTCGGCACCAAACCCGACGTCACCGCCTTCTTCGACGCGCCGACCAACACCATCAGCTATGTAGTCAAGGATCCCGGCTCGAACGCCTGCGCGGTGATCGACTCGGTCATGGACATCGACTACGCGGCCGGCCGCATCACCCATGACGGCGCCGACCAGATCATCACCCACATCGAGCAACACCAGCTCAAGCTTGAGTGGCTGATCGAGACCCATGTGCATGCCGATCACCTGTCTGCCGCGCCCTACATCCAGGGCAAGCTCGGCGGCAACCTAGGCATCGGCGAGAACATCACTGTCGTGCAGGACACGTTCGGCAAGATCTTCAATGAAGGCACCGAGTTCCAGCGCGACGGCAGCCAGTTCGACCGCCTGTTCAAGGATGGTGACAGCTACCAGATCGGCTCACTCACGGCCCACGTCATGCATACGCCCGGTCACACCCCGGCCTGCATGACTCATGTGATCGGCGACGCCGCCTTCGTCGGCGACACGCTGTTCATGCCAGATGGCGGTTCGGCCCGCGCCGATTTCCCCGGCGGCGATGCGCGCATGCTGTACCGCTCGATCCAGCGGGTACTGTCGCTGCCGCGCGAAGCCCGCCTGTTCATGTGCCATGACTACGGCCCGAACGGCCGCGACATTCAGTGGGAGACCACGGTGGGCGACGAGATCGACCACAACATCCATGTCGGCAAAGGCACGGACGAGCAGAGCTTCGTGGTCATGCGAGAGGCTCGCGACGCGACGCTGAACATGCCCAAGCTGATCATCCCGTCGCTGCAGATCAACATGCGCGCCGGCCAGCTGCCGCCCAAGGACAAGGACGGAAGAACCTATCTCAAAGTCCCGGTGAACGGGCTCTGACCATGTTCGGCTTTCTCAAACCCAAAGGCAAACCATGAACATCCGCAAGATTGACGACCAGTTCTTCGTGACCGGTCAGATCACTCCCGAGCAGGTCAAGGACATCGCCGCTGCCGGCTACAAGACCATTGTCTGCGCCCGCCCCGACCACGAAGACGGCGGCCAGCCCGCTTTTGCCGACATCACCACAGCCGCCGAGGCCGCCGGCCTGCAGGCCGTTCACATCCCGGTCTCGGGCATGCTTGGCGAAGGCCAGATCATTCGCTTCCACGAGGCGTGGCAGAACCTGCCCAAGCCGATGCTGGGCTACTGCCGCTCCGGCGGCCGTGCAGGCAGCCTCTATGCCACGCTGGACATCTAGCAAATGAACCTCAAGGCCTACTTCCCGATCCTCGATTGGGGCAGCCGCTACAACCGGCAGACACTCACCAGCGACATCGTCGCGGCGCTCATCGTGACCATCATGCTGATCCCGCAGTCGCTGGCTTATGCCCTGCTGGCCGGTCTGCCGCCGGAGGTGGGCCTTTATGCCTCGGTGGTGCCGCTGGTCGCCTACGCGATCTTCGGCACCTCGACCGCCCTCGCCGTCGGCCCGGTGGCTGTCGTCTCGCTGATGACGGCAACGGCCGTCGGCCGCCTCGCGGCCACCGGCACGGCCGACTACGCGAGCGCCGCCATCGTGCTCGCGGCACTGTCCGGCATCATCCTTCTCGCCATGGGCGTCTTTCGGCTCGGCTTCATCGCCAATTTCCTGTCGCATCCGGTGATCGCCGGGTTCATCACCGCCTCGGGCGTTATCATTGCCTTGAGCCAGGTCGGCGGCTTGCTCGGCATCAGGACCGAGGGGCATGCCCTCCCCGGCCTGCTGATGTCGATCCTCGACAATATCGGCCAGGTCAACTGGTACACGGTCGCCGTGGGAGCCGTAGCGCTGAGTCTGCTGCTTTGGATCCGCCTTGGTCTGAAGACCCAGCTCACCCGCATTGGTGTGCCGGTTGGCATCGCGACGATCATCGTGCGCGCCGGCCCGGTGCTGGTGGTCTTCCTCACCATGGCGTGGTCGGCGCTCATGGATCTCGGCAGCAAGGGCGTCGCCCTGGTGGGCGAAGTGCCCGCCGGCCTGCCCATGCTGTCGCTGCCGAGCTTCAGCCTTGAAACCGTCGAGGCGCTGTTCGTGCCGGCGCTGATCATCTCCATCGTCGGCTTCGTCGAGTCCATCTCGGTGGCGCAGACGCTGGCGGCCAAGCGGCGCGAGCGGATCGAGCCGAACCAGGAGCTGATCGGGCTAGGCGCTTCCAACATTGCCGCCGCCCTCGGTGGCGGCTATCCGGTAACCGGTGGTTTCGCCCGCTCGGTGGTGAACTTCGACGCCGGCGCCGCGACGCCTGCCGCTGGTGCCTTAACCGCCGTCGGTATCGCTGCGGCAACGCTGCTGCTGACGCCGTTCCTCGCCATCCTGCCCAAGGCCACGCTGGCCGCCACCATCGTGCTGGCAGTGCTGACACTGGTCGACTTCTCGATCCTCAAGAAAGCATGGGCCTATTCGAAGGCCGATTTCACCGCTGTGGCCGTCACCCTTGTCGGCACGCTGCTGTTCGGCGTCGAGACCGGGATTGCCCTGGGCGTCGGTGCATCGATCCTGCTCTTCCTCTACCGCTCGTCACGGCCGCATGCCGCCGTCGTCGGGCGGGTGCCGGGCACCGAGCACTATCGCAACGTCAAGCGTCACAAGGTCGAAACCCAGCCGGGTGTGCTGTCGATCCGCATCGACGAGAGCCTGTACTTCGCCAATGCGCGCTACCTCGAAGACTTCGTCGCCGGGCAGGCAGCAATGGTGCCGGACCTCACCGACGTCGTGCTGATGTGCTCGGCGGTGAACGCCATCGATATGTCGGCGCTCGAGAGCCTCGAAGCCATCCGCCACCGCCTGCATGACCTGGGCGTCCGCGTGCACCTGTCCGAGGTGAAGGGCCCGGTGATGGACAAGCTCGCCGGCACCGACTTCTTGGCAAAGCTCGACGGGGTGCATCTCAGTCAGCACCAGGCGATGATGTCCCTCAGCGGCGCCCCACGGCGTCGCTCCGTCGCACTCGCGCGAGTGGATGCGTGACGCGATCGTCAACTGCTCCACCCGTCAGTCGTCTCGATCATCCTCATGATGGTCCTGATCATCGTCGTGGCGATCGCGACCGTCCCGATGGCGCTGATCGTCATCGTCGTCGTGTCGCCCTGATGCCGACGTCTGGGGGACGGCGAGATCGGCGTCGGTGCAGAGCACCGTTCCGGTGACACGCCCGCTGGGGAGCATGAAGGTGCCTTCGATCTCGCTTCCGATGCCGTGGGTCCGACAGTGATTGGAGATGAGTTCGGGAGCGAGCTGCGCCCGGATGTCCGCCGCGGTGGCGGGAATGGCCGCACCGAGGCTGCAGACGGCGATGGCGAGGCGGATCTTGTGGGCATTCATAGGTGAGTTCTCCGTTGGGTCTTTGGTTGATCGGACCAGGTCGGGGGCGGGTTGCGCGGACGGTCGATGAAGATGGCCTCGAGTCCGTAGCGGGAAGCGATCTCGGTGCCGGTCGCTGGGCCGAGGACCAGTAGGGCCGTGGCCCAGGCGTCTGCCGCCATGCAGGTTTCTGCCAGCACGGTTACGGACGATGGACCTCCCGTGAGAGGAACCCGGCGAGCCGGGTCAATTGTGTGGCCGTAGCGTATGCCGCCGACATCTGCGAAATGCCGATAGTCGCCGGAGGTGGCGATGGCTCCGTCGATGAGTTCAACTACGCCCTCGCTCTCGCGGCGACCTGTCTGTGGCGTCTCGACGGCCACTCGCCAGGGCGAGCCGTCGGGCTTGCCGCCCATGGCGCGGAGTTCGCCGTCGATCGATACCAGGAAATGTCTGACGCCTGCATCGAAGAGCACGCGGGCCAGTTCATCGACCCCGAAACCCTTGGCGATGCCGGAGAGGTCGAGGGTGATGTCGGCTCGCTTGCGCACGCGGCCGCGCTCGCGATCAAGCTCAAGGCAGAGGTGTGCCGGCACTCGGGCTTCCTCGCTGGGCGCTTGGGCGGCGCGGTTGAGTTGGCTGCCAAAGCCCCAGGCGGAGACGACGTCGCCGACGCCAATGTCGAAGGCACCGTCCGACAGCCGGCCGACTTCCAGCGCTTTCGACAGCACGGCGTAAAGCTGCTCGGGCACGTCGAACCACATGCCTGCGGGCGCCCGATTCAACCGCATCAGATCGGAGTCAGGCTTCCATGTGGACATCTGCGCGTCCACTGCATCGACTGCCGCCTGCAGCGCCTGTCCCACCTCTACGCTACAGTCCACTGACTCGGCGTAGAAAACGGCGGAGTAGCGCGTCCCCATCGTCGCGCCGTTGATCACGGAGCGATGGAGCGGCACGGCGGTCGGGGAACACCGCTCAGTAGGCATCTTCAAGATACAGTCCCTTCTGCTTGAGGCCGGCGACGGAGAGGCCCAGTGGAACAAGGCAGGCGTCGATCGCCTCACGCACGCCACCGGCCATGTCACGTCCGCCGCACACCATGATCTGGGCGCCTTGGCCTACCAGACGACGGACGGTCTCCTCCTCTTCGACGAGCCGCGCCTGCACGTAGCCACCTCCCAGAACGCGAGAGAAAATGGTCTTGAGCGCTGTTAGGCGGCCGTCGTCGAGGGCGGCCTCCAGGTCGTCGCGATAGAGGAAATCCGAGGAGGGATCGCGACCGCCGAAGAAGAGATGCACCGGTCGGCGGTTGGCGTTGCGGCGGACGAAACCGGCGAGCGGCGCGACCCCCGCCCCCGCGCCGATCAGAATGAGCGGGCGGCGGCCACGGCTGGGGCGGAAGTCCGGATTGGGCCGGATGAAACTCTCGATCGCATCGCCGGGCGACAGCGCATGCAGGAACTCAGAACAGACCCCACCCGATTGCTTGCGCACGCAGATTTCAAGCACGCCATCCCGCGATGCCGAGGCGAGCGAGTAGTATCGTGGGACATCGCTACCGGGCGGTACGATGCCGATGAGGTCGCCGACCTCGAAATGCGGCAGGCGCGAGCCAATCCAGCGCCGCTGGTACTGGGGCGCAACGAAGCGGAGGACCACAACCGGCGCCTGGACCTCCATGCCGTAAACTGCCCGCTCGGCCAGTACGAGCCTGCGGGTCGGCGGCACGTCGGGCACATGGGTGAGCGTCAGCGGCACGCCCAGTTGCTCGCCGAGCAACGTGCCCCATGCTGCGAACTGGGCCGATGACTGGCGGTCTACCCCGTAGATCGGGAGCAGGCGGCGCAAGCCTTTGGCTTCGAGCGCAGAATCGACGTCGGCAGCAAACCCGCAGAAGTGGGTAAAGCTCTGGTCGCCAAAACCCAGCACGGCGTATTCGAGGTTCGAACCGAACGCCCCGAGTTTGGCAAGGAACTGCCGACCGGAAGCAGGCGCAGCACCGTCTCCATAGGTAGCCGTGAGCACGATGAGCCGCGAAGCGTTGGTATATTGGCGCCGCACGTCGTTCATCGACGCCACGTGAACCCGCAGACCCTGCTGCTGCAGGGCGTCATGCAATGTCGCGGCGAACCCCCAGGTGCTGCCGGCCTCGCTGCCGACGAGGATGATGGTGTCAGCATCGCGCCAGGCTGCATTGCCGGCGATATGGGGCGTGTTGCGGCGGCGCATCCACCAGATGGCCGCACCGGTCAGGGTCAGCACCGGTACGGCCAGTGCCGCGAGGCCGAGCAGCAACGCAATCATCGGCGCACCCTGTCCGGTGTGCAGCATGTAGATGAACTCGTAAGCCCGCTGCCATACGTCGCTGGGCGCGAAGGAGAGGAGGGCCCCACTCCCCTGATCGACATAGCCTTGTCCGGTGGCCGTGGTCACAGTGAAGACATCAGTCGCATCGCCCGCCGCGGGAAAAACCAGCTCGCGCAGCTCGGACAGCGGAATGGAAGCCAAGGCAGCCAGTGACCCGACAGGCGCGACCACATTTCCCACGCTTGTGGGGGGAAGTGTGAAGGTCGCGGCGGCGCTCTCGGGAAGCAGTTCGAAGCTGACCGCGGACAGGTAGGCCCCGGTGATCGATGTCAGAAGCAGAACCAGGACTCCGAGACGTGCCAGATCCGTGTGCAGCCGCTGCGAGCCGGTGCCGCGAGACCGCAGGAATAGCTTGCGCCAGCCCCCCATCTTGGCGACCAGCAACAGGATGCCGCTGACCGATAGAGCGAGAATGGCGAGTGCCGAGGCTCCGGCCATGCCATGCCCGAAAGTTCCAAGCAGAAACGAGCGATGTAGGTCGGTGATGAAGGCAAAGAACGATGACGGCGCGTCGGCCCGCGTCGCCGCACCAGTCTGGGGATCGATGACCTGGGCCGTGCGAACCCCATTGTCCATGGCATAGGCGACGACCTTGCCCGACGCGGAACGCACCAGCCGCTCGACGCCCGGCAGGCTATGCGTCACTCGCTCCGCCACCGCGGCAATGCTGGGATTGTCGGCCGAAGGGAGCGCCATCGCTGCGTCCGCGATCGGCTGCAACGCGAGGAGGGACCCGGTGACCGCCATGAAGACGACGAGGATGGCGCCCACGAGACCCGCGAACGAATGGAAGCTACGCATCGCCGGACCCGCTCAGAGACCGAGTGAGACGGTGTTGACGTAGCCCGTGCCCGAGGCCGTCGTCGGCGCGGAGGTGAGATCGACCACCGCGTCGTCGGAGTACTGGCCGCCATTTTCGACGGCGCTATCGACATGGATCGTGTAGCCTGCATCAAGCAGGGTGTCCGCGAGGTTGGCATTAACTGTCAGTGTTTCGCCGCTTCCGACGCTGGCGCCAGTGATGCCGTCGATATTGATCGATCCGCCGCCGCTCGAGGCCGCACGCGCCCAGCCCCGCAGGTCACCATAGTATCTCGACTTCTGGCCAGCGATCCAAAGAGTGGAATTGTAGCTCCCGTCCGGATTGGCGAGGTAGACGGCAAGATAGGCGGGGTGTCCCGAATACTGAACGAGGCTGGTCTGGATGGTAATGTCGCGCGCCATGGCAAGACCTGGGGCGACTAAGGCGGTTGCCAGCATGAGCGTTGCGGCGAGTCTCTTCACGGTCCGTACTCCGGTCAGTGGTTGATGTCGCACTTGGATCACCGCAAGCTGACAGCAAGCTGAAACAGCACGGGTTTCCTATTCAGGTTGGCGTCAGGTTCGGGCACTATGAGGCCGGCGGGAGCACTGCGCTTGAGAGTCCTGTTGATCGAAGATGACCATGTGCTGGGGGCGGCGATCCGCGACCACGTCTTGTCCATCGGGCATGCAGTCGACTGGATGCGGCGCATCGATGAGGCACGTCTTGCGCTGGCGAGCGTGCCGTACGAACTGGTGCTGCTCGATCTCAACCTGCCCGATGGGCGGGGGCTCGATCTGTTGCGCGAGATGCGCTCGGCCGCCAATGCCGTCCCGGTGATCATCACCACCGCGCAGGACCAGATCGCCGTGCGCATCGAAGGCCTCAACTCGGGAGCGGACGACTATCTCGTCAAGCCGTTCGATCTCTCGGAGATGGGCGCGCGCATCGCCGCCGTTGCTCGCCGCTATGGGGGCAACCCTTCACCAGCGATCACGGCGGCGGGCGTCACCGTCGATCTCGGCAGGCGGACTGCGATGGTTGACGGAGAGAAAGCCAGCCTCACTGCCCGGGAATGGGCCGTGCTCGAACGGCTGCTGTCGCGGCGCGGCGGGATCGTGACCAAGTCCGAGATCGAGGACTCGCTCTATTCGTTCGGCGCGGAAGTGGAGAGCAACGCCGTCGAAGTCTATGTCAGCCGGCTGCGCAAGAAGCTCGGCAAGGACTTCGTCCAGACGGTCCGCGGACTTGGCTATCAGGTGAACGCTTGAAGCGGCGCCCCTCGATCGCCCTGCGCCTTGCCCTCGGGTTGACGGCTGGCATGGCACTGCTCTGGATGGGCGCTGCAGCCATTTCCGTCAACGTCATGCACCACGAACTCAACGAGGCCTATGACGATAGCCTGCAGCAGAGCGCGCAGCGATTGTTGCCACTGGCCGTGCACGATCTGCGGGAAGAGCGTGACGGCCGGGGCCTGATCGTCGGAGATGACCACGACGACGACGACTTGGGAGAGCTCGGCCGTAGCGATGGTCGCCGGACGAAGCCGGTGCCACACGACCCCGCCTTCACCTACGTCATTCAGAACCGGACAGGAGCGGTCGTCCTGCGCGATGAACACGCAAGCGAGCTTGCCGTTCCCGCCGACCTGCCGGAGGGGTTCGCCGACCTCGATGGCCAGCGCTCCTTCCGGCTCGCCGATCAGCGCACGGGGTTTGCGATCCTGGTTGTCGAGACAAGCGATCGTCGCATGACCGGGTTGCGCGACAGCATCATGGCGCTGGGGATTCCGCTGCTCGCCCTGCTGCCGCTGATGGCGGGGGGAGTATGGCTGGCTATGCGTCTTGCCCTGCGACCCCTTGAGTTGCTGCGCCAAGACATTAGCCAGCGCGACAGCCGCAATTTGCAGCCGCTCGGCTCGGATGGCCATCCCGCAGAGCTGGCTCCAATTGCAGAGGCAGTCGAGGGGCTCCTGTCCCGGCTGAAGGCTGCCCTCGATGCAGAGCGTTCGTTCGCCGCGCGCAGTGCCCATGAGCTCCGAACGCCCATCGCGGGCGCTCTTGCACAGACGCAGCAGCTGGCCGCGGAGCTTGGCAGCAAGCCCGGCTCGGCGCGGCTGCGAGAAATAGAAGCTGCCCTGAAACGATTGTCGACGCTCTCGGAAAAGCTGCTGCAACTCGCGCGCATTGAGGCCGGTTTCGCCAGACAGGAGCGCAACACGGATTTGCTGCCCGTCCTGCGAATGGTCATGGGGGACGTCAACGCTGGCAGCGTCTGGCACGACCGTGTGCGGTTCAATGCCGGTCCAACGAGCATTGTGGCGCCCATTGATCCAGACGCGTTCGCCATTGCCCTCCGCAATGTCGTCGAAAACGCACTCAAGCATGGCGCCCAGAACCGCCCGGTGGAGGTATTCACAGACACTCCCGGAACCGTTCGCGTTCGTAACGAAGGCAGTATCGTTGAACCGGCAGAACTCGCCGGACTCGGACAGCCCTTCGTACGTGGAGCGACCACGGCGGAAGGCACTGGCCTCGGGCTCTCGATCGCCCGCTCCATTCTGGAGCAGGCCGGGGGCAAGTTGGTGCTGCAGTCACCGGCACCTGGCACCGCTGACGGCTTCGAGGCGGCGCTGGTTCTTCCCACGATACGGCCCTGAGATGGCACAGAGGACACAGAACAATGACCGTGACCTACCAATCTGCCCATCAAGAACTCCACTACCTCCAGCGCGCCGGGTGGCTGCGTGCCGCCGTACTGGGCGCAAATGACGGCATCGTCTCGGTGTCCTCGCTCATCGTCGGCGTTGCCGCTGCCAATCCTGGTCCCGAAGCTATCCTGATCGCGGGGGTGGCCGGTCTGGCAGCTGGCGCGATGTCGATGGCGGCGGGGGAGTATGTCTCGGTCAGCTCCCAATCTGACCTCGAGCGCGCCGATATAGCCCGGGAGAAGCAAGCTCTGATCGATACGCCCGCCGAGGAAGAGGCCGAGCTCGCCTCCATCTACGAGGCTCGTGGCCTGTCACCGGCTACGGCAGCACTGGTTGCCAGGGAAATGACCGAGAAGGACGCTCTGGGTGCGCATGTCAGGGACGAACTCGGCCTGTCCGAGGTCCACGCTGCAAACCCTATCCAGGCAGCCGCCGCCTCCGGTCTGACGTTTACCATCGCCGCCGCCATGCCCTTGCTCGCTGCCATAGTGGCACCCGCTGGCACAACAATACCAGCAGTGGTCGTAACCACGCTTGTCTGCCTGGCGGCGCTCGGCGCCATCGGCGCCGTGGCGGGTGGCGCGCCCATGCTCCGCGCGACACTTCGCGTGTTGTTCTGGGGAGCCGCCGCGATGGCGATCACTGCTGGTGTCGGCAGCCTCTTCGGCGTCAGCGTGTAGCGGCGCCGAACTCCAGCTGGGCAGGAGTGTCCAACGTTCGGCTCGCCCTGGAAACCAGGACCGAGACGAACATGTGCAGCAGAGACGCGGGCGACATTGCCCTCAACTGCGAGCCAGTTGCGGTAGTCTCTCTGTTTCGCCTTAAGCTCGGCATCACCTGCCCCCTCGCGGTATCCGTCGGCCTCGGCCTTGCGGTGACGCTGCAGGTTGCCGCAGCCCGCCTGGATCCGCTCTGGCGGCACTCACCACAGTCGACAATTGTCGCCACAACTTCAGCATCGCCTAGCCAACGCCGAATGCTTGATGTCCGTTTTGCGCCAAAACCGGGCATTGGCGGGCCTCGCGTCCCCACACCGCGCTACAGGGGCTATGTCGTGCCCATCCGCTCGTACCAGCCCTTGCTCCGGTCACCATCCACACCACCGAGAGCATCACCGGAACCTCGACGAGAACGCCAACGACGGTGGCAAGAGCGGCACCCGAGTTGAAGCCGAAGAGGCTGATCGCGGCAGCCACGGCGAGTTCGAAGAAGTTGGAGGCCCCAATCAGCGCCGAGGGACCGGCCACGCAGTGCTGCTCTGGAGGCACGGTTCAGGAGGTAGGCCAATCCCGAGGTGAAATAGACCTGGATAAGGATGGGAATGGCCAGCAACAGGATGACCAGTGGCTGCGCGATGATCTGCTCACCCTGGAAGCCGAAGAGCATGACGAGGGTCAAGAGCAGCGAAGCGATCGACACCGGTTGAAGGATGGAGAGAGCCCGGTTCATGCAGTCGATGCCGCCGCTGCTGATGAGCCAGCGCCGATAGAGCTTGGCTACGACAACCGGCACCACGATGTAGAGGCCAACGGAGAGAAGCAGCGTCTCCCATGGCACCGTGACCGCCGAAAGGCCGAGCAGAAGGCCGACGATGGGCGCGAATGCCACGACCATGATCAGGTCGTACAAGGCTACCTGGCTGAGGGCGAAATGCGGCTCGCCCTTGGTGAGGTTCGACCACACGAACACCATGGCGGTGCAAGGAGCCGCAGCGAGAATGACAAGGCCGGCGATATAGCTGTCGATCTGATCCGCAGGTAACAGCGGCCCGAAAAGCCAGCCGACGAACAACCACCCAAGGAGTGCCATCGAGAAGGGCTTGATCGCCCAGTTAATGAAAAGCGTGATCCCGATCCCGCGCCAGTACGTGCCCACCCGACGCAGGCTCATGAAGTCGATCCGGACCAGCATGGGGATGATCATGAGCCAGATCAGCACCGCCATGGGCAGGTTGACCTGCGCATATTCCAAGGCTGCGAGCGCATGGAAGACGCCGGGGAACAGTTGGCCGGCTGCGATGCCGAGGACAATGCAAATCGCGACCCAGAAGGTCAGGTAGCGTTCGAAAATGGACACCGATCAGGCTTTTCTTTTGAGCGTGCCAGATAGGCCCGCAGCCTTGGCGACGGTGTTGAAGATGGTCCCGTACTTGCGGACGTTCGTGTGCAGGAGTTCCAGGCGCTGCTCGCTCTGGCGCACCTTGCTGCTGCGTGGCTTTGGACCATCAGCGGCGGGTATTCGGCCGTCGTGTTGGCCATTGTCGGAACGTCGGTGCTCATGGTCGGGGCCTTTTGGTGGGCAGCATCGCGTCCACCTCGCTGAATGTCCGCATTGAATCAAAAGCTGGAGTCGCCGGGGCGATTTGTGGGG
>JAEWLC010000086.1 GCA_023393475.1 Pseudomonadota bacterium
CATCATGCGGTGGCTGAGGAGACGGGCGACGGCTAGGTCATGGGTCACCACGATGGCGGCGAGGCCAAGGTCGGACACCAGCCCGCGCAGCAGGTCGAGCAGCCGGGCCTGAACCGAGACATCGAGGCCGCCGGTAGGCTCGTCCATGAACACCAGGCGCGGGTTGGTGACGAGGTTGCGGGCGATCTGCAGGCGCTGCCGCATGCCGCCGGAGAAGCTGCGCGGCTCATCGTCGACGCGGTCCTCGGCGATCTCGACGCGGCCCAGCCACTCGATCGCGGTGGAGCGGATGCGGCCGTAGTGGCGATCGCCCACCGCGATCATGCGCTCGCCGACATTCGCACCCGCCGACACGGTCATGCGCAGGCCATCGGCAGGGTTCTGGTGCACGAAGCCCCAGTCGGTGCGCATCAGGAGACGGCGCTCGGCCTCGCTGAGGTCGTAGAGGTTGCGCCAGCGCTCGTCGCGCATGCGGTATTAGGCCGACCCGGACGTCGGTTCGAGCCGGGTGGCGAGGCAATTGAGCAGCGTCGTCTTGCCCGAGCCGGACTCGCCGACCACCGCCAGCACCTCGCCGGGCCAAAGCTCGAACGAGACGTCGGCGCAGCCCACGCGGGCGCCGTAGAACTTGGTGAGTTCGCGGACGCGGAGAAGAGGATCGTCGGTGGTCATCCGGCTGCCTCCAGAGCGTGTCCGGCGAGCGCGCCGCGATGCCCCTCGGCCCGGCGCTCCTCGCAGTTGTCGGTATCGGAACAGACGAACATGTGGCCGCCCCGGTCATCGAGGATGACTTCGTCGAGGTAGACGCCCCCCGCGCCGCACAGGGCGCAAGGCTCCTCGAACTGCTGGATCTCGAAGGGATGGTCCTCGAAATCGAGGCTCACCACCTCGGTATAGGGTGGCACGGCGTAGATGCGCTTCTCGCGGCCGGCGCCGAACAGCTGCAGCGCTTCGCTCATGTGCATCTTGGGGTTGTCGAACTTCGGCGGCGGCGAGGGATCCATCACGTACCGACCCTCGACCTTCACCGGATAGGCGTAGGTCGTGGCGATGCGCCCGTGCCTTGCGATGTCCTCGTAGAGCTTCACATGCATCAGCCCGTACTCCTCGAGCGCATGCATCTTGCGCGTCTCGGTCTCCCGCGGCTCGAGAAAGCGCAGCGGCTCGGGGATCGGCACCTGATAGACGAGCACCTGGCCCTCGCGCAGCGTCTTTTCCGGAATGCGGTGGCGAGTCTGGATGATCGTCGCCTCCGCCGTGTGCGTGGTCACCGCCACGTTGGCCACCTTGGCGAAGAAGGCGCGGATCGAGACGGCATTGGTGGTGTCGTCGGCGCCCTGGTCGATCACCTTCAGCACGTCGTCGGGCCCGATGATCGCGGCCGTGACCTGTACTCCGCCCGTGCCCCAGCCATAGGGCATGGGCATCTCGCGGCTGGCGAACGGCACCTGATACCCCGGAATGGCTATGGCCTTGAGGATGGCCCGACGGATCATCCGCTTGGTCTGCTCGTCGAGATAGGCGAAGTTGTAGCTCGGCATGCTCATTGTGCAGCGTCCTGCGCCTTGTCGAACTCGGCGCGCATCCGGCGGATGAGATCGAGTTCGGCCTGGAAATCGACGTAATGCGGCAGCTTCAGGTGCTCGACGAAGCCGGTGGCCTGCACGTTGTCGCAGTGGCTGACGACGAACTCCTCGTCCTGGGCAATGCCCTTCACGTCCTCCCCAAACTCGCGGGCGCGAAGGGCCCGGTCGACCAGCGACATGCTCATGGCCTTGCGCTCGGCCTGCCCGAACACGAGCCCGTAGCCGCGGGTGAACTGGGGCGGCACCGACTGGCTGCCCTTGAACTGGTTGACCATCTGGCATTCGGTGACCCTGACCCGGCCCAGGTTCACCGCGAAGCCCAGTTCCGGGACGTCGAGCTCGACCTCCACCTCGCCGATGCGGATCTCGCCCACGAATGGGTGCGAACGGGCGTAGCCGCGCTGGGTGGAATAGCCGAGCGAGAGCAGGAACCCCTCGTCGCCACGCGCCAAAGCCTGCAGCCGGAGGTCGCGATCGATCGGGAACTGCAGCGGTTCCCGCGTCAGATCGCCGACTTCGTCAGGCACCCGGCCTGCATCCTGAGGACCGAGGTCGGGCTCGATGAGGCCCTCGTTGTTCAACAGGTCGGTGACGCGGGGAGTGGCTTCGGCTGCCGCCGGCACCTGTGACGGAGCCTCGGCAAGACCCTCGACCAGCGTGGGATCGAGGAGGCGGTGGGTGTAGTCGAAGGTCGGGCCCAGCACCTGGCCGCCCGGCAGGTCCTTGAAGGTCGCCGAGATGCGCCGTTCGATCAGCATCTCGCCGGTGTCGATGGGCTGGCTGTAGCCGAAACGCGGCAGCGTGGTGCGATAGGCCCGGACGAGGAAGATGGCCTCGATGAGGTCGCCGCGCGCCTGCAGGATCGCCAGCGCGGCCAGTTCCTTGTCGTACAGCGACCCCTCGCCCATCACCCGGTCGACGGCGAGGCCAAGCTGCTCGACGATCTGGTCGAGGCGGAGCGCCGGGACGCTGCGATCGCCGCGGCGGCGGTCGGCGAGGAGCCTGTGGGCATCGGCGATGGCGGCCTCGCCGCCCTTCACGGCAACATACATGTCACTGCCCTCCCTGACTGATGCGGGTGGTTCGCGGCAGGCCGATCAGGCCTTCCGGCCCGACCAGCAGCAGGTCGACACCACGCGGAAACTGCTCGCGATTTTCGGCCCACTGGCGAAGGAAATCCCCGCCCAAGCCGGCCGGATTCATGACCGCGGTGTCCTTGATGCCCGGGCCGCGCAGGGACAGCGCCGGACCGGCGGTCAGCGAGGGGAGTGCGAGCACGATGGTGGTCGACTGGTCCGGATACTCGTCCGACCCGAGTGCGAAGCTTTGCAGGGACGGCAGCTCGCCGATGACGAAGGCGAAATCGGCCGCCTCCGGCGCGTCCACCAGGTTGGTGCCGGTATGGAAACGGAGCCAATCGACGACCGCCTGTTCTGCGACCAGGCCTGCATCCAGCCAGACCGTGGTGTCGTGGTCGCAGAGCGTGAGCGCGACCTCTGCAAGGCCCTGTGGCAGCGGCGCAGGCGGTCGCGCTGCGTCAGGCAGTCGCTGGATGGTGCCCGGGCGGGCGAGGGCATTCATCACGGCCTTGAAGGCGCGTTGCCCGGCAGTCACCGGATCGGCGAAACCGCCCTCGATGGCGAGATCACTCTGCATCAGTCGTCTCCGCGGTCCATGGTGAAGAA
>JAEWLC010000102.1 GCA_023393475.1 Pseudomonadota bacterium
CTTCATCTTCCACAGTCTCCACGCAAAATAATCCCTCCAATCCGTGTACTGCGTGGCCAAATCTACACGTGTAATCCGTGGCCCAATCATCAGCGCCAAAGATTTTACAATGCCTTAATCTTCCCCTGTCACCAGGCAAAATAATCCGTGCAATCCGTGTAATCCGTGGCCCAATCTTCTATACTTATTATAATTCAGATTAATACACAAAATCATTTTGTGGTTTTCATTCGCGCCCTTACTTTTGCGCCGGAGAGATGGCAGAGCGGTCGAATGCGGCGGTCTTGAAAACCGTTGACTGTCACAGGTCCGGGGGTTCGAATCCCTCTCTCTCCGCTCCAATCAATATCAAAAGAAGTCAAAAGCCCGCAAATCATTGGTTTACGGGCTTTTTTGATTTTACAACTTACCCAAGTTGCTCCTTTTCGCTCCAAAAACCAGTGAGTAATTCGTGAGTCAGCGACTCGCAAAAAAAGACTCACTGGATTTGATATAAGAAATAGAAAATCAATATGAACCTATTGTCAGGAAGTAACTCAAATCTGAAATAATCTGAATGTGTTTGCTGTGACTTTTTTTCTTTTAATATATATTTAGATGAAAATGATTTGTAGTTGTCTATAACCGGTCCTGAGGGAGCAAAAGATTTTATCCGGGCTGAAATCGATTTATAGTGACCTTCATGATTCTGCCAGATAATTTACTTCTCGTCTTATGTGAAATAGCTATAATCAGGTTAGATATAGTTTTAGTAGTTTCTATTAGCTGAATACTTCATCTTCATTGAACAGCGTGCTACCATCCATCAGGAGGCAAATCCAATATCATTCTGAATTTTCAATCATGTAAGGTTTCTACTCTCTTATAACCGTAGTTGCTTCCGTTTGTAAAGATTTATATTAAAATCCTCTTCTGAGCATTTCTGCATATTCATTTGGTAAGGGGCTGCCTTCAACTGCACTAGCCGCTTTTTCGACATCATAGTCGAAACGAATAAACTCGGTCTGAATTGAATCTCTATCAGAAATACTGCTCCCTTCATTTATATGAAGCATTACATAACAACCTTTTGGATTATTGTCTTTCGGCTTTCCAATTGAGCCAATATTGATAGCGTGACGGTAGTGAGGGTTTTCTCCAGGTTCTTTATGCAAGATTCTGTGATAAGGTTTATGTGTATGTCCAAAGCACATAATATCTGCATCGGCGTCATGCATAATACGCATCAAGCTTTTCTCTTCCCTGTCTTCAAATAGATATTCATTGATCTTGCGTGGGCTACCATGAACCAATAGTAGATTTAACCTGTCTTTATTCAATTGAAATTCTACCCGGATGTGTGATGGCAGGGTGCGTAGATACTTTCTTTCATCAGGCGTAACAAGAGAATTTGTATAAGAAATTGAAATCTTCCCCATATCTTTTTCGCTGTCAGTTTTATAAGCACAACCGCAATCATCACTCATTAATCCAATACCCTGATCGTAATTGCCGGCTATTGTGGGGATGCCTCTTTTTCTAATTTCATTAATTACTTCGTTAGGCCAAATATTGTATCCCACCAGATCGCCCAGGCAATAAACTGAATCAGGTTGCCGCGTGTCCAAGTCTGTGAAGAAGGCTTCTAAGGCTGGAAGGTTAGCGTGTATATCGGAGAATAATGCAATTTTCATTGACTATAGTTATGCGATTAAAGTTTTTGAATAATATTTTTTACGGAGCCAGAAGGCGACGTTTACCAACGCAATTAAAGCAGGGACTTCTACAAGTGGGCCAATGACACCTGCAAAAGCCTGACCACTGTTAATACCAAACACTCCGATGGCTACTGCAATAGCCAACTCAAAATTGTTGCCTGCTGCAGTGAATGCTATGGATGCATTAGTCGAATAATCTGCTCCCATTTTTTTGCCAATGAAAAAGCTGATCATAAACATGAAAGTAAAATAGATCACAAGGGGGACAGCAATTCTCACAACGTCAAAGGGTATTTGCACAATCAGTTCACCTTTCAGACTAAACATTATAACTATGGTAAAAAGCAACGCAATGAGTGTAATAGGCGAAACAAATGGAATAAATTTTGTTTGATACCATTCCTCTCCTTTCAATTTCAATAAAAAGTACCTGGTTAAAAAGCCTGCAACAAAGGGCACACCTAGATATATTGCTACACTTTCTGCAATCTGGCCTATGGTTATATCAACTACCGAACCTGTTACACCAAACAATGGAGGAAGAATAGTAATAAAAACATAGGCATATACGCTATATAACAGAACCTGGAATACACTATTGAGTGCGACCAATCCGGCGGCATATTCACGGCTACCGTCTGCCAGCTCGTTCCATACGATCACCATTGCAATGCAACGTGCCAGTCCGATTAAAATTAAGCCAACCATATATTCCGGATATCCATGCAAAAAGGTTATTGCTAATATAAACATGAGTATCGGTCCAATGATCCAATTAAGCAGTAGAGAAACTCCCAATACTTTTGTGTTTTTGAATACCTCTTTTAGTTTGTCATATTTCACTTTGGTAAAGGGCGGATACATCATTAGGATTAAACCAATAGCGAGAGGAATATTGGTAGTGCCTGAAGAAAATGAATTAATGAACCTAGATGATGAAGGGAAAAAATACCCTATCGCAACTCCAGCGAGCATTGCTAAAAAAATCCAAAGCGTAAGAAACCGGTCTAAAAAACCTAATTTCTTTCTTTCTAATACTGGAGCGCATTTGTTTGAACTCATAAGATATCAAGGGTTTTAAATAATTAACAGCAGCCACTTCCTGTTTTGAACTCAACGTTATGGTAACCTAATTTCTCAGCGTTTTGTCTGGCTTTTTCAATCATAGCCGGGGTGAAGTCAATACCGATCACCTTACCGGTTTCCCCCAATTCTGACCGTGCAATAAACGTATCATTACCTGCACCGCTTCCCAGGTCAAATACAACATCACCTTTTTTGATTTGTGAAAACTGTAAAGGTAAACCACAACCAAGACCTAGATCAGCATCTGGGTTATATGCCTCCAGGATGGAATAATCGTCAGTCATGATGTTGGCCGTTTCGATAGAACACTCTCCTGCACCACAGCAGGAGGCGGCGTTAACACCTCTATTCTGCAAGGCAATTTCACTGTATTTCTGCCTTACGATCTCTTTTATTTCTTCTTGACTATTCATGTCTGTCCTTTATTGGTTAATTGCAATATATCGATGGATTACTGCAAAAAAGTTAACAGCAGTTGTCTTTGTTATTATACGATACAAAGAAAGAGTCTATAGCGGTTTTATATTGCTTCCATGCTTTGGGATCGATGCAGTAACAAACGCTGGTACCTTCAATGGTACCCTGAATAAGTCCGGCATTTTTCAATTCCTTTAAATGTTGGCTAATAGTTGCCTGGGCAAGGCCCAATTCTTCAACTAGTTCGCCGCATATACAAGCTTCCGCTTTGACCAGATGCTGAATTATAGCAATCCTGGCGGGATGAGCCAGAGCTTTCATCATCTGCGCCAATTTGTTCTGTTTGTCTGAAAATATTTCTGATTTAGTCAGTCCCATAATCGCAAAATTACGATTAAGTTGCTGTGCTTCATCTTTTTTTATAAAAGTCTTTGTAGGCCTGCATCATTTTCAAAGTTATCCGTCTATCCTGATATCAAATGTAATATTACGATGAAATACAACTTTTCACTTCCAGTGGCTATCATAGGTGGCGGTCCTGTCGGTTTATCTGCAGCAGCCCACCTTGCCCTTAGAAAAATCCCTTTTATTCTTTTTGAAGCAGGTGAATCTGTTGCTGCGAATGTCAAATCATGGGAACATGTCAGAGTGTTTTCCCCGTGGCAATACAATATTGACAAGGCAGCAAGAGAATTGCTGGAGTCTGAAAATTGGGTAGCACCTGATGATAATGAACTGCCGACAGGAAGGCAATTAAATGCCCAGTACTTCATTCCGCTTGCAAATTTGCCGGTGATAAAACCATTTATACACCTTAATAGCAAGGTTGTATCCATTGGCCGTAAAAATATGGACAAAATGAAAAGCTGGGGACGGGAAGAGCGGCCATTTATTATACAGGTTCATCATCAGAATAAGGGAGCCCGATTTTATGAAACCAGAGCTGTGATCGACGCATCTGGAACATGGAACAGCCCAAATCCGATTGGATCAGGCGGGTTGTTTGCGGTGGGCGAAATTGAGAATGGTGAAAGAATACTGTATGGAATTCCCGATGTGTTGGGTAAACTGAAAGATAGATACAAGAACAAATCGATAGCGGTTGTGGGCGGCGGTCATTCCGCAATCAATACTATTATCGAGCTTGATAAACTAAAAGATGAATACCCCGATACAACCATTCACTGGATTTTGAGGAAAAAAAATGTAAGAGATGTCTATGGGGGCCAGGAAAAAGATGCGCTGGAAGCAAGAGGCGCCTTGGGAATAAGGATTGAACAATTGGTAAACGATGATCGGGTAAATGTGTACACGCCTTTCCAGGTTCAGGAAATCAGAATGTATAATGATCAATTGGCCTTGATCGGATATCAGTCCGACAAACTGGAAGCGTTGGCCGGGATTGATGAAATTATCAGTAACGCAGGTTCGCGTCCTGACTTTTCTTTTCTCCGTGAAATAAGATTGAGCATTGATTCATCATTAGAAAGCTCTGCGGCAATCGCTGAATTGATTGATCCAAATATTCATAGCTGTGGCACTGTAAGGGCACATGGTGAAAAAGATCTAAGACACGATGATGAGGGTTTCTACATCGTAGGCTCTAAAAGTTATGGCCGGGCCCCCACCTTTTTAATGGCTACAGGTTATGAGCAGGTGCGTTCAATAGTCGCTGCTATTGATGGAGATATGGAGGCTGCCCGGAAAGTGGAACTGGATTTACCAGAAACAGGTGTATGCAGCAGTGATGCCGGTACTGCTTGCTGTGGTACAGAAACAGCATCAGAAAAACAAACAGCGGCTGCATGTTGCGGATAAAAAAAACTCCACTATATGGTTTAAAGTATCCACTATATGCATCATTGACATTATCTTTTGCAAGTTTCGGGGATGCGTTCTTATATCCGTTTCTACCTCAAAATGCGGAAGTAATGGATATACCGGTCGTTTGGATCGGGTTATTGCTGTCCATTAACCGGTTTATACGCATTGGATTTAATCCAGTCGTTATTCGACTCTTTGCAATGTACGGCGTTCGGGCAGTAACCATTGTGGCGTCTGGGTTGGCTATTGCATCCACCATTGGCTATGGTCTTGGATGGGGGTTATTTTCTTTGATCACTTTCAGAATTATTTGGGGGATGTCATTTGCAATATTGCGTCTCAGCACGCTCGCTTATGCATTCGACCAAGAGTATGTCGGGACAGCTTTAGGAATTAGTAGGAGTATCCAGGAAGCAGGACCTATGCTCGCACTGTGGTGGGGACCATTATTATTGAATTACTTTTCCGTCGCAAACACCTTTCTTATGCTGGGATTGATTTCAGGGCCATCAATTCTGTATGCGTTGGCGCTACCCAAGTTGAAGTATGCACATAAGATCAAGTACAAAATAAGACTTTCTCTTCCTTCCTTATTAAATACTATGACGTTTGTTTCCTCATTCATAGTGGAAGGTGTATTGATAATTGTGGCTGGGGTGTTGTTGACCAGGAATAATCCCTCCTTATCTTTGTTGGCCATTACATCAATGGCAGGAGCCTACCTGGCTTATCGTAGGTTCTGTTCAATTTTATTTGCGCCTTATGGGGGTGTCCTCGCAGATAAGGTTGGCTTTCAAAGAGTTTTTAACTATTCGATGCTATTGATTATTGTTGGTTTGATCTCAATTATTGTCGGGTGGACCGCTGTCGGTTTAATCATCATCTTTTCTTTCAACAGTATCAACAGCGCAATGGCTCCGGGTGGGGCTTCACATACCGAAACAGATAAAATTAAGGCAGTGGCAGTAAATGCGAGTTGGAGGGATTTTGGGGCAGCTATCGGCGCTCTCACGGGGGGCCTGCTTTTATCAGGGAGGTTTCTTTTCGAGATTTTACTAACTGCTACCTTTGTGCTATCCTTTTTGCTAACAATACGTTTTTGGCAAAAGAAAAAGATATAAAATGGAACTTGCAGTAATCTATACTCAATTTCACGAGGTGTTGTTTGGCTTTATAAAAAGCAAAGTAAACAATCGTCAGGACGCAGAAGATATTCTACAAAATGTTTTTATAAAAGTTGCGATCAGCCTGGGAGATCTGAATCGAAAGGAAAAGTTGCAAAGCTGGATTTACGCCATTACCCGCAATGCAATTATTGACTACTATCGTGTCAACTCGAAAAACGAAAATGTCGAAATAGGGGATGACTATTCTGAGGATTTTACTGATGAGGAATACAATGATACAACCAAGGGGCTTGATTGCTGTCTTATCAATTTTGTAAAGCAATTGCCGGAGGAGTACCGCGATATAATCATTGACGTAGATTTGAATGGGATAAAACAAAAGGACCTTGTAAACAAGTACAACTTAGCCTATCCCTCGATCCGTTCCAGGGTACAACGTGGACGGGAAAAATTGAAACAGATATTACTTGACTGTTGCAATATTCAATCGGATAGTAGGGGAAATATCTTGACCGTAGAATCAAGAGCAGCCTGTTCTTCCAATGGTAGTGATTGTAAAAAGTAAATGCATCATTCTTTCCGTTCCCCGTCTATATAAGTGAAGCAAAACTTATAAAAATGGAAATGCAAATAGCGGACTTCCCGGTACTGCAAAAAAGTAGAGAGACAAAAGTAAAAACAGTAAAGTCTGAGACTTGGTGTTGTTCAAAACCAACAAATGCAACTTCTTGTTGCACAACGAGTAAAAACCCGGAAGAAAACAACGGGGCATGTTGCGCTCAACCTGAAGACGGGTCGGCATGCTGCAATAAGTGATTCCAACTGTTTATTCTTGTAAGTACTACCGTAGCTAGGCCCGTAAGTCTTCTGCGGTAGTTTTATCATTCTTATTTTAATTCGTTAGCTCGCAGTAGATATGAGAGTAACTATTCTATTCTCTTGAAAAAAATCCTTATAATTATTTATTTTTGCATTGAGATTTGCGTTACTCAAACGGATCAAGAAAAGTAGTGAGTAATTCATGAGTTGATAAACTCAAGCTTTTTTACAATATTGATTTCCAGCGTATTTTAGGACAGGGTTACTCACTCTCTCTCCGCAATGCCCACCGTAGCTTCCGCAAAGGCGGGCTTTTGCATGTCTGATATTTACTGTTTTCGCTAAACGTCTACGGGTGCTTTTCATTTAATTTCCTCACTCTTCTTAAAAGTTATAGCCAACAACAACATAAACAAAGGAGCCGTAATAGCCCAGGGTGTTGCGAGCATCAATAGACTATTTGAAAAGTTCGGGTAGAAATAAACAAATGCAATTAATGGAGTAACTGCTGCATGGGCCAGCAATGAGTACCTGACCCATTTTTGGAATCCCTGTTTTGCGAATACTGGTGCAGCAAAAAGTGTTGCCAGCCCCATAAAAATATATCCCGCCGCATCAAAGTCCCATAAAAGGGAATGTGGGGTTTGCCTGAGCAACTGAATGTCGCCAGCATTACCCTGGATCGTCATAGGAATGACTGTCGCCAGTTGTACCACATAATTTGCGGTTACAAAAACCACATAAATAACCGTACACAACAATGCGCCATGACTCCAAAACTTTTTCGTTGGTGGAACTATGTGATGTAATGCAAGCATCTCAATCAAAAAGGGAATCGTGATACAAAGCGAAAACCCGTAGATCAAAATTTCATCCCATGGAAAGCTAAGGGTGCCCCAGATCTGCAGCATCTGAACAATATAAAATGCAAGTGTTGCTGTAAAGGCAACAATGCCTGACCAGTAACCGACATTTTTAATTGTATTATCCATAGATTGAATTTTTCACTTCCGTTCATATCTATTAGAAAGAATAGGAAATGCCTAAACCAGCGGATACATAATTTAAGTTAACAGGAATTTTTTCGTTCCCGATTTTTATATCCCTCGATAATGAACGATACCGAATCTCGGGGATCAGGTTCCATCTGTTACCCAATGGGATTGAAACACCAGCGCCTGCCTGCCAGCCAAGGCCATGGCCTGTATCATTAATTATATTTCCGGCACTGTTTTCTGTTTCAATATGGTTGTAGATACCACCTGCTTTAATCAAATAGCTGATGTTCGAATTTGAAAACGGGTGAATAAACTGTAGTCCGAAACTATAGCCTGTTTCTTCAAAATCTACATCGTTTCCGGCAAATGATTTATCAGCATTAAACTTGTTCCAGCTCCATCCGGCATAGGCGGCCAGGTGCGGCATAAACCTGTAGGCAAGTACTCCTTCAAAACCAAAACCGGTTTTAAGCTTCGCGTCATGAAGATCTTTGGTGGGAAAACTCACACCGGGTTTTAGTTCAAAACTCCATTTTTTTTGTGCATCTGCACTTTGTGATGACAGGATCAGGATTAAACCAATAACAGCTGCGAGGAAGTTTCTATTCTTTTTCATAATAGTTTGTTTTAATAGCTAATGGTTTAAAAGTGTTAGTGTTGCAAAGCTATTTTGTGGTTTAGCCCCCAGTAATGACTAAAACAGCATGGGAGGCTGATTTATATCAGGTACAAACGATAGAGGCTTAGAAGCTGGGTATGCACTATTAAGTTGGAGCAGCTATATAAAAAAAGTGCGGAGGATGAGAAGGATTTATTCCTCTCACTCCGCATTAAAGTTTATAGGCCGTTATTTCAGTATTATATGCTTAGATCATTACAAAAAACTATCCAGGTATTCGAATAAAATGGCTGTTTGATTCATCAGGCCTACATGGTCCTGGTTGGGAACTATGGCCAGCCGGGAAGCAGGCATGGGTTGCAGGCCTGCGGCAATGCCTCCTCCCAGTAGTTTATATGTTTTTGCAAGTTCAGCTTTATCCATACCATCATTGTCGCCGGATATGATCAAGACAGGCGACTTGAGGTTGGCGATGTTCTCGTCTCCCATATTAAACGGTACACCTGTAAGTTCCAGCATCTGCTCAAGAAATTTCGTCCATTTAGTTTTATCCGGCGCTACTGCATTATAAGCCGTGTGCATAGGGGAATTTGTAAACAGTTCCGGCTTCATCTGTTTAAACACCTCGTTCACTTCGGGTACCCAGCCCTCAGTTTTATAGACTGAAGAAATGATCACCAGTTTTCGCAGTCTCTTAGGACTTTGTATGGCAAACTGGTAGGCAACCTGGCCACCAAAACTGTATCCCGCCACATCCGCGCTGTCAATTTTAAGATGGTCCATTACCTTCTCTACATCACTGGCCAGAATTTCCCGTGATAACTTTCTTTCAGTAAAAGGGGTATGTCCATGGCCCTGCAGTTCCAGGGCAACTACTTTCCTGGATTTGGCCAGTTTAGGTATTAATTCACCCCAGGTCATGTCGAGGGTACAGAAGGCACCGTGGAGTAAAATGAGCGGCTTACCCTCACCGTAAACTTCATAATAGACTTTGATCCCATTAACCGGCGCATATCCACTGCTGGCTGGTTTGATTTGCTGTGCATTGGCAAAAGCTGCCGACATAGTGATAGTAATGAGGAGTAGTTTTATAAGATGCTCCGGCTTTAAGATATTTTTCATATGCTCCCGGTTTTGCTGAAAAGATGTGTTACCAGCAAAGGTTGCCAACATTAGCGGATTTTATAGGTGAGAAAGCGACAAGTTCAGGGGTTAATTGCGACAAAGCATTGAAAAATCAGGCCCCCAGTTTGTAAAGTATAAAAGATTTTCTGGCATATTTCGTTCTGTTTTTCCTGATCCGCGATCACTTACTCAAAAAACACCCCCGGTTTCTCAGTGCAGCTTCTCAACGCTTATTTACTACAATAACTTGTATCGCGAAGGAGAAATCCTGGATTTCTACCAGATTTTAAATTATTAAAACTTATTTATGAAACCAGTATTGCTTTTGACAGTTGCGATATTAACCAGTTTGTCATTTCTAAACGCCCAGAATAAGAGTATAGAAAGCGAAATAGAAGGCATGGATAAGCAGGAAGCAGAAGCTGTCCTGAAGCATGACACACTAGCACTGGAGCGCATTTGGGCCCATGATTTTACCGTGAATACGCCTTATAACCTGGTTGCCACAAGAAAAAGGGGTGATAGAGTAAACCTTTACTATTCGAAGTTTGAGCGAAATCCTGAGAAGGTCCATGTCCTGTGCGATAGTGTGGTCAGTTCCATGGGTAATGAAGTCATTATTCGAAACGCACCAATGACCCTGGCAGGACAAACTTTAACCAGGCGTTATACGCATGTCTGGGTAAAGCGGGATGGCACCTGGCAATTGGCGACCCGACATGCAAACTTCATTTGTACCGATATGCCTAAGCAGAAACTCAAATAGTGCCTATAGATACTTAATCAAATTCAACCCGATAAAACAGATATATGAGAACCACAATCAGACAAAAATTAAGATTTCTTTTTACCACGACAGCTTTGAGTTTTCTTATGAATCCTGGTTTTTCTCAACCTGCCGTTGATAGCACTGATGGGAGGTTTTATGACGATCTTCTTGACAATCTTGTTGGAAAATGGGAGGCCAGCGCAACGGTACATAAGGAGAAGTTCACGCTTCGGTTTGATGTTGACTGGGTCTTAAACCACCAATACTTACGCGTTCATTTTATAAGCAATGAAATTGTCCCGTGGCTTAAAGTGCCATTTGAGAGCCAGTCATTTTTTGGTTACGATAGAATGAAGAAGAGATACACGTTTCATGAACTGACGGTTCATGGTGATTCCGGTCCATATGAAGAAGCCTTAAGCGGCGCGGATAGAACGGGGGATGAATTCTTACTGGTGAAAAAACAAGCTGATGCAGACCGGGTCATCGTGCAGATTTTTAGCTGGAATCCTGATTCCGGTACCTGGCGGATCGTCTCAAGACTCCTGGAAGGCGAAATAATGGGAGAGCCATTTTTGCAAATGGATTTGCATCGTGTTAAATAAACGATGCCGAAAATAATCGGCGGATAGAATAGTCTAACATTTAAACATGATCTAATGCACATGTTTATATCAAGGCGGAAATTCATTAAACAGGCATCCATGGCTATTGCAGTGCCATCAATTCTATGGGGAAATGAGTTT
>JAEWLC010000005.1 GCA_023393475.1 Pseudomonadota bacterium
CTATCACCGCCCGGGGGGCGGCCGGGGCCGTCAGGCCGCGCCAGAGCGCCAGCGAGTTCCACCACCCGGTGTTGGCCGGCGTCCCGAAGAGACGCGTTTCCACCCGCTGCAGCACACCAGCCGGAGCGGCGACTTCGGCAAACTCGCCGTCCATGCTGGACAGCCGGGCCCGCCAGATGCGGAGGTCCGCCGCCAGCAGCGGCTCGTTGGCGATCCGGCGCGCAACGGTCGCGCGCTCGCCGCCTTCCAGAAGGTCGAGCGCGTACTCGGCGACCAGTACCTGGTCGTCCTCTCCGCCGCTGCCATGTCCTTCGGTGCTCATGCCGTCAGGCACTCTCTCAGTTTGATCAGGCTCCGACGGAGCCAGGTTCGCATCGTGTTCAGCGGCACGCTGTGGCGCGTCGCCAGTTCCTCATAACTGTAGCCGTCGAGATAGGCGCCCTTCACGCAATCGGCCTTGTCGGCCTCGAGCGTGTCGAGGCACCCGTCGATGCGCGCGCGCTCCGATCCCTGGATCGTTGCCTGTTCGGGATCGGGAGCCCCGTCCGCCAGGTCGACCGCAGCATCGATGTCGTCGCTCACCGGCTTGCGCGCCCTGAGGATATCAAGGGCATGGTTGCGAGCGATTGCCACCAGCCAGCTGATCGGGCTGTAGCCGCCGGCCACGTAGCGATCGGCCCGCTGCCATACCTTGACGAAGACCTCCTGGAGCGCCTCCTCGGCCTCCGATCTGTCCTTGAGAATACGGAGCGTCACGCCGAATAGTTTCGCGCTCGTGCGGGTGTAGAGATCGCGAAAGGCCGCGCGATCCCTGAGCGCAGTGCGGGCAATGAGGTCGGCAATGTCGGCTGCGGTTCCAGTCGTCATGGCGCGGAACTTACCCAAAGCATCCGCGCCTGCCTATAGCCGTTGCAGCGCATCACCATATCTCCGCCATTGTCCTCATTTGAAACCCATCGGGCGCAAAAGCCCTTTCGACTCCAACGGAATGCGCTATAGGACGAGGCAAATGGATACGCTGCGCAAAATGCCCGACATCGAGAGTTTTTCCCGTGACGCCGCCGTCCTGTCGCAGGCGCTGCCGTACATGCAGCGCTACGAGGGCAAGACAGTCGTCGTGAAGTACGGCGGCCACGCCATGGGTGACATCACCCTCGGCCAGGCCTTCGCCCGCGACATCGCGCTGCTCAAGCAATCGCGCGTCAATCCGATCGTCGTCCATGGCGGTGGGCCGCAGATTGCCTCGATGCTCAAGAACCTCGGTATCGAGAGCAAGTTCGAGGGCGGGCTGCGCGTCACCGACAAACGGACGATGGAAGTCGTCGAGATGGTGCTGGCCGGCTCGATCAACAAGGAAATCGTGGCGCTGATCAATGCCGAGGGCGAATGGGCCATCGGGCTCTGCGGCAAGGACGGCAACATGGTCTTTGCCCGCAAGGCCGAAAAGCGCGTCAAGGACCCCGGCTCGAACATCGAGCGCGTGCTGGACCTCGGTTTCGTCGGCGAGCCGGTGGAAGTCGACCGTACCCTGCTCGATACGCTCGCCCGTTCCGAGATGATCCCGGTGATCGCCCCCGTGGCCCCTGGTCGCGACGGCAATACCTACAACATCAACGCCGACACCTTCGCCGGCGCCATCGCCGGCTCGCTCGGCGCCAAGCGCCTCTTGTTCCTGACCGACGTCGATGGCGTGCTGGACGCGAACAAGAAGCTCATCCCGGAACTGTCGATGCGCGACGCCAAGGCGCTGATCGCCGACGGCACCATTTCGGGCGGCATGATCCCCAAGGTCGAGACCTGCCTCGAGGCGCTCGACAACGGTGTCGAGGGCGTGGTGATCCTCAACGGCAAGACCCCGCATGTGGTGCTGGTCGAGCTCTTCACCGAACACGGTGCCGGCACGCTGATCGTGCGCTGACCTCGGCAGCAGGACGAACGAACGGGGCGCCGGTGGCGCCCTTTTTGTTGCTTTAGTCGGCAACCACCGGTGGAAGTGCTTCCGCCCGCTCCCGGTCCGTCGGCTCGGGTCGCTTGATTTTGAGGAACGGGACAAGGATCACCACCAGGCTGAACGAGACGATCTGGTAGACGATCGCCGGCGCCGCTGCTTCGGCGAAGGCGACGTGGGGCACGTCACCGGCCGCGAAATTCGCCGCCAGCCGGGTGAAGAAGATCTCACCCACCAGCGCAATGCCGAGGGCGCCGCCGATCTGCTGGAACGCCTGCAGCGCCCCCGAACCGGCGCCGGCATCGCGCGGCGGCACGCCGGCCAGCACCGACTGGAACAGGCCCGAAAAGCCCATGCCGAGGCCCAGTCCCGACAGAAACAGCGGGGGAATGAACTGCATGTGGGTGATTTCGGCCCCGAGCCCACGAATGGTGAGATCGAGCCAGGTGATACCCACGGCAAGGATCGCCGCGCCGAGGGCGAGGCGGGTACGCAGGAAGCGCTGGCCCAGCCGGCCGATGAACAGCGACACCGCCAGCACGCCGACCGAGAACGGCGTATTCACCAGCCCCGATTCCAGCGGCGTGAAGCCGTAGCCCGATTGCAGCATCAGCGAGATGACCATGAACATGGCCGGCACGCCCGAGGCGAAGACGGTGGTGATGAGGAGGCCCAGCAGGTAATTCGGGTTGCTGATCAGGCTGAAGTTGAGCAGTTGCGGTTCATCCGCGCGGGCGCGGTGGCGCTGCCAGATGACGAAGATCCCGGTGAGGATCAGGCCGAGGGCGATAAGGCCCCAGAGCCACGTCGGCCAGCCGAGCGAGTGTCCTTCGACCAGCGGAAAGACGATCGCCACCACCGCGGCACCGAACAGCGCGATGCCGACGAAGTCATTCCTCAACCCCGGATGGCCGGGGGTGCGCGGGATCAGGTACCACCCGGCGACCACGGCGAGGATGCCGAAGGGAATGTTGACGAGGAAGATCGGCCGCCAGTCGAGGCCAAAGATGTTCGCCCCGATCAGAAGGCCCCCGACGATGGGGCCGGTGACGGCGGCTAGACCCGCGCTGAGGCCGAACAGCGAGAAGGCCTGGCCCTTCTCCTCGGGCGGAAACGTCACCTGCGCGATTGCCAGCACCTGCGGGGTCATCGCCGCGCCGGCAAGCCCCTGCAGCACACGGGCAAAGATCAGCCACTCGATCGAAGGCGCGAGGCCGCAAAAGGCGGAGGCAAGCGTGAAGGCGGCGACGCCGATGAGGAACATGCGGGTGCGGCCCACGATGTCGCCGAGCCGCCCGAACGGCAGCAGGCCGAGGGCAAAACTCAGGACGTAGGCAGCGATCACCCATTCGATATGGGTCGAGTCGGCGCCGAGGTTCTGCTGGAGGCTGGGGAGCGCGACGTTGACGATCGTCACGTCGATCAGGTTCATGAAGCTCGCGAGCAGCAGTACCGCCAGGGCGATCCAGCGACGCGGATCGGCGTCAGCCTTGGATTGAGGCACGTGAAAGTGGGCCGTCATTAGTACAAACCTTGGCTGGCAGCCGGGCGCCGCGCTAAATCCCACGTGTAACCGTCGCGGGATGTCTGGCATAGTAGCGCCATGAATGATTTGACCAGTATCCGGTCGCTCTCCCATGTCACCGACTGGGTATTCGACCTCGACAACACGCTCTACCCGCGCGAGTGCAACCTGTTCGCGCAGATCGACCTCTTGATCTCCGACTACATGGTCAATGTCACGCAGTTGCCCTATGCCGATGCCCGCGCGCTGCAGAAGGCGTACTACCGCGACTACGGCACGACGCTGAATGGGCTGATGCAGCGGCACCAGGTCGACCCCGACCACTTCCTCAACACTGTCCACGCGATCGACTATTCACCGGTCGCGGCCCATCCGGGCCTCGTCTCGGCGATCCGCGCCCTGCCCGGTCGAAAGTTCATCCTCACCAACGGCGATGTCGGTCACGCCCGCTCGGTACTGCGCCGGCTCGGTAATGCCGATGACCTGTTCGAGGACATCTTCGATATCCGCGCCATGAGCTACAAGCCCAAGCCGCTGCCCGAGGCCTACGGCGTGTTCTTCGCCAAGCACGGCATCGATGCCCGCCGCGCTGCGATGTTCGACGATCTCGAGAAGAACCTGAAAGTCCCGCACGATACTGGGATGACCACGGTGCAGGTGGTCGCTTCGGAGGCATTCACGCATGACCAGGTCGAGGCCTGGGAACTCGAGCGCACCGGCGGCGAGCATGTGCACCACGTGACTGCCGACCTCGCGGAGTTCCTGCGCAAACTGCCATAACCGGATGGGCGCAGGGGGGCCGCTCGCCATGAAGGTCAACGTCGTCTATGCGCATCCGGCAGCCGACAGCTACCAGGCGTCGCTGCACCAGCGGCTTCTCCGCACGCTCCACGCCAGGGGCGACGAGGTCATCGACTTCGACCTCTATGCCTTGAAGTTCGACCCGACGATGGGGGAGGAGGAGTGGCGCGGACACGACGAGCCGCCGGCGCCGCCGCCAGAGGCCCTGAAGGTCTATATCGACGCGCTGAAATGGGCCGACGCCTGCATATTCTGCTTTCCCACCTGGTGGCTGGGCATGCCGGCGATCCTCAAGGGCTATTTCGATCGCGTCTGGCGCCCGGGCGTCGCCTTCGAACAGCCGCCGGACGGGGGTCTCATAAGGCCGGCGCTCAAGAACCTCACCCGGATGGGCGTGGTCACCACCTGCGGCGCGCCGTGGTTCTACAACAAACTGCTGATGCAGGATCCGGCGCGAAAGGTGCTCCTGCGCGGGTTGAAGGCCACCTGCGGCGGTCTCGGCGTGAAGCACCTGTATCTCGCGCAGCACTCCGTCTACGACATCTCGCCCGAGGCGCGGGAGCGGTTCGCGCAGAAGGTCGAGCAGCGGTTCGCCCACTTCTAGGGCGAACGCAGCCAGCGTGCCTTCAGGTCAGTTCCGGCAGGTTGTAGTGGGCTCGGACGACGTCCCAGCCCTCCTCCGCGCTATCCACGACCGTGAACAGGTACGGATCGTCAGGCGCGATCGTTCCGGCCTCGGCCAGCGCTTCGAAGTTGATGACCTTGGCCCAGAACTCCTTGCCGAACAGCAGGAGCGGCACGCGCTCCATGCGGCCGGTCTGGATCAGGGTCAGTGTCTCGAAGAACTCATCCAGCGTACCGAAGCCGCCGGGGAAGATGGCAACGGCGCGGGCGCGCAGAAGGAAGTGGATCTTGCGGGTCGCGAAGTAGTGGAAATTGAAGCAGAGGTCGGGGGTGATGTAGGCGTTGGGCGTCTGCTCGTGCGGCAGCACGATGTTGAGCCCGATAGAGGGCGCATCGACATCGTCGGCGCCGCGGTTGCCCGCCTCCATCACGCCCGGACCGCCCCCCGTGACCACCACATAGTCGCGATAGTCGAGGGCCTTCGAGGTCAGCGAGGCATACTGGGCGAAACGGCGGGCCTCCTCATAGTAGCGCGAGGCGGCCTCGAGGTTGGTCTTCTGCACTTCGTTGCGCGCCGCCCAGGCGGGCTTGCCCGGCTCGGGGATACGGGCGCCGCCGAACAGCACTACAGTCGAACGGATGCCGTGCTCGCGCAGGCGGAACTCGGTCTTGAGGTATTCCAGCTGGAAACGGACGCCGCGCGTGTCCTCGCTGGTCATGAACTCTTCGTCGGAATAGGCAAGGCGGAAGGCCGCGCCTTCGGTCTGCGGCGTCGACGGTGCGCGTTTTGCCGCATCCAGGTCCTCTTCCGAGGTGCGAAGCGGGGTGTCGGCGCGTCTGGCCATTTCAAGTCTCCGAAAACTGCCCCCAAGCTTGCGCCGCGCCGGGTTAAGGATCGTTGACAGGCCAAGCGAGCGGGATAATGTCCGCGCGCCTTACTATCCCGCAGGAAGCCAGTCCATGTCCCATGCCGATCTCGCCCAGACCATCGATGCCGCCTGGGAGGCGCGCGCCGATATCAACACGGGCACGACGGGGGCCGTGCGCGAGGCGGTGAACGAGGCGCTGCAGCTGCTCGACTCGGGCAAGGCCCGCGTCGCCGAGCGCCAGGCGCCGACCGAGTGGACGGTCAACCAGTGGCTGAAGAAGGCGGTGCTGCTCAGCTTCCGCCTCAACGACAATACCGTGATCCAGGGTCCGGGCGGCACCACCTGGTGGGACAAGGTTCCGTCGAAGTTCGAGGGCTGGGGCGAGAACCGCTTCCGCGAAGCCGGCTTCCGCGCAGTGCCAGGTTCGATCGTCCGGCAGGGCGCCCATATCGGCAAGGGCGTGATACTGATGCCGAGCTTCGTCAATATCGGCGCCTTCGTCGACGACAACTCGATGGTCGATGGCTGGGCGACCGTTGGTTCCTGCGCGCAGATCGGCAAGAACGTCCACCTCTCGGGGGGCGTCGGCATCGGCGGCGTGCTGGAGCCGATGCAGGCCGGCCCCACCATCATCGAGGACAACTGCTTCATCGGCGCGCGCTCGGAGGTCGTCGAGGGCGTCGTGGTCGGCGAGGGCTCGGTGCTGTCGATGGGCGTCTATATCGGCGCCTCGACCAAAATCATCGACCGCGCCACCGGCGAGATCCATATCGGCCGCGTGCCGCCCTATTCGGTCGTCGTTTCGGGCAACCTGCCGGGCAAGCCGCTGCCGAATGGCCAGCCGGGTCCGAGCCTCTACTGCGCGGTGATCGTCAAGACCGTCGACGCGCAGACGCGCTCGAAGACCGGCATCAACGAACTGCTCAGGGACTGACGTGGTCGATCCCGTCCAGCTTCTCGCCGACCTGATCCGCGAACCTTCGGTTACGCCGGAACTGCACGGCGCATTCGACGTGCTCGAGGCAGCTCTGGTGCCGCTCGGCTTCACCTGCCAGCGGGTGCGGTTCGAGGGGGACGGCTCGTATCCGGTCGACAACCTCTTTGCGACGCGCGGTACGGGCGGCAAGCACCTGCTGTTTGCCGGCCACACCGACGTGGTGACGCCGGGCGACACCGCTGCCTGGACGCACCCGCCCTTCGGGGCCGAGATTGTCGACGGCACGATCTATGGCCGGGGCGCCGCCGACATGAAGTCCGGCATCGCGGCCTTCGTCGCTGCCATCTCCCGAGTTCCCGAGGTCGGCACGATCTCGCTCGCCATCACCAATGACGAGGAAGCGGACTCGGTCAACGGCACCGACAAGCTGATGGCCTGGGCGGCGGCCCAGGGGCACCGCTTCGATTTCGCCATTGTCGGCGAGCCGAGCGCCACGGCGCGCGTCGGCGACTCGATCAAGGTTGGACGGCGCGGTTCGCTCAACGGCCAGATCCGGGTCACCGGCACGCAGGGCCATGTCGCCTATCCGGACAAGGCCAACAATCCACTGCCGGTCGCGGCGACGCTGCTGCTGGCGCTGTCGGGCAAGCTCGACGACGGCACCGAGCACTTTCCGCCCTCGAACCTCGAATTCACCTCGGCCGATGTCGGCAATACCACGACCAACGTGATCCCGGCCTCGGCGCTGCTGCGCTTCAACGTGCGCTACAACGACCGCTGGACGCCGGAGACGCTGGTTGCGGCGATCGAAGACGTCATCGCCAACCAGGACAAGCGCGACTGCGTCGTCGAGTTCACCGTCGCCGGACGCCCGTCGCGCTCGTTCCTCTCGGATCTCGGCGGCGGCGTCGAAACCCTGATCGAGACCATCGCCCGCCGTACCGGCATCCCGCCGGAGCTTTCGACAGGTGGCGGCACGTCGGACGCGCGCTTCATCGCCGACTACTGCCCGGTGGTGGAGTTCGGCCTCCCCGGCCCGACCATGCACAAGGTGGACGAGAACATCCGGCTCGGCGACCTCGAGGAGCTCACGTCGCTCTACGCGCAGTTCATCACGGACTACCTCGCGTGAATGCCTTCGGCGAGCTGTGGCGCGCCGTCATCGGCTGGCTCGACCTGCTGACTGCCCAGCCCAATGCGGCCAGCAAGTTCAACCTCAGCCGCGGCAGCCTCGTCAATGCGATGGGTTTCTACGTCGTCAGCGTTCTCCTCGGCGTCGCGGCGCTCGGCCTTGCCGCCGGCTACGCGCCGAGCTGGATGCAGGTCGCTATCAGCCTGATGTTCAACCTGATCCTGATGTTCTCCATCACCCTCGCCGCCTGGGGCACGGCGCGGCTGATGCGGGCCGATCCGCTGGCCGTCGCGGTCCCGAGCGTCTATGCCCTCGGCATCGTGCAGGTGCTGTCCCTGCCGCTGGTCTATGCCCAAAGCGATGCCGGGGCCCTGGCGTTGCTCGGGGTGCGGGGTTTCATGTTCTTCCGGGCGGCGCGGACAGTCGGAAAGCTCAGCTTCGGCGTTTCCTTGGCGTTTGCCATTCTTTGCATTGTGCTGCTTGCCGCCATCCCCTTCGGGCTCTACATGCTGACCACCGGCGGGCAAGGGATCGTTTAGTGCCTGAGTCGAACACGACCATCATCGAAGAGACGCGCTCGGCGGTGCAGGGCCTGCTGGCGCTGATCACCGGCGACCGGGGCGCCTCGCGCTTCTACAACTTCACTGACGCCGGGCTGGTCACTAGCTTCATCGCCGTGCTCGCCGTCACGGCGCTCGAGCTGGTGGCGACGGCGGCACTGGGCGCCGGGCACATCTTCACCTCGCTGGTCCAGACGGCCCTCATCTATGCGGCGGTGCTGGGGACCTCGGCGATCTACCTGCGCCAGATCGGCCGCCGGGATGCGTTCGTGCCCTTCGTCGTGACGATCAACTGGGCCAATGCCATCCTGTCGCTGGTGATGCTGGTGACGGTGCTGCTGGGCCTCAGCTTCCTCGGCATCCTGTTCCTCGTCATCGGGGTGGTGGTGTCGATAAATATCGCGCGGCTGATCATGACGCTGCGGGCCATGCAGATCGTGCTGCTGATTATCGCGCAGGCCGTCGGCCTGATCGCGGCCGTACTGCTGCTGGTGCTGATCTTCCCTCTTTCGCCCGAGCAGATGGCGGAAATCGCCGCGGCGGCCAACCGCTAGTAGTCGACCCGGGTCAGATAGAGCCCGTCGGGCGGTGCCAGCGGGCCGCAGCGCGAGCGATCGCGTGCGTCGAGCGCGGCGCGGAAATCGCGCGGGGTCCACTTGCCCTCGCCCACCAGCTTCAGAGAACCTACCATCGAGCGCACCTGGCTGTGGAGGAAGCTGCGCGCCTTGGCGGTGACGACGATCACTTCGGCCTCGCGCCGCACGTCGAAGATGTCGAGGGTGCGGTCGGGCGACTTGGCCTGGCACTCGGAGGCGCGGAAAGTGGTGAAGTCGTGCTTGCCGAGGATCAACTGCGCCGCAGCATGCATCGCATCGGCATCCAGCGGCTTGGGCACGTGCCAGACCTTGCCGCCGTCGAGCGCCGGGCGGGCGCGACGGTTGAGGATGCGGTACTCGTAGTGCCGGGCAATGGCCGAGAAGCGGGCCTCGAACTCTTCGCCGACGCGGTCGGCAGTGAGAATCGCCACCGGATGCGGCTTGGTGTGGAAGTTCAGCGCTTCGCGCACCTTGAACGGATCCCACTCCCGCTCGAGATCGAAATGCACCACCTGCCCCAGCGCATGGACGCCCGCGTCGGTGCGCCCGGCCGCCTGGGTCACGGCGGCCTCGCCGGAAAAGCGTTCGATCGCTTCCTCCAGCACCTGCTGCACCGAAAGATCACCCGCCTGCCGCTGCCAGCCGCAGAAGGGCCGGCCGTCATATTCGATGGTCAAGCGGTAGCGATGCATCAGCCGGCCCGCTCGGGCAGGTTTCCTGCCCCGCGCAGGAAGGTCGCGGCGTCCATCGCGCCCTTGCCCTCGCGCTGCACGGTGACGAGCCGGACGGCGCCGCTGCCGCAGGCGACGGTCAGTTCGGGGAGGATGGTTCCAGCCGGGCCGCTGCCGCTGACCAGGGTCGAGCGCAGCGCCTTGATGCGGGTGGGCGTGCCGTTGAGCGTCATTTCGAACCAGGCGCCCGGGAAAGGCGACAGCCCGCGGATCAGGTTGTGGACCTCGGCGGCAGGCTTGGTCCAGTCGATGCGCGCCTCGGCCTTGTCGATCTTGGAAGCATAGGTCGCCCCATCCTCGGTCTGAGGCGTGAAATGCAGGCTGCCCCGGTCGAGCGCGGCAAGGGCACGGCCCATCAGGTCGGCGCCGACCAGCATCATCTTGTCGTGCAGTTCGCCCGAGGTCATATCGGGGCCAATCGGCATCTCCTCGACAAGGCCGACAGGGCCCGTATCGAGCCCCTCGTCCATCTGCATCACCATGACGCCGGTGCGCTTGTCGCCCGCCATCACCGCGCGCTGGATCGGCGCGGCGCCTCGCCAACGCGGCAGGAGTGAGCCATGCAGGTTGAGGCAGCCGAGCCGCGGCGCCTCGAGGATGGGCTTGGGGAGCAGCAGCCCGTAGGCGACCACAACCGCGAGGTCGGCGTCGAGCGCGGCGAACGCCTCCTGCTCGGGCGCCTGCTTCAGCGAACGCGGTGTGAAGACGGGAATGCCGAACCCCTCGGCCGCCTCGTGTACGGGCGACTTGCGCTCGGCCTGTCCACGCCCGGCCGGTTTTGGCGCACGCGTATAGATGGCAACGACCTCGTGGCCGGAGGAGACAATCTCGGTGAGGGTGGGCACCGCGAACTCGGGGGTACCCATGAAGATGATGCGCATAGGTTGGCTGTCCTGCACCGGGTCACCCCGGCGAAGGCCGGGGTCCATCCTGGGATGGTCCCATAACCTCTGGATGTATGCGGCGCCACCTCAAGATGGATTCCGGCCGGCGCCGGAATGACATCGCGATTGAGACGGCTTAGCTCGCCTTCTTGCTCAGCCGCTCGGCCTTCTGGAACTTCTTCAGCACGCGGTCGCGCTTCAGCCGGCTCAGGTAGTCGATATAGAGAACGCCATCGAGGTGATCCAGCTCGTGCTGGATGCAGATGGCGAGGCGATCCTTGGCGTCGCGCTCTACGGTCTTGCCGTCGAGATCGGTGTAGCGCACCGTGACTTCAGCCGGGCGCTCGACGTCGTAGTAGAGCTCGGGAATCGACAGGCACCCTTCCTCGGTGACGACGGTCTCATCCGAATATTTCAGGATTTCCGGGTTCACCATCACGATCGGGTCGGGCGTCTCGCCTTCGGGGGCGAGGTCCATCACGACGATACGGCGCAACTCGCCGATCTGCGGCGCGGCGAGGCCGATGCCGGGCGCGTCGTACATGGTCTCGAGCATGTCCTTGGCGAGCTGCTTCACCTCATCGTCGACCTGGGCGATCGGCTCCGCAATGGCGCGCAGGCGCTCGTCGGGCAGGATAAGGATAGGGCGCTTGGCCATGAAGGTTCGGTCCTCAATCGGGGGATGCCGCTGAATATGGTATTTCCGGCCCGCGGGTCAACGGCCCGCCCGTTTACACCTTCTGAACGATAAGCGGCGCCGGCAGGAACAATGCGAGAACATTGCCGCCGAATCGTGTAGTCTCCTGCGATGGACCGCATCCTGTTCACCGTCGCCGACTTCCCGGTCACGCTCGAAGCGGCAGCGTTCGCAGCGGCGGGGCTGTTCGTCGTGCTGCTCGTTTCCCTGCTGGTGGTCGCAATCCGCCAGTCGCGCCTCAGGGCCGAGGAGGCCGCGATCCTGCGGCAGAAATCGGCGGAGAACGAGCGCCATCTGGCCGACATGATCCGCATCCAGTCCGAGATGACCGGCCGCATGCAGACGATGTCGGAGATTTTCGGCTCGCGCACGTCGGACCTCGCGCGCCTCGTCAACGAGCGGCTCGACAGCCAGGGCCAGCGCATCGGCGCTGCCATGACGGAGAGCAACACCAAGACCAACGAGAGCCTTGCGCGGCTGCAGGAGCGGCTCGCCGTCATCGACCGGGCGCAGTCCAACATCGCGCAACTGAGCCAGAATGTGGTCTCGCTGCAGTCGATCCTCGCCAACAAGCAGACCCGCGGCGCCTTCGGCCAGGGCCGGATGGAAGCCATCCTTGGCGACGGGCTGGCTCCCACTGCCTTCGCTTTCCAGGCCACGCTCTCCAACGGCAGCCGGCCGGACGCGCTGGTTTACATGCCCAACAATGCTCCCGCGCTGGTGATTGACGCCAAGTTCCCGCTCGAGAGCTGGCAACGCTTCACCTCGGCCGGCGAGGGCGAGGACCCGCGCTTTGCGGCCTCGGGTTTCCGCAACGACATGGGCGTCCACATCAAGGCGATCTCGGAAAAATACCTGATCGCCGGCGAGACCGCGGACACGGCGTTCCTGTTCGTGCCGTCGGAATCGATCTTCGCAGACCTCCACGAGCATTTCGAGGACGTCGTCCAGCGTGCCTTGAAAGCCCGGGTCGTCATCGTCTCGCCGTCGATCCTGATGCTGTCGATCCAGGTGGTGCAGGCGCTGATGCGCGACGTCCGCATGCGCGAGGAAGCCTATCGCATCCAGACCGAAGTGCGGGCGCTGCTCGCTGATGTCGGCCGGCTCGACGAGCGGGTGCGGAAGCTGCAGACCCATTTCACCCAGGCCAGCAACGACATCGGCGACATCGTGACCTCTTCCAGCAAGGTCATGCGCCGCGGCGAGCGGATCGAGGCGATGGAGTTCGACGAGACGCGGCCGGATACCCAGCGCCTCGCCGTGGAATAACCTACGGTTCACTACCGGCTGCCGGATCGATCTGGCCGTACTCTGCGTTGTGGATGCAATTCACACGGGGAGGATGCGATGAGTTCGGGTTTCCGCGATCTGGTTGGGCAGGACATGCCCATCGGCAATGACGGCGACACGCCAGGGATGGCCCAGCCGGTCAGCCAGGCGGAGGTCGAGGAGCTGCTCTACAGCGATGACTGGCCTATCGAGGAGCGTCTGGCCCGGCTCAACGAGATGCGGCAGAACATCGCCGACCTCGAGGCGCCCGACTACGGCGACGAAGATCCGCTCGATCTCGTCCGCTTCATCGATGATGCCATCAACCGGCTGCAGAAGCTCCGCGGCGAAGGCATGGACCCGACCTCGGTCGACCACGATGCCGGCGCCCATCGGGAAACCCTGTCACCCGATTCCGACGAGCTCGAAGCTATCGAAGAGGCCGACGACGCCTCGTTCGGCGAGGACCCGGCCGACGACGACTCGGTCGACAAGAGCCAGTGGATCGACGGCTTCGACCGCACGGAGAGCTAGAAGGCAAACGCCTTCAGCAAGAGCTAGCTAGAGCGCGGTACGTGCTTTCAGCGCCTGGCTCAGCGTGCCCTCATCGAGATAGTCGAGTTCGCCGCCGACGGGCACGCCGTGGGCCAGGCGGGTGATCTTCACGCCGCTCGGCGACAGCCGGTCGGTGATGTAGTGCGCCGTGGTCTGTCCCTCGACGGTGGCGTTCACCGCGAGCACGATTTCCGAGAATTCCGGCGCGCGGCGCAGCAGGGCGTCGATCGACAGGTCATCCGGACCGACGCCGTCGAGCGGCGACAGCACGCCACCCAACACATGGTATTTTACCGCCCCCACCCCGGCCCGCTCGAGAGCCCAGAGGTCGGCGACATCCTCGACGACGATCAGGATGCCGCCGGCGCGGCGCGGATCGGCGCAGATGTGGCAGGGCGAGCGCGTATCGATATTGCCGCAGGTCTCGCACACGACCACCGCTTCGACGGCGCGATCCAGCGCGGCCGAGAGCGGAATCATCAGCTGTTCCTTCTTCTTGATCAGCTGCAGCACAGCGCGCCGTGCCGAGCGCGGCCCGAGCCCCGGCAGGCGCGCCAGGAGCTGGATCAGCTGTTCAATCTCGGGACCGCCGTTGGACAAGCGCGCCTCAGAACGGGAACTTCATGCCGGGCGGGATCGGCAGGCCAGCGGTCATTTCCTGCATCTTGGCGTTCATTTCGTACTCGACCTTGCCCTTGGCATCGTTGTGCGCGGCAATGATCAGGTCCTCGAGCACGGAGACATCATCGGAAACGAGGCTGGGGTCGATCTTCAGCCCCTTCAGCTCGCCCTTGCCGTTCAGCGTGACGACGACCAGCCCGCCGCCGGAGCGGCCTTCTGCGGTCAGGTCGGCGACCTTTGACTGAAACTCTTCCATCCGCCCCTTCATCTCCTGGGCGGCCTTCATCATGTTCATCAGGTCTTTCATGCGTCGTCCTCGTCGTCTTCGTCGTTGTCGCGGTTCATCATGTCCGCGTAGGCCTCGATGGGCACCTGCTCCTGCTTGACGGTGACGCGCACGGTCGAGCCGGGAAATGTGTCGAGGATGGCCTGCACCAGCGGATCCTGATGTGCTTCCTGCCGAACCGCTTCGTGCCGCTCATCGCGCTGCTCGCGCATGGTGGGCACGTGCTGGGCATCGGTCTTGAGCGTGATCATCCACTGCTTGCCAGTCCACAGCTTCAGCCGGGCCGACAGGGTCTGGATGATGCCGGGGTCGGCGTTCTCCACCAGCGCCACCTCGAGCCGGCCGTCGCCGATCGACACCGGCCGCAGCGATTGCTCGAGGGCGATCTTGACGATCACGTCGCGCTTCTCGCCGGCCAGCGCGACGATCTCGGCGTAGCTGCGCGGATTGGCGAAGGCCTGCGGCGCCGGTTGCGTTACGACAGGCATGGGAGCCGCCGCCGGCGCGGTTTCGAACTGCGGCGCCACATGGGGCTGCAGCTGTCGCGCTGCCGAGGGACCGCCGCCACCGCTGGGACCGCGCGCCACAGGCGCGGTCTGCGGCGTGCTGGGGATCGGCTGGTTGGCCAGCTTGGCGATCAATTCGTCCGGCGTCGGCAGGTCGGCGGCATAGGCGAGGCGCACCAGCACCATTTCCGCTGCCTGGAGGCCATTGCCCGCCTGCTGGACCTCGTCATAGCCTTTGAACAGGATCTGCCACGAACGGCTTAGCGCGCGCATGCCGAGCTTCTGGGCCAGCTGGGCGCCGCGACTGCGCTCGTCCGGCGTCAGCGACACATCGTCGGCGGCAGCGGGCACGACCTTGATGCGGGTCACGAGGTGGGTGAAATCGCAGAGGTCGGCGATGATCGTCTGCGGGTCGGCGCCGGCATCGTAGAGTTCGCGCAGGTTGGTGAGCGCATCGGCGATCCGGCCGGCCATCAGCGCCTCGAACAAGTCGATCGTCCTCGCCCGGTCGCCGAGGCCGAGCATCGCCTTCACCGTCGCCGCCGTCACCTTGCCGTCGCCATGGCTGATGGCCTGGTCAAGCAGCGACTGGTTGTCGCGCACGCTGCCCTCGCCGGCGCGAACGATCATCGACAGCGCCTCGGGCTCGTAGTCGATGCCCTCGCGGCCGAGCAGGTCGACGAGGTGCGCGTTCATGATATCGGGCGGCACGCGGCGCAGGTCGAAGCGCATGCAGCGGGAAAGGATCGTCACCGGAACCTTGCGGATCTCGGTGGTGGCGAAGATGAACTTCACATAGGGCGGCGGCTCTTCGAGCGTCTTCAGCAACCCGTTGAAGGCCGCCGTCGAGAGCATGTGCACCTCGTCGATGATGTAGACCTTGTAGGGCGCCGAGACCGGCCCGTACTTCACCGAGTCGATGATCTCGCGGATGTCGTTGATGCCGGTGTTCGACGCCGCGTCCATCTCGATCACATCGACATGGCGGCCTTCGATGATGGCGCGGTCGTGGATACCTTCCTTCTCGAAATCGAGCGTCGGGCGGCGGCCGTTCTCGTCCTCGTAGTTGAAGGCGCGGGCGAGGATGCGGGCGGTGGTGGTCTTGCCCACGCCACGGACGCCGGTGAGGATGAAGGCGTGGTGGATGCGGCCGGATTTGAACGCGTTGCGCAGCGTCTGCACCATCGCGTCCTGGCCGATCAGCGAGGCAAAGCTCAGCGGCCGGTACTTCCGGGCGAGCACGAGATAGGGCGACGCCGCCGGGGGCGCGGCGTGCGCAGGCGGGTCGTCAGGGAACATTCCGTCAGCCATGGACAGCATATAGCGACCGGCGGCGCGGATCGCAAAACCTCATCCGATCAAAGACCGGAGCCAAACCAGATTCATGTGGGGAAGTAGGAGGCTGGCAACGACCCGTGAAGGTCTCGTTGGGGCTGCTACCTTCCGGTCCTGACCCGGTTGGCGAGGAACACGTCCGCACCAACCTCCCGAGCGGTGTATGGCGCGCGATTGCGGCGATGGCAAGATGCAACCGACGCCGGGCCGTGCCCGTTCATCTCCCGATGTTGATACGGGAGTGCCGCCGATGATTGCCAGGGGAAGCCAGGACGAGACGGAGGCGCGGCACCACATCGCCAGGTGGCAGGGCCTCGTTTCGCATTGGAACGTGATGGCCGATGGCTACCGCTCCGCTGCCCGCGGCCGCGCCTTCGCCACCGATGCGCTGCTGAGCGAAGCCGATCGCACGCGGCAGGACATTGTCGCCGCCCTCGACCTCGCCGACCGCCTGATCGATAACTTGCCGCCGGGTCACGACCTCAGGCGCGACCTGTTCCAGATCGTCTCGGCACTCGAGTCGCTGAGCGAGAGCATCTCGATTTCGGCCGAGGCCATGGTGCCGCGCATCGAGGCCAACCAGAACGTGGCCGGGCTGAAATACCTGCTCGGCGCACTGCGGAAAGACGCCGGACTCAGCACCTGACCCTAGGCGCCCGCGTAACTTATCCCCCCACCCTCCGACCACCCTTATCCTCCTCCCGTCCTCGCACTGGGCGGCGTTCGCGACGAACGAACGGTGTGGGGATATCGGAAGCCATGGCAGTCGTGCCGTGGCGGGTTTGTGGGACCGACAACCAACCACCCATCCAGGCTCCGCCACAGTAATGTGGTGAGAGGAGCGATGGGGGCATGCTCCTTGGATCCCACAGGTCCAACTCA
>JAEWLC010000066.1 GCA_023393475.1 Pseudomonadota bacterium
ACATCACTGTGCGCCTGGGCAGATTCGAACTGCCGACACCCGCTTTAGGAGAGCGGTGCTCTATCCCCTGAGCTACAGGCGCGAGGGGCCTGCGAGAACCTGGCCGGCAACCCGTCGAAGGCCTCGACCGGTACGACCGCAGGTGTTCTCCTCAGCCCCGCGCGGCGCCGGCAGGGTCACGAGGACCCGTCCGGCGCCGCTCAAGCGTACCGGGATGCGACTCGGGGACACGCCAGGAGTCCGCCCGGTCGCCGTCGGGGCTGCCGGGCGGCGACACGCGCAGACGCTCACCACCGGGAACACCTGCCCTCGCCACCGGACTCCGACGCGGCTACTCCATGGTGCATCGCGGCGCGGAATGCGAGGATGTGACCTCTCGACGATGGCCCGCGTGCGCCGCGAAGCACGCCTCATCATGACGATCGAGCACGGAGGGACTTCCCTCATCCGCCGGTGAGCCGCCCGCAGGTGCGGGTACGCACCCCTCGTGACCTGCGGCAGGAACGACGCCGCGGCCCCCACTCCTGCTGGGACCACCTCGTCGCCGCGCCCCTGTGGCCGCTGCACGGCGTCAACCTCGGCACGTTGCTCCGCACGTGCGACGCCGTCGGCGCGTGTCTCGCCGTGCCGCGCCTGCCCTGGGTGCCGGAGGCGCTCGAGCGGGGCAACACCCTGCGGCACCGCGCGTGCGTGCACTGGACGGGCAACCCCACCCGCTGGTTGGAGAAGCAGCGCGACCGTGGGTCGGTGGTGGTCGGTGTCGAGCTCGCCGAGGAGTCCGTCCGGGTCGCCGACCTGCCCGCCGCGCGGCAGCGCACCGTCATGGTGCTCGGCCACGAGCAGACCGGCATCCCGGCGGAGGCGCTGGACCTGCTCGACGTGGCCGTCGAGATCCCCATGGTCGGCAGCGGGGCGAGCCTGAACGTCGCGGTCGCGGGCTCGCTCGTCCTGTACCGGCTGGCCGGGCTCCTGTGACGCGCTACCGCGAGCGGACGCGCCCGACGGCTACCGCCCGTCGTACACGACCCCCTCCGGGGTCACACGCGCACCGGCCGCCGGCGGGTGGTCCGTGAGACGCCCGTCGTGCATGAGGTGCCGCACGGTCGCCCCGTGCAGCAGCACGGCGACGTCGCTGATGATCCGCCGGTGGCACCGCCACCACACGGACTCGCTGCACATCACGACGACGCCCGGCGCCTGCGCGTCGTCGAGCAGCCCCGCGAGCGCCTCGCGGAACTCCTCACCCCGCGCGTACGCCGCGTACGCACGGAACGCGGCCACCTGCCACCACGGGTCGGTCTCCACGTCGGCCTTCTGCGAGCGGCGCCCGCCCAGCCGCGGCTCCCACCGGTAGGCGATACCGGCCGCGGGCAGCGAGACCTCCAGGGCGTCGCGTGCGACGTGCGGGTGGCGACGGCTGCCGGGGAAGCGCCGGACGTCGACGACCTCGCGCACGTCCGCGTCCTGCAGCAGGCGCGTCAGCTCCTCCTGCGTGAGCGTGCCGTGCCCGACGGTCAGGAGCGTGGCCACCACCGACCCGACTCTGCCATCGCGACGCGCCCACCGCTCGGCACCCGCACCCGTCGTGCCGCCCGTCGGGACGGGAGCACAGGCGGCGGGGTCACCTACCGCCGGTGTCCTGCGCCGCGCCCACCGGCCCACGTCCCGGCGCCGTCACCAGGTACGCCACCGCGCCGAGCACGGGCAGCAGCAGGATCGCGAGGAGCCACGCCAGCGGGTGCTGCAGCTCGGCCGTGCGCCACCGCAGCAGCGCGACGACGACGAGCGGGAGAGGCACCAGCACCGCGAGCGACCAGAGCACGTCGTACACGGCCGGCAGCGTCAGGGTGGGCTCCATGCACGGGAGGCTAGCGGGCCGCGTCGAGCACCGTCATCGCCGGCAACGGGCCGTCGTCGACGCTCAGGCGATAGCCGCAGGAGTGGTCACATCTCGCCGTGTGCCGGGCCGGACGTGGTCGACGGTGTGACCATCTCCCGCCGACCAGCCCCCACCGCGCCGCCACCCCATCACCTCAGCGACCGGGCGGCTCCGTCGGCTCCGCGCCGTCGGCGAGCTCGTGCAGCCAGTGGTCGATCACCTGGAGGACCGGCAGGCGGTGGCCCTGCGACTCCTCGTACCGGCGCAGCACCGCGACGCTGTCGGCGTCCAGCGAGCGGATGCGCTGCCCGAGCCGACCGAGCGGCATCTGCTCGTAGTCGGACAGCGGAGGGCCGTCGCGGCCGACGTCGTGGGTCATGCCGTCCTCCTCGTCGTCATGGGGGCCTCAGCATGGCCGACGATCGCCGCACAGTCCGCAGGCGCGGCGGGTGATCCTGTGGAGCGGCCCGGGCACGCCGTCCGCACGAGTGGGACGATCCGGTCATGCTGAACGCCGACGACGTCCTGAGCACGAGGTTCACCGCCTCCAAGTTCGCCGAGGGCTACGACCAGCAGGAGGTCGACGACTTCCTCGACCGGGTGACGCGCACGCTCCGCGCTGCGCAGTCGGGTGAACGGGCCCCCGACGCGGTCACCCCGCAGGACGTGCGGAACGTGCGGTTCCAGGCCACGAAGTTCCGTGAGGGGTACGACCAGGCCGAGGTCGACGACTTCCTCGACCGCGTCGTGGAGACCCTGGCGAACCTCGAGGACGCGATGCGCGACGCCCCGCACGGCACCGTCGCCGCCGACGCCCCTCCCCCGCCGCCGCCACTCCCGGCCGCGCCCGGTGCGGGCACCACCCCGGGCCTCGTCGACCCGCCCCGCTCCTGGCTCCAGCGCCTCCTCGGGCGCTGACC